>JAKSRW010000032.1 GCA_024403355.1 Lachnospiraceae bacterium
CCTCGGGGCCGTACTCCCTTTGAATCGGTACCGGGGTAACCCTCCGGTAAGTTTGAAGCTTAATGTGTTTTGCTTTACATTATATATATCGGTTGGTTCAACCGAATACTTAACCCCTTTTTGAAACTTTTTTTAAATTTTTTTATTTTTTTTGATCCATGAAATATGAATCACCAAGCTGATGCCTGTTTGTCATATTTTTGTAGTATGCAGCGGCTGTTTTGGAGCTTACTTTGAAGTCTTTAACCTTCTGCTTACCGTTCGTCAGGTGAATTGCCAGCTTGTTTTTGTTCTTTTCCTCTAATGCCTGAAGCCTTACCGAAACATCCATCTGCTCCTTGATCAGGGACTTTGCCTGAATGATTTCATCTGCATAGTCAGAACCGTTTGATTTAAGAGTCTCATTGACCCGCTCATACATTTCCATGAAGCCTTCATCCAGCTTTGCGAGTGCGTTCAGTGACTCTTCCTTCGAGCTGATGGTCTCATTAAATGCATTAACGTCAAGTGACTCTTCTTCAAGGATTGCTGCCTGTTTTTCAGTATCGCTCATCAAAGCCTCAAGAAGCATGTTCTTTTTGCGTAATGTATCAAGCATTATATTAATATACGTAAGCTGCTGAGGATTTCTCATTTTGATTACCGTGCCCTTCTGCACTATTAACTGATATGCCCTCCGGCTAATGTCAGCTAACTGCTATCGGCGTCCTTTCGTATAATCAACGTCTGTCATCCGGCTTTGCTTCTGTTCACTCAGAAACAACTCTCTGCTGATTTGCCATAACATACTTAATCTGTGATGTGCCGCCGTTTGAACGGTTAAGTCTCATGACTTCCTTCCATGTGTCACGCATCTCACGGATGTACTTTAATGCATCTTCAAGGATTTCTGAATCCTTCTTGATGTTAGCTTCAACAAGACGTCTATAGATATAATCATAAACTCTGTCGAACTCCTTTGCAACAGGATATTTAAAATCCAGAGTACAACGGAACTCTACGATTATCTTCTCAGCCTTGATAATATTTGTATTGGCCTTCTGTTTATCTTCCTTCTCAAGTGCACCAAGTGCGATATTACAAAACTTGATAGCGCCATCATAAAGCATAAGTGTAAGCTCTGCAGGTGATGCAGTCTGTATTGAATTACTCTTATATACGTTTGTCATACTAGGTGTCATACGCGCCTCTTTCCGCATCCTTTACTGATGCTCTATTCCTCTTTTGTGAACCACTCTGTGTTCCTTACATTATATATATCGGACAGGAAAACGGATTAGTTAATATCATTTTAGGTAAAATATTAATCTTTTTTGCAAATATTTTTAAAATAAAAAAACTGCACCATGCCTTAACACGGTGCAGTAAATAATCATATCACAGGCCGCTTACATTCCAAGCATGCCGCTTAACTGGCTCTGCTTTGACTGCAGATCTGCCATATACTTTTCCATAGTTGAGAACTGCTTGTAATATCTGTCCTCCATATCGGTAAGTCTTGTTTCCCAGGAAGAAATCTGCTTCTCGTACTCATCTGTCTGGCTCTTAATCTGCTTATCATTATATAATGTAAGTGCAGAGCTGAGAGATGTGGCTGACATCTTCTTTGTCAAAGTATTATAGAACTTTGACATGATATCCGACAGTGCCTTTCCGACCTTCTCGGGATCCTTCTCAAGAGCATCACGGAGCTGGTTTGTTTTATCACTGTACTGAGTATCCTCAGAATCGCCGTTTATATGAAGCTTGCCGTTCTCAGTATAATTACCGGTAACAATACCGAAGGATGAAAGGCTGAACTTTACACCGTCTACCTCTGTTCCCTCCTGCATTGCAGAACGGAAGGTCTGAATCAGGGAATTCAATGTATCGTCATTACGAAGCAGGGAATCCTTAATCTTGTCCTCCCAAAGCTTAACCTGATCCTCAGACATTGCTTCTTTTTCATCGTCTGTCAGCATGGCATACTTTCTGGCTGAAGCTGCATTGTACTTTGTAGTCATTTCATCAAGCAGCTCATTATAGGATTTTACAAAATCCTTAACCTTATCATATACCGCATCTGTATCATTACCAACGGTAATGCTCATGGCATCCTCTGTGGTTCCGATCAGTTCAAGTGTAAGTCCGTTAGCCTGTACTGTATTTGATGTGGAACTGATAACCGCACCGTTAAGCACAATGCTGGCATCCTTTGCTCCTACAATAGCCATCTGATTCTTGTCAGCAGCTACCTGACCCTTACCTGCGAGTTCACTGTCGATATTGCCAAGCCCAAGTGCCTCAAGACCATCTGAACCTGTCACATTTGACTCGATTGAAAATCCGTTCTCAACACCGCTTTCCTTTGCGCTGATGAAGAAACGGCCGTTCTTGCTGTCAAAGCTTGCATTAAGTCCAGCATCCTTCAGCTTCTGAATAAAGTCCTTAACCGTGGTATCCTCATCAACAGTAATCTCGGTAGTTTTGTCGAAATCTTTGCCTGTCCTGATGCTGATTGTCTGGCCTGCTGCCATACCTGCATCAATAAGCTTTGAGGATTCTTTCAGTTCCTTACCTGAAATATCGGCACCGGTTACAAATTCCGCTGAAGCAAGTGAGTCAATCTTTAATGAATATGAACCCGCTGCAGCTGATGTAGCAGTTGCCTTTGCCTTTGACTCATTCGAAGAAGTAGCCTTCTTTGTGAGATATGAGCCCTGAAGCTTAAGTGATGAAAGCTTTTCTGTGTACATGGAATAAATCTTAGTGTTCATTTCTTCCCACTTTTCCTTCTTCCAGTCAAGCTTTGTCTTCTTCTGCTCAATAGCAGTCTTCTTAAGAGACTGAGCAGACATCATTTCTTTTATAATAGCATCGGTATCAAGATTTGATACCATACCACTCATTCTAATAGGCATATTAATCAACCAACCTTTCTGACAGCGGATTATCTCTTTTCGTCAACGATAATACCGGCAAGTTCCCACATTTTGCTGATCATATCAAGAGTCTCCTCAGGGGGAATCTCACGGATTACTTCATTTGTATCCTGATCAACAATCTTGATTGAAATACGCTTTGTCTCCTCATGATATGAGAATTCTGCGTTCGCATGTCCAAACTTTGCACGTCTGTTTGCCTGATTGATAGCTGACTTAATCTCATCAGCAGAGGGCTGTTCGCCATTCTCATTCTTAACCGACCCGTCTGAACCACCCTTGCTTGTAACAGGTGCAACAGTATTCACACTGTTTGCTGCCGCAGACTGCGCAGATGTATTGCTGCTAACGGGGATAGGCTCCACAGAAGGCTGAAAACCCTGTGTTCCGATTACTTCAATACCCATATTAACACCTCCATGTGTTTTCCGGATGCCGGAGCGTCCTTGTCCTGCTTAACAATTTAGATAAAAATACTTTTCAATAAAGCTATCGGCATTAGTATGCCAAAAGTTAACCCTAAAAAATCACATTTTGAAAATATTTTCAAGAGTTTCGCGGTCTGCATTCTGCTCAACCGCCTTCTTGTTCTCATCCTGTATCTGTAAGAATATTTCTTTTCTGAAAATCGGGACAGTCTTCGGTGCGTTGATGCCGATTTTCACCTGGTCGCCCTTGATTTCAAGAATACAGATTTCGATATCCTTGCCAAGAACAATTGATTCATTTGTTTTTCTTGATAATGCCAGCATCAGTTGTCCTCCTTTGCTTTCTTCGCAGCCTCTAATATAGAATAGATGCCGTATTTAATCTGATAGTCTGTGTTTTCGGCAACTACCTGACAGCCCTTCATTGAAGCTGTGTTGATAATGATAGGTGCCTTCATATTTGTTGTCATATTCTTGATATCAGCGGGTACGGTTAATGTAACCAGTACTGAAATTGTATCCTCATTCCAGTCACCGATTGATTCAAGAAGTCCTTCCTCTACGATAGGATTGTACTCAGGCATAACGATTGTGGGAATCATAACCGGAAGAGCAAGAGTCTCCTCATCAGTGCTCTGAAGCCACTGAATTGTGGGGCGCTCGCCTGACTCACTATCGTAAAGAAGTGCAAATGTCTTGTACTGTTCAAAACCGAAAAGTCCGTTTGTAAATGTTATAACCTTGCTGTCATCAAGATCAATTTTACCGAAATACTTAGTATTAAATGTCATGTTTTCACCCATACCTTTCCATGCGGATATAAGCCCGCATTAACCCCTTATTCCTAATTTACATTTTACTCTTTATCCTACAGGAAATCAAGCAATGTATTCTTCACTACCTTTGACGCAGCCGAAAGTGAAGCATTGTAAATTGTCTGTGCTGCATTGTAATTAACTACTGTATCTACAAGATCCGCATCCTCATTCTGTGAGAGCAAATCTGTAAATTCTACCTGCTGTGTGCTGAGGCGGTCCTCTGTGAGCTCAATTCTGTTGTAACGTGTACCGATATCGGCAGTCGCCACATTCACTCTGTCCTCTTCCAGAGACATTGATGTAAGTCCGCGCTCGTAAGCCTTTCTCATCATACTGTCCTTAAGGTCCAGCTCAGTCTTAAGAACATCACGTATTTCGTTAAGCTTTGCGGTCTGTTCCTCAGAAAGACTTGTATCCTTCAGCATCTTGTCAACCTTTGCAATCTTCTCCTTGCAGCGGTCCACATCATTAATAGCCTTTACTATATCATCGATTGTACGGCCCAGGGAATGACTGAATGCATCGCGTCCCTGAACGTTAATCGCCATTCTCTGATTAAAATTAACCTCATAGCAGATCTGCTGGTCTTCAACGGTATACTGAATTGCCGCTGCCTCACGCTCCGCTTCATCCCCTATTGTCAGATCCTCTGCCACACAATTGAAATAGTGCTCGGGACGAAGGTCATTTTTAGAAAATGAATTCTTAACGTAGGTTACTTCAAAATCCGACTCGCGCCACTGATTATAAACCGCAGAACCAAAGATAATCTCTCCGGTATCCTCGATATAATTGATTTCATCCTCGGCAGGCTTATAAGCCAGAGGATTATCCGAAGTAAATACGTTCATGTTTGAATCATCGAGTTCATCAGAATACTGAAGCTCTCCGTCATCATCATATACGTAATTGCCATCCGCATCCTTCTCGGGAATTTTGAGTGAAATGCTTCCTCCGTCCTCTATCGTCTTAAGCTTATCATAAGAAAGACGCATACGGTAAATTGTTCCAAGATTGGGTCTTTGCTCAATCTCGTAGCTCTCTGCATCATCAAGCTCGAATTCCTCAAGATCTATCGAATCAATTACTCTGTCCGAAATCTCAAGCTGCTCAGCCTTTATGGTCTCTGTGATAGTGTACTGTGTGTTGTGGTCCTCATGGTCAAATACCAGAGGTGTATTTGTTTTATAGCCTGTGAAGAGGTATCTGCCCGCATAATTTGAATTACCCTCCTGGTAAATCTGCTGCTTCAGCTCCTTCAGATTGGCTGCGATACTGTTTCTGTCCTTCTCGGTCAGTGTATCATTCGCACCCTGTACACAATAGGTATGAATCTGCGTGATGATCTGGCTGGTAACCTTTAACGCACTTTCGGTAGTTTCCATCCATGACTTCGCATCAGGAATATTCTTCTCATAATACTGGTTCAGCTCTGAAAGATTTGTTCTCAGCTTCAGCGCACGAACCGCAACAATGGGGTCATCCGAAGGACGCTGAATCTCAAGACCGGTAGAGTACTTGTTCTCCAGTGCGCTCATATGCTTTTTGTTGCTGTTAATATTATAAAGCATGTTGTTGGTCATCATCTTATTCGTAATTCTCATGACTCATGCCTCCTGCTTTTCTGTAATCTCGTATAATATATGGGGGTGAGTTCCTGATTTATACTTTTTCAGGCACTGCGTGTTCTTTTGAGTTTCTGATTTATATTTTTTAAGCCGCTACGTGTTCTTTTGAGTTTCTGATTAATGTCAATTAATCAGAAACGATAATTGTATTTTCAAATTAATTTCAATTAATTTGGAAATACAATTTTAGACCGCCATCCAGTTAATCAGTCTGTCGTAAAGCTCATCCATTGTACTAATTACCTTTGCCGAAAGATTGTAGGTATTCTGATATCTTACGAGGTTCATAGCCTCCTCATCTATATCAACACCCGAAACCGAAAGTCTCTGATTATCGATATTCGAAACGATATCCTTCTGGTTCTGGTCAAAGGACTTAGCCTTATGTGCGTCTACACCAAGCTCAGCGATAAGTGACTGAAGGAAGCCGGCAGGTGTACCCTGGCGGAACATTGTCTGGTCATCTCTTAAATCGATAATCTTATAGGCAATGTCATTGTTTGCCTCGCCATCCACAACATTTGTCGCGGTAACGATTCTGTCCGGGTCATCATAAACCTGCTTTGTAACTCCAAAGCCCTTGGCTGTCATAAAATAGTAGCTGCCGTAGTTCTTATCCTCGTCCTCAACCTTGAAGGCACCTGTTTTTGTACTTACCAGAATGCCGTCATTTTCTTCATCCTCTGAATATTCAAAGGTGTAATTCTCGCCGCTGACCCTGTTTTTACTGTTAAAATAATCAAGTCCGGGTCTGTTCTTCAAATCCACACCCTGCTTGTGAATATCGTTGTACTTCTGTGCAAAAACTCTGGTGAATTCATCTAACTGCTGCATATAATAGGTGATTCCCTTGTAGGAAATGCTCTCACCGACTCTTACCTCAGCCTCATCGTAATCCTTTACCAGTTCGTTATCCAGTGCGAATTCATATACAAATTTGCCGTCATCGTCCTGAGTAACACGGAAACCGTTGTAGGTATATTCTTTGTTGCCGATGGTAATTATTCCCTGCTCGGCAAGATGAATCTGCTCAAGCTTATTAATAGAAGTATCTGTTACGGTAATGGTGGTATCGCCTGCAGTACCTGAGGCTGTACCGTTAAAATACTGCTCGCTGTTTCCGTCACGAACCTCGAAAAGTGCCTGAACACGGCCTCCGTTGTGCAGACCCTGGAAGCGCTGGCCGCTGGGCCACTCAAGGTCATAAAGACCGTCTATATCCGACTGGTTGTACTTCTCCTGACGGGGAACAACATTAAGTGTGTTCCAGTTATAGGTATCTACCAGAACGCTGTCGCCAATCATAACCGTGTAGCTTGTCACGCCTACACTGTCCTGGCCCACCACATGCTCCTCAACATCTATATCGACAATATTTGACAGCTTATCGATAAGAAGATTTCGCTGGTCACGAAGATCATTGGCAGTACCGCCCGTAACCTCAAGCGTATTAATCTGCTTCGTCATTCCCGCAATCTGAGCCGCGTAGGAATTAATCTGATCCGCCATTGTCTTAATCTCGAAGTTTACGCTTTCCTGCAGCTGCTCCATCGAGGTATTCATTGAATTAACATATTCACAGAAGTTCTGTGCAAAGCTGTTTGCCTGCGTTCTTGCAGTGAGTGAGGACGGGTCCTTTGCCAGCTCCTGAAGTGCATCATTAAAGCTGTTAAAGTTCGAATTAAAGCCCTCAAGTCTTACTTCATTAAAGTAATCCTCTATAGAATGCATGTAATACTCCTGAGCCGAATAGTAGCCCGACAGTGTATTATTGCTTCTGTACTTCTCATCGTAATACTCATCACGCTGCTGTGAAATATTGGTAACGGTAACACCTGTACCGATCATACCGTATTTATTGTTGGCACGAAGTGCGCTATCCGCTCTTTTCTCGACAATCTGGCGGCTGTAGCCCTCTGTCTCTGTATTTGTAATATTATGTGCGGTTGTATTGATACCGATATTGGCACCATACATACCTGTTGTTCCTATGGTAAGTCCAAAAAAGGTATTGGGCATTTTCTCTCCCCTTTCCGGTCCTGTCAAAATACGGACATTTTATTATATTATATATATCGGCATTTTATCCCAATCTCTCAATAAGATGTTCAAGCATTTTATCAACAACATTTATATATCTTGCCGAAGCATTGTATGCATGCTGGAATCTGATAAGATAGGTCAGCTCCTCATCCGAAGAAACCGCCGTGATTCCCTGGCGCTTATCCTCAACCGCACGAACCATATTATCCTGATTCTCTGCGAGAGTTCTGCACTCATCACCCTTTGTTGCAAGGCCACCGATGAGCTGCGTATAATAACCGTTAAAATTATTATAGGTAAGCGTATTCGGTGATAAGGTTGCGAAGGGCTCCTGCCACTGCTCAATCATCTTCTGAATCATCGCGATGTCGTAATCACCCGTATTATTATTTGAAATAATAGGAAGCTTAGACTTATTCGAAAGAAGCTCGGGATTTATCTCAATTTCACCAAGTGTATATAATGAATAATTGTCACTCGGATCCTCCCAGTTATAAATTCTGGCATTCTCGATAACTGTACCGTCCGCAAGTGTCAAATCCTGACCCTGCATATATCTGTCGAAGGACTTTCTTTTGAAAAGCTCGACGCCGGGTGTGGAATTCGCATCTGTTCCGACAGGAGCATTCTCGCTGTCGAAAATCTTTATCATTGTATCCTCCTCGAAGGTATAAAGGCTTCCGTCATCACGCTCAATAGTAGTTCCGGCTGAAACCATTACCTCCTTATTGGGGCAGAGGCAGTCATTAATCATTGTAACAACACCGTGAATAAGCTGGTCAAACTGCGCTTCCGTTCTCATAAGAACCGAAGCCTCTGTGCTCAGATTATAGGCCTTGGTTGCATCGGCGTATTCCTTCTGCGCAAGCTTGAAGGCATCCGTATCCACAGTTCCGTCATCCTCGGTATAATCCTCAATTTTAGGCTCAAGCGGGATATCCGTATACTTTCCGACCTTTGTACCGCGCGCCTGAATCGCACCCTTCAGTCCACCGATATCGGTATTGGCTGATGCGCAGGGTACCGAAGACCAGTCAAACACATCTGCTCCGCCAAGGTGCGGCCAAACTGCCATCATAATGTCAGCACACTCATCAAGAGGCTGAATATCCTTCTGTTTCTCGAGATACTGGGCTCTTGTCAGTCCTCCCATAGGATAATAAAAATCCTCGGTAACGAAGGGCACACCCTCTATGGAAACAGTAATCATATTGCTTTCGCGTTCCTGGTAATCAACCTTTACCATTCCTGCCAGCTCATCAAGAAGTAGATTTCGCTGGTCGCGAAGGTCATTTGCATTTTCTACATTGCCGGCCTCATAGCCTGCTATCTGTTTATTTAACTGATCAAGTGATTTACCGATTTCATTAATACGGTCAATCTGATTTCTTATCTGTGTATTTAAATCCAGCTGGTACTTTAACATCTGGTCATGAATCTTGTCAGCTCTTTCAAGAAATGTGGTAGCGGTCTCTATGAAGGTTGCCTGTGCTACACGGCTGTCAGATTCCTTTGCAAGCTCCTGCATCGAAACCCACAAATCCGAAAGGGTATCCTGAAAGGCTACTCCCTGAAGCTCACCGAAGAGATCCTCTAATTCCTGAACCGCGGTAGCCTGGGCATCATAATAACCCTGACGTCCGATCTCCGTACGATAGGTCTTATCCAAAAAGAAATCGCGCACCTGTCTGACCTCCGCAGCATCCACGCCAAGTCCTATCTGTAAAGGAGAAATAGCGTTATAACCGAGATTTCTGGACGTAGCAGTTTCAAGAACGGTCTGCTGACGTACATATCCCTCAGTATCTACGTTTGCCAAATTGTGCGCAACCACATTTAATCCGTATTGACTTAATTTTAAACCGGAAGTACCGACTGATAAATCTCCGAACAAAGGCATAGGCTCACTCCTTTATTGCTTAGCATCGAACATCCGTGTTCCCGCCTGCGGCACCTGCTGTTCGGCTGCCCCACGCGTATAATTATTGACCCCGGGCGACATCCTTGTGCTCTGAATAATGTTCATATTGAACTCTATCATTTCCAGGGACTGTTGTATTAAAACCTTATTTCTGTCATTAATTGTTACCAGTCTGTTCAAGGTGTCCTTCAATTCATCATGAATTTTAGCCAGCTTCGCTCTCTCCTCAGGCTGCTTTTTCATGATTTCCATAAGGGTCTTCATGTCAAGTGTCCGGGGATTTCTGCTTAAGACGGTCCCAATATTTACAATGACCTCTTCACGCCTGCGCTCAAGAGCATTGATTTTTTCAATGGTTCGCTGCTCTTTATCTGTAATTTCCTGCAAGGCATCGAGGTCATTTTTAATGATAACACGAGTTTTTTCATCGGCTATCGGTATAAGTTCTTTGTAAATGTCATTTTCCTTTGACATTGTATCGACTAATTCGTCAATTAATCCGGCCATTTTAACCTCTTATCATATCTCAATGATATTCGTAATCCGCTTCTCTGATTGTTCAAATATAAGCGTCAGTTACCGCTGTTATAGAGAACGTATTCAAGGCTCCGATTAAATATCAAAGCTCTCAAGAAGCTTGTCAGCAAGCTGGTCATCACTAACGGAATATGTTCCGTTGGCAAATGCCGCCTTCATTGCTGCAACCTTGTCTTCCCTGACATCGGGAGCGGCCTTAACTGCCTGCTTTGCAACCTGAATATCCTTTCCGAGCTGTGATATCTCAACGCTGTCATTAAAGGATAAGTATGATGAAGTTGCATTATACCTCTTAGCGTTATTTGTCTTATAAATCTGATTAGGCTTGTATGTTGAATCTATACGCATAATCTTCACCTCCATGCGAGATTAAACTTTTTATGGTTTTGCTTTTCTTTTATTTGCTTTCTAACTTATATATCGGAAGTATTTTTTAGTTACTTAACACCCTTTTTTACTTTTTTTTGCAAAAAATAGGCAAAAATTGAAAGTTCTTCCTAACTAATCATTAAATAGCAATATTTGAGCATTAATTTTCTTCTTTTTCTGCAAGAATTGCCTTAAGTTCATCCACATCGAAGCTGTAATTGGTATTACAGAAGTGACAATTTACCGAAATAGGCTTTCCGTCATTAATCATTTCCTCGATATCCTTCTTATCAATGCTTCGAATTGCACGGCTGACCTTCTCCTTGCTGCAGTCACAATTAAAGGCTGTTGTAATATGGTCATTAATTTTTACATCCATACCTGTGAAGATAAAGGTATCTGCTACGCACTTCTCCTGAATAATGATTCCCTTATCAATTGCCTCATCAATCGGTGCAAAAAGTCCCTCAACTATCTCCTCCGGTGTAAGTCCGTTCATAAGCAGTGTGGTAATGGGGGCCATGGCACTTACACGCTTCTCAAGTGCATCGATAACCTCATCCGAAGCAAAGGGCATGAGCTGTACTATAAGTCCGCCTGCGCAGAGCACCTTGCCGCCCTCCGGAGACATAAGCACACCAAGTGCAACAGCAGAAGGGGTCTGCTCGGATGTTGCGAAATAGTAGGTAAGGTCCTCGGCAATCTCACCTGTTACCAGCTCTGTCTGTCCGGCGAAGGGCTCCTTGAGACCCATATCCTTTATAACGGTCAGAATTCCTGCGCCAAGGGCACCGCTGACATCAAGCTTTCCGTTAGGCTTCAGAGGAATTTCAACATCGGGATTAATCACATAGCCCTTTGCATCTACATGGCTGGCATCATCAGCTGCATTTACTGTCACGGTGATTCCCTTAATCGGGCCCGCACAGCCTATCTGCAGGGTCATGACATCCGTTGAATTCTTCAGCATGCTTCCCATAATTACACCGCCCGTAAGCAGTCGTCCAAGTGCCGCAGTTGCAACATTCGAGGTATTATGTGCATCGTGAGCCTTCTGCACAAGCTCGGTTGTAACTGCCGCAAACACACGGATACTGTCCTCAGCCGCCGTTCCTCTGATTATATAGTCACTCATAATAATTCCTTTACCTTTCTATCTTACTCACTTCTTGGCAACAAAATAAACTCTTTCACTGCTTCTGACCGGGGCCTCATGCTCCATAGCCGCATAAACCCTGATATTCTTCATGCCTGCAGCCTTCAGAAGCTTTTTTACCTCCGACAGCTTATATGCACGCTGGTAATGAACCTCATCAAAGCGCTCATAAAGCTTGTCCCTGCCGGTGGACACGTACACGGTCATATCAAATTCATTGATCATATTTTCTTCATCATAATAATTTTCCCAGATAAAGCTGCCCTCGTCACGAGTCTCACAGATGGTCTGTTCACCCAGTACATATTTATAATAGTATTCGGTGTTCATGTCAAATATAAATACTCCGCCCGGATCGAGATAGTTATGAACCAGGGCAAATACCGTCTCCAAATCGCCGTCCTCAGTGATGTAATTAATACTGTCGCACACGCTCACCACCGCTGCCACAGAGCCGTAAAGCTCGAACTCACGCATATCCTGACAAAGATAGAGGATTTCGCCCTTCTCCGCCTGTGTGCCTGCGAGGTCTTTCTTTCCCGGTGCAACAGCGCCGTTTTCATTTTCCCGTACAGCAGTGCCATCTTCCTTCTCCTGCGTAGCAGCGCCATCTTCCTTCTCCTGTGCAGCAGTGCCATCTTCCTTATCCTGCGTAGCAGCGTCGTTTTCCTTCTCCCGTACAGCAGTGCCGTCTTCCTTCTCCTGTGCAATCTGCAGCATTTCAGAAGAAAAATCCACACCTATCATATCGTAACCCATATCACGCAGTCTTCGCGTCATCTTACCGGTTCCGCAGCCCAGTTCAAGCACAATACCCTCACTTACTCCGTTCTCCGTAAGAAGTCCATGCAGATATTTTGCCCACTCATCATAGGGAACGTTATCCATAAACATATCGTATACACTTGCAAAACCTGTATATTCCTTCATATCAACATATCTGCCTTTCTGAAGATGCTTTTTCCTTATACTTCAATGGTCTCACCCAGACTAAAGGAATAAAGAAGCTTTTCCTTAACCTTTAATCCTGTCAGACGCTCTGCCGCCATGGCATAGTAATCCAGCTGTGTTCTGTATCTGTCCGCAAGCTTCTGTCCGTCTCCTTCAGGTACGCTGTCTGTTTTGTAATCCAGAATGACAAGCTCACCATTCTCCTCAAACATAGCATCTATCACACCCTGTACAGGAATCATTTCTTCTATTCCGGCAAATCGTGAAGAATCGGCCTCGCATGCCTTTATCGCAATCATGAACTGCTTTTCTCTGTAGAAATCTCCCTGGCTGTCAGCCTTTCTGATTCTGTCCGCAATAGCGGTATTCAGAAACGCGGTAAATCTGCCTGTATTTCGTCCGGACTTCAGCACTGATAATTCTGCTTCATCTATCTGCCCCTTGTCAAGCATTTCCTGAAGAAAACTGCTGACTTCCTCCCAAGATTTAATATTCATAGGCATAAACTGCATACATTTGTGCATAAGAGTTCCGTATTCCGTAGCAGAAAATGCGCTGTAAACCGCTTTTCCTTTATGCTCATCATTTTTATCCGACGAAGCTGCCTGTGCGGTATTTTTATCCAATAAATCCGCTGACAATGTATTTTGGCCCGTTGAAGCTGCCTGTGCGGTATTTTTGTCCGTAGCCTCGGCAGACTGCTTATTATCAATAATATCATCCGCAGATAAATTCTTCATAAACGAAGGCAGAGTCTTATCCCCTCCGGGTACAAAACCACGTGTCTCAGTGAAAGGATTTTCCCCTTCCTCCTCTTCTATAGCCTGATGCTTGAGGTCGGAAACCGAAAGCTTAACCGGGATAATAGCATCCGAACGCTTAGGATATACAAGCTCGCGAACACGAAGAAGCTCGGCAAAATCTATCTCTTCATCCAATTCTGTCCTTAATTTTATTTCAATCTCACTATCCGTATCGATATTTTTATCTGCATTTGCTTCGGCTTCAATTTCGTTTTTTGTGCCGGCTTTTGCCTCAATTCCGGTCTTTGTGCCGGCTTCTGCTTCATTTTCGGTCTTTATACCGACTTCTGCCTCGGTCTTTATATCAGCTTTGTCCGTAGTGTCCGCTCTTAAAGCCTTATCATCCGCAAAATCACCTGCAGACTGCTTCAAAAGCCTGCCAACCCAGGCCTCATTACCGACATCCTCAGCCGCCACAAGCAAAGTATTGATATGTTCTTTGTCAATAACAGCTGTAGGATAAATAAATTCGGCATAGCTTCTCGCAAAAAGGATATCGGTATAGCTGATGTTCTCCTTCAGCTTCTTCTGAATTCCGGTCATTATCAGCTTTTCCTTTGCACGCGTCATCGCAACATAAAGAAGACGCATCTCCTCACCAATCATCTCCTTCTTGCCGTTGGTCTTAACAACCTCCCTGAAAAGAGACTTGTATTTTACACGTTCCTCCAGATCAATATATCGCGCACCAATACCATACTCGGACGAAATCAGCACATCTCCCTTGAAATCGTTCTCATTAAAGTTTTTTCCAAGGCCCGCAAGTACAACCACAGGGAATTCCAGACCCTTGCTTTTATGAATACTCATAATCTTTACACAGCCCGAAACATTCGCATTGCCTGCCTCGCCGTAATCAAGATCCTTACCTTTTAGCTTTTCAATATATCTGATAAAGCTGAACAATCCTGAGTAGCCTGTCTGCTCATAATTCGATGCATAGCCCAGCAAAAGGTCAAGATTTCCGCTTCTTCGCTGGCCGTCAGGCATTGCGGAATAATAGGTATATATTCCGGTCCTGTTAAAAAGCTCACTGATAAGCTCAGGTGTAGAAAACTCATTCTTCAAAGCATGCAGTGCATTGTATGTTTCAAAAAATGCCTCCAGCTTTTCATTTAAGCCTTCCTCTGCGCCCCTCGAAGCCAGAACAGCATCATAAAAATACTGACAGTCATTACCGCCGATTATTTTAATCTCCGCAAGCTCATCCACATCGAATCCGCCGATAAATGAAGACAGTACCGCCACCAGAGCAATATCATCGCGCGGATTGTCAAGAATTCTGAGATAATTAAGCGTCAAAGAAGTTTCGGCCGCCTTAAAAAATCCCGCCTGTATATCTGAATATACGGGAATGCCCTCTTTTTCAAGAACCTGACAAAATACATCCGCCCATTCCTTTAAGCTTCTGAGAAGAATTACAATATCCCCGTAGCCTACCGGTCTGCTGATCATCTCCCCATTCTTTTCTTCACGAACAGGCAGCTTTTCCACATTCACAAGATGACGGATTCTTCGTGCAATCAAAAGAGCTTCCTGCTCTCTCTTGCTCAAATCTGCCATTTCATCTGCGCCATCCTCTGCATTTAATGCAGCCTTCAAGGCATCATTCCTGGCCTTAGCCACATTTACGTCTGTCTCTGCAGCGGAATTCGCAGCAAAAGCGCCGATCACAGCCTTTGTCTCATTTGCACCTGCCTTTGCACAGAATACACTCTCTTCTTTGCCCTTTGCCGCAGCATCCGCAGAAATCTCGGCAAGAGGAAGCGCATCCTCATTTATCATAATACATTCGGTCTTGTAAGGAGTGGTCATCCATGCATCAGCGCCTGCATTTTTCTGTGCCTCAGTGCCGCACTTCAGACTGCACTCATCATCATAATCAATGCCGCCGATAGAGCGGTGCATAACATTTTTGAATATATCATTTGTCGCCTCAAGGACCTCCTCGCGGCTTCTGAAATTACGGTCCAGAACAATAAGCTTTCCCAGCTCGCTGTTCTCTCTGAAAATATCCTGCTTACGGATAAAAAGCTCCGGACAGGCATTTCTGAACTTATAAATGCTCTGCTTAACATCACCGACAGTAAATACATAAGGACGCTCATTCGCCGCTCCGGCTATGGCATTTACTATCTCCTCCTGAATCTCGTTACTATCCTGGTACTCATCAATAATAATTTCATCAAACTGCTTCTGAAGCTCCTTCGCAACTGCCGAGCGTTCCCTGCCGTTTTCAGTCTTTGTAACAAGAATATCCAGTGCAAAATGCTCCGCATCATTGAAATCCAGCAGATTCATACTGCGCTTTTTAGCCGCAAAATCCGCAAGGAACTCTCTCGTAAGCTCTATAAGACAGCTCACCACAGGCTCAGTTTTCCTTATAACATCGAAAACAGACTCCAAATCATCGTAGAAAAAGCTTTCTTTGGCAGCATTAATAAACGACTTAAAATTTTCACGCAGCCCCTTTACCCGCTCCAAAAGATCTGTGTCTGCACACTTTTTTGTCGACATACGCATGAATTTAACGCCTGCAAGCTGAGCCGACATATCAGAATAGCTGTCAGCGGCCATGATACAATCATAAAGCTTTACGCATTCTTCAATCATAGGAAGACAAAAATCGGGCCCGTCGGTCATATTACAGCATTCAATTCCCCGCTGAAGCCTCTCTCCGAAGCCCCCTACAGCGGTTTTAACGTAGTCAACTATGCTTTTTGCCGGTGCACTTTCATTAAGCTCTTTGACCGTTTCGATCCGGTAAAAGCTCTCAGCCCTGTCAAGCCACTCGGACGGCCAGGCCGCAGCAAGCGCCTTTGACGCAATATTCAATATAATCTCCGCCAGCGTCGAATCATCCTTATGATTCGCATAGCTTTCCCGCAGCAAAACAAAGCGCTGAAACTGCTCTTTGTAAAGAGCATCCTTTTCCGGGTCCTCAGAATCTCCGTCGGCCTTCGCATACCAGCGCTCCAGCAGCTCATCCATGCAGTCATCCTTTATAAGCTTAAGCTCTGTTTCATCCGCAATTCTGAACGCCGGGTCCAGGTCAAGAACATGAAAATAATCCCTTACAATACCGATACAGAAGCTGTCAATAGTGGAAATACTAGCATTATTAAGAAGCTTCTGCTGCCTGCGGTATTCACGGACCTCAGGATGCTCCTGTACAAGCTTCTCAAGTCCGGCTCCGATTTTTTCCCTCATCTGCGCAGCTGCCGCCCTTGTAAAAGTCATAATAATAAACCTGTCTATATCAATCGGATTCGATTCAGAGCTAATAATCTCTATTATACGTTCGACAAGCACCGCTGTTTTTCCGGAACCTGCTGCCGCAGATACCAGAAGATCACCCAGCTTTGTTTCTATAACTCTTTTCTGGTCATCAGTCCATTTTTTATTCACTCGTCAATACCTATACCTTTCTATATTGCACACCAGCCGCTATTCGTCATCATTCCTGCAGTCCGGCTTTTCGGTCAGAACTTATTCTGCCGCGAAGTGTTCGCTGCCGGCTCCGGCTCTGAGAAGTCTGAATGAATCCCCTCTTCTGATATCAAAGCCGCAGACGTCCTTGAATTTACAGTATTCGCAGGCATTCTGTTTATCAAGCTTATAAGGATTAACCGCAGTATTTCCCGACCTTATCTCAAGGGCAAGCGCCGCTGTCTTTTCATCCGCATATTCCTGTATCATATCTAGCTGCTGCTCATTCATTACAGCCTTCTTTATTTCACCGTTTTTAATATCCACATTAATTACTGTCGACTTGGCATCCGCTGCATTCTCATATACTGTTTCGCCGTTTTCCGGATTCTCAGTACAGGTCGCCAGTATTTCATCATGCATGCGAAGAATTTCAGGGGCATCGGAACTGATACCTGTCATACGCAGTGACTTATACCTCTCAGCCTGAATATTTTTTCCCGCTTCTATAATGGGGTCATCAATATTATAATAGTATAATCCTGCAGAAACGACCTTTTCACCGGCATTTTCCAGCTCTGTCCTGCCCTCCTTCAGATAAACCGCAAGCTGAAGTGCAAGTCCGTAATACAGCTCATCAAGATTAAACTCCTTTTTACCGGTCTTATAATCCACAACACGTATGTAGGACTTTCCGTTCTTTTTGAAAATATCCAGACGGTCAATAACACCATTCATATCCATAAACGACCTGCTGTGATCAAATGACTGCTCAATAAATTCCACATCAAATTTCCCGGCCGCAAGCTGTTCGGATACGGTGTCCACCGTTCTTTTCAGCATTCTGCCAAGGCTCACCTCCACATAAGCCTGGCGTTTACTGTCCTGTATCAGAGGTCTCACATCCTCAAGAGCCTTTTCTATGGCCTTTTTCTCAAAATCCGCCCTCTCCTCAAATGTAGCTTCTACCCACTTTTTTCCGCTCTTTTTAATAAGCTGCGCATATACTTTAAGTGCGGTATGATAAATTGTTCCGAGGCGGAGACTGTCGATTTTGTGCTCCTCACGTTCATGCAGCTGAAGTCCGTATTCCAGAAAATGAGAAAAAGCACAGCACGCAAACCGCTGAAGTCTGGTAATGCTTCCCTTTATAATTTCGCCGTAAAGCTCCTTTGCTTTTTCCTCTCCTATACTGCCTCCGAGCCTTCTGCCCTCTCCCGCAAGCTTGATAATCTCCGTAAGAGCCTTGTCTTCCTGCGCAAAAACCTCGGCAAGTCGCTCTGAAACAGCATCAGTCCCACCTAAAAGCTCAGTTCTTCTGCCTCTTATGAGCCTGCCGAGACCCCTGTCACTTCCGAGAATCATGTAAGGATTGCTGCGCTCAAACTCGTTTAAATCCTTAATTTCAAGTCCGGTAAAAATTCTCTTTATTCTTCCGAATACATACGCGGGACGCCCCTCCTTCTCGCCCGCTCCAAGACGGCTGAAGGACATATAAAGCTGCTCTGACGGTCTGGTCAGCGCAAGATATAGATAGAACTCGCTAAGTCCCGCATTTTCCCTTTTCGTGGGAGACAGTTCCACCTGCTGCTGAAAGAAAAACTCCCTGTCGTAATCATTCAGAATACCCGCAGAGCCTCCCGTTTTGGGAATAACAGTGTCATTTACGCCTACAAAAAAGACTGCCTTCTTATCATTAAGTCTGGTACGCTCTATATCTCCGATTACGATACTGTCCGCTCCACCGGGAATATTGCGCATTTTTGCCTCTGTAAAGCCCGTTTCAAGAATTTCGGCGAACTCATCCAAAGGAATTCGTTCCTCGCCGAGAAGCCCGTCTATACGCTCAAAAACAGTCACAAGCATCTTAAAAAGCTGCATATACTCTCTGCCGCGCACTCTTTCCCTGACTATCTCCGATGCCTCAAGCTCCTCTCCTCTTTCATAGAGCTTCAGCTCCACACTGCATGCATCCAAAAGATTATAAAGAGCGGTAAGTCTCTCGCGCACGGTAGGTATTTCCTTTCCTGTCTCAAGAGTCCTCAGCTCCTCAAGCATCGCCAGAATGCGCTCCCTGGTATCATTCAGCTGTTCAGCATTTTCCTTTGACGGATTCCAGCTGCGGTTCCAGCGCCTGTAGCCTTTCATTCCGCTCGCTATGCAGAAATTCTCCATTACTGAGATATCGTCCTCCGTAATATCCGAAAGACCTGTCTTCAGGAAACGGAAGACACTTTCATATGAATAATTCGTCTTTAAAATTTCAACTGCAGCCTCGAGAAGAGTAACTGCGTTTTTGCCCTTAATACTCCTCTTTTCATCGACAAATATAGGAATCTGAGCCTTCTCAAACTCACCGGAGAGCAAAGGTGAATAAGCCCCGCAATCAGCCGATACAACCGCTATATCCGAGTAGCTCCAGCCCTTCTCAAGGGTAAGCTCGCGGGTTTTTGCAACAACAAATTTTGCCTCATCGTTTTTGCTGTCAGCCGAAAGAAGCGTAATCCTGCCAAGGTCCGCCGACTGCTTTCCGGGGTAACGGAAAATATTTCTCTCCAGCGCATGAAGCTGGGGATTAGAGGAGAAACGGCCTCTGCTGCCGTCATAATATATACGTTCAACATCCGCACCGTTCTCATAAGCCAGCTTTTCAAGCCTGCCGATAGTCTTCCTGCTCAGATAAAAAAGCGACTGGTCATCCTCCGGCTTTTCTGCCTCCTGTTCATCGATGGTCAGCGTAACATGAACATCCCTTCCCACCTTTAAAAGCGTGGAAATACAGCTGTACTGTGAGGGTGTAAAACCCGTAAATCCATCCAAAAAGAAGACCGAATCCTTCAAAAGCTCTGCCTTTTCTGCATGCTCGCACATTATATCGAGTACTTCCTCGTTCATAATAAATCGCCCGTCAATAAAATCCGCGAAAGCGTCATAAAGCACGCCGATATCATGCATCTTCTCACTGAGACGACCTCTGCCCTCAGCCATCTTCTTCATCTCATCAAAACGCTTTGAATCAATACCATACTGGTAAAATTCGGCAATAAGGGACTTCATCTCCTCGATAAAGCCCTGTTTTCTGACCTTTCCTTTATAAACAGTCAGCTTATCGCGGTTCTCAAGCGCCAGCTTTTTAACAATCATGCTTTTACCGGTATCCTCGAGTACCATGGGCACATGAAGCCCCAGCTCCTCGAATACCCTGTGGCTGAGTCGCACGAAGCTGACCACATCTATATTGAACATTCCGTGTCTGGGACTCTTTTCAAGAATCTCGCGCTGTGTTGCAAGAGTAAACTGCTCAGGCACGATAACCAGAAAATTCCTTTTTCTGTCCGCCTCCGCATCCTCTATAACCTTTTTCTGTATATTATAGGTCTTTCCCGCTCCCGCGTTTCCTAAATGTAAAAATAATCCCATTCTGCAACCTCACCTTTCCAAATCACAAAAAACAGTCAAATCTGCCATTTTCATACTGTTTTCGACATCTGATATTATAACACAAATGTTAAAAAATACAACCATATGTTCGATATTTTATATTCAACCAGTGGTTTAAAGCATGCCCGTCCCCAAAGAGACAAATCCCCCAATACACCTCTATTATCCACATCATAAGTTCGATTTATTGGACTTTGAGCAGATTTATGAGCTACCGACCCCGTCCCCAAGAGACCATTCCCCCGAAAAAACGGGAGCACGAAAATGTGCTCCCATTATCTTTTATCATTTATGTGTTGCAGGATGGGCAGGTCCCTGATGCGGTACCAGATAGGTAATATTTTCTTCGCAGGGAACCCAGCCGTTTTCTAATCTAAGTATGCCTCCCTCTTCCTCTTCAACCTTCTTCATCTCTTCTATAGAGTCGAATGTTCTGGTAGCAACTATAGTAAGCGGCTCCAAATGAATATCTTCGCCGGGCTTAACTTCCCCCATTACTCTCCCTGTTTCTTCTCCTGACGGAAGAAATTATATACGCTCTCTGCTGCCGCCTGATTCATATTCGGAGCTGCGGCAAGTGTCTCTATGTCGGCAGTCCTGATGGCTTCGATGGAGTCAAAATGCCTGATTAAGGCCCTTCTTCTGACTGCTCCGATTCCAGGAATATCATCAAGTATTGACTTAACCTGCTCCTTGGAACGCAGGGATTTATGGTACTCGATGGCAAAGCGGTGAGTCTCATCCTGAATTCTGGTCACCAGCTTAAAAAGCTCACTGTCAGTCTTTATCGGCTGCTCAATATTATTGAAATAGATGCCCCTTGTTCTGTGATGGTCATCCTTTACCATACCGCAGACATTCACATCCAGACCGTATTTTTCGAGCACCTCCAGGCAGATATTCACCTGACCGCGGCCACCATCCATCAGTATCAGGTCCGGCAGCTTCTCAAAGCTTTCGCCGGCCGATTTTTCATTCAGGGCATTTACACTCTTCAGATAATGCTCAAAACGTCGGCTGAGGACTTCATTCATTGACGCGTAATCATTCGGTCCCTGAACTGTTCTGATTCTGAAACGCCTGTAATCGCTCTTTTTAGGCTTTCCGTCCTCATAGACCACCATGGAACCTACCGATTCAAAACCGCTGATATTTGAAATATCGTAGGATTCGATTCGGTGCGGCGCCTCTATATCCAGCAGCTCTCCAAGCTCTGCTATGGCTCCGGTAGTCCTCTTTGCCTCGTTTTTCAGCTTGTCGAGGTCATTTCTTAGAACAGTTTCCGCATTGGTTTTTGCCAACTCTACAAGCTTTTCCTTTTTGCCCTTCTGAGGAGTTACGAGGCGCACCTTTGCGCCTGCTTTAGCGGACAGCCACTGCTCTATCAGCTCTGCGTCCTCTATCGCCTCCGACAGCAGAATCTCACGCGGAACTATGGCGGAACCGCCGTAAAACTGCTTTACAAAATCGGTCATAACCTCCTTCGGGTCCTCCGATTCAGCATCCAGAAGGAAGGGCTCACGGCCGACCATCTTACCGCTGCGGACAAAGAATACCGTGGCGATGGCCTTGTTATCCTTTACCGCCAGACCTACGCAGTCGCGGTTCGTCTCATCAGCTGCCGTAGCGCGCTGGATCTGCGACAGATTCTCGATTCCACGCAGCATATCACGATATTCCGCAGCCTTTTCGAACTCCATCCGCTCGGAATGCTCCATCATTTTCTTCTTCAAAAGCTTCTTGATTCCTGAGCTGTCACCGTCGAAAAAGCTGACTATTTCGTCAATATCACGCCTGTAATCCTCTGCCTCTACCTTTCCTGCGCAGGGTCCGTTGCACTGTCCCAGCTGATAATAAAGGCAGGGTCTTTCCGTTTTACCGACCTCAAGCTTTTTATCGCAGCGTCTGTATTTATATAGTCCGCGGATCATTTTCAATATGTCATTCAGCTCACCCACATTCGCATAGGGGCCAAAATATCGTGACTTGTCATTTATATATTTTCTCGTAAGAAAAACACGCGGGAATGCCTCTCCGACCGTAATCTTTACAAAAGGATAGGTTTTATCGTCCATCAGCATGGTATTGTATTTCGGACGGTTCTCCTTAATCAGATTACATTCCAGCGCCAGCGCCTCCATCTCACTGTTCACGACAATGTACTCGAAGCGCTCAATCAGCGTAACCATTTTTTCAATTTTGAAATTACGGTTCAGCGTTTTCCTGAAATATGAGCTTACTCTTCGCTTGAGATTGATGGCCTTGCCGACATAGATAATGGCATCGGACGCATCATGCATAATATAAACTCCGGGGCTTTCCGGCAGCTTTTTAAGTTCTTCCTTTATATCAAACAAATCCTTATCCTTACCTTTCTCTGCACCATTTTTGTGTCGCAGCGGCACTCTTCTGCTTCTCACAGGACTAAGCCGGAAGCATTAACTTCACGCATTTCAGCCTGCATTCTTCTCGCATATCACAAGACTAAGCCGCAAAATTTATGGTGTATCCTCGTCAAATTCCACATCGACAAAGCATCCCTTTTCGTTGAAGCGGATATCCTTTACCACACCCTCCGTGGATTTGATTCTCTTACCAAAGGAAAAATTACCGGACATGGCAACCGCCGGCACAATGATGTAATAATAAAAAGCGATGGTATTTCTCTCCGTAATCGTTACCGTCTGGCCTATTTCCACCTGGTTCTGACGGTCCATTTTAAATTCTTCGACTCTCATATGAATCACAGTCCCTTCCAAACTTATAAACTCACTCAAAGAGTGCATCGGCCAGCCAATATTCCGGCCTGATGAAAGCTAAGGCTTTTGTCAAAAATGGTCACCATATTTTTTAGAACATAGTGACCATTTATCATATTATTTAATCTGCACTGTCAGTTTAAGTCTTCAGGCTAAGCACGCTTTACAGATTTTCTTTGTCCGCTTCAGCGTTATTCACAGCTTCTTCATCTGACTTAATCTCTGCATCTGCTGTATTTTCACCGGCTTCTGACCTGCTATCTGCATCTGCAGCCTCGCCCTCAGCCTGCTCTGCATCCTTGGCATCAGAAGCCCCGCCCTCAGTCTTGGCATCTGAAGTCTCGCTCTCAGCCTGCTCTGCATCCTTAATATCAGAAGCCCCGTCCTCGGGTTTTGCAGCATCCGCAGCTTCACTGCCGCCGTTTCTTGCCGCAATTGTCTCCTTGTAGATTTCCATAAACTGCTTACCTGTAATGGTTTCCTTCTCGCAAAGGAAGGCCGCAATCTTATCCATGATATCGCGGTTTCCGGCAAGAAGCTCCTTCGCCTGCTCGTAGCATTCCTTAAGCAGCTCCATAACCTCGTGGTCGATTTCGGCAGCTGTCTCATCACCGCAGTTCATAACGGGACGTCCGTCCAGGTATCTGCTGCTGATTTTCTCAAGTCCGATAAGACCGAACTTCTTCGACATACCATACTGGGTAATCATCGCACGAGCCAGGTCTGTAGCCTTCTCAATATCGTTTGAAGCGCCGGTGGTGATTGAACCGAATACAAGCTCCTCAGTGGCACGGCCGCCGAATAAAGTAACCAGTCTCGCACGAAGCTCTTCTTCGCTCATCAGGTATTTTTCCTCTTCGGGTACCTGCATTACGTAGCCGAGTGAGCCCATGGTTCTGGGAACGATTGTAATCTTCTGTACAGGCTCTGCTTCCTTCTCAAGCGCCGTAATAAGCGCATGTCCGGTCTCGTGGTAAGCAACAATTTTCTTTTCCTTCTCGCTGAGCACGCGGTCCTTCTTTTCCTTACCCGCGATAACCACTTCAACAGACTCCATCAGATCGGCCTGTGAAACAAGTGTCCTGTTATTCTTAACCGCAAGGATAGCGGCCTCATTAATAATATTGGCAAGGTCCGAACCTACCGCACCCGATGTAGCCAGACCGATTTCCTCGAGATTTACCGAATCATCAAGAAGCACGTTTCTTGCATGAACCTTGAGAATCTCAACACGGCCCTTAAGGTCGGGCTTATCAACGATAATTCGTCTGTCAAAACGGCCGGGACGAAGAAGTGCCTTATCAAGTACCTCGGGTCTGTTTGTCGCAGCGATAATTACGACTCCCTTCGAGGTATCAAAACCGTCCATTTCGGAAAGCAGCTGGTTAAGAGTCTGCTCACGCTCGTCGTTTCCGCCACCGCCTATAGCCGAATCACGGCTCTTACCGATGGCATCAATCTCATCGATGAATACGATACAGGGAGCCTGTGACTGTGCCTGCTTGAAAAGGTCACGCACACGGGATGCACCGACACCGACGAACATTTCCACGAAATCCGAACCTGTGATTGAGAAGAAAGGTACATGCGCCTCACCCGCTACAGCCTTCGCAAGAAGGGTTTTACCTGTTCCGGGAGGTCCCACAAGAAGCGCACCCTTAGGCAGCTTCGCACCGATTTTGGTATATTTACCGGGATTATGAAGGAAATCAACAAGCTCGTTTATAGACTCCTTGGCCTCATCCTCACCTGCTACATCCTTGAAGGTAATACCGGTTTCCTTTTCGACATTATAGACCTTCGCATTGCTCTTGCCGACGCCCATTACTCCGCCGCCCTTTGAAATACCTCTGAGCATAAAATACATAAAGCCGTAAATCAAAACAAAGGGAAGCACGTAAGCAAGCAGAATATTTAAAATCGTATTGCCGCCGTCCACGACCTCTTCACTGAAGGTTACGCCCGCATTTTTCAGCCTGTCTACCAGGTTAAGGTCTGTCATAAGTCCCGTATAATAGGTTACCGAAGAACTGCCGTAAAAACCGTTCGAAGAACCGACTCTCGGAACAATCTGTATTCTGTCACTCTTAACGATTACTTCCTCTACCTTGCCCTCTTCTACCATTTTAAGGAACTGGTTATAGGAAATCTCCTCTACCTTGCCCCTTGCCACGGTCTTTGTAACATAGCTCAGCACCAGAACGGTAACGAGAGTTGTAATCAGGCAGACCAGAAGCACCTTTTTATTCTGAGGCGGCTGCTTTCTGTTGCCGTTATTGCCATTATCTCTGTTTGAATCCATATATCCTCAACTTTCTTATTCGCCGTTGACTGCCGGACCATCCAATATCAGATTTCATTCTATCAGATTTCCGGAAATATCAGGCTGATTACTCAAATTTCCAACCCTCGCAGCCTTCAGCCACAAGCTTGTCAATATAGCTCTGAACAGGACTTTCACTGTCCAGGAAGCAGGCACCGATAAGTCCGGGACCTGTATGTGCACCGATTGCACAGCCAAGAAATGCCTTTACAATCTTCTTCACTCCATATTTTTCCTTAACTTCCGCAATAAATGCGTCCGCATCGTCCGAAGCATCCGCATGAACTATGAAAAGTACCTGATTTTCGGGCTTATACGCACGAACACCGATGGTCTCCATAAGCTTCATCAAAGCCTTCTTTCTTCCGCGAACCTTCTGGAATACCTCAAGCTTACCCTCATCGGTAACCTCAATAATAGGCTTGATATCAAGCAGTCCGCCCGCAATCGCAGAGGTTCTGCTGATTCGGCCGCCCTTGTAGAGGTATTCAAGTGTATCTACGATGAAGATATGCTCCATATGATCGAAATGGAATCTGGTTGCTTCCATTACCTCTTCCTTTGAAGCACCGTTTTCCTTCATGTACAGGGCCAAAAGAACACATGCACCAAAGCCGATTGCCGCACATTTTGAATCCATAATATCGAGCTTGAAATCAGGATACTTGTCAAGCAGATCCTCCTTCGCCAGATTCGCCGCATTATATGTGCCCGCGATACCTGTCGAGAAGCAGAAATACAGCACCTCTTCACCGCTCTGCGCATAGGGTTCAAAGTTCGTATAGAACATGTACTGGTTGATGTGGTATGTGGTAACATTCTTGCCTTCCCTGAGAATATTGTAGAACTCAGCCGGCATGATAGTGTCGCCGTCAAAGTAGTCTTTTCCGTCAATAACCACAGGGGTAGGAATAACCTTTAAATTATATTTTTCAATCGCCCACTTGGGCATATCGGTAGCAGAATCCGTAACAATAGTGTAATTATGTGTAGCCATATTTTTTATGCCACAAAAGCGGCTCCTCCTGAACAAGAATTTTAAAATGAAAACCATTCTTTTACGACACTACTCCATCGTAATCAAAGTCAGTATATCACATAATTGTGAAAAATTCAAGAACTGGGGGACGGAGGAAGAAACTGTTAAAAATAGGGGAGAAAATATTTTCTCCCCCCAACTATCCGATAGCTATATTTGCACTCATTAATTCTGCCTGTTTTATAACAATATCAATTGCGTTCCTTGCCTGTTCAGGCGGATATTTATATCTTCGCAGTAAATGTTTAATCTGCGTACGCATATAAGCTCTGGCAGATTCTTTTTTATCCCAGTCAACAGTCCTGCTCTTTCGTACAAGGTCAGTAAGTTCATGTGCCATTTCAACAAGCACCTCATCCTTCATCTCCCTTAATACCTCCGGTGCCTCCACAAGAGCATCATAAAAGGCCAATTCTTCCTGTGAAAGCCCCTTCTCCTCGCCTGCCGCATAAGCCTCTGTCATCTCCTTTGACAGATTCAAAAGCTCCTCGATAACCTCCGCAGATGTAATTAATCTATTGTTATAGCTTTTTAAGACATTCTGCATTTTTTCAGAGAAAAGCTTTGACTTAACTACACCTGTGCGAGCAAAAATACGAATATTATCCTCAAGCAGTGAACGAAGCATCTCTGCCGCTATATTCTTATGCTTCATCCTCCTGATTCGCTCCATATACTCATCTGAAAGAAGTGAAATCTCCGGATTCTTCTTACCTGCCTGAGCAAATATATTAAATACTCCATCCTGCTCAATAGCCTGCTCCAGCATAGCAAGTATTCTGGCATTCATCTCATTAGAAGTAATCTTACCCTTGCCGCCCACCTTACATAGACCAGCCTTAATACACTTGAAAAATTCTATTTCTTTTTTCTCCTGAATGGTAAGTAAACTTCTACACAAAGTCTCGGCCTGACTAAGTGCAGTGGCTTCTCTGATAAAATCTTTCTTTTCCTCCTCTTCAAAGCCAAAAGCAAAGTTTACTCCATCAGCAATAGCCTTTAATCGAGCTGTCTCGCTATCCCCAAAGAAAGCTGAATAATCAAAACCATAAAAGAAATCCCTCATAGTTTCCAACTTCGCCATACAGATAGAATACGCTATACCAAGATCCGGCACCTTATCCTTATCTCTATTCGTATACTGATTCAAAGCCGCCTTAAGCTCTGCTGCCATACCAATATAGTCGACCACCAGACCAGCTTCCTTATCCGCATAAACACGATTTACACGAGCGATAGCCTGCATCAAATTGTGACCCTTCATAGGCTTATCGATATACATAGTTGCCATAGAAGGCACATCAAAACCTGTCAGCCACATATCTACCACGATGGCTATCTTAAACTCACTATCATCCTTCTTAAACTCGACAGCCAAACCATCTCTGTATGCCTTATTGCCTATAATATCATGCCAATCCTCCGGATCCTGATTACTTGAAGTCAAAACCAGCTTCACTTTATTAGTCCATTCCGGACGTTTCTCCATAAGCATCCTATAAAGCTTCACTGCGATACTTCTGCTCATACATACTATCAAAGCTTTGCCCGTCAAAACATACTGTCTATCCTCGTAATGTGCGATAATATCATCTGTCAGCATATCCAGACGTTCCTTTGAACCTATCACCGCCTCTATACTGGACATATCGGACTTTGACTTTTCTATCTCAATCTCAGTAGACTCAGTAGCCAGCCTAGCGTACTCATCATCTATCTTCTTCAATAAATCAGCATTCAGCTTCAGCTTTGCCGTTCTATTCTCATAATAGATAGGCACAGTAGCACCATCTTCTACCGCCTGTGTCATATCATATATATCAATATAATCACCAAAAACTTCTATGGTTGACTTATCCCTGGTATCAATAGGCGTACCGGTAAATCCGATAAACGTAGCATTAGGAAGTGCTCCACGCATATGCTTTGCAAATCCATACTTCCATTCACCAGACGCCAAATCTATCTTCGCATCCAGACCATATTGAGAACGATGCGCCTCATCAGCCATCACTATGATATTTCTTCTGTCATTTAATACAGTATCACTTTCCTCAAACTTCTGAATCGTAGTAAAAATGATTCCTCCGGCTTTTACGTCCAGTAACTCTTTTAGCTCCTGTCTACTCTCCGCATGCTTTGGTGTCTGTCTTAACAGAAGCTTTGAGCTAGCTGCAAAGGTATCAAAAAGCTGATTATCCAAATCATTTCTATCAGTAATCACCACTATAGTCGGATTATCAAACTCAGGATTTGACACTATCAGACCACTATAAAACACCATAGAAAAGCTTTTGCCAGAACCCTGTGTATGCCATACTACACCGACTTTACCCGTTTTTTCTTCTATCGCTTTTAATGTTCGCTCTGCGGCCTTGCGCACCGCAAAATACTGATGATATCCAGCTAATATCTTTACTGTCTTTCCCTTCACATCCCTAAACACTATGAAGTTTCTAATTAAGTCTAAAAGTCTTTCCTTAGGGAACATTCCGTTAAGAACTGTAGTAAAGAAATCCACCACGCCCTCCTGTGGCTTCTCACCATTTTCCGACTTCCAAGACATGTATCTGGTATAATCAGACGTGATAGTTCCCACTTTTGTCTCCAAGCCATCACTAATTACATTAAAGGCATTGTACTGAAAAAGTGAGGGGATATCCAGCTGATAATTCCTGATCTGCTTATATGCCTGCTCTATCGTAGTATAGTCTTTGGCGGTATTTTTAAGTTCAAACAAAACCATAGGAATACCATTGATAAACACCAGCACATCAGGTCTTTTATTCTTGTATTCAATAATAGTATATTGGTTGATTACCTTAAAATCATTCTTTTGAGGATTATCAAAATCCACCAATTTTACAGTGAAAGTCCTATTCTCCCCGTCCTTTTTATATGGTACCGGCACACCCTCCACCAAATACTTATGAAAGGATGCATTCAGGTCTTCAAGCTTCAACAAGCCAATATTCTTTATAGACTTATAAGCCTCTGTGATAATCTCCTGTGTAATACCGGGATTGATATTCTGCAAAGACTCTGTAAAGCTATCTTCTAATACCACCTCATGATAATCACGCTCAATATCAGGCCCATACACATAGTCATAGCCCTTGCCCTGAAGTTCGATAATAATCGCCTGCTCAAGTGTGTTTTCATTAATCACCATGGCAATACTTCCTTTCATCGCATTTTACTCTAATTTATACCACCTGAAATTGTTCAGCAACTTGTGCAAAATTTGCACAAGTTGAATTTTCATCCAATTCCATCTTCCACTGCATCTCATGTAAAAACAAGAAATCCACTGTACTATTACTAATTTGAATCTCTTTCACTATATTAGTCATTTTGATTACCATTTGTCGGAGTA
>JAKSRW010000033.1 GCA_024403355.1 Lachnospiraceae bacterium
AAAATCGCACCAATCTACTCCATGAGCAACTCATTACATTCGTTGCATTAGGAGGGAAAATGAAGGTATTGGTTCTGACCGGAATGAGTGGTGCCGGCAAGTCAAAAACACTTAAGCTTTTGGAGGATAACGGCTTTTACTGCCTTGACAATCTTCCTACAAAGCTGCTTTACGAATTTGTGAATATGCTTATGCAGCTTGATGAATTTCCTCAGAAGCTGGCAGTGACTGCCGATGTGCGCAATCGCGGTATTTCCGATGAGCTTACAAAGGAAATAGACATGATGAAGCGCGTGGTGGATGTCAGGGTGCTTTTCCTTGACAGTGAGGATAATGTGCTTCTGAAGCGCTATAAGGAGACCAGACGACTTCACCCTCTTATGATGTTTGATGATAAAATGGACCTTCAGACAGCCATTGCGGAGGAGCGTCATCTTTTGGAAAGCGTAAGGGCAAATGCGAATTTTGTAATTGATACCTCATACCTTTCTTCATCAGAGCTGAGAGAGAGACTTCTTGAGGTAATAAAGAGTGATGCACCCGGCAAGATGAGCATTAATTTCGTCGCCTTTGGCTATAAATACGGTATTCCCTCAGATGCGGACCTGGTATTTGACGTAAGGTGTCTGCCGAATCCTTTCTACATTCCGGAACTGAAAACCCTGAACGGAGAGGATAAGGAGGTTCAGGATTTCGTAATGTGTCAGGAGGCCTCAAAGGCACTTTATCAGAGGATTATTGATTATCTGGAATGTGCGATCCCCATGTATGAAAAAGAAGGAAAGGCACAGCTGGTATGTGCTCTTGGCTGTACCGGCGGCCAGCACAGGTCACTGACCTTTGCTATTTTCCTTGCAAAATACTTTGCAGAGAAGGGCTTTAGAACAACAGGCGGTTCTCGTGACAAGAATAAAAATCTTACAGAGATTAAATCAAGGGACAAACAGTAAATGGAAGAAGAAAAAAAATATTCAGAGCTGGCAAATGAAATCTGCCGAATCTTAATACTGAATGATGAGGAAAGCGGTCTGCCTGAGGCATTAAAGTGTATCACACTGAAGATGGGCCTTTCGGGAGCCGTTGTTTTCATGCCCGGAGACAAGCCCTTTGTTATGAAGAGTCAGTGTATTTACGAGCCGGAAAAACGGCTGGGGGATATGCTTGAATTTTCATTTTCAGAGCTGCTTGATGATGGCGGATACAAGAGCAGATCCGGCGAAGAACGGATTATTTTTAACAATCGGGTTAATGCCGACAGCTTTCAAAAGCCTCTTGATTTGTTTGCCGCAAAGCTTGGTGTTGAGTCATACCTGATGGCAAGGATTGAGAACTCCTTCGATTATCTCGGTGCGCTTGTTCTGTATGATATGGATAATGAGCATATCTGGACTGATGAAGAAAAGCAGGTGACGGTGGAAATTGCAGGACTGCTTTACGGCGTTCTTTTGAAAATCAGACGTCATGAAACGGAGATGCAGCTGCTTGAGGATTCAAAAAGAGAGGCGCGTGAATCGAGAGAGATCAAGAATCGTTTCCTTTCAAATATTTCCCATGAAATAAGGACCCCGCTCTATTCGATAATGGGTATGACCACCATTATGCGCCATAACAGCAGTGACCCGGCCGTGCTTGAGCAGTGCGTGGAGAAAATTGAGGGCTCCTCAAGGCAGATGATTGAGCTCTTTAATAAATGCATTGATATTACGCTTTTTGATGATAATACGGTTATGCTTTCAAATTCCTGGTTCACCTTTGAGGACCTTGAAAAGGATATCAGGATGGATGTCAGGCCGATGACGGATGTCTGTGAACAGAAATTTGTGATTGAGTACCCTGAGGGAACCCAGGTATGCGGTGACCGTGAAAAGCTGATAAAAATACTCGACTGTATTCTGGCAAATGCCTTTAAATTCACCCGCGAAAGCGGCGAAATCTCTCTTAAAATCAGCTGTAAGGCAGTGCATGGCAGCAAATATATTTATGAATTTGTAATACGCGACGACGGAATCGGAATGAATCCGGAATTCCTGAAAAAGGCCTTCGAGCCCTTCACAAAGGAGCTTATCCGTCTGAATGGTACGATAAACGGTGCAGGTCTGGGTATGACCATTGCAAAGCATCTGGTTGAAATCCTGCACGGAGAAATCGACATATTAAGCGCACCGGGAGAGGGAACCTGTGTAACAATTACTATTCCGCTTGAGCGTGACGAGGAGGAAATAAAGCAGTACCTTCCGGGCGGAGGAAGTCTGAGTGACGATGAGGATTACAGCTTCACTGAAATGTATATCGGAAGAAGAATGCTGGTGGCAGAGGATAATACATTAATGGCGGAAATCCTGATTGAGCTTCTGGGCTATAGGGGAATTGAGGCCGACCTTGCCTGCAACGGCAGAGAGGCGGTGGAAATGTACCGTTCTCATGACGAATTTTATTATGACATGATACTTATGGATCTGCAGATGCCTGAAATGGACGGCTACGAGGCGACAGGCCTTATAAGGGCCAGCGGCAGGGCGGATGCGGGAATTATACCTATTGCGGCGCTGTCTGCGGATACCTTTGATGATGCAATTGCGCGTGCCATGGAATCAGGTATGAATGTTCATCTGTCAAAACCTATCAGTGAATCCGCGCTTATGAACACCATCAGCAGGTTTGTTCTTTAAAAAAACAGAATAATACAGTGATTTATTGCATAAAAGTCAAGTAAGCTATTTACATTTGGTCAAAGAGGTTTTATAATACAAGCGATATAAATATTCACTTTTACATTTACGAAATGTCTAAAAGAGTTTATTTTTAAGGTAAAAATATTTTAATAAGGAGTAGAAAAATGAATCTTTCACCACTTCAAAAAGCAAGATATGAGTATAGCCCCAAGCTTCCCGGCATGCTCAGAAACGGTATCGCAGAAATCTGCGTAAGTGAAGGCGCTGCTACAGCAAGCGTTGCAGACCAGGAGAAGATCAAGGCTCTTTTCCCCAACACATACGGAAAGCCTGAGATCACATTCCAGAAGGGCGCAAACACATCAGCTGCTAAGAAGCAGGTTGTAGGTGTTATCCTTTCAGGCGGACAGGCACCCGGAGGACACAACGTTATCAGTGGTCTTTATGATGCACTTAAGGCTACAAACAAGGACAACGTTCTTTTAGGCTTCAAGGGCGGCCCCGATGGTCTTCTTAAGAATGATTATGTAGAGTTTGATGATGCATTCATCGATGCATACAGAAATACAGGTGGTTTCGATATCATCGGTTCAGGCAGAACAAAGCTTGAGACAAAGGAGCAGTTCGCTACAGTTGCAGAGAATGCAAAGAAGAACGGCCTTACAGCAGTTGTTATCATCGGTGGTGACGACTCTAATACAAACGCTGCTACTCTTGCTGAGTACATGGCAGCTAAGAACACAGGTATCCAGGTAATCGGTTGTCCTAAGACTATCGACGGTGACCTTAAGAATGAAGATATCGAAGCTTCTTTCGGTTTCGATACAGCTACAAAGACATATTCAGAGCTCATCGGTAACATCGAGAGAGATGCTAACTCAGCTAAGAAGTACTGGCATTTCATCAAGGTTATGGGTCGTTCAGCTTCTCACGTAGCACTTGAGTGTGCTCTTGAGACACAGCCCAACATCTGTCTTATCGGTGAGGAAGTTGCAGCAAAGAAGATGACTCTTGCACAGATCACTAGCTACATCGCTGACGCTGTTGAGAAGCGTGGCAATGCAGGCAAGAACTTCGGTGTTGCTATCATCCCCGAGGGTATCGTAGAGTTCGTTCCCGAGTTCTCAAAGCTTATCGCTGAGATTAACGAGCTCCTTGCAGGCGAGGCTACAGCTAAGTTCAATGCACTTCCCGACTGGACATCAAAGTACAACTTCATCAAGGCCGGCCTTACAGCTGAGTCATTTGCAGTATTTGATATCCTTCCTCAGGGTATTCAGCAGCAGCTCTTCCTTGAGAGAGATCCTCACGGTAACGTACAGGTATCACTCATCGAGTCAGAGAAGCTTTTCTCAGAGATGGTTAAGGCTGAGCTTGCTAAGCGTAAGGCAGCAGGAACCTACAAGGGTAAGTTCGGTGCACAGCATCACTTCTTCGGTTACGAAGGAAGATGTGCATTCCCTTCAAACTTCGATGCAGATTACTGCTACTCACTTGGTTACAATGCATTCATGCTTATCCAGTACGGCTACACAGGATACCTTTCAAAGGTTTCTAACATCTCTAAGCCTGCTGAGGAGTGGGTTGCAGGCGGTATGCCCATCACAAAGATGATGAACATGGAGAGACGTAACGGTGAAGACAAGCCCGTTATCAGAAAGGCTCTTGTAGAGCTTGACGGTGCTCCTTTCAAGTACTTTGAGGCTCACAGAGAAGAGTGGTCTGTTGAGACATGCTTCACATATCCCGGTGCTATTCAGTACTACGGACCTGCTGAGGTTTGTGACCTTACTACAAGAACACTCGCTCTTGAGAAGGGTGTTTGATTAGTTTGAACTTTTATGGTTGCAGTGCAGGCTTTGCTTTGTACTGCAACCTTTATGTTTTATTTTATCGGAAAATATAAAAAGGAGAATGAATATGAAGAAACGTGCAGGACTTTTAAGTCTTTGCCTCGTTTTGGCACTGGTTATCAGCACATTTGTTTCAGTGACAGAGGTTAAGGCTGCATCAGCAAACAACACTTTGGATATTTACAGAAAGTATTCCATCAGTAAATCAAAAGAATTTAAGAAGACCATAACAACAGGTACAAATACAATCAATTACAGTATTTCATATCCTGTTATTACAATAGAGGGTGACAAGAAGGCAACTACAGCCGCTAATAAAGTAATTAAGAAGTATGCCACTTCAACAATTGCAAAGAAGTACAGCGGTTCTTATTATGATTATGACGGTAATGATATGATTAATGCGTCTTATGTTTTTGAGACTGTTTTACCCGGTCGTTACGGAAATATCATATCATTATTCTGCTTAGGCTGCGTGGAAGTTGAAAACAGCCCCTATCCTATTAATGAGAACGTAATTCTTAATATCGACCTCACAACAGGAAAGCAGGTTAAGATTGCAGACCTTTTTACAAGCTCAAAGAAGTTTACAAAGGCTGTAGGCAGCTACGTTTATGATTATTTCAAGAATGCCGCAGAGCCTGTATTTGATGAGTATGTGACCAAGGCAGATGTTATCGCAGCTATTACAAGCCAGAGTATCGGATTCTCAGATACCGGCATCAATGTATGGCTTGATGAGTCAGCCGGACTTACACCTCATGCGGTAGGAATGCTTTTCTGTGCTGTTGATGCAGATACATATGCTAAATATATAAAGAAGTCAGCAGAAGGACTCTTTGCACCGACTTCATCATATGAGCTTATTCTTCCTTACAGTGCGGGAACAGGCTATGAATGGACTGTAGAGCTTGTATCAGGTGACTGTATCGAGATTGCCGACCAGCACAGCTATTCAGACTATGATATAAATCTTCCTCTTGCGGGCGGTCCTATGAAATATGTAACGGTAATCAATCCGCTTAAGGCAGGAACTGCAGTAATTAAGGCAGTTTTCGCCCGTCCCTGGTCACAGGAGGATGCAACCGTTAAGGAGATTAAGATTAAGGTTTCCAAGTCTCTTAAGATGACGGTAAGCGAATAAAAAGTAATTTATGGGGTGCCTGATCATTTATGGTCAGGCACTTTCTTGAAGGGAAAAAAAGATGCTGACTAATATTATCTCAGTTGCGACACAGGTTATTATTCTGTTTATTATAATCGCTGTAGGCTTTGTGCTTACAAAAGCAAAGGTGCTTAACAAGGAACGTGTTTCGGGTCTAATTGATATAGTAGTATATCTTGTAACCCCGTCAAACCTTATTGTATCCTTTCAGCGTGAATTCAAATCGGAGCTGCTGGCCCAGCTTGGACTGTCATTTCTGCTGGCTTTTATAATATTTGGCCTGAACTGTGTGATGGCTAAGCTTGTGATTCATGATAAGAACGAGGACCGAAATCCTGTGCTCAGATTTGCCTCAGCCTTCCCTAATGCGGGATATATGGCTTTGCCGCTTCAGAGGGCCATTCTGGGCGATATAGGCGTATTCTACGGGGCAGCCTTCATCGGAATCTTCCACTGCTACGTATGGACCTACGGAGTAAAGCTTTTAAGCCCGGTAAAAGAAAAGGCAAAGCTTAAAAAAATCATCTTTAATCCTCCTATCATAGGTATCGCCATAGGACTTGTTTTATTCCTGACACAGATAAAGCTTCCCGAGATAGTAGTGTCGCCGCTTTCATATTTTTCGGCACTTAATACACCTGTTCCGATGCTGATAATCGGCTATTATCTGGCAAATACCGATCTGAAAGCCACATTTTCAAATGCCTGGGTATATTTGGGCGCACTTTTAAGGCTTATCGTATCCCCGCTTATGGCTCTTGGCTTCTGTTTTATACTGAATGCGGAGAGTGATGTTGCGGTAGCCTGCATTATTGCATGCTCTGCGCCTACTGCGGCCCTTAGCGGTATGCTGGCCATGAAATACGGCAGAGATACGCAGGTTTCGGTCGGAATGATTTCACTTACGACTATTCTGTCGATTATCACAATGCCGGTTCTGATTGCTCTTGCGAGAATACTTACATGATAAAATTCGGTAGATTTTTTATATAATTTATGTTATCATAAATGAAGAATATTGTATTGTGGGGAGGTATTCGAAATGTCATTATATAGTGATTCCGATGAGGAGATTGTTGATAAGGATAAGCGTGGGGAAGAAGGCGGTCTGTTTTCAAATCAGGGAGAAGCTTCATCTGCCGCAGCTGACAGTGCAGAGCCTGTGGCCGGCAATGATTCAGCCGCAGACAATAATTTCCTTAAGGGGCTTCGTTCGGAAATTAACCAGAAAAATCTTGAAATTCAGGACCTTAAGAAGGAGCTTTCGCTCATTAACAGCATGGTGCATGCGGGTCTCTGGATTGTTGAATATAACGAGCAGGGCGATATGGTAAAGTGTGAATTCTCGGATGAATTCTGCCATATGATAAAGACCACAAAGGATTCATTTGCAGATGATATGAGCGCACTTAACGCCATTATCCACCCTAACGATCTTGAGCGTGTTCAGGTGAGCTTAAGCAGTGTCGTTGCGGATACAACAGGCAAAACAAAGTTCAGCGTTGATGTTCGTCTTCTTGTCGGACGTAAATATAAGTGGTACAATCTCAAACTTGAATTCCTCAGAAGAGATAACGGAACTGCCAAGGTCGGTATGGGCACACTGACCGATATCGATGAAAATAGAAATCTTTCCAATTCTCTGGATATGGCCGGTAAGCGTCAGGACGTTATTAATGATATGATGATCGAGGGTACAATGTGTATTGACCTTCGTGATGCGGATATAAACGATCCCAAGACTCCGGTAATATACAGCAGTCAGTTTAAGCGTATGCTGGGCTTCGATAACGGCGAGGACTTCCCGGATGTGCTTGGCAGCTGGATTGTAAGAATCCATCCGGATGATGCGGATGCAGTAGCCGAGTCACTTGCACTGCAGCTTTCCGGAGCATCGGATGAGCCTGTGGAGCAGACCTACAGAATACGTAATAAGCATGGCGCATTCATCTGGCTTCGAAGCCTGATAACATCATTTAAGGCAGAAAATATGTCGAAGATGATAGTAGGTGTCATTCTTGATATTACAGAGAGTGTTGAAAAGAAGGAACGCTTTGAGAAGGAAATGGTACCGAACATTTCAAATCTTGAGGAGGGTATTTCTTCCATTTCAACAACAGTTGAGACCTCAGCCGAGGAGATGCAGGAAATTGCCAGACGTCAGACCGAGATCGCAGCTTCCGCAAAGGGAATCGGTGAATCGGTTGACTCTTCGATGCTTATTCTGAAGGGCATCGAGAGAATCGTATCGCAGACAAATCTTCTTGCACTTAATGCCAGCATTGAGGCAGCCAGAGCGGGTGATGCAGGCCGTGGCTTTGCGGTGGTAGCCAGCGAGGTTCAGAAGCTTTCCACAAGTACAAAGGAGACTACGGAACAGATTTCCGGTCTTCTTACAAACATTAACAGGTCTGTTAAGGGTGTACTCAGGAAGATTGATGAAATCGATGACAGCATCATGACTCAGAGTGCAGGTATTGAGGAAATCAATGCTACGATTGAAGAGCTCAGAGCACTTGCAACACAGATAGGTGAGATGGCAAGTACACTTTACAAATAATAAATGACCCCAAAACTGCATTGTGGATAGCCATAATGCAGTTTTTTTACCCCTTAGCAATGAAAAATTACCTCTTGCCGCAAAAGTATTTACAAAATAAGCGCTTGTGTGTATTATGACAGCATGATAAATGAGATGAAAGGCATTTAGATAATGAAAATACGGATAGATATGGATGACAGTATATCTGAGGAAGAAGTCATTATCCGTTGCAGAGGATTGACGGATGAGGTGATGCTTCTTCAAAAGCAGCTGTCGGAGATTATTGCCTCGAAGCTGAAGCTCGAGGTGACAAAGGGTGAGCGAACCTGCTATCTCAGTCCTGATGAGGTCCTCTTTATGGAGACCACGGGGCTCTATGTGGCGGTTCATACCGTGGATGATATTTACAGTATGCGACAGCGTCTCTACGAGCTGGAGGAGGTGCTTCCGGGCACTTTTGTACGAATATCAAAGTCTGCAATTGCAAATGTATCAAATATCAGGTCGGTGCACAAAAATATAACAGGCCCCAGTGAAATCGAGTTTTCCGGGACAATTAAACGTGCATACGCATCAAGAAGCTATCTTAAAAATCTTATGGGACGACTTGAAGAAAAGAGGTTGAACAAATGAAAACAAGAAGAACTCTTTTGGGAATCGGGCTTATTGTTTTGGCAGCACTTATCGTGCTTAAGGGTCTGAACATTATTGCGGCGCTTCCGATCGGATTAATTGTGCTTACGCTTGTGGGTACGGGCTTTATTGTCAAGGGTATCAGGAAACGTAACTTTTTTATGATTTTTATTCCTGCAGCCATTCTTTTAAACTATGTATTCGGTCATTTTGGAGCATTTTTTATGGGAATTATCCCGGGGCTGGTGAACAGTTCCTTCAGCATACTGGGAGTGGTCGGTGTAGCGGCTCTTTTCTCGGTCGGAATGACCGCACTCTTTGGCAAAAAGAAAAATGTGGATTACAAGAAGAATCAGTATATTTACGAAAATCAGAATTACGATGCCTATAAAGGTGCAGGCGGAAACAGCGGAACATCAGGCTATGGCGGAAACGGTGGTGCAGGCGGAAACGGCGGAGCTGCAGGCTATGGAGGAAATCCGGGGGCGGCAGGTGCTCCCGGCGGATTTGGGAATCGTGCTCTTGAGCGAAATAATGGTTATATCGAAGGCGAACAGTACAGAAACGATTATGTGGAAAATGCTTCATACAGACCGGTGGATGACGGCGAGTATATCAAGATTGACAACGGTTTCAGCACACATACCCGTTATCTCAATTCACAGGCTCTTAGAGAAGTTAAGGTGAGCAACGGCTTTGGCACATGTGTGGTATATTATGACAATATCCGTTCTGCCGAGCAGCTCTCGAAGCTTAGAATTGAAAACGGATTTGGCCGTGTGGATGTTTATATACCTCCCTTCTTTGCTTTCAGAATGAAGCAGGACAACGGTTTTGGCTCAATAAATGTTCACGGAGTACCAAGTAATGACCCTTCTGCTCCTATAGTTGATGCGGTTATTCAAAATGGCATGGGCCAGGTAAATATCTATTTCGGATAACTTTATAATGTTATGAAATGTATTATTTACAAATATCTCGCTTTGTGTTATCTTTTATTAAGTTAGTGTATGAAAGTGAGGTATAGTAATGAAAAATTTGATTGTTCCCCAGAACTATAAATCTGAGCTGAATCTGCATGATACACAGGTTGCTATCAAGCAGGTTAAGGATTTTTTCCAGGAGCTTATTTCAAAAAGAATGAACCTTAGCCGTGTTTCAGCCCCTCTTTTTGTAAAGGGTTCTACAGGCCTTAATGATAACCTGAACGGTGTTGAGCGTCCCGTAAAGTTCGGTATTCTTGAGCAGAACGACGCAGAGGTTGAGATTGTACATTCACTTGCGAAGTGGAAGCGTTACGCACTCGGAAAGTATGGCTTTGAGTACGGTGAGGGTCTTTACACCGATATGAATGCCATCCGCCGTGACGAGGCCACAGACAATATTCATTCAATATATGTAGACCAGTGGGATTGGGAGAAGATTATCCGCAGAGAGGACAGAAACAGAGAGTATTTCCAGGAGGTTGTAAGAACTATTTACAAGTGCCTGAGAAAGACAGAGCAGTACATAGCTATCCAGTACGATTATATCGATCTCTGGCTTCCCAAGGATATTTCCTTCATCACAACTCAGGAGCTTGAGGATATGTATCCCGGCAAGAATGCAAAGGAAAGAGAGTACCTTATCGCAAAGGAGAAGGGCGCTGTATGTCTTATGCAGATCGGTGATAAGCTTGCTTCGGGCGAGCCTCATGACGGTCGTGCTCCCGATTACGATGACTGGGCTCTTAACGGAGATATCATTGTTTACTATCCTGTACTTGATATTTCACTTGAGCTTTCTTCAATGGGTATCCGTGTTGACGAGAAGTCGCTTGTTGAGCAGCTTGCAAAGGCCGGCTGTCCCGAGCGTGCAGAGCTTGATTTCCAGAAGGATCTTATTGCAGGTAAGCTGCCTCTGACAATCGGTGGTGGTATCGGTCAGTCACGTATCTGCATGTACTTCCTTAGAAAGGCGCACATCGGTGAGGTTCAGTGTTCTATCTGGCCTGATGATGTTACTGCTGCCTGCAAGGAATCAGGTATTATGCTCCTTTAATTTTTCCGGAATTTAAAAAGTCGCATCGTGGCGTACCGCAATGCGACTTTTTTAGTTAGTAGTTAGTTAATGAACTGGCCGACGCTGTTGTTTAATACCTGGGCGCTGTAAAGGAAGAGCACATCGGCATTATCAAACTTTACGAACATTTTGAGCATTCCGGGGTTCATATAGCGGATATCAACAAGAGTAGTCTTCTTGTAATTTCCTGCTAAAAGGGGAGCCATGCTGCTGGTGAAGGAATCTCTGAAGATAACCAGTTCCTTGTCTGTAGCGGCATTGGGATTCTCGATAGTAATCAGGGCCTTGGAGCCTGAAAGGAAATACTCGTATTTGTCGTCGCCGTCGATTTTTTCATTGTTGTAAACACCGATATCAACGCCCTTACCGGTATCAAAGCACTTTACGGAAAGAGAATCGATATAGCTGCCTGTGAGATATTTGATTTTGTCCTTTTCGAGCGGAACAGCAAGCTGCCCGTAATAAACGCCTTCAAATTCTGTATCAAGAGCATTTTCGGTGAATGTGAAATTATAGCTGTTTCCCATCGCCTCAGAAATATACTTTGCTGTGGGGATGAGGGTTTCCTGCTTCCAGTGAGTATCTGTGAAGTAGTAATTGCTTAAGCTGAGCTGTCCCGTGAGGTCGATATACTTTGCAAAGCTGCCGGTACCGTCCTTGAAAAGCTGTGAAAACTTCTCAAAATCAATGTAAGGGTAGCCGGACTGCTGAGCGATGTAATAATTCTTGTCGGGAATAATTGCAAGGTAGACATTATCCTTACCGGCCAGATACGTCTGTCTGATAAAATCGAGACGGTTCAGTGACCAGTCTACCGAATCCTGATGAATCTCATGCTCAAGCTTGGCAATATAGCCGCCCGTAGTGAACAGATTGTTGATTTCATTCTTGCCGAGCATATAAAGCGATGTAACCGAATTGATTGCACGGAAGCTTTCTCTCATCGGGAACTGGTCTGCGGCATACTTCTCAAAGCCGTCCATAAAGGTCGTTTTGCCGTTCAGACCGAGTAATGTATCAACGCTGAGCTCGGGTAACTGTTTAAGCTGTCTTCGCTCGCTGAGCGACATTTCATCTGCCGGTTTGGCAAAGCACCATATAGACAGACCGAAAACAATGACAGCGGTAATAACAACTATTACCAGGTTTTTGGTTTTCTCGTTCATATTTGTCGCCTGCCTTTCCGTTAAAATCTAAAGTACAGGAACGGATTGAACGATCCGTTAACCAGATACGATGTACAAACAATAAAGAGAGCTGCAATGAAAAGAGGCTCAAGAATCGAAAGAACCTTACGGCCTGTTTCGTTTGCTGCAAGCTTCTGCACAAGGAGCTTAGGGATGCTTGTGGCGCCCACAATACCGATTAAGATAATGATAATGTAGTCCTTGAGATAGAAGATGCTCTCAGTAGATGCAAATGAACTTCCGCCGAGACCGAACATTGTGAGTACACTCTGCCAGCCCTGGCTCATATCAACATTGTCAAAAATAACAAAGCTGATGAGGATAAGCAGTGTAAGATATACATGATTTAATACCTTGCTCTTGGCGAGGAACTTGCCTATGAACTTCTTTTCCACAACCAGAAGGATTGCGAAGTAAAGTCCCCATAGTACGAAATTCCAGCTGGCACCGTGCCAGAAGCCGGTAGCCATCCAAACAACCAGAATATTGAAAATCCATCTTAATGCGCTTACTCTGTTGCCGCCGAGCGGAATGTAGAGATAGTCCCTGAACCATCCGCCGAGCGTCATATGCCATCTTCTCCAGAACTCTGTAACGCTCTTCGAAGTAAGAGGGTAATTGAAGTTCTCCGGGAATTTGAAGCCCATAATGCTTCCGAGACCGATGGCCATATCACTGTAGCCTGAGAAATCGAAGTAAATCTGAAGTGTTGTAGCAATTGCATAAATCCATGCAAAGAGAACCGTCTGCTCGTTTGAAGCCTTGAAGAGCTTTGCAATTTCACCGAGGGTGTTGGCAAGAAGAATCTTCTTTCCCATACCGATTGCAAAACGTCTGATACCGTAGGCTGTTTTTTCGAGAGTATGAGTTCTCTGTTCCAGCTGCTCGGCTACGTCCTTATATCTTACGATAGGACCTGCGATAAGCTGAGGGAACATTGAAATATATGCGGCCAGATTGATAAGATTTCTTTGAGCCTTTACATCGCCGCGCCATACATCGAGCTCATAGCTTAACATCTGGAAGGTGTAGAAGCTGATACCGATGGGAAGTGCCACATTTAGAAAAGCAACATCCAGGCCGGTGACTTTATTGAAGTTGTCGATAAAAAAATCGGCATACTTGAAATAACCAAGCATGCCCAAGCCGGATACTATTGACAGGATTAGCACGAATTTCCGGAGTTTACCCTTTTCGAGCTTCTCAATGAGAAGCCCGAAAATGTAGCCCAGAAGAATGCTGATTATCATAAGTATCACATACTTAGGCTCTCCCCATGCATAGAACACAAGACTGCTGAGAAGTATCACTAAATTTTTAAGCTTTTTAGGTGATACTATATACAGGATGAGAACTATAGGGAGAAAATAGTACAAGAAACTCAGACTTGAAAATAGCATTTTTCTCCTTTGTTTTTACAAATTAAAAATCAAAATTAACCTCGTAGTTTGCATCGAATAATAATGAAGCACCGTCAATGCCGGCAACCTCTGTCATAAATACATCTACTACATCAGCAGCACCGAATGAATATACTACATAATCACCGACTGAAGCGATAGCAATCTTATCGGGAATACCGCATACAAACTGTGCTGAAAGGAATGAATCCTTAATTGCAGCTGCAGCAGTTGCAGTATCATTAACCTTGATTGCAGCGCCTGTGAAGGTATTTGCGTTCATCATATGAACTAATGAAGCAGCCTCAGAAACTGATGCCTGAAGGTCTGCGGGGATGAGAAGAGTATTTGTCATGGTGTTCTCATCATCAAGTGTTACAACGCCGGGAGCGTCCATAACAGCAATCTCAATGCTTCCGCCGTATGCGGGGAACATATAATCCTCGGGAAGAGCGGTCCATGCAGCTGTAAGAACTGAAACTGCACCTGACTCTGCGCCGTCTGTCTCGGGAGCGTCAACGGGAGTCTCAACGGGAGTCTCATCAGGAGTAACTTCGGGAGTTTCTGTAACTTCGGGGGCATCTGTAGTAGCAGGAGCCTCTGTAGCTGCAGGTGCTTCGGTAGTAGCGGGAGCTTCTGTGGTAACGGGTGCAGAAGTAGGAGCTGCAGTATCCTCAGCCTTCTTTGAACAGCCTGCTACGGCAAAAGCCATTGTTAATACTATAAGCAGTGTTGCGATTTTCTTTTTCATATTTTTTTATTCCTTTCTTGTAAAACATTTGGGCCGGGCCCAATAAAACTGCTTCCAACGAAAATGAGAATTATTCCTTATTTCCGTATGGGTGCTTATTATAGCTTAATATTCATTGATTGTAAAGACCTTTTCTTCAGAGTTCACAATATTGACACGATATAAGCCTGATTTGATTAGTTTATAGCCCTGACGCCAGCCAAAGCTTGCACTGTCATCAAGCTTCATTGAACGCAGGTAAAGGTACGCATAATCGTCAATAACATCAAGTGAAACTGCGACTGAATAAGGGTCGGAGCTTGCTGAACCCAGATTCTTATAGCCGAGGTTGTTTGCTCGTTTTTTGGTCATAATCTGGCGGGGAACACCGCTGTCGTCAACATAAGCCATGATGGCGGTGTCGGTCATAAAGGCGCAGTTTTTCTCACAGAGAGTAAAGTCGCTGACAGAGCTGATATCTCCGGTCTGAAGGTCATAGCAGTAAACTCCCTGACGGGTGGAAGGACTGCCTGCACCGACATTTGAATAATCAACACCGCTGCCGAAGTAAATGGAACGGTTGCCGTCCTCATCGCGCTTCAGGTAAAGAGAAACAAAGCTGAGGGTGTACTGATCGCAGGATGCAATAAGTGTATCAACGCCCTCCTCGTAATCGACTCTGAAAAGGCCTCCGTTAGAGTAGAAATAGCCTGTTCCCCCCATCGAGCCGGCTGTAAGATAAATACCGTCCTCCTCGAAAAGTACGCTTCCGATATAAGCACCGCTCATACCAAAATCAACCTCGACCGTAATAGAACCGATAAAAGCTAAATCCTCTGCGTCAGTCGCTAAACGATAGAAGCTGATTGTCGAGGAATCGGTTTTTGCAAAATATGCCGAATCACCGTGGAAGCCCAAAAGACTTACATAATCACTTGAACCCAGGTCGAGAATTTCCATATCTGCGTTCATCACATGAAGCTGGTAGCTGTCATGGTCCGCGTAAACCAGCATACAGGGCGAATCAGAGGCACCCAATATTGCGGCTGTACCCTTAATTACGGGCTTTTCTGTCGGATCGCCGTTAAATGCGAAGGAGTACCAGCCGTTGTAATTATGTGATGTGAGAATATTTCCGTTCCAAATAAAGATATTACTGTTTATATTGGCCATCGTAAGGGCTGTATTTTCCTGTCCTGTGAGCTTGCTGAGCTTGTTATAGGTATTATAATCTGTAGAAAAATTACCTAAAACGCCGGTTTTCTCAAAGGACTTATCATTGTAGGAGATATAATAAACATCTGAATCAAGTCCGACTACGGGACGTCCGTTGTTTTTAACCTCGGAGCCGTAGTGGCAGAAAATCCTGGACAGTTCAAGCTTGTCGATTGTTAAAAGGTCTGCACCAACGATTTCATCATCTACGCTGTATTTCAGCAAATGGCCGATAGGTGCGGTCGCAATGGACTGACAATATTCGATGCCGTAGTCATCGGTGGCCATAAGTACATTTTTATAAATGTTAAAGGCTTCGTCGAAGAGGATGGCATTGCTGTAGCTTTTATTGCTGTTAAGACGGTCCTCAGCCTCACGCATTACCGCAAATGATGCATCCGCAATGAGTCCGCCGCCCATAATCATTTTTCCGTAATAGCCGCTGTCATCAAGGTTTGTGACAAAATTTGAAATTTTCACACCGCCGGATAAACCAAGACGGATACCCTTGAGAATGGGTACTGTATCAAGAATGTTATCAAGCTCATCGTTTACGAGACTGAGGCCCCATTTAGCGGTATTTGTCATAGCTGCCTGTCCTGCCTTTTTGATAAGCTGGGCATCAAGGTCTGTTTTTGAGCCTTCAATTTGAATGATATAATCATCGATTGCCTCGGCAAGCTTTGTGGCCTCTGAATCGCCTCGGGACTTAAGTGCGGCCGAAATTCCGGTCCAGGTGCTGAGGTATTCTTCTGTTGCCCTTCTGCAGCTGGAGAGAATGAGGTACTGATCCATAACCTCTGAAAATGAATTGGAGAAAGCTGTTTCGATGCCCTCTGCATATTCAAGACCTCCGAGAAGACCCTTAAGGAAACGGCTGTCCTTTTCGTCGAAGACGAGGCCGAGCTTTTCCTTTAATGCAGTCCACTTTTCGCCGTATACCTTCTCGTATTCGGGAAGCTTTGCCTTGGCAGCCTTGAGGTCCATATTGCCTGCTATCTTTAATGCACCAAGGTCATTTGCCAGCTCATCGACATCCCTTACCAGCTTATCGATATCCTCGAGATTGTCGGGCTTTGCAAAGTAGGTTACGTATTCGGTGTTCTTTAAAAGCTGTGAAATACCGCCCAGCATTTCTTCTGCGGAAAGCAGATAGCCCTGCTCGCAGCTGTCGTTGAAGGCTTCACGGGCTGCGGAGCTTTGCATAAGAGAACCTACGAGAATCTGGTACTCATTTTTAACATCATATTCAAGTCCGCCGATAAAAAGTGATACGGATGACAGGCTCTTCCAGAAGAAGTTTATTTTGTCAAGATGATCCGCTCTGTATTCGCGCGACATGGAGGATGCTTTGCCGCCGGGATTTTCAAGAAGCTTTTTATAATCCTTTGATTCAATGAAATCAAGATGCTTCTGAATATATACATTTTCAAAAGCCAGTCCGGTTTCGGTAACCGAATCAATCTCTCCGAGTGAAGGACCTTCGGGCTCGGCGGGAGCGGATGAAGCATCATCAGAAATACTGCCTGTTTCGTCGCCGACATTGCTGCCTCCAGCAGACATATCATCGGATGCGGTGTTATCGGCAGGCGATGGGCTTTCGTCTGAGCTGCCGGCTGAATCGCCGTTGGCAGCTGTATTTACGTCTGAACTGCCATCAGCGGAAGAAGCTGTTTTGTCCGCCGCATCAGAGAAACTGCTATCAGCATTGTCTTTTGCTGAATCGTCGCTTTTGCCGACATTTTCTGTAGAAACTGTGCTCTGACTTTCCATATCGGCGGAATCCTTCGAACTGCAGCCGGGAAGCATTAATGCAATACAGAGCATGATGCAAAGAAGCTTCATTAAGCGCTTCTTTTGGTTAAATTGTGTTTTCATAATTTTTGATCCTTCTTAATAAATATATAATAGCAGCGATTTTATAACAAGTGACTTGCGAAGAGGTCACGAGTTTGATGATTAATTGTATTTTCTCCAGGGGAGAGGCAGGTAGCGGGGGACGCTATTGCAGTAGGTCTTATATTCACTGTATTTTGAACCGGAAATGCCCTCTGCGAGGGTGGAACTTCCGAGAAATAAAAGCACAAGAAGCATAGAGCCTGCGATAGACCAGTTGAAAATTCCTATGCCTGCTGCACCTGCGCCTATGGTAAAGATATAAAGTGAAATCCAGATGGACTGCTCGCCGAGATAATTGGGATGACGTGAGCAGGCCCAGAGTCCTGTGGTATTAAAGCCTCTGCGGTAGGGCATGGGAAGCTCTGCAAGAGTCCTGCCTTCTGCGAGAAGTCTCTTTTTCTCCTGATGGAATTTCCACTGCTGCTCATCCGCTATCAGCTCCAAAAGGAGAAATGCGATAGCCAGAACGAAGGCAATCAGATCCCAGATTCCAAAGGGCTTATCAGAACCCATAACCGCTATTGCGGGAAGAGTGATTGCGAGCACAACGAAATTCTGATAGAAGGAGATAAAAAACAGGTCAAAAACAGCCCATACAATACGTGACCTAAAGAGCTTGTGCTTACGAAGGAGAATCCAGCGATAGTCCTCTTCACCTGCCCAAAACTTGATGGAATAGGCACCCTTACGGCCGAAATTGTAGGTAAGTCTGATGCCCCAGAGAGTTGCAATTACCGCCATCATTATAAGACGGAGCTCCATGTCACCCTTTACAGCGATTATCCAAAGATATACAGCAGGTAAAATACTCCAGAGCTTGTCCATCTGTGAGTTATTGCGGGAAATCTCTCCTACGATGAAGCAGTACGCTGCCGCAATCGCAGCAACGACAGCTACAGTGGTTAGGGCATCCTTTTGGAGCTCTGTGAGATTAAAGCCTCCGCAGATACCGAGCACGAGAAAAACTATTGAAATAATTGCGATAATAGAAACATTAATGATGCTTTTGATATTCATGATATTTATTTTTCCTTAATGTTGCAGTTTTTTAAGCTGACCTTAATGACCGGTACCACGCCGTATTCCTGCTTCCAGGTCTCGGCGCTGGTGATTTTACCGGAGGTATTTACAACATACTGTTTGCCTGAACCCGCGGAATCCATTAGCCAGTAACCGTACTCGCCGGCGATGGTGGCCATTTCACTGGCCTTTATACAGCGCTCACTTGCAGAAAGCTTCTCAATCTGAGCCTTGGTGGGAAGCATGATTTTATCCACGCATTTGCCGTATTTCTGGTCAAGAAGTACACGTTCACGCTGATTTCCAAAGAGGACTCCGTGAATGTCGAAGGACCAGATGCTGCCGTCGAATTTTTTGCCGTAGACATTCAGATGGCTGCGCAGGAAGCTGTCCTTCCATTCTGAGGCTGCGGAAAAACCGGGATAGTCTGTAAAGCCTGTGCAGAGCAGGCAGGTATTTGCCATAAGTGTTACGCTTTCACTTTTAGCTGAACCCTCGAGAATCAGCCATTCTACGGCAGATGATTCATACCATGAATCTACGTGGCGAACAGTTGCCAGCTGGTAAATTTTGCCGTTATATTCCTGCGGATGTGAACCGGGGTTCTTCTGCTGAAGCTTATTCAGCTCGGCAATCAGAGCACTGTCACTGACCTTCTTCTGAGGGAACACACCAAAGTAGGCCTTGCCGTTTTTAAAGGTGATATCGGCATACTTGGGCTCTTCGGGCTCGGTGTAGTTGGGGTCAGTGCCGTCATCTGTCGGCTCGGTGAAATTCGGGTCGAAGCCATTATCGGTCGGAGCAGTAAAATTAGGGTCTGCAGAAGCTCCGTTGCCGGAAGAATAGCCGTTTTTACGGTATTCAACATTTATTATATCGGAGCATGCAATGGGATTAACCTGATTATCCGCATCCGATTCGTTTGCGTAGGCCATTATCGCAAGGTCCGAACTTGCCTCAGCGGTAAAATAAAAGGTAAGCTTTTCACTGTTGATTATAAGCTTGCTGTCGATATCTCGGGGACGGGCATTGCCGCTCATATCCACAAATTCGAGACGCAAAAAAGCATCCTTCAGACTCTCGTCCACCGAAATGTCAAAGCTTCCCTTATTTGATTTCTTAGGATAAGTTTTTCCTTCGTAGCGGAAGCCGTTTTTGGGAATTTTAATATCGATAAGCTTGGGAATGCTTGTGATTCTGACAGTGACCTCATTGCTGTAGGCGGAATATACCTTTTTGCCGTTTATGTTGGCATAAGCCTTAACCTTGAAGCTGTAGAGGTCGGAATCAAGATTTTTGATGCTTACGGAGCGTGCGGCCGTCCCATCCTTTTTCAGGCTTTTAACTTTTTTATATTTGCTGTCAAAAGACCCCTTCATATAAATATAGTAGCCTTCGGCACCGGAGGTTTTTGTGACGGAGAGCTTTACGGTATCTGCCGATGAGCTTTTTCCGAGCTTTATGACGGGTGAGGCCGGTTTGGAGGCCGCTTTCAGATTAAGAACGGGAAATGCGCAAATAACCAGCGCACAGGCAATAATCACGGTCAGCGTGCGTTTTAAAACAGTATTCATACGGGCATCCTTTCTGTTATGTTCTATGGTAATTACATAGCTCTTACAAGCAGGCTTGATGAGCAATTTTGAGCCTTTGTCTCTTGCGTCATATTATAACACCTTTTTTGTAAATTGGCATCCCTTATTCTTTCTGTATAATTTAAAAACTTTTCAGAGTCGCTTTTGCGGCGACCGTTTTTGAAAATGACTTTGCTATAATGGGCTCATCAAAGAAAAACAGTTTGCGTTACAGCAGGAAAGGAAACGGTGACAATTATGAAAAAAGGATTAACAGAGCTGGTATTTATTTTAGACAGAAGCGGTTCAATGAGCGGACTTGAGGCAGACACAATCGGAGGTTTTAATTCGATGATCCAGAAGCAGTGCAGGGAGGAAGGTGAGGCATATATCTCCACTGTTTTGTTTGATGACAGAACGGAGGTGCTCTATGACAGAGTCCCGGTGAAGAAGGTTGAACCCATGAATGACAGCCAGTATTATGTGAGAGGCTGCACAGCATTTTTAGATGCAATCGGTCAGGCGGTAAATCATATTTCAAATATCCATAAGTATGCAAGGGAAGAGGACATACCGGAGAAGACTCTTTTTATTATCACTACGGACGGAATGGAAAATGCCAGCCGTAATTACAGCTATGACAGGGTGAAGAGTATGATTGAGGAGAAAAAGGAGAAGGGCTGGGAATTCCTTTTCCTGGGTGCAAATATTGATGCCATCGAGGTAGCGGGCAGATTCGGTATTTCAGCGGACAGAGCCATTAACTATGAGTGTGATAAGCAGGGAACCGAATTAAACTTCAGGGTTCTTTCAAACGCAGTATCGGCAGTAAGAAAATCTAAAAGCAGGGCAGAAATGAGCGGAGCGCTTTATGCGAGCTGCGCACCTATCAGGGAGGACTACGAAAAGCGCCATAAGAAGTAAGATACTTCTAAAAGAAGCGGTAAATTAAACCACAGGTTAATTTACTGCATCGAAATTCTGTGCTATAACATTTTAGCAGCATTGTTTAAAGCACAGAAGGAGGAACTTATGGCAGATAATTACAGAAGAACCAAAAGCGGAATGAAGTATGTTTTCTATGATGTTCCGGTCCGATTGGACAAGGTGGATGTTGCTTTGAACTATCAAAGCGGCGGGGCGATAGTCTACAGGGAACCGGAGGAAGACGACGATGTGATTGAAATTTATGCCCACGCAGAGTACGTTGAAGACTGGAAGGAAGGAAAGTACATTGATGAGCTCGAAAAGCTTCAGAAAATCAAAAAGCTCGGAGATTATTGTGTGGATTTCCTGGAACCTATTTGCGAGAGACACATTGACATGAAGAACTTTCAGATTATGTCAAAGGCCAGATTTTACAGCGAAATGAACAGCAGATTCAAGTATCTGATATTCACCTGTAAGCGTGTCTTCGGAGATGAAGCGGATAATATGACCTTTTACATTAAATCTGACCGTGAAAACGACGGGATCGTCATTTACGGCTACTCGATAAAGCCTCTGACCGAGGAAGAGCTTGCGGACTATGAAGGAGCGGAGCCTTTGCCTCTGAGTGTATATCAGAGTAGAGTCGAAAAGATTGAGGCCCACAGACAGCGTTTTAGTGATATTATGGCAGAAGATGATGTCGATGACGAGGAGCTTGAGGAGTATTTTAGTGTAAACATGAAGGAACTTTATGATGATTCGGAGGATTACAGAAGGGAAGAACAGAAAAGGGAGCGCCACTCAGGGAAAAGGGAGATAGCCGATTCGGTATTTTGGGTGGAAAAAGAGCCTGAAATTGTCGGTAAGATCCGAAAATGGCTGGATGTAACTTCCTTCAACAAATTCTGCGATAATATTACGAGCAGGGTTATGGGGCAGGAGGAGACAGAGCTTGTAGCACTGAACATCTACAATTACCTGGAATGTATGGTCCACCGAGTTAAGCATAATAACAACATGCTTCTGGCGGCGCCCTCGGGCTGCGGCAAGACAGAGACCTACAGAGCGGTCAGGGACTATTTTGCAGAGAAGATACCTGACCTGGTAATCTACCAGGTGGATATGACTACCCTCACGGAGGAGGGCTACAAGGGAATGGATACGAACGGTGTAGTGGAGCCGATAAAGCCGGCAGACGGAGGCGTCGGAATCGCCTTTCTCGATGAGTTCGACAAAAAGCTGGTGCCCAGCTACAGCTCGAACGGAACCAATGTTAACCTTGCGGTTCAGGCACAGCTGCTGACTCTCATCGAAGGAAGAATGGTATACGGCAGCAGAAACGGTACTCCGAAGAATACACAGAATACCCTTTTTATTGCAATGGGTGCTTTTGATTCCTGCCGCCAGAAGAAGGCAGTGGTGGAGAAGCACATGGGCTTCGGCAGGGAGAATGAAGGAGGCGCTGAGCATTACACATCCATCAACCGAGAGGATATGATAGATTTAGGCGGCAGCTACGAGCTGATAGGACGTTTTTCCACAATCATTAACTATCACGAGCTTTCCGATGAGTCAGTGGATCGTATCATTAATTTGATTCTGAACAAAGTAGTCTATGCGATAAGATGCAGAGTAGGTCTTTCAGCCGAAATGAGAGCACTGCTCCACAAGAGCGCCAACAGCCAGTACGGCTGCAGAATCCTCGAAAGTATCATCCGTGAGAGCGCAATGAGAGGATACCTGGAGCTCAAGAAGGCCGATGTAGAGCTTGAACGTTACACTATAATCCTCAAGGACAGGGACAAATGTGAATTCAGGGGAATAGAGCCAAAGGATATTACGGCGGTCAGAGGCAGGGCATCATGAGACGGGAAGAAATAGGTTAACTGACCTTGATAGGAAAAGGAACCGGAACGGGTGGATTCGTTTCGGTTCCTTTTTTGATTATCGATAATTTCCATGTCCTTTGGTAAATATTTCTTGAATATTATTATAGTATGATAAGATATAATATGGTATAGTTATCCTATGATAAGTACAGGATGAAAAAATCTATTATGCTGAGGCGGATATTTTGTTCCGGGATTATAGAGGGAGGAAGGAAAATAATGAAGAAAGAAAAGAAACAAAATGTAGTTATGCGGATAATCGGTATAGTTCTGATAGCCGTTATGCTGGTGTCTGTTCTGCCGCAGACCGAAGTAAAAGCAGCTTCATCAGATATACTCTATTTGCATGGAAAAACTTATTATGGATGGAACTCACTTGGAGGATATACTATACGAACAGAGTATTCTTATAGTATCGGTTTCGAAATAGCGATTAATAAAAAAAATAAATCAGCTACGGTAACGGTAAACCGTACTCCGATAGACGATAGTCCTTACAACGAATGGGCCAATTCCATATCCGCAGATAAGGATATTCTTCCGTATAAAAATATGGTTAAAAATAAGCTTTTTACGAAAGAAAAAATAACAGTCAATATGACATATGATACAAGAGTTGTTTCTGACGGAAAAACCACCTTCACCGACTATAATCTTTCGGGAGGGAAGGGAGAAATAGCTCATGTGAAGGGTAGCAACACAGGTGAGTGTAAGTTTATAGATTGTTCATCCTTCAAAATCGAGCACGATTCACGATACCCTAATACATATAGCTTGTATGCAAATTGTCTTGATGCCGGTAAATCCAGAAAAAAGGATTTCCATATTTATCTTTCTACCGGTAAAGCAGATGAGGAGCCTGAAAAAGAATTTGAGATGAAAAAGGATTCATATTCCTTTTATAACCATATAACATCTTTTTTCTCTGACAGCTGGGCCGGTGATAATAAGTTCAGAACAAGCAGTGGGGAAAAGATGCTTCTTAATTACCTTGATGAAGATTGTCGACTTCTTTTGTCGAAATCCTTTTCCAGTGATTCTGAACGGGCTTATTGTCTGGGAATGATGGAAGCAGGATTTAGAGGAGCATGTAAGGGAATGTCCATATCAAGCGGACTTCTGTTTACAGGTTTTCATAAGATATCGGATTACGGCTCCGCAAATACTGCCTATGGTCTTTCGGCACCTAAATCGAATGACAGTCTCAGAAATTTGATTATATATTATTATCTCTTAGGAAATATCGGAGATTACGGAACACCTTTGGGCTTTTTTGAGTCCGATCATTTTAAAACCGGTGCATCTGTAAACAAGACCGTACTTTCTGATTTAAAGAAGAGACTTCCACAGACTCCTTATATAATAAATTGCAGGTTTTTATATGAGAACGAGTCTGCAAGGTCAAATCATTCAATACTTGCATATAAAATTGAAAAAGCAACAGGCAGTTATAAAACCGCGGGTTATGATTGGAAAATACATGTTTATGACCCTAATTATCCGGAAAAAGCAAACTATATTTATTTAAGCAGCAATGGAAAAAAGATTGAGTACGAAGGAGCTCCTTATAATGAATTTGAAATCAAGAGCAGCAGCAAGCCGGTTATTGAATATGCAGATATCAATTTTGAAACGGCAAAAAAGAATTCACTGAAGAAGAATACCGCACTTGTTATTACTTCCGGAGAGTCAACTGTTACAGTAGGCGGAAAGACCGCGAAAATCTCAAAGACAGGAAAAGTAACGGGTAAATTAACGGTTGATATAGAGAATCTGACAAACGAGACTAATGGTCAATTTTTAGTTTACATAAGTGGTGTAAACGAAAAGGATACCATTAAAGTTGTATCAAAAGAGTCTGCTGCATCGGTTGCTATACTTAGGGATAATTACTATTCGGTAGGAAATGCACGTTCATCCGTTACACTGTCAGTGACAGGAAAGGGCGAGACAAAGCTTGTTCCGGGAAATAGCGGCTCACCGGCTTCTGTTGCGGTTGTAAGTGATAAAAACAAGACCGATCATAAGGGTGTTGAGGTTTCCGGAACAGCATCTTCCATCACACTTACACCAAACTCAAACGGAGCGAAGGTAACTACAAAGAACGGAAAAAATATACAGGCCGTAGCTACAATGGGAAAGGATTTTGTTGCTGATTCAGATGTAAAAAATCTGAAAAATACAGATAAGGGCGTAAGCTTTAGTTCCGGAACAAAGAATGGTACAGCTGATAAAAACAGTGATAACGGAACGAAGACGGATAATAGTTCGAAGACAGATAGCGATAAGAAGACGGATAACGGTAATACGAATGATTCAAAGTCGGATGATGCAAAGAAGGACAGCACCGCTGACAATAAAAATGATTCGGATAATACCGGAACCGGTAATACGGACAAAAAAACAGGAAGTTCTAATAAGCTTGTCTGGCCCGATTATACAGATGAAAGAATAAGGGATTATATTCCTACGGACTGGCCTGCAGCCAAAATCAATAAATCAATTGATACAAGGGGATTTGTGCCCGGAATCTATCTTCGCGAGGACGGAAAATCAGTTCTTTATCTGTATTATCCAATTAAGACGGCATACATTCCATATGAACTTTACACAGTATCTGACAGCGGCAAAAAGGATTTTGTGAAGCCTACCAAAGATGAAGCTATTTATAAAGCTGAATGGCGTTCCGAAGCTGATATGGAGCCAATGTTTAAACTATATCCCGCAAAAGCTGTAGATAAGGGATTGTATCTGGGAATTATGCAGGAAGAAAATAATCAGGTGTCCTTATTTGATGACAGTGGTAACCTTAATCTTTTTGCAAAAATATCCGAATATGAAATGCCCTTCGGTAAATATAAGTTAATCAAAAAATTTGAATAAATCATAGAGATTAATTAACTAAAAGCACAGGTCTAAATCAGAAGGCCGCTTACGGAAAGCTTTTCGGATTCAGACCTGTTTTTTGCCTGTATTTCGGGACAGTGTTTGCGAGCAATCCTTAATGGGAGTATTGAGGGGTGTATGATAGAAATTAATATGGAAAGGCATATCATTATCTAACTTGAAAACAGAGTTGTTTTATGTTAAAATATTCCAAAATGTTGATATAACAACATTTTAACATTCCAAAATGTTGTTATATCAACATTTTGGCGATTATAAAATGTGAATGACTAAGTTTTTGTATATAAATGGAGAGGCAGAGGTGAGCTAATGTTAAGGAGAAAAGCTACAGCATATATTAAAAACTGGATTGCAAATAAGGATAAAAAATGTTTGGTGGTTCAAGGTGCAAGGCAGACCGGAAAGACATATATAATAGAGCGTTTTGCAGAAGAAAACTACGAGGAATGTGTCGAGATTAATTTTAAGCAGATGCCATCGGCAAAGGATATTTTCGCAGGAGATTTGACTGTAGAAAATATGGTAATGGCGATGAGGTTCCGTTTCCCGGAAAAGAAAATATCGGAGGGAAAGACTCTCATTTTCTTAGATGAGATTCAGGAATGTCAGGAGGCTATTACGTCATTAAAATTCTGGGCCATAGATAACAGATATGATGTTATTGTATCGGGGTCGCTACTGGGTATAGATTATAAGCGGGCATCATCTTATCCGGTGGGATACGTCGATTATTTAAAAATGTATGGAGTTGACTTTGAGGAATTTCTTTGGGGGCTTGGAATAAATGAAGAAATGATAGAAAGCCTCTGTGGGTATTTGAAGACAAAGACGGCTATACCGGAAGCAATTAATTCTCAAATGATGAAATACTACAGACAATATATTGCGGTAGGTGGTATGCCCGAGGCGGTACAAAAATATATTGATACGAAAGATTATAGCGAGGTAGATAAGGTTCAAAGAAATCTTTTACAGGGTTATCAGTATGATATAGCGCATTATGCAACAGCTGAGGAAAAAGTTAAAGCAGAAAAATGTTATCTTTCGCTTTCCAGGCAGCTGCTTGATAAAGAAAATCATAAATTTCAGTATAAAGAAATTGAGCATGGGGCCAGAGCGCAAAAGTATTACTCCAGTATTGAATGGCTGTTGCATGCGGATATAGTGCATTTGTGCAAGCTTGTAACTGATGTCAGATTTGACTTGGATGACTATTCAAGAGAGGATTTTTTTAGAGCATACACAACAGATTTGTCATTACTTATGGCGATGAAGGATTTTTCTGTCAAGCAGCATATTGTGGAAAACACCCTGCTGGCCAATACAAAAGGCGGTATATATGAATGTGCGGTAGCTGATGCACTCTACAAAAAAGGCTACAAGCTGTATTTCTACAAAAATGAGACAACAAAAAAGGAAATAGATATTATTATTCAAAAAGATGGCCGACCGGTACCGATTGAAATTAAGAGCGGAAACGAAAGAGCCGGTTCATTAAAGTCATTGGTGAGTAAAAACAAAGATATTGTATATGCTTATAAGTTTATAGACGGTAATATTGGAATCAGTGACGAAGGTATCATTACTTTGCCTTTGTATATGGCGGCGTTTATTTGAGTGAAGAGACAGGACATAAAAGCCATTACAGGAGCGTGAAGAAGGCAAGGCTGGTTTTTGTTTCAATTGATAGAGATGGTATGGGATGAATTATTTCACAAGAGTGCTAATGCTGGTTTTGATAACACAAAAGATATGCTTATCAAATTACTTGAAAAGAGTGAAACATTCACAAATGAACTCTTACAGCAGATAGCAGATGAATTTATTCAAGAATGTGAGACAAGTAATGAATATCCTTGGAGATATTACTATGTGAAGTATCCCGAATACCGTCAGGGTAGCTATGGAAAACTGAGCAATAGCAAAGCTGCAGAGAAGCCGTATATGTTTTCTGTCCTTCAGACAAAATCGCAGTGGTCATCTAATACTTATATGCCATTTTTGAAAGCTGCAGATGACGCACACCTTTCAAAGGAAGATATGGGACAAAGACTTATATATGGAGCTGCGCATATCATTTGCGAAAATTCTTCTTAGTGTAGTGCGTAAAAATGAGGATGAGTCTGTCGTAGAAACGATAGATATTTCTCAGAATGAGCAGGGCGTAGATACGGAGGATCGCATCATAAAACTTAAAGGATATATTGCATCACACTTTGGAAAATAAATGAGATTTTTTTGGGGAGGGTAAAAATGTTATTGACAAAGGTAATGAAACAAATTTGTAAAATGTGATATGAAGTTTGTATGTTTTATGTTTAGGAGCTTTTTTATTATGAATGATCTGGAAAGAATTTTCTTTGATGAGTATAAGCATCTGGACAAAATGTGCAGGGAAATATTCGGCTCGGAACAGGGAGTGACGGCGTATATTAATCATATGGAATACGTTCCATATGTTGACCGAATTAATGTTATATGCTGGGATGCTGACTATAAAATGTTAAAACATGTACGCTGGATTAGAAATACGATTGCGCATGATGAGCGTGATTCGGGATGTTCTGAACAGGATGTGCAGTGGGTAAGGACTTTTTATCAAAGAATCTTGGACAGGAATGATTCGTATTCACAATACTATTCAAAAGTACCGGTGCCTCAGATAAATAAAGATAAGTCTACACTCAGTTCAGAAAAAATGAAAAACAGTGAAAATGGGCTGAAGGTCATTGAAACTGAAAACTCAAACCTGGTTAATAATATTAATGATGACGGCGAAGAAATGACAAAAGGAGCTATAATAGGCATTATAGTGATAATTATATTTGTGATTGGTATTATTATCGGGCTATTATTAATTGTTAATCCGATTTAATGGATAACGGAGTTTTGATTGAAAAACATAAGCATGTGACAGCGGTGATTAAGGTTGAAAAGACACAGGGGTGTGATAATTCCTACGAGATTTATAAATTTATTGGAAAAATATGAGTATCCTAAGCTTAAGCTTGTAGCAGACCCCGAGAAACGTCTTTGCCTTGTCAATAGTATAGTAGCTGGCTCGACGGATACCCTAGTTTTACCTATGACAGGAATAACCGGATAAAATATGCCAGGGATCTGATGGAAATTTAGGATAACAAGCGGGAATCCTCGGTAATTCAATTACCGCAGATGAAAGCGAC
>JAKSRW010000034.1 GCA_024403355.1 Lachnospiraceae bacterium
ATTACCATTTGTCGGAGTAACTAGATATCCAAATCACTTACATCAAGTTCACCTGACATGAGTTTAGGAAGTAAGCTATCTCGCAGTGCTGTCAAGCGCTTATTCTCTTCATCCAACTTACTTATCATATCCAACAATGGCGATGTTTTTTCATTAAACTCATCCACTTGCGCATCATTAGGATAATTAATTTCTAACGATTTAAAATCAGTCTTGTTGAATTTAGGCTGAGCCGAACCACCTGTTATACCATCAATTTTTCCTTGGCCTATATATGACTTAAAGAATAAATATAAAAAATTATTATGCTTGGGTGAGGTAAGCATAATCATATTGTTACCTAGTGTCATCGGACCATCTAACTTAGGACATAAGAATACACTTCCTACATCGCCTACATTCGAAATAATTACTTCTCCTCCCACCAACTTTGATTTGCTCAAAAATTCATATGAATGCTGATTAACAAATCGAGGAAATTCTTTTGCTTTTAAATCTACATTTCGAATAAAGTAAGCATAATCTTTCTCTTCAAGTATAGTTACATTCTCTTTTAACGAAGCAAAACTACCATTGGCAACATAATCAGTTACAAATATATCAAGTTCACCAATTTTTTTCTCAGGGTAGTCCTGATACATAGATTCAAATAAGGCTACCGCTTGCTCATACAAATTCCTATTTATGCAGCTTGCTCACATAAATTCCTATTAATCTGATTATTTGTTTCAATTTTTGTGTCAATTAATGATATAAAATCTGCTATTCTATTTTGAATATCTATTGGCGGAACTACGACAGGAAGTTTTGCTAAATCAGATGCCTTTATTCCAGCTTGTACACTATGCTGAACGATTGATCGCATCTGCGACATACCTGACTTAAAATAATAATAGTAAAACATAGGATTAGCTATCTCTTCATTAAGTCTCACTCTAATAATGTGCGACTCAAATACTGTTAAATCAGATACTTCCATAACTATTGAACACTTCCCTGCACCAGCTTCTACCAATGATTGCCTAGCAAATAACAAATCCCGCTTTTCGACCTTTGCATTTTCCTGTTCTTTTTCATTACATGGAACTAACTCCATTGGAATATCATAGATTCTATCATTAGCAAATAATTCGCCCATATTTATCATCTTAAAACCACTACCACGAACTTTACTTGGTTTCGACAAGCCATTACGGGACGGAATTTTATATAGTTTTTCAAATTCTTGTTCTTCCCAATCAACCATTTTTCACGCTTCTTTCTTACTCCAACAAATCACAACTACTCAATATATAATTTATAACCAACTCTATCGATTTTCATTTGCTTTACTGGGATACTATTCTTTTTTGCAATTTCAGAAATTAGGGTTTTATCCTCATCACTAACTAAAGCGCCAAGATAAATTGCGGATATACGTGGCATTATAAGATTTTCCCCTACCTTTTCTGAGAGTAATAATCTCCACTCATTTTCGTATTCCCAAGAATTAGATTTTGTAATAAGTCCTTTAATTAATTTATAATTTAGTTTCTCATGATTCCCAGACTTATCTTTTGGCATATCATTAGCATTAACCACGATTCTTTTTTCACTATACAATACAGGATATGGTACCTCACTATATGGTATAGAATCATAATCACTATAATCATACTCTATACAGATTCCTCTGTGACTGTCCGCATAATGAGACCACATTAATATATTTTTTACATCTGCTGTTAAACAAATAATTCTAAATTTACTTAATATACTATCAACCAAGCTATCAATTAAGTGTATTATATCTGTTTTAAGCTTATTAAATGCATTTTCCGTATCAGGAAACAATTTGCTATAAACTTTTGTTAAGAGTTCAAAATCATCACCTTCGTCAATAATCCCATGTATTTTTGCAAGATTTTCTGCCGTTAGTTCCTCTTCAAGTAATTTCTCATCAAAAGCCTTATCAAAAAAATCCGGCAATAATCTTGTTGCAAAGCCAAATGTATTTTTAAAATACTTATCATTAAAAACTTTCCTAAATAACCTGACTATATAATCTTTTGCAATATCCGAATCACATTCTCCATAATTTGCACTTTCAAAAATCCTAATATAGTCATTAGATAATTTTTTATCTTTTAAAAGTTTCGATATTATTCTTTCTTCTTCAGCACTATCGTACTTTACATCAGGTATATTTTGAAGTATCGAAGTATATTTTTCCACCACATTTTCAAATAACGAAATGTCATTTTCAAACTTGTTTTTAAACAAATCTAAAATTTCTATTCCGACCTTACAATCAAAGGGATCATTAAAGTTTCTGGGATCAGAACAATACATCGTATTATTTTCAATATCAGCTATTGAATATTTGTTAATAGCACGATATTTATATAATTTTCCACTAGGACATTCTTTTAAGAAAAACTTATGTAATTCTCTATTACCATTTGAGATATCACCTAATAAAAACCCATCAATAAATTTCTCTCTTTTTTTATCTATTACCAAAACAGCTCCCTCTTACATCAATATAGTCTCTATTACTTCCCATACCCAATCGCATCAAGCTTCTTTACTATTTCGATTTCAAGCTTATGAGACTCATCAAATAAACTATACAGTTCAGTAGTGAGTCTATTCATCTTCTCCTCAAATGGTTCGCTATCCTCTTCCTGCTCTGCGATACCTACATAGCGACCGGGTGTGAGTATGTAGTCCTGCTCAGATACTTCAGCCAATGTAGCCGACTTACAGAAGCCCTGTATATCCTCATAGGCTTTACCCTGACGCCAGTTTTGATATGTGCTGGCTATCTGCTGAATATCTTCCTCTGAAAGTTCGCGAACCTTTCTATCTATCATATGTCCAAGATTTCGTGCATCAATAAAAAGTATCTTTCCCTTTGCACTAGCGGTCTTACCTTTACGCATGATCCAGAGTGATACAGGAATTCCTGTGGAGTAGAACAACTGACCCGGAAGCGATACGATGCACTCTACTACATCACCATTTATCATGTTTTTTCTGATTTCGCCTTCATTCGAAGTGTTGGAACTTAATGAACCATTTGCCAATACTGTGCCAGCCACACCTCCTACCGGATTCAAGTGGTGAAGCATATGCTGAAGCCAAGCAAAGTTTGCATTTCCTACAGGCGGCACACCATAGGCCCATCTGATATCATTCTGGATACGCTCTCCACCCCAATCCGAGATGTTAAAAGGTGGATTTGCCAAAATATAATTTGCCTTTAATGTCTTGTGCTGGTCATCATGGAAAGAGTCTGCATTATGCTTTCCTAAATTTGCCTCTAATCCTCTGATAGCTAGGTTCATTTTTGCCAGTTTCCACGTGGTCGGATTGCTTTCCTGGCCGAATATGGAAATATCCCTGACATTACCCTGATGCTCTTTTACAAATCTTGCTGACTGACAGAACATTCCACCCGAACCACACGCAGGGTCAAATATCTGTCCCTCAAATGGCTCTATCATCTCTACCAGTGTACGAACGATACATGAGGGTGTGTAGAATTCTCCACCGAGTTTTCCTTCTGCTGATGCAAACTTGCTCAAGAAGTACTCATAAACTCTACCCAGCACATCCTTTTCCTTTGCTGCCGATGACCCCACCTCGATATTAGTGAACAAGGTTACCAGCTCACCTAATCTGGTCTTATCAAGCTCCGGACGTGCATAATTTTTTGTAAGTACACCTTTTAAAGAATCATTCTCTTTCTCGATAGATTCAAGCGCAGTATCAATAACCTGCCCTATGTCTGTGCTGGTTGCATGAGCCTTTATCTCAGACCATCTGGCCTCCCTGGGTACCCAGAAGATGTTTTCAGCAGTATACTCATCCTTATCCTCTTCATCTCCATAGCCTTCATCCTTCAATTGAATATACTTTTCCTCAAAGGAATCTGATACATATTTCAAAAATATAAGTCCTAACACTACATGCTTATATTCAGCCGCATCCATATTTGAACGAAGCTTGTCTGCTGCAAGCCATAATTTTTCTTCAAAACCTACATTTGTAGTTCCTGTTGCCATAACCATCCTCCATCACAAATATTTGATAAAAAACGATACCATAATTCACCAACATACATACATTAATTATACACCATTTCCTCAGTTCTTTCAAGAAACATGGGCCTTTGTCACCACTCTTCAGCTTGTGCAAAAAATGCACAAACTGAATTTTCACCTGCTTTTTCAAAAAAATAATACTTTTTTATTATTGAAAATATTAAAAAGCTATGTATAATACCTTTATTGAATATAAATATTCAAATACTATATCGGAGGATAATATAATGAAGAAGATTTTAGCAATGCTTCTGGCTTTGGTGATGATTTTTTCACTTGCTGCCTGCAGCAAAAAGGAGGAGGCTCCCGCTGCCACACCTACAGCCGCAGCCACTACAGCAGCCAAAGAGGAAACAACAGCCAATAACACAGAGGCAGCTGACATCAGCGCTGACATCAGCATCAATACCGATGAATTAGAATCACTTGTTACAGATACACTTGATGATATTTTCGGCGGTCTCGATGTTGAAACAGAGACAGAAACAGCAGCACCCACAAGTGGCAAGAAAAAGGCAGAGCTTGTGATTAGTTCAGCCGCTGAATTAAAGAGCGTAGAGAATGACATTCTTGTAGCAAAGTACACCGGAACTGCTGAGCAGCTTGTAAACGAAGACGATGCCTATATCAATGACTACGGCACAACAGATATCTACCTCACATGGAAGGGCTTCAACGAGGACGGCAGTCTTGACCAGATATTCGGTTACCTCTGCTTATACTACTTCTACCCTGACAAGGAGAGCTACGAGGCAGGTCTTGCAAAGGTTGGCTCTGACTTAAGAGGTCAGAATGATGAGTGCCTCTATTTCACCGCAATTACATCCATGATTGACGGTGACACATGGGAAGAGTGTGCAGACTACTACAGAAACGGCGGCGATTTCCGTCATCCTCATTTTGAGCTTGTAGAATAATCATTAATTGAATTTCAAAGCATAATTTAGGGCCTCGGCTTCTTAATTGAAGCCGGTGTCCTTTTCTTTTGTCAAAAAAATATTTCAAATATGACAAAAATATGATATAATTTTTATGTATACTGTGTGCACAGGTCAAATTAATAAGGAAGAATTTTATGATTTATACGCTGACAGTTAATCCCGCGCTGGATTACACAATGGAAATACACGGGCTCACCCGCGGTGCCGTGAACAGAGCTCAGACCGCGCGTATCACACCCGGCGGCAAGGGCATAAATGTTTCCATTGTATTGAAAAACCTTGAAATTGAGAACCGGATACTCGGCTTTATCGCCGGCTTTACCGGTCTTGAAATAGAAAATTCACTGAACAGTCTCGGGCATTCCAGCGATTTCGTAAAGCTTTCCAAGGGATTGACCCGTGTCAATGTTAAGCTGCTTGATAATGATACGACGGATTTGAACGCTCCGGGCCCGGAGATTGACAGTGCTGCGCTTAATGAGCTTTACGCAAAGCTTGACAGACTGCAGGATGGTGATATACTTGTGCTTTCGGGCGCTGTTCCCTCTTCTCTTCCTGATTACAGCTATGCGCTTATTATGGAAAGACTTGCAGGGAAAAAGGTCCGCATCTGCGTGGATGCATCGGGTTCGCAGCTGCTTAAAAGCCTGCCCTGTCATCCCTTTTTAATAAAGCCTAACATCGACGAGCTTAACGGACTTTTCAGTATAAATATAAGCAACAGGGCCGAGGTCATTAAATATGCACTTAAATTAAAGGAAATGGGCGCTGAGAATGTCCTTGTGTCACTCGGTGCAGAGGGTGCGGTTCTGGCAGGAAGCGACGGCCATATTTACGAAGCTTTTGCCCCGTCCGGCATTCCCATGAGCACGGTAGGTGCCGGAGATTCAATGATTGCAGGCTTTTTGTACGGATATCTGAAGGCATCCGATAGTGAAAAGCTTTCGGAGGGTCTGCGTTTTGGTATAGGCGCAGGTAGCGCAACCGTATTTTCCAATCATCTTGCCTGCAAGGATGATATTCTTGCACTCGCAAACAGAACAAAGGTCAGCATGGCGCAGTAGTTTCGCCCTGCTTTATCAATACAGAACAGGAGGATGGCATTGAGCCTGTCTCTGCCGACTGATTATGAAGTTTTTCAGAAAATTTACGACATTATTTTTTATAGCAATGCTGGCGGCCGCGTTAACCGCAGTCTTTCCGGCAGGCAGTGTTCATGCCGAGGACAGTTCAAAGCCGGCCTTCACGGTAGGCTCCAAAACGCTGTATGTAGGCTATAAAAGCTATTATACGGAAATTCCGCAGACTACGGAGACCGCAGTGATAACATATAAAAGCTCCGATAAAAAGGTGGCAGTGGTAGACGAGGACGGTAAAATCAGTCCTGTTGCCCCCGGAACCGCGGACATCAGCGCAGTTATTAAACAGAACGGTAAGAAATATACCACAAAAATGAAGGTCACGGTCAAGAATCCCTACTCGAAGATTTCGGTTTCGACGGAGGGTATTTCGGTCGGTTCCTCATTTAGGTTCGAGCTTACACGTTACGGCCATCGCGAGCCTGTTACCTGGACTCTGGACGGTACCCAGTATGCAAGCATCAGCGCAGGGTCCTCCACAGACTGTATCCTCAAGGGTATCGCCCCCGGAATCGTAACCCTTAAAGCAGAAACAAACGGCAGCGTTTTTTCTATGAAGGTTCGTATCTGTGAGGGAACGGGAAAGGTTTATTTCATCAGTCCCGACTCCGATCCCTATTACCCCTCATACAAAAAATACGGCACCTATAATAAAAATACCAGGCACTATTATCTGCTCCGCTCTTATCTTGAATATTTCGACAAGGCCGGCGGCGGTGTGCTCGTATTAAAAAAGGGAACCTACACTATTACCAATACTCTCTGCATCCCCTCGAATACAACTATTCTGCTCGAGGACGGTGCAAAAATACTAAAATCCTACGAGACAGGCACTACTGCGCTGACATATACGCGTTCACTTTTCCAGACAGTTTCGTACACCAATTCCTCAAAGGCAGGTGTATTTTCCGGCTATACAGGTGAGCGTAATATCAAAATTCTCGGTGAAGGCAATGCCTGCATCGATTTGAACAATCTCAACTGTGCAGGCGTAGTTGTTGCTCATTGCTCAAACCTCAAGATTTCGGGACTCCGTTTCCTGAATATGAATACCAACCATTTTATCGAGCTCGATGCCGCATATAATGTAACCATTTCGGGCAATTACTTCAGCGGCTATACCGTCTCCTCCACCACACGTAAGGAAGCGATTAACCTCGATACACCCGATCAGAACACTGGCGGCTTCAACCAGAACTGGACCAGCTACGACGGAACGCCAAACCTCAATGTTTTTATTACAGATAATGTTTTCTACAATCTGGAAGCTGCGGTCGGCACCCACAAATATACCGCTGACAAGCCCCATTCCAATATTCAGGTGCTCCGCAATACCTTTATCGACATTCATACCTACGCGGTCCGCTGTATGAACTGGAAAAATTCACTTATCCGCGACAATACTATTATGCTGACCGAGGCACCCGAGGAGGAACGCATCGGAATCATCTGTAACGGTATCACAAATACTACTATTACAGCCAACCGTTTTGAGCGCTACACAATCCCCGTCAGCCTCTACCACTGGCAGAATCAGGGCTCCGGCAGCATATACGGTCCTATTTACAATGATTTAAGCAAGGACAACATCCTGGCCGTTCGTAAGAATTATGTATACAACTGTCAGAACAATTACGTTGAGTACTATAACGAATTCGATGATTTCAGCGAAGAAAACCTGACAAAATGCGGCATCTTCGATTCATATTTACTTGATTAATTTTACCGGATTATTGTTTGGCCGACTGTCCGTTATGACTGGGTTCAAACATAAAAAGCATCAAAAAGGGTCTGCTCTGATATTAGCTTATTACGGATAATATCAGGACAGACCCTCTTTATTATTTGTGAATTCAGTTCTCGGGATATTTCAGTTCATGCCAGAGCTTATCATTTTTCGTGATAACGGCTTCCTTTTCCCAGATTTCGTATTTTTCATTAAAGCAGTCACGCTCACGCTGCTCAAGAGTCATGATTTTTGCCTCGTTTGTACTCTCCTCATCGTTAGCCTTTATACAGTTAAAAATGAAAAATGCGTCCTCAGTTTCCTTTACGGAGCTTATTTCACCGTCAGTCAGGGCAAATATTCCGTCTGCCAGCTCTGCTGGAAATCTTTCCAGAATTCCCCTGTAATCCGTAATAATCTGTGTTGCGGTAAAATCGGCATATTCCGCGGCCTTTAAGGTTATACCGGGCTGACCGTTCAGAAACTGCTTATAATTTTGAAAGCGTGTCCGAAGAATTTCAAGCTCCTGTCCCTCATAGCTCTTTGTCACACCCTCCTCATCCTCATAGGTTTTAGGAAGCATAACATACTGAAGAACCATGTGGCGGACCTCTTTATCGTCCATTTTTGTATCAATATTTAAAGTAATATGCTCATAAACCTTCATGGCAAGAATGTTGTCGGTATAAAGAGTTCTAAGAACCTCCTCCGAAATCTGATAGTTTTCACGCTGCTTCCGGTTGGTTTTTTCAAGATAATCCGCTATATTTATACTGATTTCAATATTATCGTCCTCGCTGAGTCCGATGCCCATCTCGCCGGCTCTGGCAGCCACAATCTTTGTATAAGCTATCTCATCAAGCACATCTTCCTTGAAAACATCCCTGAATTCCTTGCCCGAGCTGTCTACCCTGTAGGACCAGATGCTGTCACCGTAAAGATTTGCGTAGCCCTCTATTCGGGGAATCGCATAAAGGTTCCACTCGCCTATGCTTACCGGAGTCGAATCCACATAAAATACAATATTTGAAATTCCGGCATCAGCGCTGCCGTCTGCCCCTGAAGCGTCCTCAGCACCATCTGATATTTTATCGCTATCTGAGGAATTAGCTTTTTTATCGTCAGAAGCGGTCTCGCCTGAACTTCCTCCCGTTATCTTTTCGGTTATTTTCTCAATGGTGCTGCAGGAAGAAAGTGAGAACATCATGGCAAGGCACAGCAAAATAAGACAGAGACGCTTTCTGCCCGTCATTGCTCTCTGCAATTTATTAAACTTTGATAATTTATTGTTCATCATACCTTCTTTGCCTCTTCTGCTGCCATACTTCCCATTATTTCAGCCATATCAGTAAAAAGTGCCCTCAACTGGCTGATTATCTGTGCGGGTGAAACTACTGCATTTCCCTTTCCGCGTTCGGCCGAAAGCGTGAACTCCATCTTCGGAACCTTACCGGGGATAAGCCTCAGCAGTCCGTTATACTTTTCAAGCAGTATGGGGAATTTCGCCACGTCCAGCTTCGCACGCTCGAAGAAATCGAGCTTTACCGTCTTTCCCTTCTGCATAATTCCCGATATATACACATTATGAGCCATTGCCTTTGTAAGCGCAATATTCAGCAGATTCGAAACCGAAGAGGGCATATCACCGTATCTGTCTATCAGCTCCTCCTCAAGGTCCATACGCAGCTCCTCTGTTTCCACGGTCGCAATGCGTTTGTACATATCGAACTTCTGCAGCTCGTTTCTGATGTAGGTTGAGGGAATAAACGCATCCATGTCAAGATCAATCGAGGTCTCAAAAAAGCTGTCATCCTCGTTTCCGAGCTTCAGCGTCTTTACCGCCTGATTGAGCAGCTTGCAGTATAAATCATAGCCGACAGCCTCCATATGACCGCTCTGCTCCGCGCCGAGAAGATTACCCGCGCCACGGATTTCAAGGTCCCTCATGGCAATCTTAATTCCGCTTCCGAGCTCCGTAAATTCCCTGATTGCGTCCAGACGCTTTTCAGCCACCTCCTTCAGCAGCTTATCACGCCTGTACATCATAAACGCATAGGCAATTCTGTTTGAACGGCCCACACGTCCTCTCAGCTGATAAAGCTGTGAAAGACCGAACCTGTCCGCATCATCAATAATAATCGTATTAACATTTGAAATATCAAGACCTGTCTCAATTATTGTCGTTGAAACAAGTACATCTATATCACCGTTCACAAAATCAAACATTATCTGTTCAAGCTCACGCTCGCTCATTCGTCCGTGCGCATAAACCACGTTTGCATCAGGGATAAGCCGCCTGATATTTGCCGCCACATCGTCGATTCCGGCCACCCTGTTATACACATAGTAGACCTGGCCGTTTCGCGCAATCTCGCGGTTAATGGCTTCACGGATAATTTCGTCATTATGCTCGAGCACGAAGGTCTGGATAGGCAGACGGTCCACCGGAGCCTCATCCAGTACGCTCATATCACGAATTCCCGAAAGACTCATATGAAGAGTTCTCGGAATAGGTGTGGCTGTCAGGGTAAGTACATCGACATTGCCCTTTATCTGCTTGATTTTTTCCTTGTGGGTAACGCCGAAGCGCTGCTCCTCATCGATAATCAGAAGACCGAGATTTTTAAAGCTTAAGTCCTTCGACAGAAGGCGGTGTGTACCGATGATAATGTCGGTTCGGCCGCTCTTGACACGCTCTATTATTTTCTTGGCCTCCGAAGCGGTCTTGAAACGCGAAAGCATCTCAATTTCCACCGCAAAGGTGTTCATTCGCTGAACAAAGGTATTGTAGTGCTGCTGGGCAAGAATGGTCGTAGGAACAAGAACCGCCACCTGCTTGCCGCTCTGAACTGCCTTAAAGGCCGCGCGGATGGCGATTTCAGTCTTGCCGTAGCCTACGTCTCCGCAGATCAGACGGTCCATTATACGGTGACTTTCCATATCACGCTTGGTGTCCTCGATGGCTTTCAGCTGGTCCTCTGTTTCATCAAAGGGGAAAAGCTCCTCGAACTCCTCCTGCCATACATTGTCCCTGGCAAAGGCAAAGCCCTCGCTTGCCTGACGAAGGGCGTAAAGCTTAATGAGCTCGCTCGCAATCTGCTTGACCGCGCCCTGAACACGGCTCTTTGTCTTCTTCCATTCGGGCGAATCAAGCCTGTTCAGCTTGGGTGTTTTACCCGAATCGGCAGCCGCATACTTCTGCAAAAGTCCCATAGCGGTCGCAAGCACATAAAGAGTTCCGCCGCCGGCATACTCCACCTTTACATAATCCTTTATAACATTGGCAACCTCTATTTTCTCGATTCCGCGGTAAACGCCGACGCCGTAGTTTTCATGAACCACATAGTCACCCTCGTTCAACTCGGAGAAATCCTGAATTTTGCTGCCGTCATAGGTCTTCTTTTTGGTCTTCTTTGTCTTCTGAACGCCGAAAATATCACTTTCGGTAATGACCGCAAACTTGATGAGAGGATATTCAAATCCGCGGCGCAGGTTTCCGGAAACTATGCATACCTGCCCCTCCTGAATATCGTGCTCATAGTCATCGGTAAAGAAGGCACTGACCTCTCTTTCACACAAATCCTCTGCCAGTCGCACACCTCTGGACTTTGACGCCGCCAGAAGTACGACCTTATATTTGAGCTTCTTCCACTTTTGAAGGTCCGAAACCAGCATTTCAAAATTGCCGCAGTAAGAATTGACCGCGCTCACGGTAAGGTCGAAGCGGCCTGCCACCGTCACGGGTGCAAAGCGGTATTCCAGCATGCTTAAAAGCACACAGCCCTTCTTATCAAGCCTTGAAAATACCTCATTTACACCGTAAATGGCCTCCATCTGCCCGGGTAAAATGTAGCCCTTTTCGAGTCTGCCCTGCATGCTGCCGTTAAATTCTATTTCCACAAAATCCGCAGCTTCCTTCAGTCTTTGCGGCTCATCAAGGAAAATGCAGGCATTTTTATCATTAAAATAATCAACCAGTGACACGGTTTCATCGGTGAAATAGCGCACATAGCTGTCAAATCCGACATTGCCCGACAGATACTCGCAGTCACTTTTGAATTCATTTATGGTGCGGCGCAGATTTGCGGCCGCTTCTGTATTATCAGCTTTAAGGAAACGGTTACGGGCCTTTTCTGCTTCCTTCTCGATTTTCTCAAGACCCTTTTCCCTCTCCTCTTTCGAAAGCACCAGCTCAGAAGCAGGGAAAATATCTATCTCCTCCAGGTTCTCGATTGAACGCTGCGAGGCCGCATCAAAAAGTCTGATGGAATCTATTTCATCGCCCCAAAGCTCAATTCTGACGGGATTTTCGTCCTGGATGGGAAAAATATCAATAATTCCGCCCCTTACGGCGAACTGTCCCGGAGACTCTACCATACCCTCACGGCTGTAGCCTATTCCGACAAGTGTCTGCGCAAGAGCTTCAATTTCCAGACTGTCGGCCGCCGTTATATGAAGAAACTTTTCTTTGAATTTATCGCCGGGAAAAAGCCTGTCCATACATGCGGTAATGCTCGCAACCACCGTAACATCCTCGCCCAGCACCAGCTTCTTCAGTATCTTCAGACGCTCCTTGGCGATGGTATTTCCGTGAACATCCGCGCTGTAGAAAATGATATCCTTCGAGGGATAAAATAATACTTCCTTTGTATACAGGGAAAGGTCGGCTGCCAGCTCGCGCGCCTTTATATCATTTTCCGTCAGAATCAGACGCTGTCTGCACTCATCTGAAACCGCCATAATCAGATTGCCCTTCTGTGAATCGGTACAGCCCGTTACACGCGCCGAAAGGCGACCCTTACGGATGGCATCCCTAAGGTCGCTGACAGTAGTGTATTCGTTTAACGGCTTCGTCAATATACTCATTATTTATTCCCTGTTTTCTTAGTTTATGTTTTATTGCTCGGCGGGCGTCTCTGCTTTATTATCTGCTTCGTCGGCCTTCGCGTCCTGCATTCCGGGCTTTTTCTGCTTCGGAGGCTTTGGCGGATTGATATTATAAAGGTTCATGGTCTTCTGTGTGCCGTATTCCAGCCAGCACTCAGCCGCTTCAACAGCCTTTTTCAGAATCGAACGAATCTGAGGCTCTTCATCCTTAGGAAAACGAGCAAGCACAAAATCGGCCAGATCCCAGCCATCGGGCTTCTCACCCACACCGATTTTAAAACGTGTAAATTCCTCGGTTCCGAGGTGCGCAATGATATTTTTCAGACCGTTATGACCGCCCGCACTGCCCTTTCCGCGCACACGCATCCTGCCTACATCAAAGCTGATATCATCGCAGATTACAAGAATATCATCCGTATTCAGCTTGTAAAAATCCTTAAGCTCCCTGACACATTCGCCGCTCAGGTTCATATAGGTCTGCGGCTGCACAAGAATAACCTTCTCGCCGCCGATATAGCCCTGCCCTACAAGTCCCTTAAACTTATGTGTGTCTATCCTTATATTATATTTATCCGAAATCGCAGTAACCGCATCAAAGCCAATATTGTGTCTGGTGCCTGCGTACTCACGTCCCGGATTTCCAAGTCCTATAATCGCTTTCATATTATCTGTACCTTTTCATTTTATGGTAGATACTTTTGCAAAATATCCCATTTACCATATTATCACGATTTTGATAAATAGTCCACCACTTGTCTGAAGATGCTCTTGGGCCGCCCAGGTGGTCTCTTGGGGACGGGGTCGTTGGCTCATGGTCTCTTGGGGACGGGGTCGTTGGCTCATTTTCTCTTTTGACCGGTGGTTATTGACAAGAAACAATTTATAAGCTAAAGTACAATGGTGTCTGATTAATTCGGACCTTATAGCATTAGTGAATTTTAATGCTTTTACAGGATATTAAGAGAGGCATTTTTAGATATGAATAATTTTAAAAGAGGACTGAAGGCCGGTATTCCGATTGGACTCGGCTACCTTTCGGTTTCCTTCACCTTCGGCATAATGGCTGTTTCAACGGGCTTTTCCTGGTGGCAGGCAGTCGTTATTTCAATGACCACACTTACCAGTGCTGGCCAGTTTTCAGGCATTAAAACAATGCTGATTCCGGGGCAGTACGCAGAGATGCTTATTTCCCAGTTTACAATAAATATTCGCTATTCTTTCATGTCAATTTCATTGTCGCAGAAGCTCGCCCCGCAATTTAAGAGCCTGTCCAGATGGCTGCTGGGCTTCTTTATCACGGATGAAATATTTGCTGTGGCAAGCACCGAGAAGGAAGTCACCAGAAGCTATTTCGGCGGTTTGGCCGTCGCTCCGTGGTTCGGTTGGACGCTTGGAACCTTGTCGGGTGCTCTGCTTGGCGAGGTGCTTCCCGAACAGGTAATGAGCGCACTCAGTCTTGCGATTTACGGAATGTTTGTGGCTATCATTACTCCGGAAATGAAGAAGAGCCGCCCCATCGTCGTAGTTGTAATCATAGCTGTTGCACTCAGCTGTGCATTTACCTACATTCCGGGGCTCAAGGAGGTTTCAGGCGGACTTGCAATCAGTATCTGCGCAATAGCTGCGGCAGGTATCGGTGCCGCACTGTTCCCGGTAAAAGAATGAGCCACCGACCCCGTCCCCAAGAGACCATTTCACGCAAAGGATACTAAATTATGGATAATACAGAGTTTTGGATATACCTGCTTCTTATGGCAGGTTCGACATATCTCGTAAGGGTTATTCCCTTCGTACTTGTTAAGAAAAAAATAGAAAACAGATTTATTAAGTCTTTCCTGACTTATATTCCCTATGCGGTTCTCGCCGCCATGACCATCCCGAGTGCGCTTTTCGCCACCAGATACGTATGGTCCGCTGCGATAGGCCTGCTGGTTGCCCTCATCCTGGGACTTAAAGGCAAGAGCCTTACAGTTGTTGCGGTTGCGGCCTGCGCCGCAGTTTTCCTGGCAGAGCTTATCCCGATGGCATTTTAATAGGTGAAGGTTTTCAAAAATCTGCTAAGTCGCTCTGTTTTTGGATGCTCAAATATTTCCTCAGGGCTTCCCTCCTCCACTATTTTACCGCCGTCCATGAATATGATTCTGTCGGCAACCGCCCTTGCGAAAGCCATTTCATGCGTAACAATGAGCATGGTTCTTTCCTCCTTTGCCAGTGAAAGCACAAGGTCAAGCACCTCACGGACCATTTCCGGGTCCATAATAAGTGCCCTAAGCCTTTTTTAATGCTTTTTCACTTCAAAAACAGGTAAAAAGCATAAAAAATCGTCCGCTTACGGCCAAATTCAGCCGCTAACACGGACGATAGTTTCAAAATAATATTAATTTTTTAAGATTAATCCTTTGTTTTATTCTTTTTTACATCGCTGTTTTCAATGACGGCAGCCTCAGCGCCCGGGCAGTGAGCCTTCATGAATTCAAAGAATTCCTTCTTCTGTGACAAGCCCTTGAAGCAGCTGTTAGGCATCATAAAGCCCTCACTGTCATCATAATAAACGATGATCATATCCTCAAAGAAGCAGACCTTTTTGATTTCTGAATAGTCAAGGCTTACCTTATCTTCTCCGCTCTCGACTTTGATTCCGTCCTCCAAAAAGCTGTACTTTCCAAGTGAATCATAATAACCGATTGTATTTGTTTTCTCAAGGGTCTTTGTAATGGTCTTTCTATAATCCTTCTTGGCCCTTAACTGCGAATAAATCATAAAGGCGAGCATAACCACGGCATAAATGATTCTGAAAAGTGTATCCTTTATCAGAAGCTCCGGAACTGCCACAAATATAGCCAGAAGCACAAAAATCGCAATTCTGTACTTCATCAGTGCGCTTTTACCGGCATTTGTCGCATCTAATGTATGTAAATTATAGGATATATAATCCTGCTTTGTTATTCTGAAATCAAACTGCATTCTCTTCACTCCGATAATTATATTTCATGTCAAACTCGTGACCGCTTCGCTTGTCACTCGGACATTATTGACCTTTTGACACTTGTATTATCATAGTACAAAAGCCCTTCAAAATCAATTATTATTCTTTCTTTTACATGAAACCCACACTTTTGCAGCTTAGAACTTCATGAAAATAGGCACTATTTTCTTCGCTATCTTATATAAAGGTCCTTCGAATTCCTTGCGCGCATTCTGAAGCTCCTCACGGATTTTGATGCCCTGAGGACAATGTCTCTCGCACTTACCGCAGCCTATACAGTTCTCTGCCGCACAGGAATCCTTACGCAGGCTCGTACATATCATATAATCCACAAAGCCCCAGAACCAGCTCTCTGTGTGTGCTCTGTTGTATGCCGCAAAAATACCGGGCACATCAACGCCTCTGGGACAGGGCATACAGTATCTGCAGCCTGTACAGCCTACCTTCATATTCTTGTTAATAGCATTCTTTACATAGTCAATAAGTCTGAAGTCGCGCTTTGTGAATTCACCCACGCGTGAAGCCGATGCAGAAGCCACGTTCTCCTTAACCATTGCCACAGAATTCATACCCGAAAGCACGCAGGTTACCTCAGGCTGGTTCCAGAGCCAGCGGAAGGCCCACTCTGCAGGTGAACGCTTTACCGGATATTTGTCAAACATTTTCAGGGCCTTTTTCGGCAGCTTATTTACCAGTCTTCCTCCGCGAAGAGGCTCCATAATTACCACTGGAATACCCTTTGAAGCGGCATACTTCAGGCCTCTTACACCCGCCTGTGAGTGCTCGTCCAGATAATTATACTGAATCTGGCATACATCCCAGTCATAGGCATCCACCAGCTGGATAAACATGTCTGAATTGCCATGATACGAGAAACCGATCTGCTCAATCTGACCCTTTTTCTTCTTTTCCGCAATCCATTTATCAATACCGATGCTGCAAAGTCTCTCCCATGTCTTCACATCTGTAAGCATATGCATAAGGTAGCATTCAACATGGTCCGTGCGAAGTCTCTTCAGCTCCTCCTGGAACATTCTCTCTGCATCCGCTACGGATTTAATCAGATAATGGGGCAGCTTAGTCGTAATTCTGACCTTATCCCTGACCTTATTCTTCTGCAAAATAAGTCCCAGTGTTTTCTCACTTCCCGGATAAATATATGCTGTATCAAAATAATTCACACCTGCCTTAATAGCAGTCATAATCTCTCTGTTGGTTTTTTTAACGTCAGTACCTGTGATTTTCTGCGAAAAACGCATGCAGCCGTAACCAAGGACCGAAATTTTATTGCCGTACTTATCTAAACGATACTCCATAAATACCTCCTGTGATAGTCTATCTATTTTACAAATGCCAAGTTCGCTGCCACTCCAATTGTTGCTTGTTGACAACAAGCTGCTTCACAGTTTGTCAGTAAATAACAAGCCTTATATCTCCCGACTTATATATCAATTATATCATAAATAGACTGCAGTTGGCAAAGTATTTATCAATACATCACCGGTACTTTTGAGATCACTTTTTCGTCTCTCCGTTCAAGCTCATAAATCCCCCGATGCGGGTCCCTTCAAGTTCCCAACCATCACCCCCCCCGGCCTGAACTCCCTGCAGAGGGTGCGGAGCACAGGGGCATAAATCATAGGAATTTTCACGTCGCGAGCCGAGTATAGTTGCCGGCCGGGCGCACAAAGAAGGGGTGATTTTGTGCGCCCGGCCGGCTTCATAAACGACGCAGGCGAGCAGTGAAAATGACGTTTTATGCCCCTGTGCTCCGCCCCTCTGCAATATTCTTCAGGAAACCAGTAACCAATGCAGAAACCGGGGCCTGCGTCTCCTGCAACGCAAGTCCCGGTTCTGCTGCTTATGGAAGTGTCCGGTAATTACTTACCGATCTTGTAAATGTATTTAACCTTTCCGTCCTCATTATCTGAAAGACCGGTGAAGCTCTTATAATCGGAGGATGTATTCACGATAGCATTGATACGTGCAACAAGATTCTCAAGTTCACCGCTCATCAGCTCATCAACCTTCTTATCAAGCTCCTCCCTGAAAGTATTAATACCGTCCTTAAGTGCCTCAGAGCCATCTCTGAGCTGTACAAGTCCGTCCGAAAGATCAGCGGCACCTGTTTTAAGGTCTGTGAGCGCATCCGCGAAGGTATTTGCGCCGATGTAAACGGCTTCTGCACCGGTATTCAGGCTGCCAATACCTGCAGAAAGCTCTGTCATGCCGCCCGAAAGCTTTGCCGAACCGTCATAAAGTGCCTTTGCTCCCGTATCAACCGTTCCGATACCGTCATTCAGTGCCTTTGCTCCCGATGAAAGCTGACCTGCGCCGTCATAAAGTGCCTTTGCACCTGTATCCAGCTGTCCTATTCCTGCCGAAAGAGTATCTGCTCCCGCAGAAAGCTGTCCCGCACCTCCGGATAATTCAACCGATGCCGCAGAAGCTGTGGTCAATCCCGCAGAAAGTGTTCCAAGGCCTGTCGTAAGGTCCGAAGCGCCGCCCGCAAGTGTCTGCGCACCTGCTGCCGCCTGATCAACGCCTGCTGTGTAGCTCACAATTCCGTTATAGAAAACTGCATATCCGTCCAGTGAAGCCTTAAGCTTTTTAAGGCTTTCAACGCCTGCCTCAATGGAAGCCTTGCCCTCAGCTATCTGCTTCTTTACATCATCCGATGCCATATACTGCTCCACAACTGCCGCACACTGATCGTCTGTATTCTTCTTAATAAGAGCCTTTACCTTATCGGATGCCATCTGCTGAGCCAGAGCACCCTCAAGCTGCTTCTGTGTCGCCGCATCAACCATACCTGCCGCAATAGCTGCATTGTAGGTCTTTGTATCCATTCCGACTGCAGCAAGTACCTGTTCAAATACCTGCGCCTTAACAGCCTCGGTAACCTTTGCTTCAACTGCTGCACGATTTGCATTTACCTGCTCCTCGACCTTTGCCTTAGCCGCAGCCTTGGCATCAGTTGCACTAAGTGTTGCAACTGCTTTGTCGATTACCTTTGCATAATTATCCTTTGTCAATGCAGGAACACTGAGACCTGCATCCTTCAGGCTGTTATTTGCCGTTTCAAGCAGGGTATCAAATACCTGTCCCGCCCCTAAAACAAGTGTTTCACTGTTTGCCGAGAGGGTATCAAGTCCTGTAGAAAGCTCTGCCGCACCTCCGTTTAACTGCTGTGCACCGGCATATGCAGTCTGCGCTCCTGTATCAAGTGCGCCAAGTCCCGTTGAAAGCTCTTCTGCACCGTCTGTCAGGGCTGAAGCACCGCCACTGAGCTCCTGTGCACCTGCAACAAGTGCACCCGTACCCTCCGAAAGCTGCTTTGCACCGTCAACCGCCGACTGAACGCCGCTGTAAAGCTGCCTGCTTCCGTCCGCCAGAGCACCTGTTCCGTCCGAAAGCTGCTTTGCACCGGAAGCAAGGTCAGCTGCACCCTGCACTGCTGCCGAAGAACCGTCAGCCAGCTGACCGGCACCATCATACAAGGCCTTAATTCCGTCCTTAAGGGTGTCCGCTCCGTCCTTTGCCTGTGAAGCACCCTCTGCCAGGGCTGCCGAGCCGTCAGCCGCCGTTACCAGTCCGTCATAGAGCTGTGTCGAACCGTCGCCCAGCTGTGTAAGCGCATCCGTAACTGTAGAAAGCGCATCAGAAAGCTTATCCTTAAGATCGAATTCCTCAATATTTACTCCGTCCTTTGCCAGCTCCTCATAGCGAAGGTTTGTCACAAAGCTGTAGGCAATTCCCGCCTTATATTCGTTTACGTCCGCATCAATCACCAGCTCTGTGGGAATCTCCAGCTTCGCACTGTCGATTGCCAGACTCTCCTGTAAACCGGGAAGTGCGACTCCCGCAACTGCCTGTCTGCTTCCGTCATTTACAAGCGTTCCGCCCTTAACCTCAACATTTGTAAAATGCTCATTATCGAGCAGCACACCTGTCACAGCCACAAAAGGAACATAGATTTTTTCTTCTTTGCCGTCAATGTTCTTCAGCTCATATTTATTGTTTGAGTAGCTGTATTTAATTGTCAGATGACCGCTCTTTCCCTCAAGTGAGGCTCCGTCAATTTCCACTCCATCCAGCAGATATGTTATCCTGAGGTCCACAGGAAGAGCCTCCTTTGACTCCGCCATAGTGTAGCTGTCCTTTGCACCCGCGTTATCCTTCAGCCAGTCGCTTACTATTACCTTACTTGCCTCGCCGCCGTTATTTGCAATGACATAGACCGTTTCATCCTTATAGCTCTCGTGCTGTGCTGATGATATCGCTGCGGGAACCGATACGCTCGTTACCGCTGCCAGTGCATCATTATTCTCCGCGCTGACCTTTTCGGCCACATAGAGGCTTGAAACAACTATTGTTCCGCATAAAGCCCCTGCCAGAATTCTCTTAACTGATTTATTCATAATAATTACCAAACCTTTCTCATAAGCATTTATTTCTCATATCTATTGTTGTAGCCACGATTATTTTGTCAAAAAGCATCAATAGTGCAGGCAGGCAGAAGATAACGCCCGCCATACTGATTACCGCGCCGCGCGCCATCAGGCTGCACATTGAACTGATAATGTCCATATCTGAGTAGATTGCAACGCCGACCGTTGCGGCGAAAAGTCCCATTCCGCTGACAAGTATCGAAGGAATAGAGGTCGCCAGCGCCATTTTGACCGCCTCGTGTCTCTCCATTCCGCCGATTCGCTCCTGCTTGTAGCGCGTAGTCAGCAGTATCGCATAATCGACCGTCGCGCCCAGCTGAATTGTACTGATACAAATCGGGGCAATGAAGGGAAGGGTGTCTCCCATATAATGTGTGAGTCCTAAATTGATGAATATCGCAAGCTCGATTACCGCTATCAGGATTACCGGCAATGAAAAGCTCTTTTCCACCAGCATTATGATTACGAAAATGGCAATGATAGAGATGATATTTACGACCTTGAAATCGTGGTCCGTGGTCTCGATCATGTCCTTCATACAGGGACCTTCGCCGATCAGCATGCCCTTGGGATCATATTTTTTCAGGATTGTGTTCAGCCTGTCAATCTGCGCATTTACCGCATCCGAGGCCACATCATATTCCGAATTGATTAATATCAGCTCCCAATTTTTGCTTTTCACCACACTCATCAGCTCCTCGGGAAGAATCTCCTCGGGAACCCTCTCTCCTATGACCTCCTCGAGTCCGAGCACATACTGGATTCCGTCTACGTCACGCATCTCCTTAAGCATGCTTCTGACTGATTCAGCTGAAGTATCCGTTGTAACAAGGGCCATATGTGTGGCGGAAACACCGTATTCCTCCTTGAGCTTTCGTGTTGCGATTCCGCATTCGATTTCCTCGGGAAGACATTTGCCCAAATCATAGTAAATCTCATCATTTGTCTTTGAATAACCGTAATATCCGGGCACAATCAGTATTGCGAAAATTATCACGAACACCGGGAAGATTTTTATCAGCCTGCCCGAAAGTGAGTGCATATCCGGAAGAATCGAACGGTGTCTGGTCGCCTGCAGGGGCTTATCCAGGATAAGTATCATTGCGGGAAGGATTGTTACACATCCGATTACTCCCAAAAATACGCCCTTCGCCATTACGATACCGAGATCTGCGCCCATCGTGAAGCTCATGAAGCAGAGGGCAATGAAGCCTGCGATAGTCGTAACAGAGCTGCCGATGACTGAAGTAAATGTGGCATGAATGGCCTCGGCCATTGCCTCTTCCCTGTCATCGTTTGTCCTACGCTTCTCGTTATAGCTGTTCCAGAGGAAAATAGAGTAATCCATTGTAACTGCCAGCTGAAGCACCGAAGAAATCGCTTTCGTAATATAGGAAATCTCGCCAAAGAAAAAGTTCGAACCCATATTGTAGAGGATTGCCATTCCGATGCTTGCCAGAAATATAATCGGAACCAGCCAGCCGTCCAGCAGAATCATCATAGCTATCAGCGCACATATTACCGCAAGTCCTACATAGATGGGCTCCTCACGCTCGCAGAGCGCTTCAAGGTCAGTAACCATTGCGGACATGCCTGTTACGAAGCACTGCTTACCGCAGATTTTTCGGATTTCACGGATTGCATCAAGTGTTGCATCCTCCGAGGTTGTAGTATCAAAGAAAACCGCCAGCATTGTCGAATTTTCTTTATTAAATGCGTCATAGAGCTTATCCGGCAGGATTTCCATCGGGACACTCATATCGAATACCGAATCATACCAGAGCACGGTATCCACATGCGCCAGCTGCCTCAGCTTCTCGTTCATTTTTGCGACATCCTCATTCGGCATTCCGTCCACCACTATCAGTGAGAATGCACCCTTGCCGAAGTCCTCCATCAGCAGGTCCTGCCCCTTAACCGTTTCCATATCGGACGGAAGGTAGGTCAGCATGTCGTAGTTAATCCTTGTCTTCACCATGCCAATAACAGAGGGAATCATAAGCAGCAGCGCTATGATCATTATCAGGACTCTGTTTTTGACAATCGCCTTTCCTAATTTCATTTTAACACCTCCAATAATTTGCCAGCACCTTAAGCATTTGAGTGCCAAGCCATAGTGCTATATTATCACCGGAATTTTTTATTAGAATGGGCAGAGTTGGGACGCGTGTCTGAATTTTAGGCAAAGAGGGGGTAAATGCCTAAAAATTACCCGTAGACAGTTGCCGAAATAAAAATACCCCTTTCTCCGCTTGTCCGGAAAAAGGGGTTGATATCAAAAGATAATGCTTTTCTTCGTTTGACAGTATTAATTTTTATAAAAAATATCTCAGGCTTCTTCACCCGATAAGCGCAGAAACTCCTTAAGCAGCTGCGGCCTCAGCGCGCTGAAACGTCTGTGGTCCTCACGCAGGTCAGCCGTCATGCCCTTCTGCATCCAGTTGATGATTACGCCAAAGCATTCGCATTTGAAGAATCCGACAAGTACTCTCCTGTCCTCCGGACTAAGATCCATGTCCGGCATAACGGTATCCAGATATTTGATGATTACGTCCTCGCAGACTCTGAAGAGGTTCTGTTCGAATACATCTCTGCTGACCGAATTAAAAATATGGAGCGCCGCAGCCTTATTCTTCATGGCGAATTCTATGGCCACATCCAGTGCCTTCTCGAGCGACTCAATCTTCGGATACGCCGCAATCAGCTTCTCCGCCTCCTCGCGCACGATAATCTCCACAAGTGACGGAATATCCTGAAAATGATAGTAGAAGGAATTCCTGTTGATTCCGCAGTCAGTCACTATGTCCTTTATAGTTATCTTATTCAGAGGATGCTCCAGAAGCAGCTTCCAGAACGATTCCTTTATAGCCTTCTCAGTAAAATTAGCCATAGTGTTATGTCCTTTCGTACTTTAATTGACGCGCGTCAATTAAAAATACTATTATTATATCAAATAATTGACGCACGTCAATTAAAAAATACCGGACCCCCTTTCGGGAATCCGGTAATAATCTTATTAGTTATAATAGATTTAGTTTAGTTGATAATGAGTTATCAGGTACCTGAACCTTATTCAGCCTTAGATGTAACCTTAATCTTAACTTCCTTAGCTGTAAGTTTAACCTTATATGCATCAGAAACTGCTTTAACCTCTGTTGAACCATTCATAACCTTATCAAGAACCTTATCAGTTTCAACCGCCTTCTTAACAGCTACTGTGATATCAGCCTCATCACCTAAATAGTAACTACCGCTTGCAGGCTTAACCTCTTCATCATTTACTGTAATTGTAGCAACTTCCTTAAGTGTTACAGTTACTGTTGAATCCTTTGTTACATCAGCCTTAAGTGTAGCATCTGCAATTACTTCAGTTCCATCCTCATTAAACCATGTACATCCATCAACTTCAGGAAGAACAAAGTCTACTGTGCCTGACTCAGCCTTAGCAAGATACTTTGTGATAGTCTTCTTATCATCTGCTGCATAATCCTTTGCAGTAGTTGACCAAGCCTTAACATTAACTGTAAGTACTACAGCCTCAGCACCAATCTTAGCACTAGAATCAGCTACCTGCCACTGATACTTCTTTCCAACCTTCTTAACTTCTGTAAAAAGAATCTCACTTGCAAGAACTGTTGCATCTACTGTTTTACCCTTAACACCTGCACGACGGATGTAAAGAGTTGTCTTTCCATCACCGGTAAGATTACACTTAACCTTTGTACCATCTTTTAATGTATAAGATGTAGCTGTCTTCTCGCTAATCTTTGCCTTTTCCTTAATTGACTTCCAACCTACTGTTGTCCAATCAATCTTCTCTGCAGTAACATCAGCATTAGCAACAATTGCCATCTCGTAACTTGCAGGAGCAGCATCTACAACTGTACCCGAAGCTTCTGAAACCTTAACATCAGCACCGATACCGGTCCATGCAGAAGCATAGTTTACAATCTTAGGTACTACAAAAGCAACTTCATCAGACTCAGCAATTACATTATAGTTGCTGGCGTTCTCGATAGTGTAGATAAAAGGAGCATCTGCAGCTGCCTTTAACTTGCATAATGTATACTCTGAAGCAGGCTTCTTTGTTGTTGCTGAAGTTCTGACTGCAAAATAGTAAGCATCTGCGGCCACGATTTCTCCATCTTCATCTTTTTCAGCAACAAGCTTAATTAATTCCTCAATAGAAATAGCCTTAACCTTAGCATTTGTGAATGAAAGAGCACCTGTTTTTGCAGCTACTGCCTTCTCATCCTTCTTGTCTGCAGGTAAGAATTCACCTGTAATTGCTTCTTTGTTTACAGCATCCTTATTATAGGGAAGTACAGTATTCCAGCTTTTTACAGTATATATAGGAGCCTCATCAGTTCCTGAAACCTCAACTGCACCAATATCCATACCGTTCTTGATAGCAAAAGAATTCTTCTTTACATCAACCTTTGCTGCAGGAGCCTTACCCTGCTTAGCAAGCTTAACCTTGTAAGCAACACTTGTACGTGTAGTAGCATCACCCTTAATCTTGAGATAGATTGTCTTACCAAGGTAATCCTTAATCTTTCCTGCATTAAAGCCTGCAACATCCTTTGAACCGTCCTCAAGAGTTACCTCTGTATCAGAAGTAATCTCAGCGAAGACTCCATCAGCCTTATCTGACCAAAGAACTACAGGATTCTTAATAGCTGCACTATCCTTATCAAGAGCAACTACATTAATTACATTCTCAAGAGTATTAGCCTCAAGATCCATTGCAGTGTAGTTAACTGTTCCTGTAACCTTCTTAGCTACCTGAGCCTTAACTGTAAGGTTGGGCTTAACGCTTTCCTTATCAGCTGCGAGCTTCTCACTTACAGCGTAAAGATAAACATCCTTTGTTGTAGCCTTTGCAATCTTTGAAAGGGGAGTAGCCTCATCCTTTGAAAGAGCAACTGTTGCATCCTTTGCCTTTACAGTTACACCGTCAGCTGACTTAAGTATGTAAACTACTGCATCTGCCTCTGCTGTAATTGTATCTGCTACGGGATCATATGTTACTTTAACCTCTGTAGGCGCTGTGGTTTCTGCCGCACCGGCACCGATTGATAATGTTCCGAGTACCATCGAAAGTGCCAAAACAAGTGCGAAGAAGCCCTTAAATAAATTGTGTTTCTTCATAAATTTTTACCTCCTTGTGTGTTTAATCCTGACCGTTCCATCCTTGAACTTGGTCACATGAGTCTGCATCTTTTGAAATAGAAGCGGTGTACGGAGCCGGTTCGAAATCTGAGATACGTGGATTTTTGCATCATCGGACTAATTTTTTTGATGAATGCCACCTCATTAGTGTAAAGCATGCACATTTTTCATTTGCATTCAGCATTGCAAGTTCTGCGGATGAAACTTTATTATAGTGTTTCATAATGTTACAGAGTCCTTACAATACCTATATCGGATGAACGAGTGAGTTACTTAACCCTTTTTAGACACTTTTTTTACGAATTTATAAAAAAGTTTAGTATCAAGCTATCCGTCCGTGGATCAGGTCACTTTCATCCAATCTGTTGTCAAATATTTTACCATGAAAATCGACAATCGTCAACAAAATGTATGCATAATCCGCCTCAGAACCGCAGATATAAAGCAGGCAATTCTAGTCAGTTGTTATAAAAACGCTGCTACCACAGCTTATGAGGTACGTGGCCTGAGCCCCGCACCTCATAAGCTTCACCCAGTGCCTAAAGCGGGTTATCTTTTTATTTTACAGAAAAACGGCCTGCTGCTCATCTGTGCAACAGGCCGTTTTCTGCAAATAATTGCTTTAATTAAATGTTGTTTATAAAGTCATTATAATCTGTATCAAGTGAATCTAAAACTTCAACTATAATCTCATTATAGAAACTAGCTGTCATACTTTCGGGATTAGCACTGAGGTAATCATGGTCGAAATAGATTCCGCCTATTATTGTATCATTTGCGGTAATAACCGATAAAATACCGTCTTTCTCGCCGACAACGGAGGTTTCCCCTTCTTCAAACAGATGACCGATGTATGAAAACTGCCTTCCTGCAGCTTCATAGTATTTCTTATAGAGGTCAGCCGAATTACCCTCTACAGGGAAATAGTAGCACACAATAGTTCTGAGCTTACCCTCATCAAATACAGCCATTACGGTGTTTGAATAGCCGTCCTCAACTTCATTTTCATATGCGAACATACCTGTACTGCCATCTTCATTGTATTCTCCTGAGCAGCCGGTATATTCGATGTACTCATCAGGAGTCATACCCATAACAGACATATCAAAATCTAAGGGAACGTTGTTCTTAGTATTTAAAAAGCTGCCATTTCCGGTGTAGCCGAAGCCATCATTTTCGTCACCATCGTATTCGTCTTCATCTTCGAAACCATAGTCATAATCGTCTTCGTAACCGTAGTCATCTTCATCATCGTAATCGTAGTAGTAATCATCGTCATAATAATCGTCTTCATCGTAATCATCATAGTAGTCATCACCATCATAATCATCGAAGTAGTCGTCATTATAATCATCTGAATCTGAATTCAGAATTGATACAAGGAAGCTGTCTGCTTCTGCCTCATCAGTATTCAGAATACCTGAATCTCTGATTGTGTTTAATGAAAAGGTTGAAACATAGAGGTTTTCAGGATTGTTCTGAGCCCATTCATTTTCTGCGCAAATGATTGAAAGCTGACCTCCGTTAACAAGTAATATTGCAGTGCTGTCATCATCCTCCCAGAATGAATAGAACATACTGCCCAGTTCTGCTCTGCCCAGGAATCTGTAATTTTTCTTTATATTACGATAAAACTCTGCGATTACTGTGCTCCAGTCCTTTTCGCTTTCATCGTATTCCATGGCTATACAAACCACATCTTCAGTGTCCTTATCGAATACAGCCTCAACTACTGCGCCATAATCATCCTGGCCACCGCAGCTTTTGAAAAGGCTGTAAGAATCTTCAAGGTCAACGCTCTGACATTCGTTTTCATTTAATCCAGTGTACTCGAAAAACTCATCCTTATTCATTTTGAGTACATATTTGTCAATACCCACGGGAACGTATTCATCAAGATAAATGTACGCCGCATCCTGAGCGAGTGATGCATCAAGGTCTGCAACAGTCCATTTTCCGTCCTCAGTTGTGCCGGCGTCAGGAGTTACCTCAGGTGCCTCTGTGATTACGGGCTCTTCTGTGGGGATAGGGGTCGCTATCTCTTCGGGTGCTTCGGTCACTACAGGTGCTTCGGTCACTTCGGGAGCCTCGGTAGGCTCGGGAGCTTCTGTTACTGCGGGAAGCTCGGTAGGTTCGGGCTTCTTTTCGTCTTCATTGTCAATATTTTCAACGACCTTAACGGGTTCTTCGTCATTATTATCGCTGCCGATAGGAAATACTTTAAATACAAATACAAGAAGTACGGCTGCTACTGCAAGGGCCGCTACGACACCTGTGATGATGAATACAGGCACGAGGTTCTTCTTTTTCTTCTCGGGCGCAGGCTGTTCGGGCTGCTCGGGCTGCTGCGGCATAGTAGGCATGGTGGGCATGGGCTGTACCGGTGCCTCTGCTATGGGTGCTACGTACTGCTCAGGTGCAGGCGCTACGGGCTGTACCGGTGTCTCAACTACGGGTGCTACATACTGCTCGGGCGCGGGTGCTACGGGCTGTACAGGTGCTTCAACTACCGGCTGTGCAGGTGCTTCTGCTACGGGCGCTACATACTGCTCGGGTGCGGGCGCTACGGGCTGTGCGGGCTGTACAGGTGCCTCAACCACGGGCGCTACGTACTGCTCGGGTGCAGGTACTACGGGCTGTGCAGGTGCCTCAACTACAGGCGCTACATACTGCTCAGGTGCAGGCGCTACGGGCTGTACAGGTGCCTCAACTACCGGCTGTG
>JAKSRW010000035.1 GCA_024403355.1 Lachnospiraceae bacterium
AGCTGCGGTAGCAGCGATTTTATAACGAGTGACAAGCGAAGCGGTCACGAGTTTAACGTCAAAGAAAACTGCAGACTTTATGTCTAAAAATTTTGCCGGAATATTTTTTATATCTGATATAAATGGGGCTTTGAAAATCTTGTGTATAAAGTATTTTCAAAGCCCCTTCTTATATTAATTATTCAATTGGAAAATCAAATGTAGTACTCAACATTGTACTCAGTCTTGCCTTCTACAAGAGGAACAAGGTTGCCTTCAACTGCCTGACCGTCAACCACAAGACCCTTCTTGCCTTCAACAGTGGCAATCTTAATACTGTATGTAGCACCACGATACTTACGTGAAACTGTGTAATCACCGAAATCAGCAGGTACACAGGGCTTAATAGCAAGTCCGTCAAGTGTAGGCTGTACACCGAGGATGCACTGTGTAATATCAACTACAACCCATGCAGCTGTACCTGTAAGGAAGCTGTTCTTTGCCTCACCATAGTGAGCAGCGGCACGGCCTGCGATCATCTGGCTGTATACATAGGGCTCAGTTCTGTGGATTTCTGATACATCCTCAAGGTATGAAGGACAGCTTCTCTTATAAATATCGAAAGCCTTATCAGCATCACCGATAACGGTAGCCGCAACTGAACACCAGGGATTGTTATGAGTGAAGATAGCACCGTTCTCCTTGTATCCGGGGGGATATGATGAAATCTCACCAAGCTCGAGGTGGTAGGTAGTATAGCAGGGAGCAAGAATCTCGATACCGTAATCGTTCATAAGGTGCTTGTAGATTGAATCAAGTGCCTTAGCGCCGTAGCCCTTCTCCTGACCGATGCCGGCCATTGTACAGAAGCCTTGGGGCTCGATGAAAATCTTACCTTCCTCACACTCGTTTGAACCAACCTTATTGCCGTATGCATCGTATGCACGAAGGAACCACTCGCCGTCCCAGCCGAATTCCTCGGTAGCGGCCTTAACCTTTTCTACCTCTGAACGGATAGCTGCTGCTTCATCCTTAAGGTTGATATGCTCACAGATATCTGCATATTCCTTACCGTACTTAACGAACATACCTGCAATGAATACTGACTCAGCAACAGGTCCTTCTGAAGGTCCGAAGGTCTGGAAGCTCTCACCGGGCTCCTCTGAGAAGCAGTTAAGGTTGAGACAGTCATTCCAGTCTGCACGTCCGATAAGGGGAAGACCGTGAGGTCCCTTGTTATTAATTGTGAAATTAACTGAACGACGAAGGTGCTCTAAAAGAGGCTTCTCGCTGCCTTCAACGTTATTGAAGGGTGTAGGAACATCAAGGATTGTATAATCACCTGTCTCACGAAGGTAAGCAGCTGTACATGCAACGAGCCATAAAGGATCGTCATTGAAGCCGCCGCCGATATCTGCGTTTCCTCTCTTTGTAAGAGGCTGGTACTGATGGTAGGTTGAACCGTTCTCAAGCTGGATAGAAGCGATGTCGATGATTCTGTCACGGGCACGCTCGGGAATCAGGTGCATGAAGCCGAGAAGATCCTGACATGAATCTCTGAAGCCCATACCACGGCCGATACCGGTCTCCCAGTATGAAGCCGAACGGCTCATATTGAAGGTTACCATTACCTGGTACTGATGCCAGATATTAACCATTCTGTTAACCTTTTCTTCCTTGGTCTCTGCATGGTAAATAGAGAGAAGATTGTCCCAATACTTGCCAAGAGCAGCAAATGCAGCGTCGCATGCCTCAACTGTATTGTATTTTGCGATAAGTGCCTCAGCGGGCTTCTTATTAATAACACCCTTTGATTCCCACTTCTGATCTCTGGGAACCTCGATGTAACCAAGCTGGAATACATATGACTTTGACTCGCCGGGAGCAAGTGTACACTTAATTGAGTGGCTTGCGATAGGATACCAGCCTGATGCGATAGTATTGCCGCTTACACCGTTCTCAACTGATGTGGGATTGTTCCAGCCGCGTCTTGCGCCAAGGAATACATCACGGTCTGTGTCGAAGCCGGCAACTTCTGTATTAACTGTAAAGAAAGCGTAGTGATTACGTCTCTCACGATATTCGGTCTTATGATAAATTGTGCTTCCTACAACCTCAAGCTCACCGATGCTTAAGTTTCTCTGATAGTTCTGTGAATCGTCAACCGCATTCCAGAGACACCACTCAATACCTGAGAAAAGTGTAAGCTCCTTTGTTTCCTTTGAGTTATTGGTAACTTCAAGCTTGTGAAGTTCACATGCGTCACCGAGGGGAACGAAGAATGTAAGCTTTGCGTTTACATCATTCTTTGTACTGTTAAATGTAGTGTAGCCCATACCGTGACGGCACTCATAGCTGTCAAGCTTTGTCTCAGCGGGACGATATGCGGGTGACCATGTTGTATCGCCGTCCTTGATATAGTATAATCTGCCGCCGATATCACCGGGAACATCGTTGTAACGATATCTGGTAATTCTGCGGAGCTTGGCATCGCGATAGAAGCAGTAGCCGCCTGCAGTGTTTGAAATAAGACTGAAGAATCCGTCATTTCCGAGGTAGTTAATCCAAGGAAGTGGAGTCTCGGGTGTTGTAATGCAATATTCTCTGCGTGCATCATCAAAGTAACCGAATTTCATGTTTTGATTCCTTTCCTTTACTTATAATTTGTTTTTAATTTGCCATATAAAAACGCAATTTATAATGGCTCTTAAGCAATATTATATATGTTGTATATTCGAATTTCAATGTATTTAATTGTTATATCTACAAAATTAGATAACTAATTATAAGTACATTTTATCATTTTTGTTGATTTATTTGGGGATAAATTATAGTTTTAATCAATTTGTTTCCTTATAAAATAGAATGTTGACATTTTGAAATAATAGAAGTAATATAAAACAGAATATGATTATTGAAATGGAGGAAAAATCAGTGTTTTGTTTTAAATGTGGAAATAAAATCGCAGACGGTGCACTTTTTTGCGGTAACTGCGGAACTAAAATTCAGTTAGACGGACCCGCACCCCAGCAGGCAGCACCTCAGCAGGTAATGCCTCAGGCACCCGTGAATGCGGCTCCCGCACCTCAGCAGGTAATGCCTCAGGCACCCGTGAATGCAGCTCCCGCACCCCAGCAGGTAATGCCCCAGGCACCTGTAAATGCAGCTCCCGCACCCCAGCAGGTAATGCCCCAGGCACCTGTAAATGCGGCTCCTGCACCTCAGCAGGCAATGCCTCAGGCACCCGTAAATGCGGCTCCTGCACCTCAGCAGGCAGCACCCCAGCAGATTAATCCTGCAATGCAGTATGCACAGCAGACACAGCAGATCAATCAGGCAGCTCAGCAGGCAGACGTAAACAGTGCCGCAGCCCAGCAGGCTGCTCAGTTCGCTCAGCAGGCAGATGTAAACAGTGCCGCAGCACAGCAGGCTGCTCAGTTTGCTCAGCAGACAGTACAGCAGGCTCCCGTTCAGCCCGAAAAGCCTAAGAAGGAAAAGAAGGCCAAGGTAAAGAAGGAAGGCAAGAAGTTCCCTGTAAAGTGGGTAGTTATCGGCGGCGTTGCAGCGGTAGTTATTGCAATCGGATGTGTATGCTTCTTCTCAAAGACAGTAAGAGCAGCCATTATGAAGGCTACAATGTCTGATGAGGATTACTACAAATATGTAGAGAAGCAGAGTCTTAAGGATGGTCTTGATTTATTTGCAGATTCTTACGATATCCTTGTAAATGAAACCTTTAATTTAGCGGACAAGAAGGTTACCATGAAGGGTGAGGTTGAAATCGGTTCAAGTGCAAAGGATTTCTTTGATGAGCTTGAGTCCAGAACAAGGGTTGATTTAACCTGGCTTACACAGGCTGACGGAAGCTTTACATTCGGTATCAAGGATACGCTTATGGATTTTGGCGGTGAAGTTAATGTAAATAAGCAGAAGCTTTTTGATATTGATTTACTTGCCGATCTTGCCACCGGAAATGCTTATGCCAACATTCCTGTTCTCAGTGATAAATATCTCTCAATTCCCGTTGAAAATTATGTAAGAAATACAGAGTCAATGGAAGAGTATTTTGAGACATATAAGAAGGTTGTCAGTGATATGCCTACAGCTTCAGAGATTAAGAAAATCGGTGAGCATTATATCGATGCTATCGTTGACAGCTTATCAAATATCAAGATTACTGAAGATAAAACTATTAAGGCTAACAAGGTTTCAGCTGAGTGTACAATGTACACTGTAAAAATTAATGAGGAAGATGCTCTTAATATTGCTAAGTCTATTTGCGAGCAGGCTTCAATCGATAATGATCTTGCTGCTGTAATCAAGCGTCTTGAAAAGACAGAGCAGGTTGCAGACAGAATGAGTTATGACAGGTTCCTTGATTTAATTGAGGAAGCTCTTGCAATGATCGATAAGGAGCTTGAGAATCCTGATTTAGAAACTGGCTTTTATATGAATGTATATGTTGATAATGCAGCTAATGTACTTGGCCGTGAGTTCGGTATTTTCGATATAGAAGGAATTCGTAAGCCTGTGGCAGGCTACAAGTTTGTAACAGCTGATGACCAGTACGGTTTTGATGCATTTGCAGATTACAGTGAGTCAAGAGATGATTACAGATACAGACTTGCTTCAAAGGGAACAGTATCGGGCAGAAAGCTTACAGGTAAGGTTCAGGCTTTAAAATATGATAGTGTTCAGGGTGAACTTGAATTCAAGGATTTCAATGTTTCAGCACTTCAGGACGGTGAGCTTGAAATCACATTTGTTCAGAATCTTTCAAAACTTACAGATGAAAAGATTGCAAGGGGCGTAACAGCAGAGCTTGGTCTTGATTTCACCTTAAGAAAGGGCCAGGTTAGTGTTGGTCTTGTAAAGGATAATAACAATATTATTAAGTTTACAGGTTCTGTAACATCAGGCTCAGGAAGCAGCATTAAGGTTCCTTCTGATGTAATAGTTGCAGAAGATGAGGATGACCTTATGACATGGGTTGAGCAGCTTAAGTTTAAGGAGCTTATCAATAATATGAAGGATGCCAAGTTCCCCGATGAGATTGTTGAACCTCTTGAGCTTATGACAGACCTTGGCATTAACGGTTTGGGAAGTATTATGGGTGGAAATTTCGGCTTAAGGCCTTCGACGAACAGCAGTGCCGAGCTTGAGGCAGCTCTTAATCAGGCTCTTATGGGCTTAGATTTCTAATAGCATAGTATTGATTTTATGAAAGGGCGCCCTTCCGAGGTCAGCTTCGGAAGGGCGAAATTATATTGATGTTATTAAAAAAATTATCCGAAAAAATTGCATTAGTACTTGCGACTGTCTTTGTTTTATGTGCTTTTGCGGGAATTTCAGTATCGGCGGCAGAGAGCAGTGATGCCGGTGAATACAAAAGTGAATTTAAAATGCAGTATTTGGAAATTACTTATCCCTCAGATACTGTAGTACTTTCAAAGGATACTCCCGCCACAGATGAGGCATGGGCCAAGGCAGGTATTAATAATGTTTCTGAAAGAAAAAAAGCCTTCCAGAACAATAATATTGCTCAGGTTTATGTTGATTCAGTAACTAAAGCTATAGTATATTATATTACTACCAACAGTACCGAATCCTTTGAAGCTTTTGATATAAGCGAATGGGATGACGAGAAGGTTAAGCAATTTGCAGGCAGTCTTTACGGTGTAGAGAATCTTACAGCCGAAACAAAGGTCGAGTTTGGTGTATATAAGCATCCCGAGACCAAGTTCTTCACTATTGATATGGTTGAGGACGGCGAGGTTTCAGGTCATTCACTTATTTATGCTACTGTTATTAACGGTATGCTCATTGAGTTTTTTATTAATAATGAGTCGTTAGGCGGTGTAAATCAGGAATACATTGAAAAAATCGTAGACGGAGTTCATTTTACCAAGAAGATGACCTACCAGGAATACGAGGAGTCAATGGCTAAAACCTGGCGTGCAATCATTATTTTCATCGTAGCGGTAATTGTAGTAATCATTGCACTCGTTATTTTAAGCAAGTATTTCAAGAACTACCGTAAGAAGAGAAATGAGATGCTCGGTCAGCGTCTTGTAGCATTCCGTAATAAAAAGCAGAACGGTGAAATTGACATTAAAACCATCATTATGGAGATGAATTCCTTATATGACAAGGAACTGATTAACACCTATGTTAATTTCAATACCTGGTTCAAGCCTATTATTAAGAATCTTATCTGGGGTCTGGTATTTGCGGTTATTATAGTTCTTGCGATTCAGTCGGGAACTTCTCTTGCAATTGTAGTCGGAGTTGCAATTTTCATCTCTCTTTTATATTATATGTATTCGAAGAGTGAAAAGTATAAGGAGAGTCTGTATAAGCAGTATTATGTAACACAAAAGAAGACTGCAACCTTCCGTTTCTACAAGGATTATTTTACAATGTCGGGTATTGACTCTATTACAGAGTTTATATATGAGCAGATTACTTCAGTAAGAACCTTCAAGGGCTATTTGTATTTATATATGTCTGATACATATGCGGTTATAATAGATATGGACGAGCAGCCCGTTGAGCAGTTGAAAAATCTTATCAAAATGATTAAGGAAAAATCAAAGGCCTGATCAATTTAATTTGTTTGAAAACCTGTCCGTGAGGGTGGGTATGATATTATATTATAATATTTGAGCCTGCTGCTTAATGCTTTGCTGCAGGAAGAAAGGTATGGTAATAGTAATGACACAATCAAGAACACATAACTGTAATGAGCTTCGCATTACAGATGTCGGAAAGAGTGTTACACTTGTAGGCTGGTATGAGAATATGCGCCGTGTCAGCAAGAACCTTGGTTTTATTGTATTACGTGATTTTTACGGTACAACACAGGTGGTTGTTGAAACAGAGGAGATTATGGCGCAGATTGATGAAGTCAACTGTGAGTCTACAATTTCTGTAACAGGTATCGTACGCGAGCGTTCAAGTAAGAACCCTAATCTTGCAACAGGTGAGATTGAGGTGGTTCCCGAGAAGATTGAGATTCTCGGAAAGTGTATCTATAATGAGCTTCCCTTTGAAATTAACCGTTCAAGAGAAGCAGATGAGAACACAAGACTTAAGTACAGATATCTTGACCTTCGAAATCCCGAGGTTAAATCAAAGATTGTTCTTCGTTCAAAGATTGTAGCTGAACTCAGACAGAGTATGAATGAGCATGGTTTCATGGAAATCATGACACCTATTCTGACCGCTTCATCACCTGAGGGTGCAAGAGATTATATTGTTCCTTCAAGAAATTATCCCGGAAAGTTTTATGCTCTTCCCCAGGCACCTCAGCAGTTCAAGCAGCTTCTGATGACATCCGGCTTTGACCGTTATTTCCAGATTGCTCCCTGCTTCAGAGATGAGGATGCGAGAGCAGACCGTTCACCCGGAGAGTTCTATCAGCTTGATATGGAGATGGCATTTGCTTCACAGGAGGATGTATTTGCCGTACTTGAGGATGTTCTTCCTCCTGTATTCGAGAAGTTCGGTTTATATAAGAGAGCATCAAAGGCTCCTTTTACAAGAATCGCATATCTTGATTCACTTGAGAGATTCGGTTCCGACAAGCCCGATCTTCGTATTAAGGTTGAGATTACAGATACCACGGATATTTTTGCAAATAATGGATTCGGTCCTTTTGAGGATGCGGTTGTTAAAGCAATCGTATTCCCCGGATACACAGGAACACGTAAGGAAATTGATGCCGTATGTGCTGAGGTTGAGGTTCAGACCGCAAATAAGGCATTCTGGTTCAAGCTTGATGAGAACGGCGAAATCGTAGGCGGTATCGCTAAGTTTCTTCAGGAGAAGAAGGCTGAGATTATTGAAAAGCTCGGTCTTAAGCCCGGAGATTTTGTTGCCGTTGCGGCTAACAAGAAGAAGCTTGATGCCCAGAAGACAGCCGGTGTTATCAGAAAACTTTTCGGTGTAAAGGTTCCTGCATTATTTGACAAGGAATGCTATGAGTTCTGCTGGATTGTTGATTTCCCTATGTACGAAATCGGCGAGGAATCAGGTGAGCTTGAGTTCTGTCATAATCCCTTCTCAATGCCTCAGGGGGGTATGGATGCACTCAAGAATCAGAATCCTCTTGAAATCCTTGCTTATCAGTATGACCTGGTATGTAACGGCGTAGAGCTCTCATCAGGTGCTGTTCGTAACCATAATCCTGAAATCATGGTTAAGGCCTTCGAGCTTGTAGGTCTTGGCGAGGAAGAGGTTAAGGCAAAGTTCCCTGCTATGTACAATGCATTCTGCTACGGTGCACCGCCTCATGCAGGTATTGCACCCGGTGTAGATAGAATGGTTATGCTTCTTATGGGCTGTGATACTATCAGAGATGTTATCGCATTCCCTATGAACAGCAAGGCACAGGATCTTATGTGTGGCGCCCCCGGAAATGTTACCGAAAAGCAGCTTAAGGAAGTTCACATTAAGATTGTTGAAGAGAAGTCAGAGAATTAAAGAAAGGATTTATCAAATGAAGGCATTAAAGAAAGTTTTTGCAGGTTTATTAATGTTATGTATGCTTGTTGCGGTTCTTCCCATGGGAAATACAGAAGCCAGCGCAGCTACAAAGATTAAGTCAGGTAAGTGGGTTACATCTACCACAAATTCAGACAAGTTTGTTGATTACACATATGTAGTTGAGGCACCCGGTTACTTCACATTCTCATTAAAGAATGCAGGTAAGGTAGCAAAGAAGAACGGTGTAGCACAGAAGAAGGCAGATTACAAGATTTTTGCTTCATTAGTAGCAAATGATAAGACATACATTGAGAAGGATGTTATTACATGGTCAGACAGCTATGAGTCACCTAAGTTCTGTTTTGAAAAGGGTACAAAGGTTACTATCCGTGTATTTGACGGAAAGGGCTGCAAGTCACCTTTCAAGCTTAAGGTAAATTACACAAAGTCAACAAAGTTTGAGGTTGAGAACAACAATGCTATGGGTAACTCAAACACAATCAAGAAGAGAGTAACCTATACAGGTATTGCAGGCAAGGCTGATGAGGACTGGTTCACAATTTCAGCTTCAAAGACAGGCCGTTACAGAGTAAAGGCTGCATGTGCCATGAAGGGTGAGGAAAGCGTTCGTGTTGATGTATTTGTAGGAAATGTATTAAAGTACTCAACAACTGTTAAGGCAGGCGAGAGCTGGAAGGACATCTATACAGCAAATCTTTTAAAGGATGAGAAGCTTTACATTAAGGTATATGAGGGTGACAACGGTACAACCTATAAGTTTAACGTAAAGTAATCAAATATAAAGTAATCAGATAAATTTGATTAAAAATTAAGGACTGTTGATAATGATTGCTCATTATTAACAGTCCTCTTTTTATGTCGAAAATAATATAAGAGATTAAGGAACTATACTTTTCATATCTTCATATGCGATGACCATATTCTTGCCGTTCTTCTTGGCAAAGGTAAGAGCAGTCTCGGCATCTCTGATGCTTTCAAAATAATCGCCGCCCTTATATATTGTAACACCCATTGAAACCTTGTAATTGTGAACGGTGCTTTCACTTGTATTGACCTTATTTCTGATTCTTTCCGCAATGTCTTTGGTTCTGGCGAGTCCCTGGTTGGGAATAATAACGGTAAACTGATCGCCGGACCATCTGATGCAGCAGTCGTTTGAACGGATGCAGACATCAATAATTTTATAAAGCTCAATTAAAATCTTGTCGCCGCCCTCGTGGGTATGCGAATCATTTATAGTATTAAAATCATCAATGTCAATAATTATAATTCCGGCAATCTTATAAATAAGCTCCGAGGATTCATCGATACATAGCTTTGCCAGATGCTTTCTGTTATATGCACCGGTGAGCTGATCGCGCCTTGTCATTTCTTCGGCACGCTTCTCGGTTAAAAACTGCTGAATTATGAGATTATCGACTACAAACTCAAGGAACCATACACCAATTACCAATCCTGCCGATACAATAAGCATCAATATAAGGTTATCATATGAAATGAAAACCGAAGATATTGCTATGTTAATGACCGTTATTGCATGATAGAAGATATGTACAGAGGTCGGTGCACAGAAGCCGACAGCCAAAAACATTATATGGATTGCCAGGAATGCCTCCTGTACATGTGCGGCATTTTCAAGATATACGGTAGCCCAGATACTGGTCCACATGCATATATGCAGCATCAGATACGAGAAGGGAACCATTACCTTATAACTGGTAATTCGATTCTCAAATATAAGGAATGCGGCAAGTGGTATCAGGATAAAGAAACGAGGAATCAGTGTATTCCAGGAAAATTCACTGCCAAATATACAGTCAAATGCAAAAAATGCGGCTTCCAGAACACAACAGATGATAACGACCAGCTTGTTGAGCTTTTTTAATCTGTCATATTTGCTCTGATAGAATTCCTCGCGCTCATCCTTTGTTAGCTTTTGATTTTTAAATAACATAAGGGACGCCTCCTAAATTCTTAATAATTATAATATAAAGAAATGTAAAAGTCCACATAATATATAAAAATTAAAATTAGTAATATAATATAATTGTTCAAGATGTATTTTCTTGCTTTTTGTATTAATTGCACAAAAAATAGTTGTGTTTTATAGACGTTTATTGTAAAATATTAAAATGAACATATTTCAATGCACAATTTTAGCGTATTCGAACGCAATATTTGATTACTAATTAGAGTTAAAATTTATTCGTTTCGGAGGTAAAATCATGAATAAACGTAAGGTTTTTGCCCGTATATTGGCTGTTTTTATGTCATTTCTCCTGATTTTCTCATGCATACCAAGGTCGGATATGTATGCGGTTACACAGAAGATGATGGATGAATTTGACGAGATGATAAGTACCTATAATATTGATCCGTCTATTCTGTCGTATAAGGCATATAAGAATCAGTATATAAGCAAGGACAGGCCCGATACCGTGATTGAGATACCTGCAGGTTCGTTTGTCAGATATGAGGACAGTGATATGGCTGCGGTTCCCGAGATTTATAAGGATTACGAGGGAATGAGCGGTGAGAGTGTTCTTACCAGTGAAAATTCACTTATTGAATTTGAGGTGGATGTCGCAGCCGAAGGTCTTTATAATCTTTCTGTTGTATATTATCCGGTTCCCGGTAAGAACTCAGATATTGCACGAAGCATGTTCGTGGACGGTGAGCTTCCCTTCAGAGAGATGTCCATGCTCACATTCCCCAGAGTCTGGTCCAATTACGTTGATAAATCCTACGTGAATGACGACGGTGTTACCGTTAAGGTCTGGGCAAAGGATAATCAGGGAAATGATGTAAAGTCAAAGGCTGTGGAAATTCCCGAGTGGCAGGAAAGATATATTTATGATTACAACGGTTATATTACCGAAGCGCTTTCATTATATCTGAGTGCAGGAAAGCATACAATTTCAATGGTTTCCCTTAAGGAGCCGATGCTCATCAACAAGCTCGTGTTAAATAACCAGGGTTCAATTAAGACCTATAAGGAAAAGCTTGAAGAGTATAGCTCAATGGGAGCCAAGGATTCTTCAAATAAATGCATCACAATTGAGGGTGAGTTTGCATCGAAGACATCATCTCAGATGCTTTATCCCCAGCAGGATCAGAGTTCACCCGCCGTATCACCTTCAGATGCGAAGGAGCTCTTAAATAACTCAATCGGCGGTAACTCATGGAGACTTGTAGGACAGTGGATTGAATGGGAATTTAAGGTTCCCGAGACCGGTCTTTACAATATCGCTTTATATGATAAGCAGAACTTCTCACGAGGCGTAAATGTTTCCAGACGTATTTCAATCGATGGTGAGGTTCCCTTCGATGAACTTTCACAGTACGCGTTTGGCTACGGACAGAGCTGGAGAGAGGATGTTATATCAGATTCTAACGGAAATGCTTACAAGTTCTACCTTACGGAAGGTACTCATACATTGAGAATGGAAGCCGTTCTCGGTGAGTTCTCCGAAATCGTCGGACTTGTTGAAGAATCGGTTCAGCAGCTTAATAATATTTACCGTAAGGTAATCAAGGTAACAGGTGTTACACCCGATACCTACCGTGATTATCAGCTTGAGGCTACACTTCCCGAGCTTCACAATGAGCTGATAGCGGCCAGGGAAACAGTAAATGAAGCTCTTCTTAAGCTTGAAATAGTAGCAGGTAAGAATTCAGACAAGAAGACGGTTCTTCTTACAATGAGAGACCAGCTGGATGAGCTGATTGAGGATGCGGAATATTTCGTAAGAACAATTTCATCATATAAGGTAAATGTTAGAGCGCTCGGTAACTGGATTACACAGGTTATCAGCCAGCCTCTTCAGATTGACCGAATCAATGTATATTCACCTAATGTAGAGCTTGAATATGATAATGACGGATTTGGCTCAAAGCTTGTATATGAAATTAAGAGACTTTTCTACTCCTTCGTAATCGATTACAACAATATCGGTTCAATATCTGAAGACGGCGCGGGAAAGACCATTACACTCTGGATTGGTTCAGGTCGTGACCAGGCCAATACAATTAAGGCTCTGATTGATGAGTCATTTACCAGTAAGACAGGAATCGGTGTAAACGTTCAGCTGGTTGATATGTCTACACTCTTGAAGGCAACGCTGGTAGGAGAGGGACCTGATGTAGCCATTCAGGTAGCCAATACGAACGGTGCGGCCGGAGCGGTTCTTTTCACCGGTAATGACACACCTGTTAACTACGGTATCCGTAATGCGGTACTGGATCTTTCAAAGTTCCCCGACTGCAACGAGGTACTTGCAAGATTCCCTGAGGCGGCAAATACACAGTTTATTTATGATAATGCGGTTTACGCAATTCCGGAAACAATTACCTTCCCCGTAATGTTCTACAGAAAAGACATTTTGAAGGAAATCGGACTTGGAATTCCGGAGACATGGGACGATGTAAAGGTAGCGATGACAGTTCTCGCAAAGAACCAAATGGAATTCGGTATGCTTGCAAATGAACAGCTTTTTGCTTCACTTTTATATCAGAACGGCGGTCAGTATTATAACGAGGACGGAACGGCTTCCGCACTTGATTCTGATATTGCGGTAAGTGTATTCAAGGAATTCTGTGAATATTACACAGATTACAAGCTTGATAAGGAAACCAGTGTTGAGGAGCGTTTCAGAACAGGTGAGTGTCCGATTATTATTGCGGATTACACCACATATAACAACTTCGCGGTTTCCGCACCCGATATTGCGGGTCTGTGGAGCTTCACCCAGATTCCCGGAACAAAGCAGGCGGACGGAAGCGTAGATCATTCGGTTGCTTCGACCGGTCTTGCAACAATGATTATGTCGGATACAGAGGCTCCCAATGAGAGCTGGGAGTTCGTTAAGTGGTGGACGAGTGCTGAAACTCAGATTAACTACGGTCATGAGATGGAAGGTCTGATGGGTAGTGCGGCACGAGTTCCTACCGCAAACTACGAAGCCTTCCTCAGTATGCCCTGGCCCGTAGATGATTTTGAGGCTCTTCAGACTGCTATGAAGTCTGTAAAGGGCATCCCTCAGGTTCCCGGCGGTTATTATTCATGGCGAAATGTATATAACGCATTCTATTCGGTAGCAACAAAGACCGATACGGCTCAGCCCCGTGAGGAGCTCATGGATAAGGTTATTTACATTAATGCCGAGATTAAATACAAGAGAGAAGAGCTTGAGCTCGATTGATTTGGTATGATTACTGAAAATTAGAACAACTCAGAAAGGAAAGACGCGATGTCAAAAAATTCGGAGAAAGCCGTTAGCGGCGAAATGTTGACGGCTGAAGCAATTGCTAGAAAAACAGGCAAGCTCAGCTACCGCATAAAGAAGAATAAAGCATCATATTTTATGATTGCACCTTATTTTATTCTTTTCTTCTTCTTTACAATTTTACCTGTAATTATGAGTATCGGTTTCAGCTTTACATACTACAATATGCTCGAAATGCCTGAGTTTGTAGGCTGGAAGAATTATGTTAAGCTCTTCCTTGAGGATGATATTTTCCTTACATCCTTAAAGAATACACTAATACTTGCAATTGTTACAGGACCTGTCAGCTACTTCATGTGTCTGTTGTTTGCATGGATTATCAATGAGTTCCACGGCTGGCTCAGAGCCTTCCTTACACTTATTTTCTATGCACCCAGTATCTGTGGTAATGCATACGTGGTATGGAACCTCATCCTTTCGGGCGACCGTTACGGATACCTGAACGGTTTCCTCATGAAGCTCGGACTTCTTGATGAGGCTCAGGTATGGATGAAAACAGAATCCTACGTACTTCCCATGCTGATAGTGGTTCAGCTGTGGTTGTCGCTGGGTACCGGTTTCCTTTCCTTCATTGCCGGTCTTCAGACGGTCGATAAATCCCTCTACGAGGCGGCTGCGCTTGACGGTGTAAAGAACCGTTGGCAGGAGCTCTGGTATGTTACCTTGCCTTCAATGAAGCCTCAGCTGATGTTCGGTGCCGTTATGCAGATTACACAGTCATTCGCAATAGCGGATGTTTCCCTGAACCTGGCCGGAAATCCTTCGGTAAATTATGCAGGTGCCACGGTAGTTACCCACCTTCTCGATTACGGTACGGTACGATTTGAAATGGGTTATGCTTCGGCAATAGCGACAATCCTGTTCCTGCTGATGATAGGCAGCAACAAGCTTGTTCAGAAGCTGCTCGGAAGGGTTGGTGAATAATATGGCTAGACATAATGACGAATATATAGTTAAACCCAAAAGAAGACTTTTCAAAAGGGCGAAGAAGCTGAATCGTTCGATGGCTGGAAATACAATGCTTTTTGTAGTAATGATTATCTGCGGTCTGGCAATGGTAGTACCGCTTGTAATGGTAATAAACAACTGCTTAAAGCCTCTTGATGAGTTATTCCAGTTCCCTCCCAGAATTTTCGTTAAGAATCCTACACTTGAGAACTTCTCCGATCTGTTCACTCTGATGAATGATTCGTGGGTACCCTTCTCAAGATACATGCTAAATACTGTAATCATTACCGGCGGCGGTATGATCGGCCATGTTATCATTGCTTCGCTGGCTGCGTATCCTCTTGCAAAGCACAACTTCCCCGGAAAGAAGATTCTTTTCTCGATGGTTGTACTTTCGATGATGTTCTCATGGCAGGTTACTCAGACACCCCAGTACATGATTATTTCATGGTTACATATTAACAATACTTATTTCGCACTTATTTTACCCGCATGTGCATTTGGTATGGGTCTCTACCTCATGAAGCAGTTCATGGAGCAGCTTCCCGATTCACTTATGGAATCGGCCAGACTTGACGGTGCAAATGAGTGGAAGATTTTCTGGAACATCGTAATGCCCAATGTTAAGCCTGCATGGCTGACACTTGCTATTTTCCAGTTCCAGCAGATGTGGGGCAACTCAGGCTCGACCTTCCTTCGTGATGAGCAACTTAAGCCCTTACAGTACGCACTTAATCAGATTGTTGCCGGCGGTCCCGCGAGAGCAGGTGCCGCAGCTGCAGTAACATTCATCATTGCAGCAGTTCCTATCACATTCTTCCTGATTTGTCAGAAGAACGTATTGGAAACAATGACTTCATCAGGTATGAAGGACTAATTACAGGAGGAAGATATGGTAAATCGTTCAAATTTAACGAAGAGAATCGTTGCTGTTTTCCTCTGTTTAGTCTTCGTATTATTGAACATCGGGGAAAATGTTAAGGCAAATGATATTCCTTACGACACCTACAATTACGATTACAGAGAGTATATGCATTACACACCCGCTGCATATATTCCTGCGGGAAATATTTCTACGCTTGCCATGACTCTTGACGGTGAGCCCATCGGAAAGCTAAATAATCCACAGGATATGTGTCAGGCACCGAACGGTGATATTTATATCTGTGATACAGGTAATAACAGAATTGTTGTTCTTGACAACAAAATGCAGAATGTACTCAGAATAATCGCTAATTTTGACAATGACGGTAAGGCCGATAAATTCAATCAGCCCTACGGTGTATGTGTTTCCGAAAACAACAAGCTTTATGTTGCTGATTCACAGAACAGAAGAATAGTTGTAATGGAAACAGACGGCAGTTATATTAAAAAGATTGATAATCCTCAGTCGGAAAGTCTTGATGACGGATATGTATTCACACCCTTAAAGGTTACCGTAGATTATGCGGACCGTGTATACGTTATTGCATCAGGTATGTTTGAGGGTATCATGGTATTCGAATCTACAGGAGAGTTCGCAAGCTTCTTCGGTACGATTGATGTAACAATTTCACTTTGGGAAAAATTCTGGAAGCGTCTTGCAACAAAGGAAGAGCGTTCAAATCAGAAGCTTTTCATTCCTACAGAGTTTACCGGACTTGACATTGATCCTAAGGGCTTCGTATATGCCACTAATATCGATTCAAATGGTATTCAGGGCGTAAGAAGACTTAATCCCAAGGGCGAGGACGTAATCAAAAAGGGTGAAAACGAGAATGTCGGCGGAGACCTCTGGATAGACGGTACAAGCGATTTTTCGGGACCTTCTCAGTTTACCGATGTAGTTTACCGTGAAAACGGCATATACTCATGTCTTGACAGAAGAAGAGGAAGAATCTTCAGCTATGACCACGAGGGTAATCTTCTATATATTTTCGGCGGTCTCGGAACTCAGGAGGGTACCTTCCAGCTTCCGGTAGCTATTGAGGATATAGGCGGAAGACTGGTAGTACTTGATGCCACAAAGGGCGAAATCATTACCTTCGAGGAAACAGAGTACGGAAAACTGATTAATGATGCGGTTTCACTTCGTTATGACGGTAATGAGGCTTCGGCGGTTGATCTCTGGCACAGAGTACTTGAGCTTGATGAAAATAATGAGCTTGCCAATACCGGTATCGGTAAGGCTTATCTTACCGCAGGTGATTATGAGAATGCGATGAAATACCTTGAAATCGGTATGAACAGAGAGTATTACTCAATTGCCTACAGACGTTACCGTAACGCAAAGCTTACTGAAAACATTGGCTTTTTCCTTACGGCTTTAGTAGTACTGATTATCGGTATCAATGTGGCGAAGAGGATTATAAGAAAAAGAAAGGGGGTAATTGCAGATGACTAAGGCTTTTTCAAAAGAAAAGTGGAAATATCTGTTATACACTCTTTCGCATCCGATGGAGGGCTTTTACTGGATCAGACATCAGGAGCGAGGCAGTGTTCCGATTGCCGTTGTTCTGGTAATTCTCTTTTCCATAAGCTTTTCCATTAACAGATTGTGTGCAAGCTTTGTGGTAAATGACCTCGATCCCAGAGGTATCGACAGCTTGTTTGAGCTTATCGGTGTATTTGCTTTCTATATTCTGATTTGTGCAAGCAACTGGTCCATCACATGTCTGATGGGCGGTGAGGGACGATTAAAGGATATCATGATAGCAATCGGTTACGGTACCGTTCCGATAACCTTCTTACTGAATGTCGGTACAATCGTCAGCCAGTTCGTGGCAGATGACGAGCAGGCCTTCTACACAATTATTATTGCTGTTGGAATAGCCTACGGAATTATCATGATGCTTATTGGCATTATGCAGGTTCACAATTACACACTCGGTAAGACATTACTTACACTGATTCTTACTTTTATAGCTATGTTTATCATTATCTTCCTGTTATTACTGTTATCAAACCTTTTAAAGATGGTTATTAATTTTGGTGACAGTGTTTACACGGAAATTATCTTTAGGTCTTAAGGGGGCAGGCGATTATGGCAAAAAAGAATAATAAGCCTGCAAACAAGCCTGTAAACAATCAGGCTGTTAAGGCTCAAAACAAAAAGACCGCAGAGAATAATAAGAAGGCGGCAGAGGCAGTAGCAGAGAAGAAGGTAAAGGCTGCTGCTGAAGAGACGGTAAAGAAGGCTTCTGATACTGCGGCAAAAGCAACAGAGAATGCGGCAAACGACACAAAGAAAAATCTGGATGTTCATTTTGAAAATACCGATTTTGCAAAGAGTATTGATAAAACCGCAGCACCTGTAATTCTTACCGGACGTGAAAAAAGAAAGAAAAACAAAAAGAAGCTTTCCTTCACACAGAAGGTACTTCTCAGTATTGTAGGAATTGTTCTGCTTTGTATCGGAATTTACATTCTCTACTATATTACCCATTATACAATGTATGATGAGTATAAGCAGTACCTTACGGATTATAGCTATGAGAGCGGAAAAGCATACGCGCCACTGCCTAATTCGGGCGAGGTTTCGGGCTTCGATCTTGTAGCGGAATCAGAAAGTCTTAAGCTTTTCACGGATACAAATACAGGTTATGTTGCTGTATATGATAAGCGTGACGGAAAGATTACCTACAGTAATCCTCTTGATGCGGATGCCGATACAAAGGCCAATAAGAATAACAAATCTTATATGAAGGCCCAGATGCAGGTATTCTACTACAATCAGGATGTAAAATCGGGTTCATACGATTCCTTCACAAACTCAATTTCGAAGAAGCAGTACTCATATGAGAGTATTGAAAACGGTGTCAGATACTTATACACAATCGGAAATTTAAAGAAGAGAGACGGTTCTGAGGATATTCATTTTGATATTCCTCTTGAGTACAGATTGAAGGGCGACAGCCTTGAGGTATCAATTCCCACAAAGGAAATCAAGGAATACGGCAACGGTTCAGTCTACAGAATTCAGCTTCTTAAATTCATGGGCGCAGCCAAGGATGACGAGAACGGTTATATGGTTGTTCCAAATGCTTCAGGTTCGATTATTAATTTCAATAACGGAAAAACCACAGCAGGAACCTATCAGCAGTATGTATATGATGTAGATCCTCTTGCTATGGGCTTTACCACACAGGAAAACGTTACAGGCTGTAAGCTTCCCATTATGGGTATCTGTCGTGAAGACCGCAGCCTCCTGATGAGTGTAGAGGATGGTGCATCAACCACTGTACTTACAGCAGGTATTTCAGGTGTACTTAACCAGTATAATTACTGTTTCCCTACATTTATTCTCAGAAATGCCGATAACCTCAGTAATTTCGGTGATTCAAAGCAGGATGTATTTGTTCTTGAGTCAGATATCTATGATATCAACTGTACAGTACGCTACAGCTTCCTTAACAAGGACATGACAGGCTATGAGGGCATTGCAAATTACTATCGTCAGAGACTTATCAATGAGGGTGTTCTGGTTAAGCAGGCATCGAAGGGAAGTATTCCTCTTTACTATGACCTTCTGACCGGTGTAAAGGGTGTATCTCATTTCATCGGTGTTCAGTACCTCAAGACAATGTCTATGACTGATTTTGAACAGGCCGGCAAGATTTCGGATGAGCTTGCAAAGGACGGAATCAATAATCAGGTAGTTAATCTTCAGGGCTGGTTCAACGGTGGCTATTACCATGATGCCGCAGATGATATTGATGTTTTATCAAAGCTCGGCGGTGAGAGCGGTATCAGAGAGCTTCAGAAGAAGGTTCAGGCAAACGGCGGAAGTCTTTTCGGTGATGTAGCATTACAGAAGGTTTCATTTGCGGATGATGATTTCAATTATGATGCTGAGGGTTCAAGATATTACGGTGCAGGCTATGTAGCTACTGCAGGTCTTGTAAATCCGACCACACTTTACAATCAGTCATCACTTATGTATACGGAAATAATGCATAACTACCTTTCACCCAAGTTCCTTCCCAGATATGTGGAGGGCTTTGTCGATGATGTGAATGATATCAGTATTGACGGTATTTCACTCAGAGATTTAGGTGATGTGCTTGTATCGGATAAGCGTCGTACAGAAGTAATCAACAGAGAGGACGCTCTTTCGATTGTTAAGTCACAGTTTGACAGACTTGCATCGACAGGCAAAAAGCTTTTAACAAATCAGGCTAATATGTACGCATGGAAGTACAGCAGCGATATAATCAATGTACCTATTACGGATAACAATTATTATCTTGTAGATGAGGCGATTCCTTTATATGAGATGATATTACACGGCTGTGTATCATATGGTTCAACACTTCTTAATTTTGAAGACAGTACACATATGGACCAGACAGCGCTCAAGCTTATTGAGACAGGTACAGCTCCTCATTTTGTATTCACATGGGAAGAATCCAGCAAGATGAAGGACACAGCCATGAGCCGTTATTATGCAACCACCTTCTCGGTATGGAAGGATGATGCGGTTAATATTTACAACAAGGTAAATGCTGCATTAAAGCATGTAGAGGGTTCGTTTATTACCGGCCATAAGATTCTTGATAATAAGATCAGGAAAATCAGCTATGACAACGGTATTACAATTTACGTAAATTACAGTGACAAGGAGCTTATAGCTGATGACGGTCAGCCGGTAGGAGCCTTAAGTTACAGATTGGAGGGTGTAAACTAATGGCAGCAACTAAAGCACAGAACGTTTCAGACCTTCAGAAGAATACGGTACAGACCGCAGCACCTAAAAAGAAAAAGAAGAAGCTGACCCTTCTTCAAAAGAGAAGTATATACGGATATCTCTTTATATCTCTCTGGCTGATAGGCTTCATAATTTTCTATGTAAGGTCGCTATGGCTTACCGGTGAATTTTCACTTTCAACCCTGACAGTAGATCCTAACAAGGCAGGATATACACTTGAGTTTGTAGGTATGCAGAACTACTCTGAGGCATTCCTTGTTCACGGTACCTTCAAGCAGACTCTTACAAGCTCATTGCTGGATATGCTGATTGATGTTCCGCTTATAACATTTTTCAGCTTGTTCATGGCTATGCTTCTTAACAAGAAGTTCCCCGGAAGAGGTATTGTACGTGCAATATTCTTCCTGCCCGTAATTCTTAATTCGGGTGCTATTACCGAGGCGATTACACTCAGCCAGCAGATGATGGCGGGCGGTCTTAATACACAGATTGCCGAAACCTCATCCGCGGCCTCGAACATAGCCTTTGATATTGATTATCTGGTCGATATGTTTATGAATCTGGGTATTCCGGCTTCGATGCTTGATTACATATCCTCGGCCGTAGGACGAATAAACGATATTATCGCAGCGTCCGGTGTTCAGATAATCATCTTTATTGCGGCATTACAGTCGATTCCTTCCTCAATGTATGAGGTGGCCAGAATTGAAGGTGCCACAGGCTATGAAACCTTCTGGAAGGTAACATTCCCGATGGTTATGCCTCATATCATCACAAACGTTGTATATACCATTGTCGACAGATTCGCAAATTCTGAAATCGTTGACCTTGCATATACCACGGCATTTAAACAGTTTAACTATGGACTCAGCTCTGTATTCAGTCTGGTTAGTACGGTTGCCACATGTATCATTCTGGTAGTAATCGTCGGACTTATTCAGAAGAAAACGTTCTACTATAACTAAGGGAAGGAGAGAAGAATATGTCAAAAACCTGGGAAAAGGCTAAAAAAGCCATGAAGGATCCCGATGTGGCAAAAAGCTTCGGAAGCGATATAAGCAAGTTTCTTATTCTGCTTCTGAGAATAGCCATTATCGTCGGCGTTGCATATGTTATTATCTCGCCCGTTATCGGTATCATAGTTAATTCAATCTCATCAAACAGAGATGCTTACAACCCTATGGTGTTCATTCTTCCCCAGAACCCTACAACAGAGAGATATTCCCTGGCAATGGAAAGAATGAATTACTGGCCTACACTCGGTAAGGATATGGCTTACACACTTTCACTTACCCTGCTGCAGTTATTTGTCTGCTCAATGGTAGGCTACGGCTTCGCCCGTTTTGAGTTCCCCTTAAAGAAGCTGCTCTTTGGTCTTGTTGTAGTAATGATTGTTATACCTTCACATACAATCATGCTTCCCATTTACATGACCTTCAAGAGCTTTGATCCCTTCGGACTTGTCAGCTCAACAACCGGTACGCCCGGTGTCATGGGTACTGTCATTCCGATGTATATTATGACCTTCTTCGGATGCGGACTAAGGTCGGGTCTCTTTATTTACATCTTCAACCAGTTCTTCCGCGGACTTCCAAAGGAAATAGAAGAGGCAGCTCTGGTTGACGGTTGCGGTACCTGGTATACATATTTCAATATTATGCTCAGGAACGCAATGCCTGCGGTTATAACTGTCACGGTTTTCTCAATTGTTTGGCAGTTTAACGATATTTTCTATGCAAACTTATTCCTGATCAGCGATGACATAGTTATCAGTAAGAAGATTGCAACACTTCAGCTTACCATTGCGAACCAGGATAATATTCTTGATAAGGCAATTCAGGAACTTTATCTTGATGCAGGTATCATGCTTGTGCTGCTTCCGATTATCATTATCTATGTTGCTCTTCAGAAATATTTTATTGAGGGTGTTGAACGAAGCGGTATCGTTGGTTAACAGCACACTCAGAAGTGTTCAAATAATTTGAAATATTTCGCAATATCTGATAAGCGGATATAGCAAGATATAATAATTATTTGGACATTAAACTAATTATGTGCTATAATATAGCACGAAGAATTCAACTAAAAATAAGGAGGAGAAAAAGTTGAAAAAAAGGTTATTAGTTCTTGCTACAGCCTTAGTGATGTCACTTGGCTTAGCAGCATGTAGCAGTAGCTCTAATTCAGGCGCAACAGTAACGGCAACACCTACACCCGGCGCTGCAGCATCTGTTACGGCTACACCTACACCGGCTCCTGAGGTTGAGCCCGAGGTAATCGTTGTTACCGAGGCACCCAAGGAGGTAGTTGCCGTTTCCACACAGGAGGCTTCAATTGATTTTGAGGACGGTAATACAGGTTTTGTTACTCTTTATGCAGGCGATCCCAGATCGGATGCCAGCACAATGGAGCTTACTGATTTTAACGGAAGCAAGGCTCTTGCAGTAACAAAAGAGAAGATTAAGAATTATTCAATCGTAGCAATTGATGCACTCAGCCTTTTAGGAGATAAGGCATCTGATGTTGCTGTAGTACAGTTTGATGCAGGTTCATATCACGCAGAGGGCTTCTTTGCAATGTCAGGTGACGCAGGCTTCTGGAGCAACGGCGAGTATGTATCAGGCGGTAACTGGAATGTATATCTTGAGACAAGCAATCCCAAGACTATCACAATTCCCATGGCAGAGCTTAAGTTTTCAGAGGAGACACCTGTATTTATGATCCGAGTAAAGGATGACGGATGTCTCAGCAACACAACAATGCTTGCCGAAATCGGTACAGCAATGATCGACAACATTCGTTTCCTTGACGCAGCAGGAAACACAATTTCTGTTGATACAACAGTTGAATTTGCAGAGTATGACGGACTTTCAGCTACAGAGGCTGATATGTCAAATCTCTACACACTTACAGATGTAGTAGAATTCGAAGGATTTACAACAGGCGCAGGTGCATGGGCACAGCAGGGCTTTGTAATTCCTCAGGAGGTTTGGGATGCACTTGAGCCCGGTTCAATCATCGAGGCTGATTTCAATTCAGAGACAGGCTGCATGTGGTTTGTATTCCCCAATGCGGAGGCAGGCTGGTCAAGAGTAGGTAACGGTGCTAACCAGGATGGTTCAGGCTTATATATTAATGATTCACGTACAAAGGCTCAGTTAAAGTATGAGGATATCGTAGCTGTTTGCGGCGAGGATAAGTCTACATGGGGTCTTGCTGACGGCGTAGTACTTCAGGGTGAGTCATCAGGCGCTTGGGAAATCTACAGCGTAAGAGTAGGTAAGGCTGCAAATGTAGGAACATTTGAGGAGACCGTTGAGTTCCCTGATTTCGTAATTTCAGGTAAGGCATGGGGTCAGGACGGTTTCCAGATTCCTGCTGAGGTTCTCGATGCACTTGTTCCCGGAACAGCACTTGAGATTTCATACGCAAGTGAATCAGGTATTCTTTGGGCAGTATTCCCCGATGCAGCATGCGGCTGGACAAGAGTTGGCCGTTGCGACGGTGATATGAGCTGTACAGATCCCGCAGTATGTGTTGGCGGAAAGTGCTATATTACATATGAGCAGCTTGTTGCAGCACTCGGCGAGGATAAGGCAGCATGGGGCTCAGAAGAGAGCTTAAGACTTCAGTGTGAGTCTTCTTCAGCATGGGAAGTATACGGTGTAAAGGTTGGTACATACGCTAATGCTCCCAAGTTAAGAGCAGTTAAGACATTCGATGAGTTCGTAGTATCAGGTAAGGCATGGGGCCAGGATGGTGCAGCAGTTTCTGATGAGCTTAAGGCTTGCCTTGTTCCCGGCAGTGTACTTAAGATTAGCTTCTCATCACCTACAGGTCTTCTTTGGACAGTATTCCCTGATTCAGCTGCAGGCTGGCAGAGAGTAGGACGTTGTGACGCTGATAAGAGCGCAACAGATCCTGCAAAGTGTGTAGCAGGTAACTGCTATGTTACATATGATCAGATCGTTGCAGTACTCGGCGATGATGTTGATGCATGGGGTAATCCCGACAGCTTCAGAATCCAGTTCGAGTCAAATGATGCATGGGAAGTATACTCATTATCTGTAGGACAGGAATAATTCTTGAATAAGAAAGGAATAACGAAATAATGAAGACAATGAAAAGAATCATGGCATTAACATTATCAGTGTTAATGATGTTCAGCCTTGCTGCTTGTTCTAAGGGCAATAATGAAACCCAGGTAGTAGCAAACGGTGATGCTGCAAGCTCTGCCGATGTAGTAGCAAACGGTGATGCTGCAAACGATACCCCCGGTTCAGTAACAAAGGTTCATAATAACGTTATCGAAATCGGTACATGGTGGACACAGCACTATGACAGTAATGATACTTCTGTTGAGGATAACCCTGATTACCTTAATGCTATCGACCAGGAAGGCGATACAGAAGAGACAAAGAAGATCAATGCAGTTAACCGTGCACAGATGGAAGCAAGATTTGCACATGTTGCTGAGGTTGAGCAGAAGTACAATGTAAAGTACTACTGGAAGAACCTTACATACTCAGGTGTTGAGGAGTCAATCAATACTTCAATTCTTGCAGGTTCACCTGACTGTGATATCTACCTTGTAGATTCACCTATGGCATTCCCTGCACAGGCTAACGGCCTTGCAATTGACCTTAGAACCTTCGTTCCCGCAGACCACGATATCTTTAATGACCAGATCGTTGCATCATTCATCGATTTAGGTGATGGTAAGGCTTGTCTTATCAAGAGACAGGGTGGTATGACAAATACATATCCTTTAGCATTCAATGTTCAGATGCTTGAGGATAACAACCTTGAGGATCCCCGTGATCTTTGGGCACGCGGTGAGTGGACATGGGCTAAGTTTGATGAGTACTGCAAGATCCTTACACAGGATACTGACGGTGACGGACAGGTTGACCAGTACGGTTTCTCAGGCTTCGCTACAGATACACTTGAGCAGTTACTTATGTCAAACGGTGCAACAATTGCATCAGGTACAACAACAACTATTACAGATTCTAAGGTAGCTGAGGCACTTCAGCAGCTTCAGGATATGTACACAACATACAACTATTGCTATCCTTACGATATCGGCGGAGAGAATGCTCATGAGACAATGAGATTCGCTTACAAGGAAGGCAAGAGCGGTTTCTTCCCTATTTCATGTTGGTTCCATACAGAGGGAACAGCAGATTATGACTGGGACGGTTCACTTGGTTCAGATACACTTAACTTCGATATCGCATATGTTCGTTGGCCTGTAGGTCCCAGCGGTAACAAGGATACAAACGCAGCTATGAACGATACAGGTGCTGAGCTTTACATCATCCCTGCAGGTGTTCAGGAGCCCGATGTAGTATTCAATACACTTTTCGATTCATGGAACTGGTATGATTACGATATCTCAAAGCGTGATGATCCCGCTTCATTCAACTGGTGGATTACAGCAAACGGCAGAGAGAAGGAGTATCAGGATGCTAACTTCGCTTGCCAGCAGGATTGTATGGCACATTCAGAGGTTGACCTCTGGCAGTCACTTGGTTTCTACTATGACCTTGATTCAATCGTAGATGGTGCTATGACACCCGCTCAGTGGCAGGAGACATACAAGCAGCAGGTTCAGGACGGACTTGACGCAGTTTTCGGAAATAAATAATTGACGAAAAGCTCTAGTTTGTGAGATAATTTAATTTAACATCCGGTAGTCAAATTGTTGTTTTTTAGCAATATTTGACTACCGGATATTTTTATTTTAGAAGAATTTTCGAAATATTGTTGAAATATTGAAAATTGATGATATAATAGATATATAAAAAAATATGTAGCTGATTGTTATTTACAACTATTATTATGGGGGACCGCAGTGATGCGGAATTAAATTATGGGATTATTTAAATCAAAATATGTCAGATGGCTTGAAAACCTTCTTGAGCATGTTCAAATGGATATGTCAAATAATTATAAAGATTCCGCACACGAGCAGATGGAAAATTTCGAGAAGACATTTGCTGAGTATAAGGAAGCGAAAATACTTAAGGATAAGGAGATTGAGCCTATAGAAGAGCGTGCAAACGAGTTAAGAGAAAAGCTTAAGGGTTACAGTCATAAAGACCAGCGTCCTTACTGGTCCAAAAATTAATATGTGTATAAAAAGTCCGGTATATGCGGACTTTTTTAATCGCTGAATGAATAGGAAGTTCTTGAAAAATAAATTGATAATATGAAAAAGCTATCGATAGTTTATGTATGTCTGGCGGCCTTTCTGTGGGGCTGCATGGGTATATTTGTTAAAGCATTAAATAATGCGGGTTTATTTGCAATAAACGTTGTACATGTCAGAATAACATTAGCACTGCTTATTGTAGGAATATATATTGCCATTACAAATCCGAAGCGTTTTAAAATCAGACTTAAGGACGTCTGGTGCTTTATCGGTACAGGTATAGTAAGTCTGCTTTTTTTTACCTGGTGTCTTTTCTCAGGTATGGAGATAGCACCATTAAGCGTTATTACTATTTTGCTTTATACCGCGCCGGTATTTGTAATGATAATGAGTATAATCCTCTTTAAGGAAAAGATAAATAGATATAAGGTGATTTCACTTTTGCTGACGCTGATTGGCTGTGTTCTGGTATCGGGAATAGGGCAGGATATGTCATTGTCGGCATCAGGAATATTATTTGGTCTGGGTTCAGGCTTTGGATATGCTTTATATTCGATTTTCAGCCGTTATGCAATTGAAAGAGGCTATGATTCATGGACCATCACCTTTTATACCTTTCTGTTCTGCGTGCTGGGTTCATTCTTCCTGGCGGATAACGGCTTAATCATATCTACGGTAAAAGAGGAGCCTTCACTCGTTTTATGGATGCTCGGAATGGCATTTTTTACCGGCTTTCTGGCCTACGTATTATACACAAAGGGTCTTGAAGGAATGGAGTCAAGTAAAGCCTCGATTATAGCCACATTGGAGCCTGTAGTGGCTACTGTAATCGGTACTTTGGTATTCGATGAACCCTTAACAGTGATGGTGGTAGTCGGAATAATAGCGGTAGTGGGCGGAATAGTGGTACTGACATTACAAAAGAATGAAGGATAATAATATAGAATCACCGGTTCAGGCCGGTGATTTTTTATAGAATAAACTAAATTTTGACAATAAAAAAACTGCTGAATATCAGCAGTTTAGTAGCGAGAGGGGGATTCGAACCCTCGACACCGCGGGTATGAACCGCGTGCTCTGGCCAACTGAGCTATCTCGCCATATTAATATTGATGGGACCTACAGGGCTCGAACCTGTGACCCTCTGCTTGTAAGGCAGATGCTCT
>JAKSRW010000036.1 GCA_024403355.1 Lachnospiraceae bacterium
TGGATTTACATTCCTATTATACAATTTTTAATTTTTTTTCGTAAGTAAAATTTTTAAGCTCATTAGCTCAAGAAATCGGAATTTAGCCCATATTCTCAAAATTCTATCTTGTAACATATATCTAATTTTTCAAACAGCAAAGCGGAACAACATATACACCGTTATCCATCCTATACGCAACCTTATTTTTAGTCACCACCATAAGGAATGCTGGTTTACCTGTTTTTTCATAATCAATATCATTCGCAATATTAATTAAATTATTGCTCGCCCGGGTTATATCATCTTCATTTCCTAATTTAACTTCTATTAACGCCCATGAGCCATCATTAAATTGTATTACCGCATCTGCTTCCCTTTTTTTTGAATCACGATATTTATACACGTGTGCTCCCATTGTATCCGCGTAAACTCGCAAGTCATGCACAACCAATGATTCAAAAAGGAATCCAAAAGTTGTTATATCTTTAAAAATTCCTTCCGGAGTTATTATTTATCACAAATCGGAAGAATGTTCAATATTAAATCGGAGATTTGTGAGCATGTGAATCGGAAGAATATCCACATTGCAATCGGATGTTTGTTAATATCCATATCATTCACTATGGAAGTTTAGAAATACTATCAATCTTTGCACCTGCTCAATCGGCATACCTTTATCTATAGCTGTTGTCGCCATTGTCCGCATTAAAAAAAGCTATCTGAATTATCAGGTAGCTTTTTATTTTGCTTTTATTTCAATAACTGTGCGAACTCAGTCAGCATCTCATTGATTCGGATAGGCTTGGCTATATGGCCGTTCATGCCTGCATCAATGGCATTCTTTCTGTCCTCCTCAAAGGCATTCGCCGTCATGGCAAAAATAGGGATTCCCGCCTTTCTTTTATTGGCCATTTCCCTGATTCTCCGAGTGGTTTCGTAGCCGTTAAGCAGCGGCATCTGAACATCCATCAGAATCAGGTCATAGTATCCCGGATTTGCCTTATCAAGCATATCGATACACTTTATTCCGTCCTCAGCCCATTCAACCTCCGCACCCAGATCCTGCAGTAGCTCTGTGGCAATCTCAGCATTCAGCTCATTATCCTCAACGAGAAGAATTCTTCTTCCCTTCAGATCAACGGCCCGGCTGTTCTGCTCGCGCTGCATTTCGATATACTTATCCGGCTCTTCGACAATCCGGTGATATAGGGTAACCTTAAAGCTGCTGCCCTTTCCGGGCTCGCTCGTCACCTCAATCGTTCCGCCCATCAAATCTACCAGCTTTTTTACAATAGACATTCCGAGGCCGGTACCCATGATCTTACTCTCTGTGGTATTGCGCTCTCTGGAAAATGAATCAAAAATATGCTCTATAAAATCGCTGCTGATTCCTATACCTGTATCGGAAACGATATTTTCATACCTGGCATAGCCCTCCCTGTCGCTCGGGAGCTCCTTAAATTTCAGGCGTATCGTGCCTCCCTCGGGAGTATATTTTATGGCATTTGACATCAGATTCATGGTAATTTCCCTGATTTTAACCATGTCTGCAAATACATATCTGTGCTGAAGCTCCATTTCCGGAATAAAAACCAGCTTTTTCTTATTGATTTCTTCCTCAAGCAGGGGCGCAACCGAACAGCTCTCGTCCATAAGGTCCGTAAAGCACTCGTCCACGGTTTCTTTTCCGCTGTCGATTCGTGAAACCTCAAGCACGTTATTGATGATACTCAGCAGATATTCACCCGATTTCTCGATTTTTGTAATATAATTATCTATCATTTCGGGTTCATTTTCCTTGCTTTTAATCAGCTTCGTATAGCCAAGAATCGCATTCATGGGAGTACGGATATCATGCGACATATTGTTCAGGAATATGGTTTTTGCGGCATTCGCCCTCTCCGCTCTTTCCATGGCCTCCGTCAGCTTGTCCATATACATGATTTTTGCGGCATTTTCCGCCTGCTTGCGTTCATACTGCTTTTTCTTTTCGGAAAAAACATTCAGGGTAAAAAGAAGACCCAGTACCGTTACGGAAATCATTACGGATACCGCTATCGAGCCCGCCATCTCAGCCCTGACATCCCAGCCGCCCTCAGGCTCCACATAGAGATGCCAGGTATCGTTCGGCACCTCAAATTCCAGGTCCACAAGGTCCGAAACCGCTTCACGGGTATTACGCAGAATATATCCGTCGGAATCCGTTACCGCTGTTTCATCCCGGTCATTTTTCCATACCGCATACTTGTACTCTACAGAGCTCGGCTCGACATTTTTAAGCATGTCGTCCACATATTTATCCCAGTCCAACACAATAATAGTAAAGCCCAGAAATTCGCCGTCCACATATACGGGATTACGGATAATAAAGCCGACGCCGCCCTCCACAAGGTCATGCGGTCCTGCAATGGTTATTCTTCCGGTCTCCATCGCCAGGCGTGCCCTCGCACCCTGTTCCTCGTCCTCAAGCATCCTGAAGCCTATCGTAGACTCATTTATGGTCCTCGGATATGCGACCTCTATCACACCCTTCGGAGCGATGTACATGCTTGCGATACAGGGATTATCCGCAGCTATTTTCTCTGCAATTTCCTCAAATTTATCAAAGCAGGACTCTCCGTACTGAAGATAAAAATATTTTAAGGATTCGGAGGCCTCAAGCGTATTGTCAAGCGTCAGCTGTATCGCCTTTGCGATACTGTTGCCGTAGACACGCGCACCCTGCACCTTCTTTTCATAATTTACCTTTGATATATAGCCCAGAATCAGCCACTGGATAAATACCGCCAGAAGCAGCAGACATATTACACTGATTGCCTTTCTCGTTTTGTTAGCCATTCCCCAAATTCCTCCTAATGCAGCGAACAAACACCCCGGTCATTGCCCGCCGTAAAACATCAACAGCTACAGTTTCATTATAATATCCGGCCTGAACCATTGTCAATTTACCAATAGCCAAAACTGTATGAAATCACAGTAAAAATATATCTGTTGCTATTGACGAATCGTAATTTTTCTGCTATATTATGTTTCAGCACTTTAAAGCACAAAAGTGTAGAAAGGAATAGTATTAAGATGAAACAGGTAGATAAGTTATTAGGTTACAGAAGCAGTATCAAGGTCATCGATGCAACACTGCGTGATGGCGGACTTGTAAATGATTTCTTTTTTGATGATGAGTTTGTAAAGGCTTTATATAAGACAAATATCGATGCAGGCGTTGATTACATGGAGATGGGCTACCGTGCCTCAAAGAAGGTATTCGATGAGAGCAAGTTCGGTAAGTGGAAGTTCAGCTCAGATGAGCATATCCGTGAGATCGTCGGCGAGAACAACACCAATCTTAAGCTTGCCATTATGGCTGATATCGGAAGACATGACAAGGATGATTTCGACCAGAAGGTTAACAGCCCTGTAGACCTCGTTCGCGTTGCTACATATATCCATCAGCTTCCCGAGGCTCTCGACATGATTGAGGATGCCCACAATAAGGGCTATGAGACCAGCTGTAACCTTATGGCGCTCTCTCATGTTCAGGAGAATGACCTTCACGCAGGTCTCGAGATGATCGGACAGTCACCCGTTGATACCATCTACATCGTAGACAGCTTCGGTTCAATTTATCCCGAGGAGATGGCCAGAGTCGTAAATATTTTCGCTGAATTTGCTGAGAAATATAATAAAAAGCTCGGTATTCACGCTCATAACAACCAGCAGCTTGCTTTCGCAAATACTATCGAGGCATGCGGTGACGGTGTTGACTGGCTTGACGCAACCTACCTTTCAATGGGGCGCGGTGCCGGCAACTGTGCTATGGAGCTTCTCATCGGCTTCTTAAAGAATCCCAAGTACAAGGAGCTTCCCGTATTCAAGTTCATCGAGGAGTACATGATCGGACTTAAGCAGAAGGGTATTGTATGGGGCTATGATGTTCAGTACCTTATGACAGGTCTTCTTAACCAGCATCCCAGAACAGCTATCGCTTTCACAAAGGATAAGAGAACCGACTATGTTGAATTCTTCAAGGATTTAATGCTTTAATTGATAATTTAAAATCATTAATATGCAAAATTAAAGGCTATCCCGGCAAAACGGAATAGCCTTATTTTTATAACATGATACAAGGGTCAAAAGGTCAAAAATGCTCGTCAAGCTTGCTTGTAAGAGCATTGAAGGCCTTTATGACACGCAAAAACATGAAAAAGTAGCCATTTTTCATTGAAAAATGAGCGGATTTTGAATGTTTTTAGCATTTCGGGAGCACAAAGTGCGAAGAAATGCGTGTATTAAGTCGGGGGCAATGCTTTTGACCCCGACGTCATAACATAAACATTGCTGAATTATTGTGAATAAACTTCTTTATGTTTTCATCCTCTATCAATAACAGAGCTTCCTTCGCAATCTGTGCATTTACCAGCCTGAGGCGTTTATATCCGGTCACGATATATTCCGCTCTCGAGAATCCGAAGAATGCGCGCACCGTTCTCGCCACAAGCTCTCTTTCGGGCTGACTGAGCTCTGCCATAGAGCCGGCCTTCTCGACAAAACGGACATTTTCTACCATGGCTCTTGTGAGCACCGCTATCTCCTCGGCACTGACCGGCGCCTTCTTTTTACCGGTCATATATTCCTCGACAGTAACCCTTGACGCTGAATTTGTACAATAGTCAAGGAATTTTCTGCCTTCCTCCTCACCGAGATTTCCCAGAATCTTATTTCTTATAACAGGCTTATTTATATCCTCATCAAGCTTCAGAATATCGCTCACCTTTTCCCAGCTGCGGGGTGTGGCAAACTTGATGCCGCGGTTTTTCTCCGCACCTGTATAAAATGCTGCCGGATTATAGCCAAGATAATTCATTACCAGTCTGTGAATTCCGTTTGCCTTTGCAAAATCAGCCTTCCAGCAAGCCAAATCAGGCTCTATTATATGAAGCTCAAAGCGGTCCGAAAACATGCCGGTAAACTGCGTATCCCCGGTAAAATCCTCAGTATTTCCGAGCGCTACAACAAAGGTGCCCGCCGGAAGCTTGTACTGGCCCATACGTCTGTCCAGAATCAGCTCATAGACCGCAGCCTGCGCCTTTTTACTGCAGGAGGAAATATCATCCAGCAGAAGAACGGTCTTTCCGCCGTCGCGCCTGTCATCGGGCATGGTCTCGGGCATCAGCATGATAGTCTTTGTTTTTGCGGCATTCGGACAGATAAGTCCCGCAATCTGGTCCTCATTCATCTGTGCGAAACGAAAATCAACCACCGTGTAGCCGTGCTTTCTTCCAAGGGTTCTCACAAGCTGTGATTTTCCGATACCCGTAGGTCCGATTCCCATCAGTGACTGCTTAATATTATGTTCAATGTTATATTCAAAAATTTCACCAAATTCGCGTAAATTCACTTTATTTTTCCTTCCGTCATTGACTTTTTATCAGATAAGCTCAGAAAATCTGTATTTCATCATTATTTCATCCGAAATACTTTTATCTGCGGGGGTTCCTGTCTCGTCCAGCACTGCGATAATCTCGCTCCGGTAGAGTGCCGAATCATGCCTGCACGGATAATTTCTCCGGTAAATATAATAAATTTTCGCATTAGCTACCGCACGGATTGCATCCGGCCAGAAGATTTTTCCGACTGCGATATTAAAGCGCACGCAATAGCCCATTCCCTCACGCATCGACTCGAATTCATCAAAGGTCACCAGCATATCACGGTCTTCCTTAATTGCCTCCGGAAAAGGCAGTGTATCGTTTGCAAGCTCAGATTTTGCATCATGCTTTATAAAAATATATCCTGCCCTTAGAAGCTGTGCGAAAACCATCCTTTCGTTAAAGGGGCCCTTGCCGTAATGGACCACCTGGCCCTCAAGCCTTTCATAGAAGCCCTTCCCCTCCTCCGAAGGAAGATAAAAGAAGGCCCCCGCATCCGCCGGAAGCCTGCCGGGAATATCATTTTCCCTGCCTGCTGCCTGTAAAAGCTCCTTCATAAAAGGCATTTTACTGCTAAAATCGTATATAATACGCCTTCCCTCATAGACTGCGGTGCTGCAATGAAGAAGCCCCTCATATTCCTCTGCGGAAAGCTTTTTTTCAATTGTCAATAATTCAACCCCGGCCATTTCCACTCTCATTTCCTCTTTATTTCTTTATCTTATTAAAAATAGCTATCCCCCTATCATTATATAATATTTTATTGGTTAATACAATAAAAAAGGCATGCAAAATACCCGGATTTCGCATGCCCTTCAATAATTATTTACTTTTTCTTACCATCTGCGGGAGCTGCATTTTTCTTTGACTTCTTGCCGCCCTTATCAGAATCATCTGCTGTCTTTGCCTTTAATGAAGCCATCTTATCCTTAAGCTTCTGTGAGAAAGACTTCTTGGTGGGAGGAGGAAGAAGACCGCCTCTTGCACTCTTTGCTTCCATGATGTAGATACCGTTGATTACACACTTAACTTCTCTCTTCTCAGGGATGATGCCGAATGCCTTCTCATCACACATCATTGTAACTGTCTGGGGACCGATTTTGGCCTTAACTACAGGCACCTTTGAACGGCGAAGATACTTAGGTACCGAGTCAAGTACGATTGCGGGGAAGCCTGCGTCCTTCATCTTTGTACGTTCCTTCTTAAGAACGAGAAGGGAGACAGTCTGAGCACCCTGCTTCATTTGCTCTTCATTTTCTTCCTGCTTCTTCTGCATCTTTCTTCCGATAAAATACAAAACGATGATGGCAATAATAAGCACACCGCATATGATTAATGTAACCAATAAACCTGTATTCATGTTAATCCATACCTTTCAAACTTTTCTATTGACCGACTGAAAAATAATAGCATTATTTCTATTGAAATGCAACCAAATCTTTATTTCTTCCAAAGCACCTTGTCCATTTCAAGCATATTGGCGATTCGCTTCTGGACATTTACCGCAAGCTCCTTCTTTTCCTCGCGCGACATACCGATTGTCTCGATAGGTTCACCGTAATGAATTACAACCTTCGCGCTTCTTATCCAGGGCTTATGAAGCTCATAAAGAGCATCCGAATTCGAAATCGCTACCGGAACAATGGGACAGCCCGACTTTTCCGCTATCTTAAAGCTGCCCTCCTTAAAGGGAAGCATCTCGTTTTTATGATTTCTGGTACCCTCGGGCATGATAAATGCGGAATATCCTGCCTTAACATTATCTACGGCGGTAAGAATCGTCTTAAGACCCTGACGAATGTCATCTCTGTCAAGGAACAGACAGTTCATATTCACCATCCACCACGAAAAAATAGGGATTTTTTTAATTGCCTTCTTTGCAATAAATCCGGTGGGACCCGCTACAGTGGTGTAGCCCATGGGTATGTCGGCGTAGCTTCTGTGGTTTGCAACATAAAGCACTGCCTTGTTCTTCGGAATATTATCACGGCCTATGACGGTAATCTTTGCTCCTGCCAGAAACATCAGCCTTTTGAAGGCCCAGTTAATGATTTTCTGAGAAATAACCGCACATTTATATTTATTAAAGCAGCCTATCAGCTTCACAATCAGGTAAACCGGCAATGTGACTATCAGAAAAAGTCCCATTCCGAAAAAAACTATAAAAGTTCTCATCTATTTATTCCTTTGCATTATAAAAGCTTTGTCTATAAGTATATCACGAATGTAAAAAAAATTAAACAAAAAATTTCTGATACTTGAAAGTATCCGTAAATAAGTGTAGAATGATTATATATAGGATTTTTTTATGAAAGGCTTGGTTATTGATATGGAAGACTGTATTTTCTGTAAAATCGCCGGCGGAATCATCCCCTCCGCTTCTGTGTATGAGGATGATGATTTCAAGGCAATTCTTGATATTGCACCCGCTGCAAAGGGACACGTTCTGATACTTCCCAAAAAGCACTGTGCAGACCTCATCGAGATTGATCCCGATGTTGCTTCAAAGGCTCTTTTTGTGGCTTCTAAGATTGCCGCCGCACAGAAGAAGGCCCTGAAGGCAGACGGTATCAACCTGCTTCAGAATTCCGGAGAAGCTGCCGGTCAGACTATTTTCCATTTCCATATGCATCTTATTCCCCGTTATGAGAACGATAATCTCACCATCCCCGGCGAGAATCTTTCTTATGCAGAGGGCGAAGCAGAGGAATATGCCGCTAAAATCCGCAGCTGTATCTAATCAGCTGAATTTTACAGAACAGACCTGAAGCCCCTTGCCATAGGCAAATCCCCAAATTTCAGGATTCCGACAGGGACTTTGTTACTAATTCACAGGTCTGTAATCAATACGAGAGGAAACCGTTTAAACGGTCGGTAATTTATGTCATCTCAGGCACCAATTGGAGTCTTTGATTCAGGTATAGGCGGAATCACCGTCGTAAAGGAACTGATTTCACGACTTCCAAACGAAAAAATAATTTATTACGGTGACACGGCCAGAGTTCCGTACGGAAACAAATCCGCCAATACCATCGTCACTTATTCAAGGCAGATTGCCCATTTTCTTATAGATCAGGGTGTGAAAGCTATCGTTATTGCCTGCAATACCGCCAGTGCCATCGCACTTGAGGTGCTTCGACGTGAGCTCCCCGTGCCCGTCATCGGCGTGGTTGTACCCGGTGCACGCGCAGCCGCTCAGGCCTCGAAGAACAAAAAAATAGGCGTTATTGCCACACGAGCTACCATCAACAGCTGTATTTACGAGGCATATCTGCAGAAAACCAACCCCGACACCGAGGTATACAAGCAGGCCTGCCCGCTTTTCGTACCGCTGGTTGAAGAGGGCTGGATACATGACGATATCACCAAGCAGATTATTCACCGCTACATTGACGGACTGCTTGCAAAGGGTATTGATTCGCTGGTACTCGGCTGTACACATTATCCGCTGCTGGCCGAAACCATCGCCGAGGTAGTCGGAAAGGGCATTACCCTCGTTAATCCCGCCTACGAGTGTGCGAAGGATTTCAAGCTTGTACTGGAGGAGAATGAGCTTCTGAATGATGTAAGCTCACAGCCTGTTCATGAATTTTTTGTAAGCGACGGTCCCGTTCCGTTCGCTAAATTTGCTAATTCCATTCTCGGTGAGGGCACCATTCTTCCCGAGAATGTATTGATCAAATGCTTTGAATAATATGCTTTTCCCGCCGGTTTCACAGCCGTATGTTGAAAAGTCCAAAATATATTCCAGATAATAGGAGCCGTCCACATGAGACTTACAACAGATAATTATAAACCCTTATATGAAGCAGACCCCGTGAAGTGGAGCGAAATGTCACTCGAGGGCAAATTTGATTATCTCACCGATGAAATTCACAAGGGCAACAGCGACGCCCGCTTTCATCTTTCTCTTTTAGTAAATAAATCGAATATTACAAATATTAAGGCAGAAAAGGTCATTGAGTGGTGTCATCGCATCCCCGACAATACCCTTCCTCTCGCGAGCCTGCTTTTAGGCTTCTGCTACGAGCTGGGCTACGGTGTCGAGAAGGATTACGTTAAGGCGCTTGCCTCATATGAGAATGCAAACCAGAAGGGAAGCATTGATTCGCTCTTCTATCTGGGCGAGCTCTACCGCCTCGGCCTCGGTACTCCCATTAATTACCAGAAGGCCGCCGCCTTCCTGAAGGAAACCGTTAAATACGACACAGGCAATCCCAATGCGCTCATCAGTCTGGCCCTTCTGTATATGGATGGCAACGGCGTTCCGCATGACCCCGAGAAGGCCATGGAGCTCCTTAAGGGCGCTCAGCTGTTAAACAGCTCGCTTGCATCCTATTATCTCGGACTTCTTATGGAGAAGAATGATGATAATTCCGCTGCCGCAAACTACTATCGTGAGGCACTTAAGTGGAATAATCTCGGCGAAGAGGGCTTTGACGCCGCATATCACCTCGGACTTATCTATGACTGCGGAAGCGGTGTTGTTCATGACGATTACAAGGCTATTGATTATTATAAACGTGCCGCAGAGGGCGGCCATGTGGAAGCACAGCTTAAATATGCGGAATTCCTGAAGGATGGCCGCGGCTGTGACAAAGATATTAAGCTTTCGGAGAAATGGTATCTTAAAGCGGCGCTCAGCGGCAATGCAAGGGCGCAGTACCATATCGGAGAGCTTCTTGAGAACGGTAATGACGAAGAAAATATCAAAAGCGACATTAATGCCGCCTTTGAATGGTATACAAGATCCGCTGTTAAGGGCTGTGAAGAGGCCACCGAAAAGGTTGAGGGCTTCTATTCGCACGGCTACAATGTGCATCAGGATATCGGTGCTGCACTGAAGATGCTCAGAGCCGCTTCGGCCAAGGGCAATGCAGGTGCCGCAGAGGAGCTTAACAGACTCATCCAGGAAGGTGTTATGGATGAGAACAGCAATATTAAGCAGACCACCGAAAGCAGCCGTTCATCCATGGAGGACCTTGACGAGCTCATCGGCATGGAAACCATTAAAAAGGATGTCCGCGAGCTTATTAACCTTGTTAAAATGCAGAAGCTCCGTAAGGAGAAGGGTATGAAGTCGATGCCCGTTTCTCTCCACCTGGTATTCACCGGTAATCCCGGAACAGGTAAAACTACCGTCGCACGTATTTTGGCTGATATTTACCGCGAAATCGGTATCCTTTCCTCAGGCCAGCTGGTAGAAGTAGACCGCGCCGGACTTGTTGCCGGATATGTCGGCCAGACTGCCATCAAGACTCAGGAGAAGATTGATGAAGCCAACGGAGGTATCCTTTTCATCGATGAGGCATATACTCTCGCGAAAAAGGGCGGCCAGGATTACGGTCAGGAGGCTATTGATACGCTCATCAACCTGATGGAGAAGCGCCGTGATAATTTCATCGTTATCGTTGCCGGCTATCCCGACCTTATGCGTGATTTCATCAACAGTAACCCCGGTCTTAAGTCGCGTTTCAACAAGTATATCCATTTCCCGGATTATTCATCGGAGGAGCTTGTTCAGATTTTCACCCAGCTCTGCAGCAAGTACGAGTATCAGCTGCAGGATGATGCGAAGGAGATTGTTCAGAAGCGTATCGAAGATCATGTGGCAAACAAGAATGAATCCTTCTCAAATGCCCGTGACATCAGAAATATTTTCGAGACTATCGTTTCAAATCAGGCTTCACGTGTTATGACCTCACCCGACATAAGTGATGAGGATATTATGACCATAACCGCTGCCGATTGCGGACAGTAATTTTTTCAGTTAAAAATGGGGCTGTTAGGACGGTGTCCGGAGGACGCCCCTAGCCCAAAATCAGCCATGTCATGGTTAGCCACGATGTGGCTGATTTTTATGCCTGGATTTTGGGCTATCGCCATTCCCGAAGCCGCGTCCTCCGGACACACCGGAATTACAGGCAAATAAAACCTGATGCGCAAAAAATGTTCCTAACACATATCGAAAAATAACACAGTACAGTAACCTGTATATAAAGCAAGGGCGCCTGAAAAATAATTTTTTCACACGCCCTCTTCTTTGGGTAATACAAAGAATTCGTCATAAGTTATATTATAAATATCCTTTAATGCCCTCAATTCGCTAATTTTAATATTATACGTTCCACATTCTATTTGTGCATACGCACTTCTGGATATATCCAAATTAAGTAATTGAAGTTTAACAACAATCTGTTCCTGAGTATACCCATGCGAAATCCTTATTTCCCTAAGACGCTTGCCGAAAGCTGAATCAATCTTGATTTTTTGTGCCATAATTCTATCCTTATATACACATGCAATGTATTCATAACAAAAACATCTTGATTTTAGCAATAAAAGGCTATATAATTTGCAATGTATACATTGCAAAGATAGAATATTTATTTTTCAATTTGTTTATTTTTATTAAGTGAAAGGTGTTGGCTATGAATGAAAATATTAATTCCTGTCCAAAATGTTTAAGTAATAATATTACGTATAATCGGGAACAAAGCAGTGCCAAACGTAATATATCCGGCACAAGAGTAAGAGTTTCCAAAAGTGTCTCCATCGGCGGAGGCAAAGGAAAAACAACTTATCAATACAAGACAGTTGGCCTGTGTAAAGATTGTGGTCACACATGGAATGTTGAACTGAACAACGCAAAAAAAAGCCGTACTTGGCTTTGGATATTAATCATATTATTCTTTCCTATCTCGTTATCGGTTTGGTTTTGGAAAACAGAACGGTTTAATATGACAAAGAAAAAAAAGGGCATTATCTTGGCTGTTGTTTGGGTGCTGTTACTTGCTATTTCTGCAATCTCAAATAGTAACAAAAAACCTTCTTCGCCCGTCCCAGATAAAAGTATTGCAGTAGCCGATACCTCCGAGGTATCTCCCAATCCATCTGCTGTTCCAACGGAAACGCCTACTATCGTACCCACAAAAACGCTTACCACCATACCGGCCACGCCCACTGTTACACCTACAAAATCCGAAGAAAAAACCAGGGTTATTGTAAACACAGAAACCGGTAAAGTACATCTGCCTTATTGCAGTAAATTACCTGAGGAAAAAAATCAGCTTTCTTTCAAAACCAGAGAAAAAGCCGTCGAAGAAGGATACACAGATCTTTGCGGAATATGCTTTAAATAACTTGCCATTTCTAGTTATAACAAATAATTTATAATATTAAAAAGAGATCCGATGTTCATTTTTATATGCATCGGATTTTTTTATCTGCTTTTGGATTTTAATATGCTCGGAGTTTTTTAGTGCCTGCTTTATTTTACATAGAAGTCATTGACATATACACGCGCGACGTGTATAATTCAAATATGATAAAAAGTTTTGCCGACAAAGAAACCCAAAAGATTTATAATCAAATCTTTTCAAAAAAATTGCCACAAAGTATTCAGCACGTGGCATTAAGAAAACTGATTATGATTAACAATGCAAAATGCCTGGAGGATTTACGAGTTCCACCGGCAAACCATCTTGAAGCACTTCAGGGCAACAGACTGGGACAATATAGCATTCGTATCAATGATCAGTATCGTATATGCTTTAGATATAATGAACACAATTTCTATGATTTAGAAATCGTTGATTATCACTAGGAGGAGGAAGATATGGACAAAATAATTCTTACACCAACTATTGAAGAAATACTTCAGGAAGAATTCCTTACTCCATTAGGATTATCCGCATATAAGCTTGCGCAGGATATTCATGTTCCAACCTCGCGTATACAGGATATTCTTCATGGAAGAAGAAAGATTACAGCAGACACATCCATCAGATTGGCCAGATATTTTGGGGTATCTGACAGATATTTTCTTGATATTCAGAATGATATTGAGATAAGAAATCTCAAACAAAAAATGGCAGAAGAACTTAAATCTATTCAAGTATGTCAATGGGCCTAATGGCATACTTGAATAGTAAGCATACAGTCCTTTATTTCAGTTCCGTTAATTATAACGTCGTATTCCACCGAGGCATAAAAACCCTCGTCCGTATCCACCACAAGTATTCGTCTGGTGGACGTTTCCATTTCAAATACGCCGTAGGGTGTATTATAGGCATTTGTAAAGCTGCTGCCGGTACGGTAGAGAAGGTTTGCCTCAAGCGAACCGCTCTTTCTGAGCATAACCGTGTCCGGAACAATTTTTAACAGGCAGCTGTTGCTGCCCTGCTCGGTAATTTCCTCATATTGCAGATAACGGCTGTCGCCCTTAACGGTATAGACGCCCTCATACTCCTGAACGGTGACTTCATCACTGACAGATTTCTGCACACCGGATATTTTTATATGTACCTTTTTTCTGCCGTTTTCCATAGTCCTTTATCACCCTTCCGTTAATCCCGTATCTGCTCATAGCCTTTATTAAATATCTGCAGCTAAAGCGACGAATTATTTATCTTTCACAGATTTTCTTAATCATTTTGACAATGATTTCGGTGGCATCTGCTTCCTTGGCCCTGCCCATTGCCTCAATATATTTATCACGCTTTGTATATACTTCCGTAACTGCCTGAAGAAGGGTCTCATCCGTTACATTTTCCTCCTCCAGAACATAGCTGTAGCCGTTCTTTGCAAAGGCCTTTGCATTTAAAATCTGGTCGCCGCGGCTTGCCGCTGCAGAGAGCGGAATTAACACATTAGGCTTCTTAAGTGCCAGAAGCTCTGCTACGGCATTTGCGCCCGCACGCGACACAATCACGTCTGCTGCCGCAAACATGTCCTTAAGGTCGCTGCTGACATACTCATACTGCTTCATTCCGGGCTTATTGTCAAATGCCGGATCGGTTTTACCCTTACCGCAGATATGTATGATTTGGAAGCTTTCAAGAAGCTTGTCCGCAATATTACGAATAGCCGCATTTACTGCTGCCGCACCTGTAGAACCGCCCACTATGAGCAGAACAGGCTTGTCAGCGGTAAAACCGTTTATTTCAAGGCCCTTTTCCCTGCTTCCTGTAAAAAGCTCTTTACGAAGAGGCGTTCCCGTGTGAACCGCCTTCTCCGCAGGAAGGTATTTCAGGGTTTCCTCAAAGTTGCAGCATACCCTTGTCGCTCTGGGAATACAGAGCTTGTTAGCCAGGCCCGGAGTCATATCCGATTCATGGATAATAGCAGGAATCTTTCTTTTCTTTGCCGCAAAAACCACCGGCACCGCAACGAATCCGCCCTTTGAAAATACCATATCCGGCTTTATCTGCTTGAGCAGCTTCTTTGCCTGTGAATAGCCCTTTAAAACCTTAAAGGGATCGGAAAAATTCTTTAAATCGAAGTATCTTCTGAGCTTGCCTGAGGAAATACCGTAATAGGTAACCCCCATTCCCTCAATAAGCCCCTTCTCGATACCGTTCAGTGAACCGATATAGGAAATATCGTAATTATCCTGACGAAGTCTCTCAATCAGAGCCATATTGGGTGTAACATGACCGGCAGTTCCTCCGCCGGTAAGCACTATCTTTTTCATACAATTATTATGCCTTTCAAAAAATTACTTAACCTGCTCTAAAGCCTTTGCAAGCTGATCAGGGCATGAAGTAGGCTTAAATCCGCATCTGATTCCCTTACATCTGTTGATAACCTCATCAATAGGCATACCCTCTACAAGCTTTGCAATGCCCTGTGTATTGCCGCTGCAGCCACCGTAGAAGTTTACGTTTGACACGCGCTTTACGCCGCCCTCCTCGTAAATATTGTAAGAAATCTTTGCAGAACAAGTTCCCTGACAAATATAATCCATAATAACTACCTCATCTTTCTCTACTAAAACTCAATAGTGCACCGTCTGTTTTTACCGGAATTTCACTAGCTCATCGCCTGTTTTTTCCCGGAATTTCGCAGCTTCTTTGCCTGCTGCCTTTACATAATAACATATTTATTTCTACAGCACAATCGTAAAGGGACCGTCATTTAACAGCTCAACCTTCATGTCCGCACCGAAGCGGCCTGTCTGCACGCTCTTGGCCTTTCCCTGACAGTATTCAACAAAATACTCATAGAGCGCATTTGCCATATCGGGCGGTGCCGCCTGAGTAAAACCGGGTCTGTTTGAACTGCAGTCCGCATAGAGCGTAAACTGTGAAATCAGCAGAAGCTCTCCGTCCACCTGTCCGAGCGACAGATTGGTCTTGCCGTTTTCATCCTCGAAAATACGTAATTTGAGCATTTTGTCGGCATACTTTCTGACAGTTTCCTCATTATCCTCGCGGCCGATGCCGATCAGCACCATATAGCCCTTTCCGATGCTTCCGACAGTTTCACCGTCAATTGTAACCGATGCGTGTGTCACGCGCTGTATAACTAATTTCATATTAACCGGAAACCTTTCTAATCCTTTTAACTGACACCGGCACTTTGCCTGTGGCCGGCGGCTGTTGATATTTATTCTTTGCCGCTTTTATTTCAGAGAATCTCCCCAAGGAATGATTCTCCTGCAATTCCCTGATTCTCGCCGAAATAATCGAGCACGGTTGCCCCGATATCAGAAAATCCGTTTCTTGTACCGAGATATACGCCCTTTTTAAGCTTCTGACCGTAGCAGATGAGCGGAATATACTCACGGGAATGATCTGTAGAAGGAGTTGAAGGATCGCAGCCGTGGTCGGCCGTAATCATCAGAATATCGTCCTCACGAAGCTTTGCAATAATCTCGGGCAGACGGCTGTCAAAATATGAAAGCGCCCTGGCATAGCCCTCGGTATCATTTCTGTGGCCGTAGGTCATATCAAAATCGACCAGATTTGTGAAGCAAAGACCGTTAAAATCACGGTCCATATATTCCAGAGTTCTATTGATTCCGTCCTCATTATTTACGGTTCTTACATATTCTGTGATGCCCTTCTCTGCGAAAATATCAATGATTTTACCTACCGAGAGAACATCATAGCCCTTTGAACTGAGCACATCAAGCATAGTATCCTTGGGCGGAACTAGTGAAAAATCATGACGTCTTGAGGTTCTTGTGTAGGGCCACTCGCCCTCAAAGGGTCTTGCAATTACACGGCCGCAGCCGAGCTCACCCACCAGCATTTCTCTGGCTATTTTACAATATTCATATAACTGCTCCACAGGAATATAGTCCTCATGAGCCGCAATCTGGAATACACTGTCCGCAGAGGTATATACAATAAGCGCACCTGTTTCAATAGCCTCACGGCCATAATCCTTAATAACCGCCGTTCCCGAATAAGGCTTATTGCAGAGACACTTACGTCCTGTTCGCTCTGAAAAAGCATCAATAAATTCCTGAGGGAAGCCATCAGGGAAGGTAGGCATGGGATTCTCGGAAACAATTCCCGCAATCTCCCAGTGTCCTGTGGTGGTATCCTTGCCCTTTGATCTCTCAGAAAGCCTTCCTGCTGCATTATAAGGCATCTCCGGAATATCCTCATACATATCGTTTACGCCCTCGATATTAAAAAATCCCAGCTTCTTCATCTCGGGCATATCAAGCAGTCCGCTTGAAGCCGCACCCTTGACAGTATTGCTGCCTGCATCACCGTAATCGGCCGCATCAGGCATTTCCCCTACGCCTACACTGTCCATTACAATCAAAAATACTCTTTTCCCCATAGCATTTACCTTCCTTTTCTATAAATTTACTCAACATATGTGAAGAATATATTGCCTGCCTTGGCAAATTCATTGCTTGCGGTCTCCATACCCACCTTCATCGATCTTCCCTTTGAAGGCTCATAGTAGGTAACAGAAAGCGCATCATATGCGCTAATAACGCATGCATCACCGTTGCTCTTCAGCGCAATAACCGGACGTTTTTTGTAGACAAAGTACAGTACCTCATCCAGTGTCGCCCCCGTCATATCCACAATGGACGGCTTCAGACTGCGGTTCATCCAGTTATAGGCACTCTCTCTTGCGTAATTGAAGCTCTTCGTATCAGTCTCCAGATTTCTGTAGAGAATCAGCATCTTTATTGCGGCCTGCATCGAGCTGTAACCGTCTCCGGCCTGCACGGCCTTGAGTCCGGTAATTTCCCTCTTAGCAGACTTTACACCACGCTCCCAGATGAGCTTTCCGAGTCGGTTGATTACCGTTCCCACATGCTCGTCCGCTGCCGCAACCGCCTCTGCTGCCTTCTTTGAGGCCTTTACAATCTCGCCGAACGAATATGCATAGTAGCAGCTGTCGCGCTCCTCAGGCTCTGTGACGCGCACCGTCGTCTCATAATTTATGACTACATTTCTTGCCCCGATAATCTTCGGAACAGCCGGAATCTCCTCCGAACCCGGAATTGTAACATAATATTCGGTGAGCATTCTGTCCGTTACATGCTTGATAATATCTGCATTCTTAGCCTCAGAACTGAGTTTGTTCAGAATTGTATCGTCCTCAATATCTACATAGGTCACAGGATCCGCAGATTCCTTTTTTACACGCTTAATCGTTAAAATATTGTCACCAATCTCCACATCCCTTATATAGCAGTCACGGCTGCTGTAGGTCTTGAGAGACTTGCCCTCCGAATCCGCAATAGTCAGCATATATGAGGGCAGCATGATGCTTCCGTCATTCTTTCTGGCCACATCCGCACTCTTCGAGAAGCCGTAAATGAGATTATTATTTATGCTTCCGTAAAGCTTAACATAGCCGTTTGGCATCGAAACCAGATAGGTCTCGCCCGTATCAAGATGCAAAATGGATATCTTGTCAGCCATCAGGGGGTTCGAAGAATTCTGCCATGCAATATAATTCTCCTCCCTGCAGTAAACCATATTTTCCTCAGGGACATCCGATGCCACAAGATTCAGCTCGCCCGTTATAAGGTCGTAGCAGTAAATATTATCAAAAATCGAAATATAGAAGCTCTCATACTCTGTCAGGAATGCAAAATCCGTCATATCCGAAAGCAGTACCTGATACGAGCTGTTTATAGGCAGATAGAGGCGCTCCTCATTTGCATTCAGCTCTTTATTAAAACGGTAAAGAACAATGCCCACACGGCCCTCATACTCGCCGCGGTTCATATAGCCGTAAACATAGAAGTCCACCGTACCGTTATTATTACAGCGTAAAAGCCTTACATCATAGCTGTCATAGTACTCACGCTCATAATCAATGGTTGAATCCCTGAACGAAAATGCCATAGATGCCTTATTATTTTCGATATCATATACCACCAGCTCGCGGTTATACACAAAGGCCATATATTTGCCGTCAGGACTTGCCATTACCTGGTTATTTTTGTTCTGCGTAATTCCGAGCTTAAATTCGCGCTTTACCGGATCCATCTTGTTAATATCGAAAAATTCATCCATATCACGCTCATAATTGTAAAGATAAACTCTTTTTTCCGTATAATTAAAACGGAATTTTTCCTTAACAAGATAATATTCGGGACCTTCGTCGGTTTCCACACTTACTATGAACTTCTGATATACGCTGGCCATCGTATCATAAAACTCAGTCACCGTAGGCGTCATTTCATAGACAATTGTCGGGTCGAGGTTTCCGTACGAAATCATTCCGAGGCTGGAATGGATATCTACATGAGAAAAATCAGAATTATCCACGCCCCACTTCGGCTCCAAATACGATTCCAGCTCCTGTGCACGATTTCCAAACTTATTCAAAAGCGTGCTGTGGAAATACTGAACGAATCCCAGCTTTTCCCCGAGCTTACCGTCCTCATACATCTTCAGACGGGTATAATAATAAATTCGCTTGCTCTCATTCGTTATCAAGGTAACCTTCAGGACATACTCGGTTCCGCTTTCAAGCTTCTCCAGCAGCTCAATTCTGACGGTTTTTTCTTTCTCATCCGTATCCAGAACCGTAAAATTTCCTGATTCAACAAGTGATTTTTCAAGGTTAAAAACCTCATATTTCAGCTTTTTTACATTGCTTTCATGCTCGTTAATCTTAATCGTGAAGCTTCTGTCCACGCTTATTGGGGTAATGGATTCACGCACAATCATTTCATCCAGATTAGCCACATATCCGTTAAGCGTATTTATGCGCTTTCCGTCTACCTCCATGGTAATAACCGGAAGCGTTGCCCCGCGCATACCTACGGTTTTTACATCACTTCCGAAAATAGTTTCTGTGATATCGCTGCTGAAATATATCAGCGAGCCCACAAATACCGCTAAAATAATCAATATTTTATATACTAATTTAAATTTAGGTCTTTTCTTTTCTTTTTTCATTTGCTGTCTGTATTCCTTAATTTCATACGCCGTAACTAACTATATCTTCCGGCTCATTAGATATCCGCCGTCAGCTCTCCCATCAAAAATTCTCTGATATTTGGATAAAACCTATCAGTTTTCCGCAAGCAGCCTCTGCAGCATGGGATCAGCATTGATAAATTCTGCGGTTTTTCTGTAATTTGTCTTTTTCTTAATCTTCATCGGCTGGCGCACAGCACGGATGAGAATGTTCTTCGGTGTGTGCTCCATATCAATAAATTCAAGAATCTGCGTCCTGTAGCCTGCCTCCTCAAGCATATTCGCACGAAGTCCGTCTGTCAAAAGCGCAGAAATCCTCTCCTTTAACAGACCGTACTTTAATATAGGTGCAAGTTCCTCACAGCTAATCTGCTTATTAAGCTCATGCTGACAGCAGGGTACACAAAAAATAACCCTGGCGCCCCATTTTACGGCCTTCTCAAGAGCATAGTCAGTCGCAGTGTCGCAGGCATGAAGTGTTACCACCATGTCAACATGCATCTTTTTTGAGGAATTCTTAGCCCCTATTGCCTTATCAACTCTACCCTCTAAGGCAGTCCTGTCTGCCTCTTCTTCTGCCTTATCAACCATGCCTTCCCCGGCATAATCGCCCTCAAAGCTTGCAATATCTCCGTGAAGAAACTGCAGCTTTTCATAGCCGAAACGCTTCGCCAGCTCCCCACAGTTTCTGATAACGTCCTCCTTTAAATCAAGTCCCGTTATTCTTACATCAAAACCCTTCACCTCATGCAGATAATAATATAATGCAAAGGTAAGATACGACTTTCCGCATCCAAAATCAATGATTGAAAGCTCCCTGTCCGAAGGCAGCGAGGGCACTATATCCTCTACAAATTCCAAATACCTGTTAATCTGACGAAACTTGTCATACTTTGCTGCCACAACCTTACCCTGTGCGGTCATAACTCCAAGCTCCACCAGGAAGGGCACCGGCTCGCCCTCGGGAAGACAATAATTCTTCTTGCGATTATGAGATATCTGAACCGCAGGATTAGCTTCTGCTGCGGCATCCCCTTTGGCAAGGCTTTTGACAGTTATTTCCTTGTCAGCCGCTCCCGTCTCTGCCTTAGCAGCCGCTGTCGCAGCCTTTTCGGCTTTGGCATTTTTATGCTCCAATATCGTCTTTTTTCCCTTTTTACTTACCAGCACCGTCAGCTTTCCTTCGGAATTGGTCAGTTCCACCTGCTTAAATGGATTACCTGTTATATGAAGCAAAAGCTCAGCAAGCTTCTCAGCAGGCATATTTTCATGAATTTCCTTTTGTCCTACGGTACGAGTAACCTGAAAACTAAGCTGCCCCTTTACCGAGATAGGACGCACCTTCACCTTCGTGCAGTCCTTAAAACGGGCATCCTCCTGCTCAGTCCTTGCAGCATTTCCCGCCACTGCAAGAATCAGTCCCGCATTTATATATTTCAGATATTTATCAAATAATTCTTCCACTTTAAGTCCTCATATCAGCTAAAATCTTTCGTAAAAAGCCATGCCTTCCGGGCTGTACCGCAAACCTTCATTCAAATACCTGTATTTGAATTACCATAAGGTCCAAATTTGCATATGAAAAATTAATTTTCATACCGGTTTCCGCCGGATAATTATTACAGCTCCGCAGAAAGTACAAACGGATATTTCTTCATAAACTCGATAATATCGATTTTTTTGGCATTTGCGCTCATACGAAGATTTAAGGTAATAATATCGTAATTACTCTCCTTATGGGTAACACCCACTATTTCCAGCTGGCCGTCTATCTTTTTCAAATCCGCGACAAAGTCCTCCAGAACGTTCTCCTCATTATTAAGCACGAACCCGATGTGTCTCGTTGACACACCCTCGACCCTGCTGAACACGCCGTGCAGAACATACTGGACAATGATATCTATCAAAAGCGCACCCGCTCCGACAATATACATTCCGGTTCCGAAGCAAAGACCGATACCTGCCACAACCCATACACCCGCTGCGGTCGTAAGTCCCGTTACTGCCTTATTTCTGATGAAAATAACACCTGCACCCAGGAAGCAGCAGCCGGTTACCAGATTGCTCGCAATTCGCCCTATATCGACATTTATACCCTTCATGCCCATCATATCGGTGAAGGCATACTTCGAACATACCGCAAACACACAGGCGCCCAGAGCCACAAAAATGTGGGTTCTCATACCGGCCTCTTTCTGGTGCCTGTTTCGTTCAAAACCGATAATCGCACCACACACAGAAGCCATTAAAAGTCGCACTAAAAGCTCCAACTGAAAGCTGGGGCTGTTTATAATCTCAGCTGAAAGCATAGAATTCACCATACCCTTCCGAAACATTAATCAACGATCAGTTTATCTGTATCAGACCAATCAGAAGCTACCTTCTCATTATCATCAGGTCTTATTTGAATAATACTATAACTTTTTACGCCGTTCAATACACTACGCTTATATTTTTACTTTAATCCGGCGTACTGCTCATAAAAATCCTTGTCTGTATCATAGGGAAATAAATAATATTTCTGTAAAAAGAGCATATTCAGCTCCTTTTCCCTGTCGGGCGCTTTCGCCATTTCAGTCTGCAAAGACTTCATCACCGCATGGAAATCACGAATATAATTCTCGTACTCATCAAGCCGCTCGATTCCCAGCCATTGTCTGATTTTCACCTTTGTTTTATTCGGGTGCGGACATTCATTTTCCTGAACAAAATACTGAAATGCTCCGTTTTCATCATATATTCTGCCCAAAGGAAAAAGTCTGCAGAAGCCCGGTCTGAAAGCATGTATTGTGCATCTGCCCTGCTCACTTAAAAACGAACAGCCCTCGCCGTTGTCACGTATGCTCAAATTAGGCTGAATCACTCCGTCCACAACCCTTAGAACAATCCTTCCGCCTGAAAGAAGCTCGGCAAAATTCATTTTAAGGCCTTTTTCAAGCTGATAAATATCGTAAGGGTCCAGAATAATCGTATCTCCCACCGTTCTGCAGCATTCGGAGCAGTCCGAACAGTCATTGCAGGCAATTCTGGCTAAATCATTCGAATTCAATCTCTTTACGTCAGAAAAATCCTCTATATTTACAACTCGTTTCATATGACAAAACCTCTTTTCTAAGCTGTATTCATCCTTATTATTTCGTACTATGCATGGCTTTTAATACTTATACAAGTATTCCGGGCATTTATCGTAACTGCATTAGCTGAATCGTCAAACTCGTGACCGCTTTGTTGTCACGAGTATGTCAAACTCGTGACCGCTTCGCTTGTCACTCGTTATAAAATCGCTGCTACCGCAGCTTACGAGGTACGGGGCTTGAACCCCGCACCTCGCGAAAGCTTCACCCACCGCCTAAAGGCAGTGGGTTATCTTTCTATTTTATATATTTTTAACCAGCAGTTCATTGCCAATCCTTCCCAAATGGTATATTATGTAAAATGTGTTCAGGGGAAGCATTTATATATAAGCTATCATCTGCTTATCCCTTCAATATGCTTCTCACAGTAATTAGGAGAAAGTTTGAAAATAAATTTTCAAACTATGAGATTGGTGCATAAATCGCACCAATCAGCTCCATGAGCAACTCATTTCATTCGTTGCATTAGGAGAAAGTTTGAAAATAAATTTTCAAACTATGAGATTGGTGCACAAATCGCACCAATCAGCTCCATGAGCAACTCATTTCATTCGTTGCATTAGGAGGTATTATGAAAATTACATCAGCTATTGCAAATAAGCTGTTAAAACAGCTCGACGAGGAAAAAATCTTCCTCCACAATAAGGAAGTTCAGTCCTGCACATATGATGCTGCAGATGGCGAAACTCCCATTATCCCCGATTACGATTATTCTGCTGTATGCAGCCAGATTAACGAAATCGACAGAAAAATCCGTGTAATCAAGCATGCGCTCAACCTTGCGAATTCTCAGGCCCAGATTAATGTTGAAAACAGCATTATGTCTGTAGATGAGATTCTGCTTGAAATGGCACAGCTTAATAACCGCAAGATCTTCCTGGACCATCTCCGTAAGCTTCAGCCCAAGGAAAGACTCCAGCTTCGCACCATGCCCTCGCGAAACGCGGTTCCCGAATACCGTTATATCAATTTCGATATAGCAACCGTTCAGGCTGATTTCGATTTCGTTTCCAACAGAATTATGGCTATGCAGCTTGCGCTTGACAAGCATAACCAGACAGAGGAATTTGAAGTAGAGCTTGAGTAATCAGGCTTTTCCGTGCAGATATTATCACTTTCAATTGCAAAGATATTGTTCATTGTTTTCCGTTATCGGTTATCAGTTATAGGTTATTTATTATTGTTCAATGTTAATGCTTGGAGGAGACTAAATCTTATACAAATATCTGCAAAAAACTTGAAGAAAAGCGGGCTCGTCCCTCTTTTCTTCGGGCGCTGAAGTTCGGTTTCAGGCGCCTTTTATTTATGCTTCAATTCATAGTAAAACAGATATTGCTGAATAATTCCCGCTTCACCCTCATAGCGTGACAAATCAAGTCCATTCGGATAATATTTCTCCAGCAGCTGCTTAATATGTGTATCAACAGGAAATGCCCCAATATGCGATAACCCAAACAAGCTGATACAGTTAGCAACCTTTACCCCTATTCCCTTCTTTGCCAGAAGAGCCTTCATTGCGTCCTCATAACTCATTTTTCTCAGCTTTTCAAGCCATTCAGGGTCTATACACAGCTCCTGACATATCTTTCTGAGATAATCATTTCTGTAACCAAAACCAAAGCTTCTGTCATCGAATATTTCTTCCGGAATCTCGTCCCAGTTCGGGAATCTGTGCACGGGGAAACATTTTTTATCATCGCTTGATTTATCGTAATTGCAGGATTTATTGTCGTTTCGGGATTTATCATTGCCTGATTCATTGTCACCTCGGGATTTATTATTGCCTGATTCATTGTCACCTCGGGATTTATTATCTTCCTTGAAATTATTATCGTTATCAGAAACGAAATAATTTCTACTTTCCGTATTGTCTGCAATTGCAGGCTTTCCGCATGCCTCACATACCTTCTCTATAGTCGCTGAAATTCTGGCAATCTTATTATTCTGTGAAACCATAAAAGAGAACACCATCTCCCACAAATCCTGTTTAAGAATTCTTATGCCTGAACCAAGTGCATAACACTCCTTCAAATGCTCATCATCAGAAGCCAGAATTTTCTCTCCCAGCTTTGCATAATCCCTGTCAATATCGAAATATGACTTCCAAATGCTCTCCCATTCTTCTTCACTGCATGAAAAATCGAATTCATTGCCTTTTTGACTAACATATAATGCTCTTCCGAACGCAGGAATCATATATGTCTGCTCATTATCATTCTCCGATATCAGCTTCCACCTGAAGCACTGACCACTTTCTGCAATTTGCTTTAAATCAAAATTATCAATGAGTTTTTTCATAATAATAACCATGCCTTTCAGGCCGTAATGCAAACTTTCATTCAAATACTTGTATTTGAATTACTGCTAAACACAAAGTTGCGTGTGAAAAATTTTATTTTTCGCGCTAATCCCCATCCGGTATCCCGCTAATAATTTCAATAATTTCTTGGAATAATTTTACCATATATGACCGGCAAGTCAACCGGCACTGAATGTAATGATACTAACAAACATTGATAATTATAAAACAAAAAGAGAGTGGCCAAAAGCAGTGGGTTATCTTTTTATTTTAGGGTAATCAAAGTTTTTGAGGGGCAACCTTTTTGAGGGTACAGCCTGAGGGCATACAAAAAGGGTCAGCCCCTCACGACTGACCCTCAATTAGATTTGCAAACCCTCAAAAACTTTGATTATCCGAAAAAGCAAGCACTTTTTCACAGCCCTTATATCTTTTACAGCATTATTTCAACTTAACATTCTTAATTACTGACCACTCAGAAAAGTCTTTTGATCCAGCATCCTCCACATAACTTCTAACCTGAACATAATACTTTTTGCCTGCCTTAAGATCATAAATTTTTTCTGAGGTACTTTCTATATCCTCTACAAATACAGACTCTGCACCAGCCATTGAGCTTTTTGTTGAATATCTAATTTCATAACCTGTAGTACCCTTGTCCTTAGACTTTGCATAATTTACCACAAGTACTCCATCCTCTGCCTTTACAGACTTTAATTCAACGCCCTTACTTACCATTTCATTCTTAGGATTTACAAGAAGCTTTACGAAATCTACGGCGTAACCATCACCCATTCCAGTAGTTTCATCAATAGTAATTGTAAGCTTGCCCTTCTTCACATACTTGATAAACTTCTGAGGAATTTTAACTGTAATTACAGAAGATACAGGACCTGTCTGATTCTGCTTATTGATGATGTCTGACAGAAAATCTGCTTTCTTACCATTAATCTTTACAGAAAACTTTGAATTCCAGTTTTGAGCCTGGAAATCATCGATACCAATCTGCAATACAGCAGATTTAACTGTAATCTCCTTTAATTCATCCTTATAGTTAAGTGTAACCTTGAGTGCTCCCTTAGTAAATGCGCCTGCTTTATAATACTCATCATTCTTATCTGCTTCCTGCCATGCTCTAAAATCACCTGCATATCCATCCACTATTTTTTTGTTTTTAGATGCCTTTGTGCCTACATAAATGGAATCAGTTCCTGCAGGATCTTTTTCATCAGCATTCCAGAACCAGCAATGCGAAAACTCTGAACCTTTCTTAAAAGGATTATATGCATTAATTATATCTTCACACTTTTCATTTAAACAATCGATATCGCCCACTCTAACCATCAAATCAGCTTCTGAAGTATCTAGAATTGTAACCTTCTTAGCACTCCAGTCACCATTATTGGCATCATTCTTTACTTTTACTTTTGCACTGGCAGTAACACTTCCAATAGCTAACACACCACAAAGAGCAAATGTTGCAACCTTTAATAAACTATTCTTTCTCATTTACCTTTTCCTCCATTGATTTTTAAATCTCAAATGAATCACAAATAAATCCACTTTATTACAGATTCTTTCTCTTACAATAAGTCAAACTCGTGACCGCTTCGCTTGTCACTCGTTATAAAATCGCTGCTACCGCAGCTTACGAGGTACGGGGCTTGAACCCCGCACCTCGCGAAAGCTTCACCCACCGCCTAAAGGCAGTGGGTTATCTTTCTATTTTATATATCCTTATAATATATGCAATATATGAGTATAAATCACGATAATTTGTTTTGTCACAAATCTATACGATTATAATAAAATATTCCCAAATTATGAGTAGTACCCATTAAAAACTGAGGATTATTCCTTCTCAGCATAGTACTCTGCAACCTTGCTATACTCATCGGGATCCGCAATCTTATCAATAACAGTCTCATCACCCTCTTTGGTCTCCTGATAAACAAAAAGACCATCATCACTTATTTCATCATCCTTAATAAGCGCAGCAACAACATATTGCTTTCCTTCAAACTCAAATCTGTCTACAATAGCCATTTCAACCTCATCCCCGGCCTTTGTAGTAGTCATAAAAGTCTCATACTCTAAATACTCTTCATTATTCTCGTTACTCATTCTTATAAACCTCGCTATTAACTGTTTTCTTCATATACGATTTAAGTCCAAATATTTTGCTAATTAATCTAATAATCGTAAATCAATAAGAAAATAAATGATATAAAAAAAGACCACATTGTGATCTCTTTTTAATGCCCAGAACCGGAATCGAACCAGTGACACAAGGATTTTCAGTCCTTTGCTCTACCAACTGAGCTATCTGGGCATACACATTATTTAGTTTATCTGCAAATCGGATAAACCGAGTTGCGGGGATAGGATTTGAACCTACGACCTCCGGGTTATGAGCCCGACGAGCTTCCAGACTGCTC
>JAKSRW010000037.1 GCA_024403355.1 Lachnospiraceae bacterium
AAAGATAACCCACTGCCTTTAGGCGGTGGGTGAAGCTTTCGCGAGGTGCGGGGTAGAATCCCGTACCGAATGGCTGCAAAGCAGCCGGTTTTTAACGAGTGACAAGCGAAGCGGTTACAAGTTTGGCAAGACAGCGGGCGAAGCGCTTGTGAGCTTTTGAAAGAAAACGGCAAATAGGAAGGGTATGGCGGAACTATGAGCGGATTTTTACCTGTGACAATTGAAGATATGCGTGAAAGAGGCTGGGACAGGCCCGATTTTGTCTTTGTAATAGGTGATGCCTATGTGGACCAGTCGACCTTCGGCCCTGCAATTATCAGCCGTGTGCTTGAGTCGCGCGGATACAGGGTGGCCATTATTTCACAGCCGGACTGGAAGGATGATAGCAGTATAACGACCTTTGGCGAGCCCCGACTTGGGTTTCTTGTCTCTGCGGGAAATATGGATTCGATGGTTAACCATTATACGGTTAATAAAAAGAAGCGCCATGAGGATGCGTATACTCCGGGAGGAGCAGCCGGCAAAAGGCCTGATTATGCGACGATTGTTTATTGTAATTTAATTAAGAGAACCTATAAAAATTCGCCTATTATGATTGGCGGTATTGAGGCCAGTCTTCGCAGAATGGGTCACTATGATTACTGGTCAGACAAGATGAAGCGCAGCGTGCTTATGGATTCGGGCGCGGACCTTCTGATGTACGGTATGGGTGAGCTTTCGGTTGTGGCAATTGCGGATGCGCTGGAAAGCGGTATGGCGGTGGAGGATATCACTTTTGTTCCGGGAACCGTTTATAAGGCAAAGGATGTCAGTGAAATAGTAGAAAAATCAGGCGGTATTATGCTTCCTGATTTTGAACAGCTGCAGAATGATAAAAGAAAATATGCTGAGAGCTTTGCTATTCAGTATAAAAATACGGATTTCATTAGCGCAAAGCCGTTGATTGAAAAATACGGAGAGAAGCGTTATATTGTGCAGAATCCGCCATCAAGACCTTTAACCACACAGGAGCTTGATGATGTATACGAGCTTCCCTATATGAACGATTACCATCCGTCATATAAGGCGGCGGGCGGGGTTATGGCTATCGGAGATATGCCGTTTTCACTTACCAGTAACCGCGGCTGTTTTGGCGGCTGCAGTTTCTGTGCGCTGACCTTTCATCAGGGAAGGATTGTTCAGACCAGAAGCCAGGCTTCACTGGTGCGTGAGGCGGAAAAGATGACCAAACGCCCTGATTTTAAGGGAAATATATATGATGTGGGCGGACCTACCGCCAATTTCTTCAGAACTGCATGTGATAAGCAGCTGGAGCACGGTGTATGCCAAAATAAGCAGTGTCTGTATCCTCAGCCCTGTAAAAATATGAAGGTTGACCACACCGGTTACATCAGACTGCTTCGTGCACTGCGTGCGGTTCCGGGGGTAAAAAAGGTTTTCATACGTTCCGGAATCAGATACGATTATGTTCTGGCAGATAAGGACAATAGCTTCCTTAAGGAGCTTTGTAAATATCATATCAGCGGTCAGCTGAGAGTTGCGCCCGAGCATATCACAGACCATGTACTGGACCTTATGGGAAAACCCAGGGCGCAGGTTTATGAGCGCTTTGTTAATGAATTTAAAAAGGTTAATGACAGCCTGAATATGAATCAGTATATTGTACCATATCTGATTTCCTCACATCCGGGTTCTACTCTTGAGGATGCGATAGCGCTGGCTGAAAGTGTAAGAGATATGGGATATATGCCTGAGCAGGTGCAGGATTTTTATCCGACGCCATCGACAATATCCACGGTTATGTATTACACAGGGCTTGACCCGCGTACGATGAAGCCGGTTGATGTTAGCAGAAGTCCTCACGAAAAGGCTATGCAGCGTGCACTTATTCAGTACAGAAAGCCTGAAAATTATGAGCTGGTAAAGGAAGCGCTTATTAAATGCGGCCGTCAGGATCTGATAGGCTTTGATAAAAATAAATGTCTGATTCCTCCGAGAAAGCTGGCAGGCGAAGGTGAGCATTACGGCAGCAGGTCGGGAGATAAAAGAGCCGGCGGAAAGAGCCTATCGGGAAGGAAGGCTACCGGCGGAAGGAACGTATCGGGAAAGGCTGGCGGAAGCGGAAAGAGTAAAGGCGGTTCGTATACCGGTGGCAGTGTGAAGAGCGTTGTGAAAGGAAAAAGCGGCGGAAACGGCAGGCAGAAACGCAAATAGTGCTTTTTTATGAAGAATTATTAGTAAAATTTGAAAAAATACTTTACATATCAGAAATAGAAATATATATTACTAATGGATAATAATTAACAAGGCAGGTTAAGCTAATGAAAAAGGTTGTTAAATTTGGTGGCAGCTCTTTAGCGAGCGCAGAGCAGTTTAAGAAGGTTGGCGCAATTATTAAAGCTGACGAAAGCAGAGTATATGTAGTACCCTCAGCACCCGGTAAGAGATTTTCCGGTGACACAAAGGTTACAGATATGCTCCTTCATATGTATGCTACAGCAAGCGAGGGCAAGGATATAGATGAGGAAATTAAGGCTATTAAGGCCAGATATGATGAGATTATCACAGGTCTTGAGCTTAAGGATTTCTCACTTGATAAGGATTTCGAGGAAATTGCAAATCTTATGAAGACAGAGCCTTCAAAGGATTTCGCCGCATCAAGAGGTGAGTATCTTAACGGTAAGATTATGGCTAAGTATCTCGGTGTTGAGTTCATTGATGCCGCAGAGGTTATTTTCTTCAATGATGAAGGCAAGCTTAATGATTATAAGACAGAGAAGGTGCTCAGTGAAAGACTTGCACAGTGCGAGCGTGCGGTAGTTCCCGGCTTCTATGGTTTAGGCAAGGATGGCAAGGTAAAGACATTCTCACGTGGCGGTTCAGACGTAACAGGTTCAATCGTTGCTCAGGCCGGCAGAGTAGATGTATATGAGAACTGGACAGATGTTTCGGGCTTCCTTGTATCAGATCCCCGTATTGTAGATAATCCCAAGCCTATCAAGTACATCACTTACAGAGAGCTTCGTGAGCTTTCATACATGGGTGCTTCAGTACTTCATGAGGATGCTATTTTCCCTGTTCGCCGTTGCGGTATTCCTATCAATATTCGTAACACAAACAGACCTGAGGATCCCGGCACATGGATTGTGGAGAGCACAGCTCAGAAGCAGGATTATGTTGTAACAGGTATTGCAGGTAAGAAGGATTTCTGTACAATCTTCATTTCAAAGGCAATGATGAATTCAGAAATCGGTTTCGGAAGAAAGGTTCTTCAGGCTTTTGAGGAAAACGACATTTCCTTCGAGCATATGCCTTCAGGTATCGATACAATGACAATCGTTGTACATGCAGATGAATTCCTTCATAAGGAGCAGAGCGTAGTTTCAGCTATTCATCGTCTTGCAGCCCCCGATTCAATTGAAATCGAGGCAGGCCTTGCACTTGTAGCGGTAGTAGGCCGTGGCATGAAGTCTGCAAGCGGTACAGCAGGCAAGCTTTTCAGCGCTCTTGCAAATGAGGGCATTAACATTAAGATGATCGATCAGGGTTCTTCAGAGCTTAATATCATCATCGGTGTTAAGAATGATGATTTTGAGAAGTCAATCAGAGCAATTTATGCAACATTTATCAAGGATTGATTAAATTTTAAATATTGATTTTATTATATGGCCGTATTGTGCTTGGCATGATGCGGCTTTTTTTTCACTTAAGGAAAATATAGATGGAGATAGTTTTTAAAATAGTGATTTGCTTCTTTGCGGGAGCGGGAGCAGGTATCGGTACCGGCTTTGCGGGAATGAGTGCGGCCGGAATTATCAGTCCGATGCTGATAGCATTTTTAGATATGCCGGCATATCAGGCTGTGGCGATAGGTTTGCTGAGTGATGTACTGGCGAGTGCGGTAAGTGCATGGACCTATAAAAGACACGGAAATCTTGATATTAAGAACAGTATTGTGCTGATTTCCTGTGTACTTGGAATAACAATTCTCGGAAGCTTTATCGCTAGATTTGTGCCGGACCGTACAATGAACGGAACCATACAGGTGGCGCTTATAATCATCGGACTCAGATTTATCCTGAAGCCGGTTACAACCACCAGAGAACAGATGGAGATGCAGGACAGAAAAAGCAGGATAATTAAATCTGTTATTGGAGGCTGTTTTGTAGGCTTTATCTGCGGTTTTATCGGTGCGGGCGGAGGAATGATGCTTCTTTTTATGCTCACCAGCGTACTGGGCTACGAGATGCATATGGCAGTCGGAACGAGTGTATTTATTATGGCTTTCACGGCGCTTACCGGCGGTGTAAGTCACCTCATAATAGGGGAAACACCGGATATTTTCTGCCTGGTGCTCTGCATAGTCTTTACATTTATCTGGGCTCGTATAGCTGCAGTTATCGCAAACAGGGCAAGCTCAAAAACGCTTAACCGTGTGGCGGGTGTTGTAATGATTGTGACGAGCGCAGTTGTGCTTTTTGTAAACTACGTTCTAAAATGATATATTCCCTTTTTTAAAATTGACCGTATTGTGGCAGTCCATGATGCGGTTTTTTTATGCCGGTTGTGGCTGTTAGTAAACCGCAGTCAAGTCCGCTGAGGATGTTGCAGCCGGCAGCCGACGCTTCAAAGTGCATGAGCACATCGCTGAAGCGACAATAAGATGTCAGATTTGAGCAGGGGAAAAATATTGGAATTGTCAACCTGAAAACAAATTTATGTTGACAATTACGGCAGAGTTTATTAGGATATACTCGGTATAATGTAAAGTGGGCATTTAAAAAAAATGTTATTTGGGAGGCTGAAATGGACGTATTAAAATTGGCAGAGGAAATAATAAACGGAAAAAGAATTAAAAGAGGGGACGAGCTTTCGTTCTTTATTGACTGTAATCTGGAAGAGCTTTGTGAGGGTGCAGACCTTATAAGAAGCCATTTTATAGGGGACAAAGTGGATTTGTGTTCGATTATAAACGGCAGAAGCGGCAGATGCCCCGAGGATTGCAAATACTGTGCACAGTCTGCACATAATCATACAAATTGTGAGGTTTACGATTTTCTTCCTCAGGAAAGGATAGTTGAGCTCTGTAAGGTAAACGCCGCTGAGGGTGTTCACCGTTTTTCGATTGTTACCGCAGGAAAGGCACTTACGGGTGAGGAATTTGACAAGGCAATTGCGGCTTATGAGGAGATGCGGGATAACTGTGATATCGAGCTTTGCGCGTCAATGGGATTTTTATCGGCAGAGCAGCTGCACAGGCTTCATGAGGCAGGCGTGACAAGCTACCATCATAACATTGAAACCTCGAAAAGGTTTTTCCCTTCTATTTGCACGACCCATACCTATGAACAAAAAATCAATACTCTTAAAATGGTGAAGGAAGAGGGGCTTTATGTATGCTCAGGCGGTATTATCGGTATGGGTGAGACGTGGGAGGACAGACTTGATATGGCTGTCAGTCTTTCTGAGGCAGAGGTTGATTCTATCCCGATAAATGCATTGATGCCTATCAAGGGTACACCTCTTGAAAATAATGAACAGCTCAGCGAAAGCGACATTTTACGTACTATTGCGTTTTTCCGTTACATTAATCCAAAGGCGGAAATCAGACTTGCGGCAGGACGTGCGCTTTTGACAAATGACGGGGAGACTGCTTTTAAATCGGGAGCTTCGGCTACTATTACGGGAAATATGCTTACTACAGCATCCTGTGCAACTATTAAATCCGATATCGAAATGCTTAAGAGCATCGGAAGAAGCGTCTGAAAGAGTCGGCTTGTACAGCGGGTTAAAAACGAAGCGGTTGCCGGTTTATTTAGAACCGGCCGGGGATTGGAGATTATTTATGGCTAAGAAAATATTTATCACGGGAACGGGAACAGATGTCGGCAAGACCTATGTTACGGGACTTATTGTAAAGAAGCTTAATGAGGCGGGGAAGAAGGCGGCATATTATAAGGCTGCAATGAGCGGAAACGACAGGGATTCTGAAGGAAAGCTTATCCCGGGTGATGCAAAGTTTGTAAAGGATATTTCTTCTGTTGAGCAGCCTCTTGAAACTATGTGCCCCTATATTTATGAAACAGCTGTTTCGCCGCATCTTGCATCAAGACTTGAGGGGAATCCTGTTGATCTGGAGGTTGTAAAGAAGGGCTTTTTCGAGCTTTGTGAAAAATATGATTTTGTAACAATGGAAGGCAGCGGCGGAATTCTCTGCCCTATCTGCATTGATGAAAGAAAAATAATGCTTGAGGATGTAATAGGCGAGCTTGCTTTATCCTGCATTCTGATTGCGGACGCGGGCCTCGGAACCATTAACAGTGTGGTTCTGACGGTTGAATATATGAGAAGTCATAATATCCCTGTGGAGGCTGTTATATTTAATAATTATATTGCAGGGGATGTTATGCATGAGGATAACATTTTAATGTGTGAGAAGATGACAGGCCTTAAGACTCTGGCAAAGGTTGCAAAGGACGATAAGGAGCTTAATGTCAGTGCCGAGGAGCTTATTGCATTGTATAAATAAATAATAGAGCTATGAACTGCAGGGGCTTTAGAAGTTCCTTAATGCAGGGCAGAAGGAAAGAGGTAGAGTATGATCTGGTATCCCTATGAGCAGATGAAGACAATGAAGCAGCCCTATAAGGTGATAAACGCTGAGGGCGTATACATTTATACAGAGGATAATAAACTGATTGATTCGGTTTCTTCGTGGTGGAGTGTCATCCACGGCTACAGAAATCCGAAAATTACACAGGCAATAAAGGACCAGGCTGACAAGTTTTCACATGTAATGCTTGGCGGACTGACTCATGACCCTGTTCAAAAGCTTACCGAGAAGCTTAAGAATTTCCTGCCGGGAGATCTCGATTACTGCTTTTATTCTGATTCGGGTTCGGTAGCTGTAGAGGTTGCCCTGAAAATGGCGCTTCAGTATTATGTGAATAAGGGTGACCTTAAAAGAATAAAGATAATGGGTCTGACTCATGCCTACCATGGTGATACCTTTAAAACTATGGAGGCAGGTGATGATGAGGACTATCATTTTGTGTTAAAGGCTTACGGCGAGAATAAGAATGTGATTCATATCGATACAGAGATTCCCGCACTTGAGGAGGCCTTTGAGAAATATCATGATGAGCTGAACTGCTTTATTGTGGAGCCGCTGCTTCAGGGTGCAGGCGGTATGAGAATGTATGATATTTCCTTCCTGCAAAGAGCAAGAGAGCTTTGTGATAAGTATGGTGTGCTTCTCATTTTTGATGAGGTGGCCACAGGCTTTGGACGTACCGGAAACAGATTTGTGGCAGATTTGGTGCTTCCGGATATTATTGTGCTCGGAAAGGCACTTACAGGCGGACATATAGGTCATGCCGCTACCGTAGCCAATAAAAAGGTTTTTGAAGGCTTTTACAGTGACAGTGCAGACCACGCACTTATGCATGGTCCCACATTTATGGGTAATGCACTTGCCTGCAGCGCGGCACTTGCTTCAATTGAGCTGTTTGAAGAGGGCCATTATATGGATAAGATTGCTCATATTGCGGCGCATATTAAGGAAAAGATGGAGGGCTTTACGGCTGACGGAATCGTGGATGTGCGTATGATGGGCGGATGCATCTGTATTGAGGTCGAGGATAGCAAAATGCTGAAGGGATATCAGGAGTTTGCTTATAAACGCGGAGTTTTTGCAAGGCCTTTCCTGAATTATCTTTATGCTATGGTGCCTTATATTATTAATGATGATGAACTCGATAAAATTCTTGATTGCATGAAGGCGTGGTTTGAGGAGAAGAGAGGCTGATATGTTTAGTATAAAAATGCGCGCTAGTAAGGATGATAACGGAAGGTCTGTGCATATTTCGGGTGCCGAGAAGATTATTTCCGAAAAACAGCTTGATTCCTGTGTCAATTCTCTTATGGAGCGCGGCCTGTATCATCCCAAGGGTAATGCAGATTTTATGAATATTAAAATCGAGAGAGTTAAAGGGGATGAGCTGGAGTATCTGGATGCGCTTCCCGTGACTACTGTCGAGGTAAAGGACCGGCAGGAGGGACACAGGGAGATTGTTCGATTTCTGGAAGAAATTGCCGTACCCGAGCCGCAGAAGGTATTAGCGGTTTTAAAGGATACCTATGCCATGAGAGGGGCAATGCTTTTAGATGTTAATACTCTCGAGAGGCTTGAGCCTGACGGCAACAGAGGAATCAGAGCTACCTATATGGATCAGGAAAGATCCGAAAATGTCGATTTGAAACTGGAAAAGAATCATTATGAGGAAGCTATCGTTCTGGCGACAAAGGTGGCAAATTGCCCCGGAATTGTGGGTGAAATCTGTATTTCCGATGATCCGGACTATGTGACGGGCTATGTGGCTTCAAAGAAAACCGGCTACAGACGCATTACGAAAATGAAGGAACTGGGCAGTGAAAACGGAGGCCGCATTTTCCTCTACAACGGAAAAAAAGAGGATGTTGAAAAAACTATTGATTATTTGCAGAAGAAGAGGGTAATTGTTAAGGGGGTAAAGCCTTTAGTAACGATTCAGTCTGCAAAGTTATCAGATAATCAGCCGGTTCCTGATTTGAATGAATCTTCTTTATCAGCTATAAACTGTGAAAGAAAGAATCCGATGACTGTTATTGAAAATACTCTTTCGGACCTTAAGGAGAAGCATCTTTTCAGAACTATGAAGAGCATAGAATCCGCTCAGGGTTCACATATCCTTATGAACGGAAAAGAATATCTTCTTATGGCTTCCAACAGCTATCTGGATATAACGAAGCATCCACATATGCTAGAACGCTGCAGGGCGGCGATAGACAAATACGGAGTAGGGTCGGGAGGTTCAAGACTTACAACAGGCAATATGGACCTGCATGAGGAGCTTGAAAATAAAATTGCCGGCTTTAAGGGCACTGAGGCTTCTATTGTGTTTAATACGGGTTATGTGGCTAATCTTGCGGTCATTTCAGCCATTATGAAGAACGGAGGCGTGATATTCAGTGATGAACTGAATCATGCCAGCATCATAGACGGCTGCCGTCTTTCAAAGGCAGGATGTGTGGTCTATAAACACAATGATATGGAGGATTTGGAGCGTAAGATTGCGGAAAATCCCTGTGAATTCGGACTGGTGGTATCAGATGCGGTATTCAGTATGGACGGAGATATTCTTAAGCTTCCAAGGTTTCTTGAAATATGCAGACGTAATAATCTGCTTTCGATGATAGATGAGGCGCATGCGACAGGTGTGATAGGTGCGACAGGACACGGTATTTCGGAGCATTTTCATATGAGTGAAAAGCCCGATATAATGATGGGTACCTTAAGCAAGGCAATAGGCGGAGAGGGCGGATATGTAGCAGGCAGCAGGCTTTTGATTGATTATCTGCGTAATACCGCGAGAGGCTTTATTTTCTCAACTTCGCTTTCTGCCGTCAGTGTGGCAGCGGATATTGCAGGAATTGAAATAATAGAGAAGGAGCCTGAGCTGGTTCAAAGACTGCAGCATAACGTAAGATATTTTTGTAAAAAGCTGCAGGAATCCGGACTTAATATAAGCTCTGAGACTGCTATTATCCCTGTGGTAATCGGTGATGAAAAGAAGGCTATGGATATTTCTGAAAAGCTGATGGAGGAGGGCTTCTTCATTTCCGCAATCAGATATCCTACCGTGGCAAAGGGTTCTGCGAGACTGAGAGTAGCACTAATGGCTTCCCATACCGAGGATGAACTGGAACGTGCGGCAAGGCTCATAGCGGGAATGCTTGAAAAATAGAAGCTGATATTTAATAATTAATAAAAGAGATACCTCATTGTAACGATGGGGTATCTCTTTATATTTTTCGGAAAAGGTTATATAACGAAATCTCAGTGTTTTACGAATAATGCATGTGGTAAAGCTTTTCGTAAATACCGCCCTTTTCAAGCAGCTCCTTGTGGGTGCCTGATTCAGCAATGCCGTTTTCGGTAAGTACCAGAATCTTTTGGGCATTCTGAATTGTGGTAAGTCTATGGGCGATGCAAAGAGTGGTACGGTTTTTGGCGAGCTTTTCAAGGGATTCCTGAACTACGTGCTCGCTCTCATTATCAAGGGCCGAGGTTGCCTCGTCAAAAATGAGAATGGGCGGATTTTTCAGGAACACTCTGGCAATCGAAAGACGCTGCTTCTGACCGCCGGAGAGCTTGATTCCGCGTTGTCCGATATCGGTCATGTAGCCGTTTGGCAGTGACATGATGAATTCATGAGCGTTTGCATTTTTGGCGGCTTCGATAATTTCGGCCTCGCTTGCACCGGGCTTTCCGTAAGCAATGTTTTCGTAAACGCTTCCGGCAAAGAGATAAACATCCTGCTGTACAATACCGATATGACTGCGCAGACTCTTAATAGTAAGGTCTTTAATATTTTTACCGTCAATAAGTACAGAACCGCCGTTTACGTCGTAAAAACGTGGAATGAGTGAACAGAGCGTGGTTTTTCCTGCACCCGATGAACCGACAAGAGCCATATATGAACCGGCGGGAATTTTTAGACTGACGTCGCTCAGAACGGCGTCGGTTTTTTCATTGTAGCGGAAGGATACATCCTTAAATTCTATATCACCCTTCACATCCTTAAGCTCAGTCGCATTTGCACTGTCCTTTATGTCCGGCTCGATATCCATGATTTCCCTGAAACGTTCAAAGCCGGTGTAGCCGTTCTGGAACTGTTCGGTAAAATCTACCAGAGTTCTGATGGGTTCGGTAAATACGCTGATGTAGAGCAGGAAGGTAATAAGGTCGGAGACGTCAACATTGCCGTAGGCTATAAGAATGCAGCCGGCAATGATAACGCATACCTGGATCATTGTTGTGAAAACACCGATACCGCCATGGAAAATGCCCATATAATGGTAATTACGTTCCTTGGCCCGGAGGAAATTATCGTTGCCCTCCTTGAATTTGAGGTTTTCTACTTCTTCGTTAGCAAAGGATTTTACGACCCTTATACCTGAAAGATTATCCTCAATCTGAGCGTTGATTTCAGCGATTCGGGCTCTGTTTGTACGGAAGGTACGGCGCATTTTTTTATTAAGAAAATATGCAAATACAAACATGAAGGGAAGCATTGCAAAGGCGGCAAGACAAAGCCAGCCGTTGATTCCGATAAGAATAACCAAAGCACCGCTGATTTTTAAAAGCGAGAGAAGGATATTTTCAGGACCGTGGTGCAGGAGCTCGGTAATTTCAAAAAGGTCGGTTGTAATTCGGCTCATCAGCTGTCCTACCTTCTGGTCATCATAGAAGGAAAAGGAGAGCTTCTGCATATGGTCGAAAATCTCGGCACGCATATTATATTCTATTTTTGCACCCATAATATGGCCGTAATAGCTGATGAAATACTGACTGTAAAGATTGATTCCGATAAGAACAAGCAGCAGAAGCGCCATTTTCCATACCATGGAGAGAATAAAGTCTTTTTCCTCATATATGAGTGTTGAGGTGACATAGCGCACTATCAGCGGAATTACCAGTGATACTGCGGCCGAGAGCATTGCAAAAAACATATCAGCCCAGAAAACACCCTTATACGGCTTATAGTAGCCGATCATTTTCTTTAAATTATCTTTCACAAAAACACCATGCCTTTCTATTTTTACCGTTTACCCTATAATTTAATAGAAATGTTAGTATTAATACATAATAAATCGCTTCGGGGAAATAGTCAAAGGTTTTGTTTGAGTATTCATTTTTCTTGTGCTATAATGATATTTAGGGTTTATATACCATTTGATGTCCGAACGGGGGTGTTCATTTGGCAGGAGGTAGATTAGAAGCTGCATAAAAAAGGCAGAAAGACAGATTGTATTTGAAAGGCGGAAGGTTTATGAGTACTTTTAACGTAGAATTAAAAAAGGTTGTTGATGACAGCTATGAGATTGAAATAGGATATGGTCTCGAACAGAAGCTGATGGATGACCTGAAGGCGGGACTTGTTGGAAAGATTAATAAATTTGTAGTTGTTACTGACAGTATTGTAAAGGATATCTGTGCAGAGAAGATTTACAAAATGCTTCTTGATAATGGATTCAAGTCGGATATTGTTGTATTTCCCGAAGGAGAGAAGAGTAAGACCCGCCAGACCAAGGAGTATGTAGAGGATACAATGCTTTCAAAGGGCTACAGAAGAGACTGCTGTATTATAGCCGTAGGCGGCGGTGTGGTTACCGACCTTGCCGGTTTTGTAGCGGGAACCTACGGCAGAGGAATTCCTTTTATTAATTATGCGACAACCCTTCTTGCCGCAGCCGATGCATCGGTAGGCGGAAAAACAGCGGTAGATACGCCTCTTGCAACAAATCTGATAGGACTTTTTAATCAGCCTAAAAAGGTATATCTTGATATCGCTACATGGAAAACTCTTCCTCAGAGACAGGTTTCAAGCGGTCTTGCCGAGACTATCAAGCATGCTTGCCTTTCAAGCAGGGAATTCTTTGATTATCTGAAGGAAAATATCGAAAAAATCATGGAAATTGATGATGAGGCCTGCTGCCATATCGCTTCGGAGAACTGTAAGACAAAGTATCAGGTGGTAATGAAGGATGAGCGCGAGAGCGGCCTTCGCGAGATTCTGAATCTGGGCCATACGGTGGGCAGAGCTATTGAGACGGTAAGTGATTACAGATTATTGCACGGTGAGGCACTTTCTATTGGTCTGGTGGCAGAGGTAAGACTTGCAAGAAGCTTCGGATACTGCTCAGACACCGATGTTGAGGAGGTTACCGAGCTGTTAAAGCGTGCAAAGCTTCCTGTGGCAATTCCCGATTATATTGACAGAGAACAGCTGGTAAAGAAGCTTTATACCGACAAAAAGGTAAGGGACGGCAAGCTCAGATTTGTACTCCAGAAGGGTATCGGAGATATTATGGTTTTCGATAATGAAAGCTATGCAAAGCCTGTAACGGAGGAAGATGCAAGAAAAATCATTATGGAGATGGAATGAATTTGTAACTGTTAAAATTCAAATACAGTTATTTGAATGAAAACTTTGGTTTTAACCGGAAAGGAATGGTAGTTCGTATGAAGAAATTGTTTGCATTAGTTATTTTATTTGCGGCGGTTATGGCATTCAGAGTGGATGTATCTGCTGCAAGCACCGTTTTTTACAGTGAAGATATACTTACTGAAAATGCTGCTGATTATCAGGAGATACAGGCGCTTGAAGCTCAGATTATTCAGAAGGCCATGGAGACGCTTAATATTAATAATGCGCGTTTCCCTCAGAAAGATGTAAGGGTGGAATATGCAGATGCTGTGAAGGTATACAGCGGATATTATTTATTCGAATCGGATGAGGTGTCAGCCGAAAGAGTAGATGAGATTGTAGCCGGCTGCAGTGCAAAAATGGGCTATGAATGGCTGATTCCGGTATACCATGAGGGCAGAGACACATATATTGAGGTGTCTGTAGCAAAACAGAAGCCCTTAAGCGGCGGCGAAAAGGCCAATATTCCCGAGGATACGGTTAAGCTTTTGGAAGCAAATGTTGGTAAATATATTGTTAAAGATGCAGTAAGGCTTACTGACAGAGCTTATGCTATGAAATATATCAGTGATATGCAGAGTCGTTTCATGGACGCAGGTAAGGTCAGAATCTTTGGTTCACAGACCGGATTTGTAAGACCGGTAGCAGTTTTTGTAACAGATAAGGGACTGAATGGAGTATTTTCACTCGGCTACAGCTATCCTTTACCTGAATTTGTTCCGAATAGTGCGATAGAGGTCGGGGAGCTGTATGATTATGATACAATATTCTATCAGCTCATAGATTATATAAATGAACGTGATGTGGGTGTATTCAGTATTGCACCGAAGAGAAATGTATCAAGGACACCGTTTTTTGCAGCAGTTCTTGGACTATTGGTATTGATTGTGGCTTCGGTTATTCTGTTGCCTGTGATTAAAGAGAAGCATAGAAGACGAATTTTAGGCTGCTGATGCTTATGAAATTGTATTAGAATATTGAAGGTGTAAAAATGCCTCACGGATTTGCCGTGGGGCATTTTTAATGATGAATAAAACAGAAAGCTGCGATAGCAGCGTGTTTTTCGAGTGACAAGCGAAGAAGTCACGAGTTTTACAAATAATGCAGATATATAAATCTGAAAAAGAGCAAAAAAATAACCCGTTCGTATGAACAGGTTTTGGAGAGCGCGAGACGGGGATCGAACCCGCGATCTTCGCCTTGGCAAGGCGACGTACTACCACTGTACCACTCGCGCATTTCTTTTTGCTTGTTTGTTGTTCTCTCAAGCACAGTCATTATATTACACTATAGATATGGATTTGTCAACACCTTTTTTTAAAATTTTTTAAGTTTTTTTTATTAAATATATTTTGTACAAAAAACATACAATAATTGGCAAAATCAGCGCCAATTATGGCGTTTTTTTTGCGGGATTTCGAAATTCCGGGTTATAGGGAGAAAACTATATTTTTGAATTGAAGAAAAAAAGATGATAAAAAGATGATAAAAAAGAAGAGCACCGGCTGATCATATCATCCGATGCCCCTTATATTATTATATTATTCATGTCTCCTTTGGACCGTACCTCGATTCTTTAAATATAGTTTTTGAAAATCAGCTTATGTCTCCTTTGGACCATACCTCGATTCTTTAAATATAGTTTTTAGAAATCAGCTTATGTCTCCTTTGGACCGTACCTCGTTTCTTTAAGAATATCTATGTAAATTTGTTTTCGGGTCTTTTCCCTGATTAAGTTTTCATTGGACTGTTCCTGCCTTTCGAAATATTGGGTTGAGTAAAAGCTAACTAGTGCATTGGACCGTACCTCGCTTTCGTAAGATTTGTTATTGTTATTGGAATACCATATATTTTTCTGAAGTTAATTCTTGTTTGTTTTGTATGTCTGAATTATAATACAGAAAAATGGAAATGTCAAGCACAAATTTATATAATTTTGAAAAATATTTTGATAAAATTGCACAAAAAGTAGTAATTGTTTGAAAATTAGCAACAATTAGCCGGTAAATGATTTTTTTCTTGCGATTATCCTGATATTTGTTATACTTATTATGTGTGGTTGTTTGGTTGAATGACAAACGGAAGGATGATTTTAATGGATATTGACAGCGAGAAGGAGCAGGAGGAGCTGAAGCTGGCCTATGAGGCTGACCGCGAGCGCAGAAAGTCCGGTAAAGAGGATGAGCTTAAGGCAGCCCAGGATTATCTGGCAGTTCTTCTGGCTGAAATAGAAAATAAGAATGCAGAGCTTGAAGCAAGGCAGGAAGAGACGGAGATTCTGGCGGAAAAGCTTGACGAAATCGAGCGTGAACGTGCGCAGGACAGGAACGCAGTCGCAGATAACCGGGAGAAGGCTAAAAAGAGCAGCTTCTGGATGATGGTGGCGGTTGTTGAAGGACTGGCTATTGTAGCGCTTCTGGTCTGCTCTATAATAATGTATTCAGGCCTGAAAAGTGATTATGAGGAGCTGGAGGCTCAGGCCTCAAAGCCTACCATTGTCACTCCTGTTACGCCCTCAGGTACAACTGAGACTTCAAACAAGCCTGCCGAGCAGGCGCAGACCGCCAGATATGTAAATGATCTTGCGACTCTTGCGGCCGGAATTGACAAAAGAACGCTTGGCAGCTTTAACTGTGCGGTCGAGAGCATCGATGGTCTGGAGTATCTCGTTTTTGATAACGGAGATATCAGAATCTGTTACAAAAATGAGTATTATCTAAATGATAAGGTTTTCCGCAAGGCAATTATGGTGGAGCGCGGAGAAAAAAGAAATGTTCAGTGCTTTAACTATAATCTGAATGCCGAGCCGAAGACTCTGGTTCCCAGACAATGCAGTATTGATTCTAAAAAATACTATGTACTTACCGATTACATTGCACCAGGAAGAATTCCCGAGACGATGCGTGTGATTGATGCCGGTACGCTTAATGAGTATAACGGAGACAATCTTAAGTCAAAAATTAACGAGCTTATGACAATCGGCTTCTCTGAGGAGGGTACTGGTCTTTCGTATGCTCCGAGGCTGCTTGATATGAAAACCAGCAAGGCTTCGTACAGGTTCGGTATTGATGAGGTTGAATACAACGAGATAATTTATAATGAATACGAGCTTCCCGATATTGATTCCTGGTTCAGTATGGAAATCGGAGACGAGGGTATCAACTGGAAGACGGTTGTAAAGGCAGGCAGCAAGTATTATCTGGGTGAGCTTAGCGGCTCGGTTGCGTTTTCTACAGACAGCATCTATGTAAATGGGGCAAAGTTTGGCGCGTACGCACCTGCAAATCAGGAGGATCCCGAGCTTAATAATGTAATAATTCCCACTGAGGTTATTCCGGAGAAGTACCTTACGGTTCTCGGAAGGGAATCGGAGCGCTACTATATTGCATATAATGATAATGTAGAGGAGTGCAGCTACGACTGGAACAGACTTAATACAGAGAATCCCAATGACTGGAAGTACTGTGATGAGACAGGTAAGGAGCTTTCAATCAGAGGTATAGACGTATCTAAATACCAGGCAGATGTTGACTGGAAGAAGGTAGCTGATGAGGGCGTGAAATTTGCCATTGTCAGAATGGGCTTCCGCGGTATGAATGAGGGTACCCTTGAGGTGGATCCTTATTTTACAAAGAATGTGGAGGGGGCAACGGCGGCCGGAATTGATGTCGGAGTTTACTTCTTCTCACAGGCTGTTAACGAGAAGGAGGCTCTTGAAGAGGCGGATTTTGTTCTGGATGCAATCAAGGACTATAAGATTACATATCCTGTTATTTTTGATACAGAACGTGTTACAAGCTTCGATGCCAGAGCAAATAATATTTCGTATGCGCAGAGAACAGCCAATACAAAGGCTTTTTGTGACAGAGTGGCTGAAAAGGGCTACAAGCCTATGATTTATGCTAATACCAAATATATGCTTATGGGTATCGACCTTGAGCAGCTGGCTGATTATGATAAGTGGTTTGCCGTATATTCTGACAAGATTACATTCCCCTATAATTTCCAGATGCTTCAGTATTCGGAGAGCGGTTCGATACCGGGTGTTACGGGAAATGTTGACCTGAATATTTCATTTGTTGATTATGCAAAGAAAGAGGCCAAGAATTAATGGAATTATATGTGCATATTCCGTTTTGTGTGAAAAAATGTGATTACTGCGACTTTCTGTCATTTCCTACGGGCTGTGCGGATACGCAGGATTACGGACCGGCGGATGAATATGTTGATTCAATTTGCAGGGAACTCGGAGCTTTATCCGGGCTCCCTGATTTTTCGAATGAAAAGAAGTCTGAGTGGCTTGCCGATACGGTATTTATCGGAGGCGGCACGCCGTCTGTGCTTTCGATTGGGCAGATGGAGCGTATTCTTAAATGCATTGATAAGCTCAGAAGTAAAAAGCCCGGAGCTGAATATACCATAGAAACTAATCCGGGAACCCTGAATGAGGAGAAGCTTCGTCTTTATAAGAGCTATGGAATAAACCGTCTGAGCATAGGACTTCAGTCAACTGAAAATCCCCGTCTTAAGGCGTTGGGAAGGATTCATTCATTTGAGCAGTTTTTGGATAATTACAGGCTGGCACGCAGACTCGGCTTTGAAAATATTAATATAGATCTCATTTCGGCAATTCCGGGACAGACGGCTGCGGAATGGGAGCGGACCGTCAGAACAGTTGCAGAGCTTGAGCCGGAGCATATTTCCGCATACAGTCTGATTCTTGAGCCGGGAACAGCGCTTTTTAAACGTTATGAGGACAATCCTTTATCACTGCAGCTTCCGGATGAGGACGAGGAAAGGGAAATGTATCATATAACGGCGCGGGTGCTCAGCGAATACGGCTACAAGCGCTACGAGATATCAAATTATGCAAAGCCCGGCTTCGAGTGCAGACATAATCTGGGCTACTGGCAGGGCGAGGAATATATTGCCTGCGGGCAGGGGGCTTCTTCTTACCTTAAGACCGACAGATATAAAAGCTATCGTAAGGGCTTTATAATGGATGAAAAATGCTCTGAGGATGTCGATAAAAAAATCCTATATGATACTGTTAACAGTGATATAAATGCAAATAGTGCGGATTATATCAGATTTTCGAATACAAGACTTTCTGCGGAATATAATGGGATAATGAAGGGTGTCAAAACTGTGATGGTGGAGGAACTGCTGGACAGGGAGGCACGTATGGCAGAATTCTGTATTCTCGGCCTAAGGCTTGTTTCGGGAATAAATATAAGTAAATTTGAGCAAAAATTTACCTGCAGCTTTGATGAAAAATACGGAGCTATTGTCCGAAAGTACACCGCTGCAGGCTTTATGAAGAATATCGGCGGCAATCTCTGCCTGACCGAAAAGGGTTTTGATGTTAGTAACAGTATTATGACAGAATTCCTGTAAGGAAGATTTCAAGTCCGATTAAAATAAGGATTACACCGCCGAGAATTGTTGCTTTGTTGGCGAGCTTTGTACCGAATTTTCTGCCAATAATGAGCCCCGCGATGCAGATGCCGAAGGTTACGACACCGATAATCAGAGATTCGGTAAGTGCGGCGATAAAGCTGTATTCTGCAATTGTGAAGCCTACCGAGAGAGCATCAATGGAGGTGGCCAAACCCTGAAGCATCAGTGCCCAGAAGCCTACCGCGGATTTTTCTTCCTCTTCATTGTTGCGGATTCCTTCAATAAGCATTTTGCCGCCGATAAAGAGCAGCAGAAGCAGGGCAATCCAGGGAATAAACTTCTGAAAGGACTCGAAGGCTTTTGCAATTGTATGAATGCATATCCAGCCGATTAACGGCATTGCAATCTGAAAACCGCAGAAGGTGCCGGCTATGGCGCACATGCGGTTCTTTTTTATGTCAGGCTCATTCAGTCCGTTTGCAAGAGAGACGGAGAAGGCGTCCATCGCAAGCCCTACGCCGAAAAACACGGCATTAACAAAGAAAAGAATATTCCATTCCATATAAATAACCTTTCTTGACTTCGAATATAAGGAAATTATAAACAGACCCACCGCAATTGGCAGTGGGTTTATCTGTTTATTTCATACATTATATCAAAAAATGCTTTTTATTCAAGTTAAATATAAATTCAGATAAAATATTGTGAAAAATTTTTGCATAGCTGTTGACAAAGGAATACAAAGGTGTTATCTTATATCCAATGATATTAGCACTCCACTTATATGAGTGCTAACAAATCAAATGACAGTTTACATCACTTATGCAAAAGCGAAGCGGAGGGATTCGATGGAGCTTGATGACAGAAAACTGAAAATATTGCAGGCAGTTATTAAAAACTACCTTGAGACAGGTGAGCCGGTAGGCTCCAGAACGATATCGAAGTTCACGGACCTTAATCTCAGTTCGGCAACAATCCGTAACGAGATGGCGGATCTGGAGGAGCTTGGATACATTGTTCAGCCGCATACCTCGGCAGGCCGTATTCCTACGGATAAGGGCTACAGACTTTATGTAGACACCATGATGCAGGACAAGGTTGATGAGGTCAACAATATGAGGGATGTCCTCATAGAGAAGGCTGATAAGATGGAGAATCTGCTTCAGCAGGTGGCAAAGCTTCTTGCAATGAATACAAATTATGCCACGATGGTTACCACACCCAAGTACAGAAGCAGGAAGATAAAGTTCATCCAGCTGACTGAGGTTGATGAATATCAGGTGCTTGCGGTTATCGTACTTGAAGGTAATATAGTAAAGAATAAGATGTTTACCTCTGCGGTAGCGCTTCAAAAGGAAGAAACTCTTAAGCTTAACCTTGCACTCAATACCTTCCTTCAGGGACTTGATATTGAGGAAATCAACATAGGACTGGTTCAGAAGCTGAAGAGTCAGGTCGGTGATTATGCTAATCTGGTTACGGAGATTCTGGATGCGGTTGCACAGGCACTCAATGAAGAGGGTGATGTGAGGGTTTACACAAGCGGTGCAACAAATATCCTGAAATATCCCGAGCTCAGCGATATGAGCAAGGCGCGAGAGATTTTGACCACACTTGAGAACAAGGAGGAGCTTACACAGTTCGTCGAGAATAATGGTCAGCCTGTTGACAAGAAGAGCATTCAGGTTTACATCGGTGATGAAAATCAGGTGGATTCCATGAAGGATTGTTCGGTGGTTACCGCAACCTACGAAATTGAGGAAGGTATTTACGGAAAAGTAGGTATCATCGGTCCGAAGAGAATGGATTATGAGAAGGTTGTCGGAACACTGCAGAATATGATGTCACAGCTGGACGATGTGTTTAAGAATGGAAATAAATAATGAGTAAGAAACATAAAAAGGAGAACAAAATGCCGGATTTAAAGGAAAAGCTTGTAAAGGAAGCTATGGAAGCAGCGGCAAAGGAGCAGCAGGATAAGGCAGCTGAGGCTGCTGCAGATGAGGCAGAGGCTTCGGAGAATGCTGAGGAGGCAAAGGCTTCGGAGACTGCTGAGGAGGCAGAGAAGGTTACGGGAACCGTGGAGGATGCGGCAGAGGCTGAGGCTTCGGCAGAGGCTGCTGAGGACGGCGAGGAAGCCGGAGAAGAGACCGAAGGCAAGAAGAAGTTCAGCTTTTTCAAAAAGGATAAGGCCGAAAAGCCTGATAAGAGAGATGAAAAGATTGCGGAGCTTAATGATAAGCTGATGCGTAATCTTGCGGAATTCGAGAATTTCAGAAAGCGTACCGAAAAAGAAAAATCAATGATGTTTGAAATCGGTGCGAAGTCTATCATAGAGAAGATTCTTCCCGCACTTGACAGCTTTGATCTTGGACTTGCAGCGTTAAGCGAGGAGGACAGGGCAGGAAGCGTAGGCCAGGGAATGGAGAAGATTTACAAGCAGCTGATGACATCGCTTGAATCAGCCGGCTTAAAGCAGATTGAGGCCCAGGGCAAGGAATTCGATCCCAATCTTCACAATGCGGTAATGCATGAGGAGAATGAGGAGTTCGGTGAGAATGTGGTTTCACAGGAGCTTCAGAAGGGCTATATGTACAACGATACCGTTGTAAGACACAGTATGGTAAAGGTTGCCAACTAGGAATAACCGAAAGGCTTCAAAATATTATTTAAACTGATTTATATATTTACAGGAGGATAAAGAAATGAGTAAGATTATTGGTATTGACTTAGGTACTACTAATTCATGTGTAGCAGTTATGGAAGGTGGTAAGCCTACCGTTGTTACAAACACAGAAGGCCAGAGAACCACACCTTCAGTAGTTGGTTTTGCAAAGAACGGTGAGAGACTTGTAGGTGATGCGGCTAAGCGTCAGGCAGTTACAAACTCAGACAAGACCGTTTCATCAATTAAGCGTCATATGGGTACAGATTACAAGGTAGCCATTGATGACAAGAAGTATTCACCCCAGGAGATTTCAGCAATGATCCTTCAGAAGTTAAAGGCAGATGCTGAGAACTATCTCGGTGAGAAGGTTTCAGAGGCAGTTATCACAGTTCCCGCATACTTCAATGATGCTCAGCGTCAGGCTACAAAGGATGCAGGTAAGATTGCAGGTCTTGATGTAAAGCGTATCATCAACGAGCCTACAGCAGCAGCTCTTGCATACGGTCTTGATAATGAGAATGAGCAGAAGATCATGGTATATGACCTTGGCGGCGGTACATTCGATGTATCTGTTATTGAAATCGGTGACGGCGTTATCGAGGTTCTTGCTACAGCAGGTGATAACAGACTTGGCGGTGATGATTTCGATGAGAGAATCACACGTTACATGATTGAGGAATTCAAGCGTCAGGAGGGCGTAGACTTATCTATGGATAAGATGGCTCTTCAGAGATTAAAGGAAGCAGCAGAGAAGGCTAAGAAGGAGCTTTCATCAGCTACAACAACAAATATCAACCTTCCATTCATTACAGCAACAGCAGAGGGTCCCAAGCATTTCGATATGAACCTCACAAGAGCTAAGTTCGAGGAGCTTGTACATGACCTTATTGAGAGAACAGTTATTCCCGTACAGAATGCACTTCGTGATGCAGGCATTAAGCCTTCAGACCTCAGCAAGGTTCTTCTTGTAGGTGGTTCAACTCGTGTTCCCGCAGTTCAGGAGAAGGTTAAGCAGTTAACAGGACATGAGCCTTCAAAGACACTTAACCCTGATGAGTGTGTAGCCATCGGTGCTTCTATCCAGGGTGGTAAGCTTGCAGGCGATTCAGGTGCAGGCGATATCCAGCTTCTCGATGTAACACCTTTAACACTTGCCATCGAGACACTCGGCGGTATTGCTACACCTATTATCAAGAGAAATACTACAATCCCTACACGTGGCAGCCAGGTATTCTCAACAGCTGAGGATAACCAGAGCGCAGTAGATATCCGTGTTACACAGGGTGAGAGACAGTTCGCAAAGGATAACAAGCTTCTGGGCCAGTTCAGACTTGACGGTATTCTTCCCGCAAGACGTGGTGTTCCTCAGATTGAGGTTACATTCGATATCGATGCAAACGGTATTGTAAACGTATCTGCAAAGGATAAGGGTACAGGCAAGGAGCAGCATATCACAATTACTTCAGGAACAACAATGAGCGATTCAGATATCGAGCGTGCTGTTAAGGAAGCTGCTGAGTATGAGGCTCAGGATAAGAAGCGTAAGGAAGCTGTTGATACACGTAACGAGGCTGATTCAATGGTATTCCAGACAGAGAAGGCACTTTCAGATGTAGGCGAGCAGCTTTCAGATGCTGATAAGGCTACAGTTCAGGCTGACATCGATCACTTAAAGGAGCTCCTTAACAAGACAAATCCTGAGGTTATGAGTGATGGTGAGGTAGAAGATATCAAGGCAGCCAAGGAGAAGCTTATGACAGATTCACAGCAGCTTTTCCAGAAGGTTTATGAGAAGGCTCAGGCAGCAGGCGGAGCACAGGCAGGTCCCGACATGGGCGGCTTCAATCCTAACCAGGGCGGCTTCGACCCCAACCAGGGCGGATATGACAACGGCGGCAACAACGGTGATTACGTTGATGCTGATTTCAAAGAGGTTTAATACTGAAGCGGCAGCTGCTTCAAAATTATGACTATAGTTTGAGCCACTCGGGTTTCCGGGTGGCTCGTGCGTGTGAAAGGATAGCCGGACGGCGAAATTATATATGGCAGACAAAAGAGATTATTATGAGGTGCTGGGAGTTCAGAAAACAGCCAGTGCTGATGAGATTAAAAAAGCATACAGACAGCTTGGTAAGAAGTACCACCCTGATGTTAACCCCGGTGACAAGGAAGCTGAGGAAAAGTTTAAGGAAGTCGGTGAAGCCTATGCTGTACTAAGCGATCCCGATAAGCGTCGCCAGTATGACCAGTACGGACATGCTGCTTTTGAGAACGGCGGAGCAGGCGGAATGGATTTCGGCTCTATGGACTTCTCAAGTATGTTCGGAGATATTTTTGGCGGCTTAGGCGGTATTTTCGGCGATCTTTTTGGCGGCGGCGGACGTTCAAGCGGCGGACCCTCAAGAGGTGCAAATACCCGTGCCAGAATCCGTATCAGCTTTGAAGAGGCTATGAAGGGCGTTGAGAAGGAAATTGAGGTTACTCTCAAGGAGCCCTGTGAGGTTTGTAAGGGTACAGGTGCAAAGCCCGGTTCATCGGTTGATTCATGTTCGCAGTGTGGCGGTAAGGGCCAGGTGGTTTATTCACGCCAGTCTATTTTTGGTATGACACAGAGCGTTCAGGCCTGTCCTCAGTGCCGCGGAACAGGCAAGATTATTAAAGAAAAGTGTTCAAGCTGTTTTGGAAACGGATATGTTTCAAGAAAGAAGAAGCTTTCTGTTTCGATTCCCGCAGGTATTGATTCAGGTCAGTGTATCAGACTTGCAGGCAAGGGTGAGCCCGGTGCAAACGGCGGCGGATACGGCGATCTGCTGGTAGAGATTGAGGTTTCTGAGCACAGCGTATTCCAGAGAGACGGTCTTAACATTTATTCAAATGCATATATGACCTTTGCTCAGGCTGCTCTCGGCGGAGATGTACGTATTTCAACAATTGACGGTGACGTGCTCTATGAGGTTAAGCCCGGAACGCAGACCGATACCCGAATCAGACTTAAGGGCAGAGGTGTTCCTTCAATCAGAGACAAGTCATATCGCGGTGACCAGTATGTTACACTTATCGTTCAGGTTCCCACAAAGCTTAATTCAGAGCAGAAGGAGCTGTTAAAGAAGTTCGATGAGGCATATACGGGAAAGAGCCCTGATGCCCCCGCAACAGATAAGGGCGAAAAGAAAAAGGGATTTTTCAGAAAATAAAGTGTTTTTTTTCGGGACGGCTTCGGCCGTCTCTTTTTTTATAAAAAAATAGCAAATTTATAGTGCATTATTGCTAATATTAGCGTTGTATTTTTACTGTTATTTTGGTATTCTTGTATTATGAGAAAAATTGTCATCGGAATCCTGGCACATGTTGATGCCGGAAAAACAACGTTATCGGAGGGTATACTTTATACCTGTCATAGTTTGAAAAAACTGGGAAGGGTTGATAAGAAAGATTCTTTCCTGGATAATTATGCTTTGGAGAGGGAAAGAGGCATCACAATCTTCTCAAAACAGGCGGTTTTCAAATATGAGGACCTTTCGTTTACGCTGCTGGATACTCCGGGACATGTGGATTTTTCTGCGGAGATGGAAAGAACGCTTGCGATGCTTGATGCGGCGGTACTCGTGGTCAGCGGACCTGACGGAGTTCAGGCGCACACCAGAACTCTCTGGAAGCTTCTGCAGGCATATGATGTGCCCACATTTATTTTTGTAAATAAAATGGACCGCGATATTTGCAGCAGGGCTGATGTATATAAGGAGCTTCGCACAATGCTCTCTAAAAACTGCATTGATCTTTCGGACCTTTTTATTCAGAAGGCGGCTGATAATGCCGGTTCCTTCGAAAAATTCGGCTTTTCGAAGAATAATGACGGGAAGCAGGAGGTATACGAGAATATTGCGCTTTGCGACGAGGAGCTGCTTGACGGATATCTTGAGAGCGGTTCGATAGCCGATGAGGCGGTGCAGGGACTTGTGGGTGAACGCAAGATGTTCCCTGTTATATTCGGTTCTGCATTAAAGCTTGAGGGCGTGGCGGGACTTCTGGAATGCCTTAGAAAATTTGCCCCTTTACCCTACGAGGAAGAGGACTTTGCGGCCAGAATCTATAAAATAGGACGAGATAATGACGGAAAACGTCTCACCTATATGAAGATTACGGGCGGAAGCCTGAAAAACAGGGACCTGATAAGCTATTGTGTAAAGGATGAGGACGGCTCGGACGCTGATATCTCAGACCCCGAAAGCTCTTCGAAGGCTTCGGGAATAGCGGAGCTTTCAGAAAAGATTACTGAAATTCGTGTATATAACGGTGAAAAGTATGAATCTGTGGACAGGGCCGAACAGGGAATGGTGGTAGCCGTTACCGGACTTAGCAGAACTCAGGCGGGAGATGTACTGGGCAATGAGGAGGCACTTCCGCAGAAACAGCTCACCCCGGTACTTACTTACCGTGTGGTTGAGGCGGACCGTTCCAGACTTACCGCACTTTTACCTAAGCTCAGACTTCTTGAGGAGGAAGAGCCCCAGCTTCATGTAGTCTGGAATATGGAAATGCGTGAGCTTCAGGTACGCATTATGGGTGAAATTCAGCTGGATGTGCTGAAAAGCCGTTTCCGTGAGCGTTTTAACGAGGATATAGAATTTGATAAAGGAAGTATTTTATATAGAGAAACACTGAAGGCACCGGTGCTCGGTGTGGGCCATTTCGAACCCCTGAGGCATTATGCAGAGGTACAGCTGGTAATGGAACCCGGAGAGCCGGGAAGCGGTATCAGATTTAAGTCAGCCTGCCCGGTTAATGAGCTGGAAACAAACTGGCAGCGACTTATTATGACACATGTGTACGAGAAGGAGCACAAGGGCTGCAGGATAGGTGCGGTTCTGGATGATGTATGTATTACCCTGGTAGCAGGCCGTGCGCATATTAAGCATACTGAGGGCGGTGATTTCCGTCAGGCAACCTACCGTGCAATCAGGCAGGGACTTATGAGGGCTCTTTCGGAGCAGAAGGCAGAAATCCTTGAGCCTTACTATGAATTTACACTTGAGATTCCGCGTCGCTGCATAGGACGTGCGATGAATGATATTGAGCAGCGCTGCGGTAAAATTACCGGCCAGTATGAGGCTGAAAATGAAAGCGGAGAGAACAGCGCCGATGCAATGATAATCCTGACCGGGCGTGCACCTGTTGCAACCATGCAGGGCTATGTAACAGAGGTAACCTCTTATACAAAAGGACTCGGAATTCTTTACTGCAGCTACTACGGATACCTGCCCTGTCACAATTCCGCAGAGGTTGCCGCAAGCTACTGCTATGACGCGGTTTCTGATATGAGGAATCCTTCATATTCGGTTTTCTGTGCCCATGGCGCAGGCTTCCCCGTTGAATGGGATATGGTAGATAATTACAAGCATATTGACTGCAGGGTTGACCTTGGTGACTATAACGGCGGGGAATGGCAGATTGTAGAGAAGAATCTGACCTTCGGTCGTGACGATTCATACGATAACTACAGTGATACGGCAGCATATGATATAAATCCTTCGCAGCCTCTTCAGAAGGAAGAAAAGTTTGTTTCGGTGGAAGAGGTTGATTCGATTCTGAACAGAACCTTTTATGCGAACAGAAAGGAAAGCTATAAGAATCCTTTCAGAAAGCACAGGCAGACCGTAAGAAGGCAGACTGAGGCGGCAAATATTGCAAAGAACAGTCAGACGCCAAAGGCTGCGGCTTTGCAGAAGGAAAAATACCTGCTGGTGGATGGCTATAATATCATATTTGCCTGGGATGAGCTTCGTGCCATAGCGGATGTAAATATCGATGGCGCAAGAGACCGTCTGAATGATATTTTATGTAATTTTCAGGCAACCCATGATTACAATCTGATAGTTGTCTACGATGCCTACCGTGTGACAGGTCATCAGACAGAGCATTACGCATATAAAAATATTAAGGTTGTATACACCAAAGAGGCTGAAATTGCGGATAAATATATTGAACGCTTTGTTCATGAAAATGCAAAAAACTATAATATTACGGTCGCAACCAGTGACGGTCTGGAGCAGATTATTATAAGGGGTCAGGGGGCAGCCTTATGGTCTGCGCGTGATTTATATGAGGAAGTGAACAGAAGCAGTGAGAGCCTGCGTGAGCGTTATTTGGAAGCGGGCAGTAAAATCGGTACAGGACTGGGCTCGGTTATTGAAAAAGCAAGCGCCGAAAGTGAACGGAAATGATTTTACCAAAAGCGTGAGCAACTCATTGCATTCGTTGCATTAGGAGGAAGTTTGAAAATAAATTTTCAAACTGAAAGATTGGTGC
>JAKSRW010000038.1 GCA_024403355.1 Lachnospiraceae bacterium
TTATCGCTGTTCACCAGGATGCAACAGGCGATGCATGGGATTTAGGTCTTGCATATGCACTTGGTATCGGCGGAGCAAGAGCAGGTGTTCTTGAGACAAACTTCCGTACAGAGACAGAGACAGACCTTTTCGGTGAGCAGGCAGTACTTTGCGGTGGTGTTTGTGCACTTATGCAGGCAGGTTTTGAGACTCTTTGTGAGGCAGGTTATGATCCCAGAAATGCATACTTCGAGTGTATCCATGAGATGAAGCTCATCGTAGACCTTATCTACCAGAGCGGTTTCGCAGGCATGAGATATTCAATCTCTAACACAGCTGAGTACGGTGATTACATCACAGGACCCAAGATCATCACAGAGGATACAAAGAAGGCTATGAAGCAGATTCTTAAGAACATCCAGGATGGTACATTTGCTAAGGATTTCCTCTTAGACATGTCAGATGCAGGTTCACAGGTTCATTTCAATGCTATGCGTAAGTTAGCATCAGAGCATCCTTCAGAGCTTGTAGGTGCTGAAATCCGTAAGCTTTACAGCTGGTCAGATGAGGACAAGCTTATCAACAACTAATTAAATACAAGAGATTATTTTTTCCTGAGAGTGCTTAAGGCACTCTCAGGTTTTTAGAAAGGAAACTACGCAATGAAGAGTGATGCTTTAAAGTTTGGTATGCAGAATGCGCCTCACAGGTCGCTTTATCATGCCTTAGGTCTTACAGAGGAAGAGCTTGACCGCCCCTTAATCGGTATCGTAAGTTCATACAATGAGATTGTTCCCGGTCATATGAACATCGACAAAATCGTTGATGCCGTAAAGATGGGCGTAGCAATGGCCGGCGGTACTCCTATCGTATTCCCCGCAATCGCCGTATGTGACGGTATTGCCATGGGACATATCGGAATGAAATACTCACTTGTTACCCGAGACCTTATTGCTGATTCAACAGAGGCAATGGCAATGGCTCACGGCTTTGACGGACTTGTTATGGTTCCCAACTGTGACAAGAATGTGCCCGGTCTGTTAATGGCTGCAGCAAGAGTAAATATCCCCACCGTATTTGTTTCGGGAGGTCCTATGCTTGCGGGAAAGGTTGACGGACGAAAGACCAGTCTTTCAAGTATGTTCGAGGCCGTAGGTTCTTACAATGCAGGCAAGATTGATGATGAGAAGATGAGAGAGTTCGAATGCAAGACCTGTCCTACATGCGGATCATGCAGCGGTATGTACACCGCAAACTCAATGAACTGTCTTACCGAGGCTCTCGGAATGGGACTTAGAGGAAACGGTACAATTCCCGCAGTATATTCAGCAAGAATCGAGCTTGCAAAGCACGCAGGAATGGCTGTTATGGATATGGTTAAGAAGAATATCCGTCCCCGTGACATTATGACAAAGGAAGCATTAATGAATGCTCTTACAGTGGATATGGCTCTCGGCTGTTCTACAAACAGTATGCTTCATTTACCTGCCATTGCTCACGAGTGTAACGTTGAGCTTAACCTTGATATCGCAAATGATATAAGTGCAAAGACACCCAATCTCTGCCACCTTGCACCTGCAGGCCGCACATATATGGAGGACCTTGACGAGGCAGGCGGCGTTTATGCGGTAATGAATGAGCTGAGCAGGAAGGGACTTCTGAACCTTGACTGTATGACAGTTACCGGAAAGACTGTCGGAGAGAATATTGCAAGCTGTGTAAACCTTGATCCTGAGGTTATCCGTCCTGTTGATAATCCCTACAGTACTACAGGCGGTATCGCGGTATTAAAGGGTAATTTAGCTCTTGACGGCTCGGTAGTTAAGCGTTCCGCAGTTCTTCCCGAAATGCTCGTACATGAGGGTCCTGCAAAGGTCTATGACTGTGAAGAGGATGCTCAGGCTGCAATTAATGCAGGTGAAATCAAGCCCGGTGATGTAGTTGTTATCCGTTATGAGGGACCTAAGGGCGGCCCCGGTATGAGAGAGATGCTTAATCCTACATCCGCCATCATGGGTATGGGTCTCGGAAACTCGGTTGCACTTATTACTGACGGACGTTTCTCAGGAGCTACAAGAGGTGCATGTATCGGTCATGTTACACCTGAGGCTGCTTCCGGCGGACTTATCGGTGTAGTTGAAAATGGTGATATCATCAGCATTAATATCCCTGAGAACAAGCTTGAATTAAAGGTAGACCAGGCAGTTCTTGATGAGAGAATGAAGAACTTCGTTCCCAAGAAGAAGGAATTATCAGGCTACTTAAAGCGCTATGCAGCACTCGTATCAGGCGGTGCAGAGGGTGCTATCTTAAACTAAAATAAATTATCGGCCATAAAGGATTATGAGACCGATAAGAATGCGAATAGTGTATGAATAATATTAATGATTTAAAAACAGGTTTATTAACTCTTACAATATTCAGAGAACTGTTAGGGGACCGGGTAATATCCGGTCTCTTAAGTTTTTTGGAAAATAAGGATTTGGGAAGCTATGCTGACTTTGTAGCTGCCCTTTATAATGCGAACGGCGGCAATATCAGCGAATATGTCCGTGAGATTACAGGCAACAGTGAAAATATTTATGTAAAAACCGTAGGTATGGGTGGGCAGGTTCCGGACTATCTGAAGGCCTCTCTTCTTGCCGAGCTTAAGACCCTTCAGCTGCTGTCAGACCTAACTCCTGAACAGCTTACCGCAGAGATTTCAGCTGACTGCTTTCTTCCCGGTTTTGCAAATACGGACTATGACGTGACCGAAAAGTATCTTCACAGAGTCGAGAATATCGGCAAATTCGGATACGGAATTTATTCACGCAACGGAATGTTCTATGTATCTGAAGAAGGAAATATCGTTCCGGTTACAAATCCCGATAAAACAAAGCTTTCGGACCTCGTTGATTATGAGCTTGAAAGAAATATCATTATCGAAAATACAAGGGCTCTTTTGGAGGGTAAGCCTGCCGCAAATCTGCTTCTGACGGGTGATGCGGGCACAGGTAAATCTTCCTCGGTCAAGGCAGTTGCAAATGAATTTTTTGCCGAGGGACTTCGTATAATCGAGGTGCGTAAGGACCAGCTTCGCAGTATCCAGAAGATACTTAACGAGCTTTCGGGCAATCCCTTAAAGTTTATTCTTTTTATTGATGATCTTTCTTTCCTTAAGGATGATGATAATTTTAACGCACTCAAGGCTGTGCTTGAGGGTTCGGTTACTGCGAAATCTTCAAATCTGGTCATTTATGCTACCAGCAACCGCCGTCATATCATCAAGGAAAGCTTTTCTGACCGTGAGGGTGACGATATCCACCGTAACGATACCATGCAGGAGCTTGTTTCACTTTCTGAACGTTTTGGTGTACATATTACCTTCAGCAAGCCTAACAAAGCCACATTCTTAAATATCGTGCATCATCTTGCAGAGGAAAATGGCATCAATATGCCTACAGAGGAGCTTGACTTACTTGCGGAGCGCTTTGCACTTGAGAGAGGCGGACGTTCGGCGCGTCTGGCAAAACAGCTTATCGATAAGCTGCTGACTAAATAATTGGAAAGAGGATCATATTGTGAAAAATTTATTATATTGTTTAATCTGCTGTCTTGCAGTGCTGGGCTTTACTTCTGTTTCGGCTCAGGCTGCAATTCCGAAAAATCTGCCCCAGGAGGCAATGCCTTATAACGGGCATTACTACTGCAGATATGATATTGATACTGACTGGGATGAGGCAGAGGCTTACTGCGAGTCACTCGGGGGTCATTTGGCTGTTATTACATCAGAAGGTGAAAATAATCACTGTCTTGCACTTCTTCAGGGCAGATTTTATGATGCCTACTGGCTTGGTGCGAGCATTAGCAATTCGGGCTGGGAATGGATAACAGGTGAAAAATTTGATTACAAGGATTTCTGGTATGATGAGCCTAATGAAGCTGAAAACGGTATGGTGTTACAGTTTTGGTGGCGTGGCAGCGGCTGGGGCTGGGACGATACCTGGAATTCAGGCGATAAAGGCAATGGTGAGCGCTTACAGGGCTTTATCTGTGAATGGGGCGATGATATAGCTGACAAAAAAGTAATTAATGAAAGTCATATTTCAGAGGCCTATGATGAGTATTTCACATATAGCGCAACCTTTTCGGACAGTTATTTTAAAGGTAAAAATTCAAAGAAAAAAGCAAATTCAGGTCTTACGAAGCTTTCGGCACTGGGGGCCATGTCAACCTATTGCAGCGACAGCGAGGATGATGCTGTAGCATTCCTTACTAAGTGCGGATTTTCTGATGTGAAGAAGATGTTCTCAGCAGATGGAACAAAATCCGGACACAGCAGTCAGAATGATAATAATCATGGAACAATCTACTGTGGATGGCGTGATGTTTCAACCGGCAGATTATTTGCTTTTGTAGTAAGCGGCTACAGTAAGGGAGGATATGAGTGGATAAGCAACTTTAATCTTGGAAGCGGAAGTCTTCACTCGGGCTTTAATACTGCGGCTAAGGAAATGACAAAGCTTGCATATAAATATATGGAAGACCACGCAAAGAAGGGAAAGACGAACAAGGTTTGGATAATGGGACACAGCCGTGGCGGTGCGCTTACAAACCTTCTGGCTATAAAGCTCTTCGAAAAGGCCGACAAGCAGAATGCCACTGTTAAGCTTTCGAAGGACGATATTTACGCTTATGGCTTTGCAACACCCCAGTATACAACAAAGAAGATTAAAGGCTATGGCGACTGTATTTACAATTTTGTAAGCCCTCATGATTTCGTGCCTAATGTTGCACCCTCAAGCTGGGGCTACCAAAGAGCAGGAACAACCTTTATCTTCTCAAACGAAAAGGCTATGAAGCAGTACTTTTTCTTATACACCGGTAAACTGTACGAGGGTTACAGCGAAAAGCAGATGAAAAAGCTTATAGCAGCCTTTGAAAAATTCGGTAAGGATCAGAAGTCGTATGTGAATGGTTACAAGGCTGCAAATCCTCTTTCGGTATCGCTTCCGATTCATAAGGTTACCGTTAAGCCTCAGGATTACGGTATGAAGGGTATCGGAACCGCAATGTCGGACGCAGGTGGAGATGGTGTAAAATATATGTTAAGTGTAGCGAATGCTGCTGATTTATCAGCTAAACTGGCATATGACGGTAAGATAACAAATAAAATTATGCATGCACATGAAATGATAACATATCTTGCATGGATTGATGCAAATCCTAAGTTTTAAATACAATAGGAGCATCCACCGATTTCAGACGGTGGGTGCTTTTTTAATACTTTTGGTATCTTGAAGAACTGAGAATTTTAGGCTATGATATGAAAAGGTGGCGAAATCTATTGCAGGTATCGGAAAGCAAATTTCAGATATCTGCGGATGGGTTTACGCAGCGTATGAAGAAATGGGAAAAAGAAAAGGAATGGAGATCTTATGAAGAAGACAAGTAAAAACTTGCAGCGTGTTCTGGCCGTTATGCTGGCTATTGTGATGACTGTGTCAGTCGCAGTACCTGCCGTAAAGGCGAAGGCAGCAGGATATTCAAACAACGGGAACTATTCGCTGGATGATTCATTATCCTTCGGCTCGAATGCCGATAAGGTATGGAAGCCCTCAAATCATTTAACTAATTTTAAACTGGATGCAGATAATATTACAGTCGGCATACCGACCACTCTTGCTATCTGGTTTGATTATGATGTGATGCCTACAGCTACAGAGGCTGAATACAGAAAGGGTATCAGAATCGATATTTCAGGTCCTGAATACGGAACTTATGTAAATGACTTCCTAGGGGATGATCTTACTAAGAACGGTAAACTGTACTCTACAATCAGTGATATTGTATTCAGCGAGGCCGGAAGATATACGCTTGAGGTATACGAGTGCAACAAATACGGTAATGTGGATGTTTTTTCACCGGAGCTTATTGCTTCAACTACCTTTACCGTAAAGGCTCTGACAGATGAAAACGGCAACAGAATCAAGAATTCCATTTCTGTTGCGAAGGATAGCTATAAGCCCGATGAGAAGTCGGCTGTTACACTTTCTTATACGGTAGAAAATCCTTCTCACGATTACAATATTTATATTCTTGATCCCGATGCCGGTTCTAATGATTACAACTGGTACAAGATTATTGACATTTATTCGATAGACGGCAGCTTCGATATCGCTGCGGGAAAGACCTGTAAGAAGACTATCAACTATAGCTTTAACAAAAAGGGTATTTACAGAGTATGTCTTTTTGACTGCACAATTTATGACAAGGTTGCAGAGACATCCTTTATCGTAATGAACGATATCGGCCTTAATGTTGATACAAGTAAGCTTGAGAAAGGCCAGATGCCCTTCTACAGCAGCTTTAAGAAGGATAAGACTCACCTTTCTCTTGATACTGATGATTCGATTGAAATCTCGGTACAGCTTCCTTTTAATTATGATCAGATTATGAAGGACGTAATGCAGGAGCTTAAAATGAGCGACTACGAGAAGGATATCGATATTGATATGGATAAGACTCAGCCTACAACAGTTACGCTGAAATATCAGCCTGCAGGCTCGAAGTCCTCGAGACAGCTTGATCAGAAGGTTATTTACGGCTATCTTGATATGCACAAGTTTAAGTACACATCGGAGAAAATTCTTGAGCTTATCTCAGGTTATATGACCGGTGATTCAGCTTTTGCGGGTATTGTGACACTTGAGTTCGAAAATCTCGGTGACGGGGGTCTCTACTTTGGACGTTTCAAGGACAGCGTAAGCTTCAGCGTTGCAAAGGAGCCCGGAATCAAAAAGGCAAAGGCCGTAAGTAAGACGGTTACTCTTGCATATGGCGAGAGCGCAGGCATTTATGTGGAGGACAATCTTGGCGGAGAAATCGTTGCCGAAATCTATAAGGGCAAGAAAAAAATCCGCACAGTTACACAGAATTGTACTCTTGACCGCGTAAATGGAATTGCCTACGGAACGGTTTTATGGGATCTCGGCAATTCATCAAACAAATATGTTTCTGCAGGAGAATATACCGTAAAGGTTTACACACAGACAAAGCTCACTCTTATTAATAACGGTAAGAAGGAGACCACAACACTTAAGTCGAAGATAAAATCGTTTACCATTAAGTTGGAAAAGCCTTCGGGTTCGCTTAAACTTAGCTCAAATGCGACAGGACTTAACGGCGGCGAGTACGCAACCTACGAGAATCCTCTTATCGGAATCAAAAATACAGTGAGCATTGGTTCTAAAATCAGTCTGAAGATTAAGAATTCAAAGGGAACCGTAATTCTGAACGATACATATGCACAGGCTGCGGGTACTTACACTGCCTGGTATGACCTTTCAAAGCTCGATTCAAATCTTGCCATCGGTAAGTATACAGCTACTGTTACAGCCGAGACACTTGAGGGCAAGAAGGTTACAAAGGATATTAAATTCTCGGTAGAGAAGTCACCTAAGGTCCAGATTACTGCTGCTTCGGTAAGCGTAAAGGATGGTGTAGGAGCAGTTTCGGTAAAGACAAGCCAGTCTTCTGATGTAAGCGTTCAGGTTAAGAATTCAAAGGGAAGCGTCGTTGCAACTGTTATTGACGGACAGTATGCAGCCGGAACAATAAATGCAAGCTTCACCTGCGGAAGCTATGCAGTAGGCAGCTACAGTGTTGTAATTACAGCAAAGAACAGTGGCGGTACATCAAGTTCTACCAAGACCTTCTCAATCCAGAAGAAGCCTGTTGTGGTAAAGAAGCCCACAGTTTCGGCTCTTTCGGTTCGTTTTACACAGAAGAACAGTGAGGATGCTTACAAGTTTGCCGCAAATTACACAGCCAAGGGCGCAAAGCTCGTTATGGAGGTAATGTGGAACGATGCCGAGCAGATTGTTGCTGTTAAGGAGATTACTACCCAGAAGGACAGCGGAAGCGTTGAATGGGTATGGGACGGCTACAAGTCGAACGGCTTCCGTGCATCTGCGGGCAGCTACACACTTCGTGTATACGCTGTAAACAGTGCAGGAAAAACCGATTATTTGAGACAGAATTTTACAATCAGCGAGGGCTGATAAACTTGGAATGCTGAGGGGACTGTGCTGCAGTCCCCTTTTATGTAAATTATGGAATGATTAAGTGCTTGCGTGTTAAAAATTAAGGAAAGGAGCTGCAGATATGAGGGGACCGATTGGACGGCTTAAGGACAGATTGTTCTCGGCTGAAACGGATATTCACATAAAGGTGTTCAATGTACTGGCCCTCGGCGGAATCTCCGTATGCTTTGCACTTTTCCTTTATGAGCTTATCAGAGGCTCTGATTTCGGCATTGTACTGGCTTATGTTTCGGGAATTGTATTTTCGGTGGCAATGCTCTGGTACACCCTTAAAACGGGCAAATACAAGGCTGCAATGATTACAACGATAGTGGCAGTATTCCTGGGCTTGTTCTCGTATCTTTTCTTTTCAGGCGGAGGTTATGTCGGCGGGGCACCCTGCTTTTTCTCATTTGCGATTGTATTTACGGCCTTTCTGCTGGAGGGAAGAATTGCGGCGCTGCTGATTGCTGTGGAGGTGTGCTGGTACACCGCGATTTGTATATTTGCATACAAGAGGCCGGAATATGTGACGCCTCTTGACGGCAGCAGGGCGGTAATGATTGATGTGCTGACCTGTGCACTTCTTTCAGGAATTATACTGGCGGCAACCATGTATCTGCAAAATATGGTTTACAGGAAAAAGCAGCTTGAACTTGCCGAGGCGCAGAGAGAGGCAGAGCTTGCCAACGGCGCGAAAACTGATTTCCTTGCAAAAATGAGCCATGACATCCGTACTCCGTTAAATACTATGATGGCTATGAACGAACTCATTGCCCAGAATACAGATTCTGAGGAGATAAAGGCGTGGACCGATGACAGCGAGGTGGCCTGCAACATGCTGCTTTCGTTTTTTAACGATCTGGTCGATATTTCAAAGATAGAGGCTGGCAAGGTTGATATTCATATCGTTTCATATCAGCTAAAGAGTCTGCTTCGTAAGCTTAATACGGTCTGGGCCCTTGAGGCGGAAAAGAAAGGGCTGAAGCTTGAGCTTGAGCTGGATCCATCATTGCCATCGGTCCTGAGCGGAGGCGAGTATGCCATTAATAAAATACTGAGCAATCTTATCAGTAATGCTATTAAATATTCCAATAAGGGGACTATCAGACTGGCGGTCAGCAAATGCGATACGGTGCAGACAGAAAATGAATTGAAGCTTTGTTTCAGCGTGGAGGACCAGGGTGTCGGAATTCCTGCAGAATTCCTTGATAAAATTTTTGTTCCTTTTGAGCGCGGTGCGCAGGATTATTATGATAATCGTGAGGGTAGCGGCTTGGGACTTGCGATTGTTAAGGAGCTTGCGGAAAAAATGTCTGCGGAAATAACCTGTGAAAGTGAGGAAAACAGGGGAAGTATTTTCAAGTTGATTATTACTCAGCAGATTGTTGATGAGGCGCCGGTAGGTTCTGTTGAAAACTGGAGTGAGGCGGTCAGGGAGAATTTGACGAAGGATGAAGATGTTATTTTCCCGGGAACAAGACTTCTGGTGGTAGATGACAATTTTTATAACAGAAAGGTATTTCGTTCGCTGCTGGAACCGCTGCTTATCCAGGTGGATGATGTTGAAAGTGGTGCGGAAGCACTTGAAATGATAGAAATCAGGGATTATGACCTGATTCTCATGGACCTTCGTATGCCTGATATGTCGGGAGAGGAAGCACTTCGCGCTATTCGCGAGGAGAATCCCGGTTTTAATGTGCCGGTTGTGGTTGTTACAGCGGATGCGATGCTTGGCACGAAGGAGAAAATGCTGCAGGCCGGCTTCGATGATTTTGTAACAAAGCCTGTAAATATGGACAGGCTGAAGGGCGTGCTGACGGCCTTTGTTCCGGACAAAATGCAGCATATTGACGGGGAAAAGCATTCGGCATATACAGGAGAACAGATACTTGATTTTCAGAAAAAGCTGGAGAAATATGGTATTTCAGTGGAGGATGCATTCAGCATTAATGAAGGCAGTGCAGAGAATCTGAAAATGAGAGCAGATTGTTTTGTTGAGACCTACGCAGAGATTTCGACGGCACTGGGAAAGACGGATAAGAACGCAGAGGATGGGGAGAAGTTGTATTTTACTGTTCATTCGCTGAAATCTGCGGCAAAGGGAATCGGTGCACTGACACTGTCACAGCTTGCGGCAATGATTGAAATGAAAAAGGATGATGCATTTAGCGAATTGGCGCTTCCTTTGCTGCTTAAGGAATACGGAAATGTATTTGAGGGCTGCAGGGTGCTTGCCGAGCTGATTTGACAAGCATGTATATTGGCTGTATTATTAAGAAAAGCAAGGTATCCCCTAAGCTTTAGCTCTGGGGTGTCTTACTGCGAAGCAGCATTTCTTTAACGAGCAAAAAGCGAAGCGTTTGCGAGTTTGACATATGTTAGGTAAGTATGTATGGGACAGACAAAAGATTACAGAGTTATGATAATTGATGATGACGACAGTATGCTTACGATTATGAAGTCTCAGGTCGGGCTTTTATATGAGGTAGTGACTGCGTCCTCAGGTGCAGAGGCATTTATAAAACTGGCAGATCCGATTCTTCCGAATCTTATATTGCTGGATATAATGATGCCACAGATGGATGGTTATGAGGTGCTGAAAAGGCTTAAGGCAGATGAACGTCTGAAAAAAATACCGGTTGTTTTTCTGACCGGAATGACAGACGAGTCACACGAGTACAGGGGATTGCAGCTCGAGGTAATAGATTATCTGAAAAAGCCTGTGGCATCACGAATATTGCTTGCCAGAATACAGCACTATATAGAGCTGCATTCGAATATTTCCAACAGGCAGACCATAGACAGGGCCAAACTTGAGGCTCTGCCTGAAAAGCTGACCGACAGAGAGATGGAGGTAGTGGAGCTTATGGCGGAGTTTCGCTCCGACAGAGAGATTTCCGAGATTTTGAAGCTATCGATTCCTTATGTGAAGAAGCTTGTAGGTACGGTAAAGGAGAAGCTGGGATTGGAAAAAAGAGGAGACATCAGGAGATATATGTGATTATATAACGAGTGACAGGCAAGGCGGTCACGAGTTTGACGTATTCACATCAATGTTTGCTGTAGTTGCGGTAGTTAGCGAGAATGCTTATATTTTCTAAATGAGAATATAAAGTTTTCTCATGGAAAGGTGTTTATTTATGAAGATTACAGAAAATACGGACGAATCAATCGTAAAAATGATTCGTGACGGACTTAAGGAAACAGGTGGCTATTGCCCCTGCAGAAGAGAAAGAACACCTGAGACAAAGTGTATGTGCAAGGAATTCAGGGACCAGATCAAGGATCCCGATTTCGAAGGCTTTTGCCATTGCATGTTATACTATAAGTCAAAGGAATAATTGAAAAGTTTCCGGAAAGGATGGTAATTAATATGTCAGAGATAGTTTTAACAAAGGATAATTTTGAAAGCGAAGTAATGAATTCAGATAAGCCTGTACTCATTGATTTCTGGGCAAGCTGGTGCGGCCCCTGCAGAATGCTGGCTCCCGTAATCGCGGAAATCGCAGAGGAACATCCCGAAATAAAGGTCGGTAAGGTAAATGTAGATGAGCAGGAGGAGCTTTCGGACCGCTTCTTCGTAGACAGCATTCCGCTGGTTGTGCTCATCAAGGGTGGCAAAACCGTAGATTCGTTTATTGGATTTAAACAGAAGTCATATATTGAGAATATGCTGAAGTAAAAGTGAAAGCCTCTCGGAATTGTAATTCGGGAGGCTATATTTGTATACATGAAGTATTGCTTCAAGGGTTAGGTGTCTTGTATCCCCTGATTAAGTATTTCCTTTGAGGTATGCAGTATATCCAGACTATGCTTGGCAAGAAAATCATTTAATCGCATAATATTGTATTCGCCGGTATTAAAGAAAATAATAATGGCGCCATCTCGTTTGTTTTTTGAATAGAGAGTACCTGCATTTGATAGCTTAAGAGCTCTCTGGACCTCCTTCAAATTCATATGCATAGCGAGACAAAGGGCTATTATTTTATCACGCGAGGGATTCTTTCTGTTACCATTCAGAATAGAATAGGCGTAGTCTCTTGAAAGAAGACTGGATTTGATTATTTCAGGAACAACCAGGCTTTTCTTTCCGATATATTCATTCAGATAGTCAGACAGTGAGGGTAAGTCCTCACTGTTTTTTTCTGTAATAAGCTGCTCATAGCTTTCAAGAGAAGCTTTTTTTAATATATTGTCAAGCTTTTCTGTACTGATTTCGTTCATACAAAGCTGCCTTTCATATGCTTAATGATTTATGCCGTTTGTGCTTTGGCAACAGACTTATTCTGTTGGAACAGCTGTTTTTACTATGGAATCGAAGGCTTTTGAATTATCCATTTTGCTTCCTATAAGCTGTGACATGAAAAGAACTACAATGCCGGATTTGTCTGCCTTAGGAATAAGAACCGTCCTGCCGCTGTATATTTTACCTTTAATACCTCCAAAGCCCTCGTTTAAAAGACCGCTGACGGTGACTGAGTATGAGGGGCGTCCTGCTACTGTTATCGCTTCGGAAAAGCCAATTTGAAGATTATCCATAAAGCGTTCGGTGAAGGCCTCTGCAGCCTCGATGTACTGCGTATCGAGTATGGAGGAGCTGATTTCATCTGTTTCACAGAATAAGAGTTCAGCATGATAATTGTTGTCCTCCGAGACATCAATCAGGATGTAATAATCTCTGTCATCATTACCGTAGTCGATGAAATGTCTGGGTATGCTAAAGCCTATATTGTCGACTTGGAGCTGCATGGTTCCGTCATGTAGTACGGTTATCTCTTTTGAGGCAGAGGGTGGGTCAATAATGTATTCTGCGGGATCCTGATGAAGGTTGTCAAATACTTCGCTGTTCCAGGACAGACTTTTTGACTTTAATATCAGCTCCTCTGTGCCTCTGCTTAAATCCGCAGTAGCGGTGCAGTGCATTTTTGCAAACTCTATTGAAAGAATATTGTCCTTGTATTCCCAGGGACATTCAAGCTCTGTGTAGGATACATCATAGCAGTAATAGTAGGCCATGCCATTTTCAGCCAGTACAAGAAGCTCACCATCATTTCCGGAATATACACCTGCGGGAGAGGAAGCGCTGTCGGTCGCTGTGCTATCGGCTTCTGTGCTATCGGTCTCTGCAATGGCAGGGGTATCGCTATTGGACTCTGTACTATCGGTCTCTGCGATGGCAGGGGTAGGGCTATTGGTCACTGTGCTAGCAGGCCTAGTATTTGCGGCTGCCATTGTGGGTGCTTCACCGGACAGTTCCTGAACGGGACGGCCGTCTTCCTTACTTCTGGAACACAAATAAAAAAATAGTCCAATAAGCAAAATAAGCACAAAAACTGTGGCGCAGGCAATTGAAATCAGTTTTCTGGTTTTATTTTTTATCGCGGATACAGCCTTTTTCAGCTGCAGCGCAGAGTCATAGCGTTTTTCTGAATCAAGCCTTGTACATTTGTCGATTACACGTCGGAATGCGCCGGAGCATTTAGATTTACCGTCAATAGAGCCTGTGAGAAGGACGGTCATCAGGACACCGGTGCTATAGAGGTCTGTCTGTACACTGGAGGCTCCGAAGCCGTACTGTTCGGGTGCGGCAAAGCCGTGCGTACCAATGAGGTGAGTATCCTTTAGTTCTGTAGGATTTTCCTGCTTCGCACCGTTTAAATCCAGCAATATTACACGATTATCCTCGGTAATCATAATGTTTGAGGGCTTTATATCACGGTGTATTATAGGTGGTGTAAGTGAATGCAGGCTGTGGAGAATATCACACAGAGCCTCGACGATTCTTATAACCTCAGACTCGGGCAGTGGACCGCTTTCGTCCATCAGCTCCAGCAGAGTTTTTCCGGAGATATATTCTTCTATTATTACAAGTCTTCCGTTTGCTTCGCATATATCAATTATGCGGGGCGTTCCACTTATCGGATGTGAGGCAATCTGCTCATACACCTTTTTGTTGTAGATGGACAGCAGTTTTTTGACATATGTTTTTGAAGACTCGGTATGCTGGACCATATAAATATTGTGGTTTTCGTTCAGTACAGCAATCTCCTTATAATAAGACAATTTTACCATATCTTCGAACCCGTCGTTCACTTTTTTCACCTCCCATCTGACTATATTTTATTATACATAAGTACAGAAAAAAAGATATATTTTTTGTAATTTAAATTGCATAAGTGTGCTGACAGTACACACGTTGCGCCGAACTTGGTGATAGAATAAGGCATAAAGTAACGATTTTTAAGACTAAAAATAATAAAAATTTGAGGAGGGCGTAATGAAACACAATTTTTTTAAATGTATTTTGGGTGTTATGGCTGGGATCTTTATTGTGGCAATTAGTTTGTGTTGCAATGAGGTTGCATATGCATCTGAAATTACCACTTCACTTGTTGGTTTGACGTATCAATTTGGGGAGAAAGATGATTATCCGATTTCAACAGGTGAAGCTATCGGAGCGACAGTAGGAAATGGTATGGGAGCATTTAGCATAACCGGTGATTTCGAAGAAATGTCGCCTGTGGATGGATTTAAGGCTTTTGATGTGAAAAATGGTAATCTGGCTATTAATTATTCATTCGATAAATCTGTTTTAGATCTTCCCGAAACATCTTGGATTATCTGTGAGGATACGGACAATGAAATCGATTATTTTGAAATTAAAAATGATATTGGATATGGTGCAATAGTTGTACAGACCTCTATTGATGGTAAAAGATGGGTTGTAGATAATGAATTTACTAATGTCTTAACAAAGGATAGTCAGATTGGAACAGGATTCCTTAATACTAAGGATATTCAGTTGATAAATGGCTGCTATTACAAGATAACCCTTGTTTATGAGCAGAGAAAAAAAGGAGAGTCGACAGATCTTTGGCTTGTATCAATTGATAATTATGACTATAGAAAATTTGCTGATGTTTATTCTTTTTATGTAGTGAATAAGAAGGAGAGTGAGAGTTCTACAACACCTGATTCGGTTCCGAGAAAGGAGCTGGGGGAGAAGATTAACACCGGTAAGGATAACGGATATTCCGGAAATGAATCAATTGACAAGGATGATGCACATTATGGCTGGTCACTCGGTAATTTCGTTGTAAATGGTTATACCAGGGAAGTTAGTGATGGTAGCGGCAATCCTGTATTTTTGAAAAATGTAGGAGACAGAGTAACTCTTTGGTTCAATCTTCAGCAGGATATTGATAAGTTAAATGGTAATGAAAAACTTTCAATTGCAGAAGATGATGGCGGATATGATCAGTTTTTTGAGATAGCGAGGACTAATTTTAAGCATGGTACACTGATTATTCGTTTTACAGACCATGAGGGCAAAAAAACTGATCCGATTATTTATACTGATTATCTTGCTGCGCATACAAGAACATCAGCTTATACAAAGGTTGAGCTTTTTGAAGAGGGTGATTATGAGGTTTCGCTTGATTATGAAATCAAGGATGCACGCGGAACATTTAATTATTATCCCAACTACAAGATTTCATTTAAGTTTTCAATTCGTAATGGAAATTGTATGGTATTTCCTTTTGACAAGGCTACCGGTGCAGAGTTGAATGATCAGTCAATCACAGCTAATGGTTTTAAGCTTGATATGGCAAAATCGAGATACCTTACAATTGATGTAAAGAAGAGTGTAGTAAAGAAAAATGGGAATATGTATGTTGAGGATGTGCGTTTCGACAGACCGGCAAAGGATGGAGAGTCGTATGATGAAGAGGGAATTTATACATTTACAGTAAAGAATCTTTTTACAAGCGAGAACGTGACAAAGACGATTTATGTGGGTGAAACTTCGATTTATCGGGCACTTGCAAAAAATAAAGTAAGCATTGATGAAATCAATCAGCGCCTTGTAAATGGTGAGGAGATGGACGATGATGGTACATTATATTTGCCGGTTGTAGAAGAGATTCCGGATGAGTCGGATTTGGCAGAGACTAATGATGCAATTGAAAGCGATTCATCAAATTCAAATGCTTATGTGGGAAATCCGGCTGTTGAAAGTGCTGAGGTGACAACACAGGATGAGAAGGCTGAAAATTCTGGCATAAGTGAGAACTCTGGTACGAAGCCAATGGATAACTCGGTAGCTGCTGAGGATAAAGGCAAAACACAGAGTACTAATGAAAATGAAGAAAGCTCCGGCTCGCCAATTTGGATTTTTGTGGTAATAGGCGTTGCATTAGCCGGTGGTGGAGTGTTTGGATATAAATTCCTTCAGGCTAAGAAAAATAAATCTGACGGTACGGTTACAGTTGTGGCAACAGAGGATGTTGTAAATGCTATCAAGGAAGCAGAAAAGACAAAGGATGAATCTAGTGGTACATCAGATACCGGAGAGGAGAATAATAATTGAAAAAAAGAGTAATCGCGTTAGTATTAGTTTTAGCACTTGTGCTTTGCAGTTGTAGCAAAAAGACAGAAGAGGAGAAGCCGAGTGGAAATATAACAGCAGGAGTGTCAGAGGAAGTTAAGACAAATTCAGGCAATACTGATGGGAATGATAAGCAAGAGGGAGCACAGAATAACACAACACAGACTAATCAGGAAGAAACATCAATTAAGTCAGTCAGCGCACATCTCTCAAATGATCCTTTTGGAGGGCTGACGAGTAGTGAGTATGCGTCTACTTTGTCGTTTGATGGTCTTGAGGATGAAAAACTACTTCGCTATGTTGAAGATAGTGTTTATACCGAGCTTGTCGGAAAAATAAATAGTGATGAATACTTTATTCAGAATGTTGAGGCAGTATATATTTCTAAGGAGTATGTTGAGGAACTGACTTATAATTCTCAGTCGAATGTATTCTTTGGTTATACGCTTGCTGATTTGGAGGCGCAGTTCCAAGGCCAGAAATATGTATTTACTTTGGCGGAGGATGGCTCGACAGTGGCAGTTCCGTTTGAGGAATACGATGATACCTTTGAACAAGTGATAAAGAATGTTGCGATTGGTACAGGAGTAATACTTGTTTGTGTCGTTGTTTCTGTGGCAACGGCTGGTGCGGGTGCTGCAGCAGCAAGTATGATTTTTGCAGCCTCCGCAAAAACTGCAGCAACAATGGCGGTTTCTTCGAGTGTAATAAGTGGTGTTTCAGCAGGTGTTGTGAAGGGCATTGAGACCGGAAATATGGAAGAGGCTTTAAAAGCCGGGGCACTTGCGGGCAGTGAAGGCTTTAAATGGGGAGCTATTTCAGGAGCTGTTTCAGGTGGTGTTACAGAAGCAGTTGCATTAAAAGGAGCTACTGTTAAGGGCCTTACTATGAATGAGGCTGCAATTATTCAGAAGGAAAGCAAGTATCCGCTTGATGTAATTAAGGAATTTTCATCAATGGAGCAGTATAATATTTGTAAAGATGCCGGACTTACCACACAAATGCTTGATGGAAAAACAATGCTTATCAGAAAAATAGATCTGGATTATGTAGATGATATCGGTAGATCAAATTTGCAGAGAATGAAAAGTGGACTTGCTGCACTTGACCCTTCAACCGGTACTTCATATGAGTTACACCATATTGGTCAGCAGGCAGATTCTACACTCGCAATATTAACAAAGGCTGAGCATATGCAAGGAGGAAACGACCTGATTTGGCATAATAAGGCAATTGAGACAGCAGTTCATGGTGAAGGTAATAACTGGGATGCCGAACGTAAAGCAATCTGGAAAGCTGTTGCGGCTTTACTTGAGGGCTGATAATTGTGACGTGTATAGCGTAAAAGGAGCATGAATATTATTATTTATGTTGTGCTAATAGTTTGGAGCTGTAGAGTTGAAATTTGAAAGAAGTACATCAGGAGGAGTATTAGACTATATGAACTGCCCTGTTTTTAAATATCATCCAAATATATTGGAAAACAAAAATGTAATACACGATAAAGGTATATGTCAATGCTGCGGAAAACAAGTTGAGATATTTATTGATTCAATGTACTGTGAGAAAGAAATAGCATGTATATGCTTGAATTGCGTTGCGGACGGTTCTGCTGCAGCAAAGTTTGACGGAAGCTTTGTTCAGGATGCAATGAGGGTTTCCGATAAGAAGAAAACAGAGGAGCTTTTTCTTCGAACTCCGGGATATCGGAGTTGGCAGGGGGAGTATTGGCTTGCCTGCTGTGACGATTATTGTGAGTATCTTGGTACTGTAGGGCTTGCTGAACTTGAAAGCCTAGGGATTGAAGACGAAGTAATTTCAGAATATGAAAGCAAAAAAGGAATAACAATTGACAAGAAATATCTTACAAAGTCAGGAACTATGGTTGGATATTTGTTTAGGTGCCTGCATTGTAAAAGGTATCATTTATGGATTGATATGAGCTGATAAGTTTATTTGAGGTGCGTGTATAGAAATGATTATTCATTTTTTGCACGCACTATTATTTCGGGAGTGTTTTAAAGGGGATAATAATTATTGTTTAATACCAGATCGAATAATTGTAGTCTTTCCTTGAAGAATAGAGAAAATAGTATTATAATCAAAAAATGTAAGCTTAGGTAATTGATGCAGATAAATATATTTCGAGGGGAATTACATATGCCGAGAGTATCATCAAAAGAGAATAAAAATATATATTTTAAAAAACGCGAGGAGTTAGGGCTTACCAGGGAAAAGGCAAGTGAACTACTTGAAACAATTGCTCCGGAAAGAATCGAAAAAATTGAAAACGAACGGTTGGATCCTCATCCTGATGAAGTACTGATAATGTCAGAGACCTATGGATCACCTGAACTGTGTAATTATTACTGCGCGAATCAGTGCCCGATAGGTCAGAAGTATGTGCCGGAGATCAAGGTCCAGGATTTTTCGCAGATTGTTATCAAAATGATTGCTTCATTAAACCAGGTGCAGAAGAATAAAGAGCGCCTGATTGACATAGCGGAAGACGGTAAGGTTGATAACGATGAGATTGAGGATTTTATTGTTATTCAGGAACAGCTTGAAAAGATTTCGATAACGGTCGAAACGCTTCAATTGTGGGCAGAGCAGATGCTTGCCAATGGTTCTATTGATATTGAAAAGTACAACGAGGTACTAAAGAAAAGAAATAAATAACAAAAAATTGATGTAGACAGAGGAAAGTGCCCCTTCATAGGGCGCTTTTTTCTTTTCTGGGAGAAATAACCATAGTATTTTACTATTATTGTCCTGTTGGATTCTCTATGACTGGCGTATGATAATAACATAAACAAAAGAAATACAAATTAGTACATTGAAAAGTAAATATTAAAGGAAAACTTCACAGGGAGACAGAAAGAGGTGGTGCTTATGAGTGTGAAGGAAAGGATTCTTGCTTTGAAATTGATGGAGAAGGCAAAGAAAAACAAGGAGTTTATGAAGCAAATCGGAGTAACAGTTGGTGAAACAAAAAAAGGAGAATAAACCATGAATAATGAAACTATAGCTCAGTGTAATGTAATTATTCCAGAAGATATAAATAATGGGTTAGCAATGGGGATTTATACTTTGTGCGGAAGCGTGGTTAGATGGGCGAAAGGTCCCCAAAAAGGTAAAATTGTCAAACATTTGGATACGATAGAATCAAAGGATTTAAAAGAAGTTGAAACGGGTGTTTTTAAGAAGATGTTTAGCATTATGAAAAAACATAAAAAGATAACGCTTATTGCTGGCGGGGTGTTGATTATAGGGGGAGTAGCTTATCATATTTACAAGAAGGTAAATAATGAAGCTGAACCGAAAGAGATTATAGAATTTAATACTTGTCTTCAAAATTATATCAATGCTATTAATAAGAGGACTATGTCGTCTGAGATAATTGATCAATTGATAAATGCAATAAATAAGATTAAAAGGAATAAAGAATATAAGAATATAAGATTGATGCTGAATGATGATTTCCTTGAAAATATGGTATGCTACGCAGCTATATATACAGATGAATTTGCCAAAGTGAATAAGGTAAAAGTAAAAGAAAAAACAACTGATGAATCTGCAGATGATAAAATAGTGGATTTACAGTGGTATCTCAGTAGACAAAAAGATGTATTCACACAAAAGGCAATGTGATATTTGTGCTTACAGATTTATAAGTGAATGATGGTAAAAAAAATCATTTTTTTAGAAAATGATTACATTTTAGAACTAATGAATAATAATATTTTAAATAGACCAAGGAGCGTATTATGACAACTACTACTATTTATTGCAGACCAACAGCAAAGGGAATCCATTCTTTTTTTCTTGAAACAGAAGACATGAAAATATTTCTTTTTAGTCAACCTTATAGGAAAGGGGTAGGAAAGTTATTTGGTAATGGACTGATGTTAAGTGAGGCTCTAAAATATAAAAAAGCCCATAATGATAACGCAATAATCAAGACAATTTCAAAACTTCCGACTTATATTAGGTATGTTGAGAAGGAATATGGCATTGCTGTATTTGAGAAAACGAAAAAATTGGAGAAGCGAGTTAAAGCTGCATAAATCTTTTATTTGTGGTAATTTCACTGCATAATAGAAGACAGAGATTTGGGCATCGCACATTTGAAGTGTATTGTCCCCACCTTTATATTGATACGCAAAAACGAATAAATTATCATTTGCGCTTGACTCGTTACTGCCTTCTGGTGTATACTAAATATAGAATTCCTCTGCAAAAAGGAGGGATTTATTGGAACACCAAAGGAAAAAACTTAAGGATCTCACGATAAAAGACAACTTCATGTTCGCTGCGGTAATGCTCGAACCGGAGAATGCAAAGGGACTGCTGGAGCGTGTTCTTGGGGTGAAGGTGGACCATGTGGATATCTCATATGAGAAAAGTATGGTCTATAACCCTGAGTACAAGGGAGTCAGGCTTGATGTGTTTCTGCAGGATGAGGCAGGAACGTGCTTCAATGTGGAAATGCAGGCGAGTTCGCTGCCCATTAAAAAGCGTGCCAGGTATTATCATGACCATATGGATATGGAACTGCTGCTTTCAGGCGAAGATTATGAGAAGCTTCCGGAAAGTTATGTCATCTTTATTTGTGATTACGATCCGTTAAAGCTGAAAAAGTACAGGTACACCATCAGGCAGACGTTAGAAGAGGATAGGGATTATACCTATAGCGATGGAAGGCATACGGTGTTTCTTAGTACTGTTGGAACCAATGAAAACGAGGTGCCTGAGGCACTTGTTAAATTCTTAAGGTATGTAGCTGCCGGGCCTGAGGCCAGCGAAGAAGATTATGAAGACAGCTTCGTAAGGCAGCTGCAGAATTCTGTGAAAAAGATTAAAACCAGCCGTGATATGGAGGAAAGGTACATGCTGTTTGAAGAAATGATGAAAAATGAATACAAATCAGGTCATGAAGACGGCATGAAGGAAGGCAGGAAAGAAGGCATGAAGGAAGGCAGGAAAGAAGGCATATTGCTTGGCCAAACTAATCTTGCCTTACAGGTGATTAATGCCCATTTTACCATATCAGACAATCTAACAGAGCGTATCAGATCAGTTGACGATGAACAGGTTCTACTACAATTGATTAATACTGCGTCTGCGGCAGCGGGTCAGGAGGAGTTTGAATTACTGGCTGAAAAGCTGCTGACACATCAGGTCGAATCGACTTAAATCAACAAAAGATAATTTAACAGAGGAATTCTAAAAACGATTTGGCGTGAGTCAGATCGTTTTTTCTTTGAATATATTTATAAAAGGTGTTATTATTGTAGTATGGAGCTAAAAGTATAGTTTTAGAACGTAAAATAAAGAATATTTGTCAGATATAATGGGAGAATGCTATTGGAACTGGATATACTTGATGCGATTCAAAAAATAAGAACACCCTTTGGGGATTTTATCATGCCTCTTATAACCAGGCTTGGGGATATGGGGCTTTTTTGGATTGCGCTGGCAGTTCTGCTGATTATTTTTCCGAAGACCAGAAGAACAGGTATGGTAGTCGGAGTGGCTCTGGTGCTTGATGTTATTTTATGCAATGCGCTTCTAAAACCGCTGGTGGCGAGAGTAAGACCCTATGATGTTAATCTGACGGTGCAGCTTCTCATATCAAGGCCGATAGATTATTCGTTCCCCTCGGGGCATTCTGCGGCGTCATTTGCTGCGGCCTCGGCGATGCTTTTCGCAGGCAGTAAAAGGCTGGGCTGGGCGGCTGTGGTTTTGGCAGCTATAATAGCTTTTTCACGTTTGTATCTGTATGTGCACTACCCGACAGATGTTCTGGGTGGAATACTTTTGGGAATTATCTGTGGCTTTGTTGCAAGTAAAATAGTTACTATACTAGTGAATAAGCTTGAAAAAAGAAAAAGCGCTTAATCTCAGGAACATAGAGAGGTGTTGTTTGAATGAGAATAAAATACATGGCATTATCGGCGGTTTTTCTGGCAGTATTGCTTTTGGGAACAGCCTGTGAAAAAGAACTACCAAATGAGGGTAAAATTCAGGTTGAGATTACGCCCATTGCAGATATCTTTGAAGCGGATGCTGCAACCGAAGATAATACTTCGGATATTGTTTCTGCTATTGATTCAAATATCGTAGTGGATATTATGTCGGGAAAGGAGAAAAATATGGATGGATATATTTCGATTACAATGACTGAGGCTAAGAATATTTTTGATACTGAAGGTGAAAAAAATTATATAATCCTTGATGTGCGACGTTCGGATGAATTTTCTGAAGGACATATTGCGGGTGCAATTAATATTGCAAATGAGTCTATTGAAACCACGCATCCGAAGGAACTGACTGAGCTTGAACAGGTGATTTATGTATATTGCAGAAGCGGACGAAGAAGCAAGCAGGCGGCTGCGAAGCTCGCCGCAATGGGATATACTAATATTATTGAATTTGGCGGAATCCTGGACTGGCCGGGGAAGGTAGTGACTGATTAATGATTTTGCGACGGCAGTCATTTGTTGTCCGGTACTTATTGTGACCGCAAATAAAAAGAATTACGGCAACAATATGGTGGACTGTGCCTGTACGCAAGCCGCTGGAGCGAACGGGTAATCCTGTTACATATATCAGCTAAAAAGAACCCGCCGTATATTCACGGATTCGTGAGTATATAGCGGGTCTGTTTTTTGAAACTAATAATCCCGGTGCCGATGGAGTGATTATTCTACCATACCACGGATTTTGTTAAAGATATCTAAGAGACGGTCGCCGAGTACAGAAGCACGGTTGTAGATATCGTAAAGGAAGAAGCCCTTCTTTGTTGTGATATTTGCAAAGCTATCAGCCTGTGTTAAATCATTTTCATGCTGAACACCTTCATCAATCATAGGAATGTATGAGAGAAGTAACGGCATTATTTCATTTGCATTTGCAACAGCTGTATTAAAGTCATTAATGTCTGCATCGGCTTTAAGATGTTTATCCTTAAGCAGCTCGGCAAGGGAATAGCCGGGATGGTCTGTGTTAGTAGGGTAGGTATTAACGGTAACACCATTGCCAAGGTCAAGCTGAACACTCTGCGCCATCTGCTGAGCCTTATCAGTAATCTCTGTCTGATACATATTCTTGTGAACGTCATAGGTAAAAAGATTATGGTCAGTCATAAACTGAAGGAGCTGGTCTCGTACGGAGTTGACGGTTGTAGCGGTAATGTTAGCTCGCTCGCTGCCATAGTCGTTGCCAAGACGGTTTAATTCGTTGAAAAGGCGTGCGGCAGCGACTGTTTCAGGAGCAGCGGTTGCAGCAGGGGCATTGAAGGTCAGTGCCAGTATTTTAGCCTCATAGAAGGTATCGGTATTAATCTTTAAGCCGACTTCCTGCCACTGCTTTACCAGACCTCTGAGCTGTTCTGTTGCCTGATCATCAAGGCCGTAGGCAGCGGGATTTGCGAGAAATCTTTCATATGAGGAATTAACCGTTATCTGGTCATCTGTTCCGATTCCGGGAATGTTGATTGCACCGAAAATAGGTCCCTTGCTCCATTCAGGCATATTCATGGCAACCATAGGTGCACAAAGCTCCCCAAGCATCTGCTTCAATATTTCTTTCTTGCTTGAGGCAATGCTTTTAAGCTCAGGGAAGTATGTGAGCCAGTCAGTCGGGTCATCATTCTCACCGGATGCGTACTTGGCTTTTCTTGCGGCGAGCAGCTGAGGATTACGGAAGATTTCGCATACCTCCTTGACATCCATTACGGCATCCCAGTTGATATCCGCATGCTCATCCTTTAAAGCATCCATACAGTCAATCAGTCTTATATCGAGTCCGGTTACAGGTATTACGTTTCCTGCAGCTATTCGCTGATTTTCTGAAAAGTTGGCTGTTGCACTCGGGCTTTGCTGGTGAGCCAGTTTGCAGTAGGTTGTACTAAAGTAGGCCATGGTTATGTAGGAATACTGTTTGAGAAAGAGGTCGTCAGACTCATCCCATACGTCAGGGAATGATCGGGCATATTCCATAAGGGATAAAAAGCCCTGCATATTGGCAAAGTCCCCTGAGTAATCATCATTATGGTCGTTGTATTCCTGTAATCCGGAGATTGCAAGGCCGCTGCCGTATTTTCTCACAAGATACTTGGTCTGATTCTTTAATAAAAGCTTGAAAGCCTTTAAGCCGACAATATTATTCGCACGGGCCTCCACGGGGGTTACAGTTGCAGAAGGCCGGCTGCTGAGGAGAGTCAGCATTTGCTGAAGCTCCTGAGCATCCATTTCGCCGGTTGCCTTAAGCCATGAAAGATTGTGCAAATGTCTGACAAATGATTCCTTGCTGGTCAGGGTATCTCCGACTACGCTGTACGGATCCTGAATAGAGCCTTCAAGCGCCCGGGTCATTGCAGGGTTGTTTGTTTGTATATTTGCAAGTGTAGCTGCATGTGTACGTGTCAAGGGCGGAGCAATATTTTTTCCGGGCTCGGTTTCGTATTGCTTGGTAAGAAGTGTAGGCTGAACAAGCTCGGGATGAGGATCTGTGAGAGGCTCATTCATACGGTGGGCAATAGCAGGAGTATTCAGTTCCTTGAGAGCGCTTTCACATACCCAGATTTTATGGGTGGCCATATTCTGTTCGGCTGTTGCGGTAGGGTCGAAGGCTACAGAACATTCGGAATTCAAATGTGTACTGTAGTATTTATCCGTCATAAGGATTTTTTTGGCCTTATAATAATCAGAGTAGCACCGAATCTTCTGAAGCTTTGTCATAAGCAGGGAGCCGGCTTCCACTGAAAGACTGTTTTTGTAATCGGGAAGCATATCAAGCATACCATAGATACCATCAGCAAGGTTGCCCATTCTTTCAAACTGTTTGCTTTGTTCAAGAATTTTGGTATCGCTAGAGATATCGATGCTGTTGATGTCAATGGACATAAGCTCTCTGACATACTCATTGAGTGCAGTATATTTTTTCTCCTGGCTCATCAATTCGTCAAAACGTGAGTAGATAACTGAGGGATTGTCCGATAAACAAAGCTTAAGGATGGCATCTCTTTCCTTGGGAATGAGGTTGTTGAATTGGGGATGGGCTGAAACAATCTCTAATGCCATTTTCCACTGAGCTTCCTTCTGCTCATCAAGGCTTCTGACCTGAGCATCGTTCTGCGCCTTCTGATTCAGCGGATGACCTTTAGTTTCGATACGTGACTTACGTTTGCTTGCAGACATGGACTCCTGCGCCTGCTGTTTGCTGTAGATTTCATCCTGACTGATTTGCTGGGGAACTACAACCGGTATAGCAGTTCTAAGATTTGCTTTGAGGCTGGCAATCGCATTGGCTTCGGTTTGAACCTGTGCCTGTGTCTTGGGGCCGGCAACAAGCTGACCGTTTTCCTGCTTCACAGCATAGAGTGAGTTAGCTTCTGCATGGAGGTTTTGTGCCTGCTGCGCGTTGCGCTGTGCAAGCTGCTGTGCTGTTAGATTTGTGTTCATAGCGTTTCCTTTCCTGAATGGATTTTGGAGTAATGAGATTACTCCTTTTCTTCATACTAAAAATTATAATAATAATTCACTGCTTTTCCGACTTCAGTGAAATTATTAACGGAGAGTTTTTTGAAAAGCTTTTCGCTGGCTTCATTTATCGCATTGACAATGATTCCTGTATTGCTTTCGTTACGCGAACGAAGCTCATTAAATCCGGCCTTTAACAGGGCGAATACTGCTTTGGGATCTGCAGTGCCGGATGTAAGAAGGTAGCTGAGAGTATAGACTCCGTCACTGCCGCTGATTAGAAGTCCGCCATGGCATTTCTCTTTTTCGATAATAAGAAAGCTGGCTTTTTTATCGTAGGAATTCATCGGCTGCAAAAGAATCTGGTCCTGCTCACTGACAAGGTGACAGAACTCGCGCCACCACTTTGACAGGCATTTATCAAGACTGATGGTTTCACCTCTGAAGCTGAAATCCTTTGACAGAAGAGGTGCGAAGGTATCAAGTGATGCAAAATAGAGCTCGCTTTCGGATTCCTTCTTCTCGAAACCAAGCTTATTCATAAGCGCGGTCATTGCCTCGGAACCTTCCTCGTCGTTTTCTGAAAAGGAGATACTGAGCTGATTCATTCCGTATCTGGAAGCAAAAAATATCAGTGACTGCAGAAGCTGTGTGGCAGCGCCTCTTCTTCTGAAGGAAGGGCTGACATATAGAAGATTAATATCAAGGATTCCGTCGTCTGCCAAACGTGCACCCAGAATGCCGCATGCCGTATCGTCCTCTATAGCGCCCAAAAGCAGGTCGCATTGGCTTAACAGGCCGTCGGGAACCATCGGAATAAAGGAACGGATATTTTCATTTGCGATAGATGTAATAATCATATTTCCTCCTAATGCAACGAATGTAATGAGTTGCTCATGGAGTAGATTGGTGCGCTCTTTGCACCAATCTTCATGTTTGAAAATTTATTTTCAAACTTAACCTCCTGCTAAGAGCCTTGCGTTGATTAATTTTTTGATTGCTTTTGGTTGGTTTTTCTGACATTTGCTTAACTGTTATTATAATACGGATGACCTGTTAATTACAATGCCAAGAGTATTATTTTTAGGAAATCTTAAGATTATCCGGACTATTAACGGGCAAAGACCTGTGAGCTTTGAAAAGTATTGAATTACGGACTGTATAAGTGAATTTTAAACCCGAGGTTGCTGGACAAATTAACCGGCTAGGGGTAAAATGATATATAAAATAGAAAGATAACCCACTGCCTTTAGGCGGTGGGTGAAGCT
>JAKSRW010000039.1 GCA_024403355.1 Lachnospiraceae bacterium
AACCCGTAAGGGTAGCAGTAAGGGTGTCATGGACGCACCCCAGGACCTACGCGGCAAAAGCCGCGCGCACCTGATGCTCGGTAATTCTATTGCCGATGTAGTTCACTCCGGCAATTATGACTGTATTTACCGTAGTGGTAGTTATTCTGTGTATCGGTGTGTGTTCTCTGGGTATTCAGAAGGGCGTGGAACGTATTACAAGATTATGATGATTCTTCTGGTAATTTTGCTTCTGGTGATGGCGGTTAATTCTATTTTCCTTGAAGGAAGTGCAGGCGGTCTGGAGTTTTATCTGGTGCCGGATTTTGGCAAGGTTATAGAGCGTGGGGTCGGTAATGTCATTTTCGATGCTATGACACATGCCTTTTTTACTCTGAGCGTAGGTATTGGTTCCATGGCAATTTTCGGAAGCTATTTGTCTAAGGAGAGGAAGCTGACCGGAGAGGCAATTAATGTTGTTGCGCTTGATACGTTTATTGCACTGATGGCGGGTATTATCATTATTCCGGCATGCTTTGCTTATAATATCAGTCCAGACAGCGGACCGTCATTATTATTTATTACTCTTCCCAATGTATTTAACCGGATGCCGGGCGGAAGTATCTGGGGACTTTTGTTCTTCGTATTTATGTCCTTCGCGGCGTTATCTACCGTTATTGCGGTGTATGAGAATATTATCTCAATCAGTATGGATATTTTCGGCTGGGACAGAAAGAAGGCTTGTATTATTAATCTCTGCGGAATAGGAGTTCTTTCACTTCCTGCGGTATTCGGATATAATATCCTTGATTTTGTGAAGCCTTTGGGCGATGGAACAAATATTATGGATCTGGAGGATTTCCTGGTATCCTACAATATTCTTCCTCTGGGCAGCCTGCTTTTCGTTTTGTTCTGTACAAAGAACAGCGGCTGGGGCTTCGATAATTTTGTAAATGAAGCAGACCAGGGAAAGGGTATAACATTCCCTAAATGGATTCGTCTGTATATGAAATATATACTGCCTTTAATTGTTCTCTTTATTTACTTCAAGGGCTATTATGGTTTTTTTGAGAATAAGGGAACACTGACACTTGTTATCTGGATGACTATCAGTGTGCTGATGGTGGGATATGTTTTCTGGCTGACGATTGGAAAGAAGAAAAGCACTAATAAATAAATGTATTAAAAAAGACCGCATCATGGTTTCTACGTGATGCGGTCTTTTTAGGGGCATACCGTGTCTGTGAACAGACACTAAAGGGGATTTTCTATTATTCGATTACATTTCAATCATCAAAAACAATTTCTTCATCGGGATAGTTAGGGTTGGGCTTAATGATTACGGGAAGGCCGCCCTGGTCGGGATCATCGATAATAATGGGATCGCAGATGATGGGCTCGATAACGGGCTGTGAAGCTACGAAGGGCTTAACTTCATCTGTGATACCGATATAGCTGTTGATTACACGTACAAGAAGGTTGTTCAGGTACTCAACTGTGTAATCGCCGATGGTGGGCTCGATGTGGCTGCCGCCGAAGCCGCTGTCGTTGGTCAGGAAGGTGTAGGTACCGCCTGTAGTCATGGCAAGTGTACGAAGAAGGAACTCTGTAGACTTGTCTACACCGCTTGATGCGATGGGAATGATACGGATACCTAATTCCTCTGCCTTGGCAACTGCTTTCTTCAGGTTTGCAAGAACCTCGTCGGTTTTGTGAGGGGGAGCATCAAGTACCATAAACATTAGCTTGATATTGTCCTCGTTCCACTCATGTTCCTCGATTGCGTTAAGCAATGCAACATCTACAGCTTCCTCGTAGTCTCCGCCGCCACGAGCACGTTCTGTGCTGAGATAGCTGAGCTGCTGAGTAATATCAGTAGAGAAATCGTAGGGACGAACTACATAGTCATCACCGAAATCACGGTAGAAATTCATGCTGAGTCTGACGGGAATGTTATCATTTGTTTCACGGACACGCTTGATAACGTCATCAAGCTCTGCCTGAAGGAAATGCATTTCATCACCCATTGAACCTGTTGTATCCACTACGAACATAAGGTCCAGGCTGCGCTCTTTATTACTGTCATTGAATACAAAGGGGACAAGTGTGCTGTCTGAAAGGTCATTGACTGCTACGGCTGCTGTGAAGCTTTCTGCTGCGTTGGGGCTGATGGCTGTAATGTCAAGGGGAAGCTCGTTCTTATTGTTTGTAAGTGAGTAATAGCAGTATGCATAGCCTGAATTGTCTGTATAGGCTGTGCTTAAAATGTTTCCGTCCTTGTCCGAAACTACCACCTTTGCACGCTCAAGGGGCTGTCCGTCTGAATCGCTGCAGCTTACAACAACTCTGTTATAGGGCTTGAGATCCCACTCTTCAAAATATGTCTGATAGCTCTGCATGATACCGTCGGACTTCTGTAAAATATCCTTGAAGAAATCAAAGTGGATGTTGTCATTCCACTCGCCTGCGGAGAGCATTCCGGCGTGGATACCATTTAACATATAGTCGCTTTCGGGTTCGATTTCAACCATTGTTTCGGTGGATTCCTTAAAGGATTCGAGAGCAGCTTCCTCAATATATTCAAAGTCTGCGTCTGCAGGCATTGCATCGTCTGTAGCGAAGCCACCGTCGAAAGCAGGAGCTGATTCAGCAACCGAATCCATTACCGCGTAGTCGCCTGCTCCGATGTCCGCTACTCCGTAATCGGGAGCATAATCGGGAGCCGCTGCTTCGGGAAGAACTATTTCTGTAGTTGTGGATGTTTCGGCCTTTGACTCAGCTAAATCCGGCGCTGTGTCAGAACCAGATGTTTTGCCGGAACTGAAGGGCTTTGAAGAGCTGCTTCCGGCTGCGGGCTCGTCTGTGGTAGTGGTGGATACGCTTGCGCTGCTGTCTGTTAATGCTAAGGTCTCTCTTGATTCTTCAGAGGTCTTTGAGCTGCAGCCTGAAAGTAACAGGGAAAGGGCCATTATTAATGTGATAAGCAATGTTAAAAATCTTTTTTTCATAAGTATTCTCCTCTCGTAGTCGTTGTTCAGATTATCTAATGCCGGTATTAATTCTCTGTTTTTTTGTTTTCTGATGATTAGACGACAGGAAAATGAGGGCGGTTCCCCAAATTTTATAAAAAATGTATTACTGCTGAGCGGCCTTATTTTTCTTCTTGTCGAGAGAGTCTGCCCAGATGGCAATGCAGGCAAACCAGCTTCCGAAGGCAGCAAAGTGAATAGCTGTATTGTTGCGGACAGAATAACTGATATCTAATATCGCTAAGATGACTGCGATAATTAATACTGCAATCATTGCCTTTTTACCTGTGATTATGCTGATGAATCTTTTCATGATGAATTACCTCTCTTTATTTTTTGTATGTCCTTCATTTGATGTATTTATAATAACAGCCAATGTCCGGCGCTTCCATCGAATGTCCTTACAAAGGTCTTACATTTTTGTAAGAAATGACATAATCTATTTGTAATAATCTGCCGTTTCTGTTATAATTTATTTTGGATTATTGTAAAAAGGAAATATCTGTAGAAAGGAATCGGTTACAGTTTTGTATTATGAAGGATGATATTTTTGGAAATATGGGAGGTCTTGATAACGGGATGAGCAATTATACCCTTGATGAAATCGAAAAGGCCCAAAAGATGAAGAAGAAAAACGGCGGAACACTGTTAGAGAATCTTCAGAAGCTTACAGGCAGGGATATGAAAATGGCTGACAGAGCAACTATGAGCAGTCTGAAGAATGCTTCAGAGGCGCTGTCGGACTACAGCATGAAGACTATTCTTTCCGAGAGCGGAAAGACTGAGAAGAAGAAACAGGATACCGGCTCTTCAACAAGCTACAACAGCATCAGGGAGACTCTTATTAAGAATCAGGAGCAGCTGAATAAGGAGCTTGACAGCTATACACAGAGCCTGCGTGATGATTTCGGACTTGATGCAGGAATAGATGACAGCTGGATGAAGGATTTCGGACTTGACAGTTCACAGCTTAAGACAGGTGCAACGGCAGGCTACAGCAATCAGGCTGAAAAGCTCAGTACGACCGAATTCGGCAAGCCTACGGCAGCAGAGCGCGAGCAGGCAGAGGCGGATGCGCTTCAGGCCAGAGAGACCTCTTTAGAGAATTTTGAAGGACTTGCGGCAGAGGTCTGCAAGACTGTTTACGGTCAGGATAATTTTGTTAATAAGCTCGTTATTGCCTTCAAGAGACCGCTGGTTATGCCGCCCACTGATACAAAGGCACTTAACAGTATCCTTATTACAGGAAAAAATGATACAGGACGTCATTTCGCACTTACAGAGATTGCGAAGGAACTGAGCAAGCGTAAGATTCTGCGTAATGCGGATATTCGACTGATGGATCTGGGAATTTATACGGACGCATCCATGGAGAAGCTTTTCCTTCAGGATATTTATTCGGCTCTTTCATGTGCATCAAGAATTGTATTATTTGAGAATTTTGAAAGCTGCCATCCGTCATTTCTTTCATATATAAGCTCACTTGTTATTACAGGCAAGTTCCAGCTTTCAGAAAGATATGTGCTGCAGAACGGTCAGCTTGTGAATGTATCGAATTCGCTTGCGGCTGAGGCGGTAAGTGCATTTACGGCTACGGGAAAATACCTTATTTTTATCAGTGAGAAGTCTGTAGACAAGGCAGCGGGTATTATGGGTGCTCCTTTTATTAACGCACTGGGAGATATCTGCTCGACAGAGGCTCTTGATAATGATGCGATTAAAAAGATCGCAGAGCGTGAATATGAGGCGGTTAAGGAAAAGGCCGCTAAGCAGTTCTTCTTCAAGCTGAGCTTTGATGAGGGCTTTGTGGATCTCAGCGTTTCAAAATCGCAGAAGCAGGCAGGACTAAAGGGTGTTCAGGATTTTTATGCATCCCTGCTTCAGGGTCTGGCGCAGCTTAAGCTTGAGCGTGATTTCAAGAAGGATACCGAGATGAAGCTCACAGCGGATGAGGCAAACGGAGTGTCTATCAGAGTCATGAAGAAGGATGCTCCTGAGGAGACGGAGGAGGAGATTAATCTTTCGGCACTTCTTCCCGAGGGCTTCCGCGGCGAAATTGATGAGCTTAAGAAGGAAATGGATGCTATCATCGGTCTTTCTAAGGTTAAGGAATATATTTACAGCCTTGAGGAATACTATAAGGTACAGAAGCGCCGTTCCGAGGAGGGACTTAAGACCGGTGAGGTCAGCAAGCATATGATTTTTACCGGAAGTCCCGGAACAGGTAAAACTACAATTGCACGTATTATCAGTAAATATCTGAAGGCAATCGGTGTGCTGACCGGCGGACAGCTTATCGAGGTTTCGAGAGCAGACCTTGTAGGCCGTTATGTAGGTCATACCGCACCTCTTACAAACCAGGTTATTTCATCGGCTATCGGCGGTGTTCTCTTTATCGATGAGGCCTACAGCCTTTATCGAGGCAAGGATGACAGCTTCGGTCTCGAGGCGATTGACACTCTGGTTAAGGGTATCGAGGATAACCGTGAGAACCTGATTGTTATTCTGGCAGGTTATTCCAATGAGATGCAGGAGTTCCTTACCTCAAACTCAGGTCTTAAGAGCCGTTTCCCGAATGTAATCAATTTCCCTGATTATACAGGTGAGGAGCTGCTTAAGATTTCAAAGTCGATTGCGGCTTCGAAGGGCTATACTATTGACGAGGGCGCAGACAACGGACTTATGTCCTACTTCAATGCGGTTCAGGCAGTTCGTCCCGCAGATGCAGGTAACGGTCGTCTGGCACGTAATAAAATCGAAGAAGCAATTCTCAATCAGTCGAAGCGTCTGGTTGCGGAAAAGGATGCAGAGCTTTCACTTCTTATTTCAGAGGACTTTGACCTTTCTGATATTATGAGTGATACTAAATAAATATTTTAATACTGTCATTTGAAAAAACTATGAGTGTTTGGAGATTGGTTATATGAAAATCGCATTAAACAGAGGCTGGGATTTTTATTTTGATAAAAACAGTGAGGAGAAGTGTGTGGTGGATATTCCCCACACTGTAAAGGAGACTCCGTTTGATTCCTTCAGTGAGGAGCTTTATCAGACTGTATGTAAGTATGTGAAAAAGATTCCGCTTACGGAGGATATGAAGGATAAGGCGCTGGTGCTTCATTTTGCAGGTGTGGCACACAGGGCTGAGGTGTTTGTAAACGGTAAGCTCAGGGGTGTGCATACCTGTGGTTACACCGCCTTTGATGTAGATATCACAAAGGCTGCCTTCGAGAATATGAAGCAGGCCGGTGAGATTGACAATGAAACCGCACTGGCTGTGGATAAGGACAGTACTTCGGGTAAGAAGGCTGAGGATAAGGCAGACACTGCCGCTGATTCGGCAAATCAGGAGAATGCGGATAATACTGATGCAGCAAAGGAAAGTGCAGACGGTAAGAAGATTATCGGTGAGGCAGTTATCGAGGTAATTGTTGATACAAATGAGAACCTTAACCAGCCCCCTTTTGGAAATATTATTGATTACATGACCTACGGCGGTATATACAGAGAGGTCCATCTTGAGGTCAGAAATAAGCTTCATATTAAGGATGCTTACTATATATATAATCAGATGGATATTTACGGCGGTATGCTTCATACAAAGCTTATGCTTTCGTCTGAAACAAAGGAGAAGCTGTTTTTTGATATAAAGCTGGCCGATCCGAACGGCTTTGTTGTGGCTCAGGGCCATGGACAGATTGGCGTGTCAAAGGCGCTTCCCGAGAAGAGAGGCTTCAGTTTTGCAGATATTCCGGGCTCTTCGTCTGAGAAGGATGACTTAGTTCCCGGTATTGCGGATCTGGCTTTGGGCGGACTTGATACAAAGGGACTCGGTATCGGCAAGGCGAAGGATGTGGAGCTTGGCGATAAGCTGATAAATGACCTTGAGGGTGTATCACATAATTTCGATTTGATGCTTTCGGATGTGGTGCTTTGGCGTCCCGAGAATCCCATGCTTTATACCGTAACCCTGCGTCTTCTTCAGGCGAATCCCGAATCGGAGGATAAGAATGATCTTATTCCCATAGATGAATGCAGCACGAAGGTCGGTCTCAGATGCCTTGACTGGCGTACCGACGGCTTCTATCTTAACGGTAAAAAGTATAAGCTTCGCGGCCTTAACCGCCATCAGAGCTATGCTTATGTAGGCTATGCGATGCCTGACAGAGTACAGAAGGAGGATGCGCGTATCCTTAAAGAGGAGCTGGGCGTGAACTGCGTCAGAACCTCACATTATCCTCAGGCACAGAGCTTCTATGAGGCCTGCGATGAGCTTGGTCTTTTCGTTATTACGGAGATTCCCGGCTGGCAGCATATAGGTGATGATGAGTGGAAGAGAATCGCTGTGGTTAATACGCGTGAGATGGTATCACAGTACAGAAACCATCCCTCGGTTATCCTCTGGGGTACCAGAATCAACGAGTCACAGGACGATGACGATTTCTATAAATCCACAAATGAAACCGCCAAGGAGCTTGCACCTCTTGATTTTACCGGAGGTATCAGAAATTTTGCAAAGAGCAATCTTATTGAGGATGTTTATACCTATAATGATTTCATTCATAACGGAACAGAGAAGGGCGCCTGTGCGAAGAAGGATATTACCTATGATATGAAGAAGGCCTATATGGTTACAGAGCATAATGGCCATATGTATCCCGCTAAGCCCTTTGATTCCGAGGATAAGCGTGTAGAGCAGGCCATGAGACATGCGAAGGTAGTAAATGATGTTTGGGCACAGGAGGATATTGCGGGCTGTACAGGCTGGTGTATGTTTGATTACAATACTCATAAGCAGTTCGGTTCGGGCGATCATATCTGCTACCACGGTGTTATGGATATGTTCCGTAATCCCAAGTATGCGGCAGCCTTTTATAAGAGCCAGACGGATAATGAGCCGATAATGGAGGTGGCTGCGTCACTGGATTTGGGCGATTATCCCGCAAGTGTGATGGAGAAGATATGTATCTTTACAAATCTTGATTCGGTTAAGTTTTATAAGGATGATACTCTGGTGGGTGAATTCTTCCCTGATAAAACTGTATACGGAAGCCTTCCTCATCCGCCTGTAATAATTGATGATTTTGCGGGAGACCTTCTGGTAAAGCAGGAGAAATATCCTAAGGAGAAGGCCGATAAAATTAAGGAAGCTTTTGAAGCAATACGTCAGTACGGCCGCGATAATCTTCCTATTAAAACAAAGCTTGCGCTTACCAAGCTTAATTCAATCGATAAGATTTCCATGGAGAAAATTAACGAGCTCTATGTGAAGTATGTAATCGGCTGGGGCTGGGGCGTTAAAAAGTACGAATTTGTCGGCTATAAGAATGGCGCAGAAGTTATGCGTGTGGAGAGAAAGCCTTCGGAGAAGGCTGAACTCGAAATTAAGACCGGTGATACGGAGCTTGTTCATGGCGACTGTTATGATGCTTCTTCAATCAGAATGATGCTTAAGGATGAGAACGGCAAAGTAATGTCATTTACCATGGAGCCCGTTATGCTTGAGGCAGAGGGCAGTATTGAAATCATGGGACCTAAGGTTGCTCTTCTTCGCGGCGGTATGGGCGGTACGTATGTTAAGACAAAGGGTATCGGTGACGGCAAGCTGACAATAAAATTCAGAGATACGGAAAAAGTAATTGAATATAAGGTAAGCGGAAAGTAATTCCGGACTAATGATTAGAGGCACCTGTATTGTAAGAATACTACAATATGGGTGCTTTTTGCGTTAATGCTAATTCGTCAACTATTTTGTGCAATCGTTGCGATATTAAGGAATTCTTAATTTTTTATTATATTCGTATTTGACATATTGAAAAAATAAGTATAATATGAATAATTGTGGGACTTTGTTTGTCGACAAATGTCAATGAATTATGTTTTTTAACTAATAAATATATTTGATATACGGCAAACGGCTCTATTGTGCTAACATTATTTGAGGATATAGGTTATCAAATGAGTGAAGAAATTGTAAATATTTGCAACCGTTATCAGCTAAGAAAAGCAGCAGGTGTATGCTGGCTGTTAGATCTGGAACAGCAGGTCGGAGCCTACAAAAAGCCTATGGTTATGAACTCGGTCGGAGCGAGAATATGGGAGCTTCTTTCATCGGGGAAAACTGAGAATGAGGCGGCAGAGGCTTTAGCAGAGGAATATGGCGAAGAGAAAGAAGAAATTCGCAAGGATGTAGCTGCATTTATAAAGCAGCTTGAAAAGTGGAAGAACAGCTGAAAGGCTGGCAAGAGGATGAGTTTATGAATGTATTACTTATTGGCGGATCGGGAAGTCTGATTAACAACCTGATAATCAAATTCAGCAAGGAAGGTCACAGGGTATATCTTCTGACAGGAACACGTTATACAAAAACACCCTATCAGAAGGTTTTTGAACGCTATAATTTCCCTTATGAGTGTGCCTGTCTGAATGAGATTTTCGAAAGCATCAAGATGGATTTGACAGTGTTCATGGGCGCTTATGATACAAATTATAAGTGGGAGCACGAAGAGAGCGATGCGGTGCATTATTCTTCGGGTATGATGAATATTCTCATGAGCTACGCGATGAAGAATGAGGGACGCTTTGTTTATCTTTCTTCTAATGAGGTATTCAGCCGCGGCAGCGAGAATAATATAAACGAGGATGAGATGTGCACACCTCTCGGAGTAAAGAGCATGGTTCTGGCGCAGGCGGAAGAAATGTGCGAAAGCTACAGGAAAAACCGTGCGCATGACATTATTACCCTGAGACTGGATAATCTGTATTCGGTGCCCGAGCGTCGTTCGGACTGTCGTGATATCTGTACAAAGCTTTGTCTTGAGGCCTTTGACGGAAATACACTTAATGTAAATGAGAAGAAGCGTTTTTCAATGCTCTATGAGACAGATGCCGTAGAATATATCTACCATGTGGCAGCAGCCAAGGAGCATGAGAGTAACGTTTATCATATTTCATCAGGTATCGAGACCAATGAAAAGGAGCTTGCCGAAAGCATTGTTGCCTTTATGGGAACAGATAATCCTATTAAGGATATTGCGGGTGAAAATAAGCGTCTGGTACTTTCAAAGGACTGTTACGATAAGGAATTCGGCATGAGTGCTTTCTGTGACAATGACGGAATTATTTCCGCTATTGTTAAGACAATGCAGAAAAACAAGCGTGCCTTTATGGATGATGAAAAGAAGAAAAAGAATATCATTTCAAGGCTGTTTGATAAAGGAAACTGGCTTATCAGGGCTATGATTCCTTTTGTGGAAAATCTTATTGCCTTCATTCCGTTCTTCATGCTGAATAACAGGGCGGTTGGCAGCAAATATTTTGCCAACCTCGATTTTTACGTATTATATGTGCTTTTATTTGCGATTGTATACGGCCAGCAGCAGGCTACCTTCTCAGCGGTGCTTGCTACAATCGGTTACTGCTTCAGAATGATGTATAATCAGAGCGGTTTCGAACTGATGCTGGATGTTAATACCTATGTATGGATTGCACAGCTCTTCATCCTGGGCCTGGTAGTCGGCTACATGCGTGACCAGATTACAAAGCTGAAGAAGGAAAGTGCGGAGGAAAGAGATTTCCTGTCCGGTCAGCTGAGTGATATCCGAGAGATTAATTCGACTAATGTACGTATTAAGGATGCTCTTGAAAACCAGCTTGTAAATCAGAACGACAGTGTCGGCAGAATTTATGCGATTACTTCGAGACTTGAGCAGTACAGCCCCGAGGAGGTTCTCTTCTATGCGGCTGATATTGTTTCGGAGCTTGTGGGAACTAAGGATGTGGCAATTTATCAGATTGCGAATGATTTTTATGCCCGTCTTTTCTCTGCTACTTCAAAAAGAGCGAGATGCATGGGCAATTCGGTACGCTACTCTGCATGGGGCGAGATGTACGATACTCTTTTAGCACACAAGGTTTACATCAATCGTAAGATGGATGAGAACTTCCCTATGATGGCAAATGCGATTTTTGATGATGACGGAAATATCAAGCTTGTTGTAATGATCTGGACTCTTCCTTGGGAGCGTATGACTCTCGGTGAGGCAAATCAGCTTGTTGTTATCTCTTCACTTATTAAGAGTGCATCGATGCGTGCATCACGTTACCTTGAGGCTCTTGAATCGAAGCGTTTTGTGCCCGGTACAAAGGTGCTTGAGGAGGATGCATTTACAGAAATCGTTAATGCTTACAGAAAGGCAGAGCAGGAAGGTCTTTCGGAGAGCGTGCTTTTAAGACTGCGTGATGTTGGAAGAAATGAGGCTGTAGGTCTTCAGGAGGCTATCTCAGGAGTGCTCAGACAGTCAGATTTTATCGGAATTATGGATGATGGTATGGTTCATATCCTTCTGTCAAATACCTCTCCGGAGGATGCGGCTATAGCGGCAGGACGACTTGAGAACCTTGGTATATTAAGTGACATTGTGGAGGATGGTATAGTATGTCTGCGACCGGACAGAGTATCCTGATAATAGTACTTCTGGTAATAAACGCCATAGTTGCTATTTTATATTATGTACTGAACACAATCATAAAACAGAACAGAGAAAAAAGTATTCTTATCCGAACAGTTGTTATGCTTTTGTGCCCCGTGGCCGGTCCTGTTTTTGTAATGCTTTCATTTGTTATATTCAAGGTGTTCATGTCAGAGCCTGTAGACCTTGCGGACGTTGTTTTCAGTAAGGAACGAATGAAGTTTGAATCAAAGGCCGATGAGGAAAAGGAACGAAATGTGGTTCCTCTTGAGGAGGCTATTGCGATTTCGGAAAAGGACGATTTGCGTAAGCTGGTTATGAATCTGGTCAGCAGCAATGCGTCGGAATCACTTGCCTCACTTACACTTGCGCTTGACAGTGAGGATTCGGAGACCTCTCATTATGCGGCATCTGTTCTTCAGGATATGCTAAATAATTTCCGTGTTGAGGTGGAGACCCAGTACAGACGCGTGCTTGACGGTGATGAAAGAAGAGTTTCAATCTGCGAGTACCTTATTGAATACATGGACAGCTATCTTTCACAGCGTGTATTCATTGACCTTGAACAGAAAAACTATGTCGAAATCATGGAGAATGTCTGCGATATTTACTATGAAAACGCAGAATGGTCCATGACGGGAAGACAGTATGAGATGATTTCGCTCAGACTTCTTGAAATAGAGAGCTATGAGCTGTGCGAAAAGTGGTGTATGAGAGCTCGTGAGCATTATCCCGAATCTCTTACCACATATACCTGTCTGCTCAAGCTTTACTTTAACAGCAGACAGAAGGAGTATTTCTTTGAAACAATCGAGGAGCTTAAGAATTCCTCAATCGTAATTGACAGTGAAACACTTGAACTGATACGAGTATTCAGCTAATGCTTTAGGGGGTAGTCATGAAGCTTTCAAGAAGAGACTTTTTCAGCATTTTTCTTCTGATGCTGGCGCTTTTCTTTATTTTCCAGTTCTCCCTGATAATGAAGGACTACGGAAATAATTATGATGAAAATGAATATGTGAAGGATAACCGCACTAAGGCAGCGGACGCTTTTGTTCCGACACAGGACGATGAATGTGTATGGATAGTTGCGGATCCGGAGGGCGGAGTTTATGATGCGGCGAGCCAGTGGTGTACCTATACAAAGGTTGCTGTCAGACAGTTTTCCGAAATTCCCAAGCCTCCCACCACTGACAAGGTCAGGGCTATTATTCTTGACCCCAAAACTGTCGATATAAAGGGTAAGACAGATGCTCTTTACAGACTGGCAGAAATGGGTAAGCCGATGATTTTTGCAAATCTTCCGGATGCTGATTATGTCGACAGCGATGATGCTCTTAAGAAGCTGCTGGGTATAACCGAGCTTGTGAAGAACAGCGTTCATGTAAACGGTATTCATATGTTTAAGGGCTTCTTCCTGGGCGGAGAAACAATCTACAAGGCCCAGAGTGAGGAGGAGAAAAAGTATGAGGATATCCAGCTGGATATTCCCTGGTACAGTGCCGGAACAGGAACAAAGACCTATATGGTAGGACTTATGGATGAGGGAGAGGCGGACATTTATGACTTTCCAAAGCTTCTTTGGCGTAACTACCATAAGGGTACCTTTGTGTATGCGGTTAACGGTGATTATTGCGAAGGACTTATGGGAATAGGTTTCCTGGACAGCATGCTTTATGATGTTTCGGATTATTATATTTATCCCGTTGTTAATTCAAACAACGTTATTATGACGGATTTCCCTTATCTGGCAAATGAGAATACAGAAAAGCTTCGCAGCATTTACAGTCGTAGTGTCGGCGCGCTTCAAAGAGACATTATTTGGCCCGGTATTGTATCGATGGCCTCAAAAAGAGATTTTAACATGACCTGCTTCTGCTCGGCACGTTATGATTTTATGAATGAGTCAGAGTCAAACAATGACCTGATATTCTATCTGCAGCAGATGAAGGAAATCGGCGCGGAGGCCGGAAAGTCGATAGATTTCATCGGTAATATTTCTTTGGCTGAGAAGATTGACAGTGATAACGAGTATTATGATTCAACCGGAAGTCAGTATAAATATCGTTGTATGTATACTCAGAAGTGGGATGACAGCTTACCTGCACTTCTGGAAGAAAAGAATCCCGAGATTCGTACAATTGTATGCGGCGACAGAGATAATTCAAAGGCACTTTCCTTCTGTGGCGACAATATTACCCTGATGTATGCTACAAATAAGGCCAGCGATTATTCCTTCAGGAATGCACTTTTATATAAGAGCCTTCAGACCTCTCTTGGTTATTCAAATGTTCTGATTGATATGAAGCAGGTTATCTGGCCCGAAACCGAAGAGGATGAGTGGCAGAACTGTTTTAATAATATTTACAGCTTTATGACCAGCTATTGGACAGATGATACAGGCTTTACAAATACTACGATTTCCCAGTGTGATGACCGTGTTCGTAATATGCTTGCAGTAAAATATGCTGCGGAAAGAAATGAAGAAGGTCTTGCACTTAATATTGATAATGTGGATGAGGCATGGTTCATTTTGAGAACTCACAATTCTGAAATAATAGGTATTGACCACGGTGAGTTCAAAAAGCTTGAGGAAGATGTTTATCTGATTCATGCATACAGGGGCCTGACAAGAATCGGACTGGATTATTCGGAAAATGTTTACTATTATGATGGTCCTTTTGATTTTGGTAAATAATCACGGTAGTTACCGGAAAGGCATGGTTTTATAAATGAAGATATGTATAGTAGCCGAGGGCTGCTACCCGTACGTAGTCGGTGGTGTATCCGGCTGGGTTCACAGTATGATAAAGGCTTTTCCAGAGCATGAGTTCATTATTCTGTCGATAGTTGCGGACAGAACTCAGAGTTCAAAATTTGCATATGAGCTGCCTGAAAACGTAATTCAGGTTTATGAGGCATATCTAAATGATCTGGACTGGGGCAAAAAGATGAAGGAAGGCTCGAGAACACATCTCAACAGCAGATATTACAGAGCGCTTCGAAGTGTTGTATTGAATGAAAAGCCAGAATGGAAGATTGTATTTGAACTTTTTGAGAATAATGATTTTTCTATTGATGACCTTCTGATGGGTGCAGATTTCCTGCATATTGTTCAGGAGTGCTATGATAAATCATATTCACAGATTAACTTTTCGGATTTCCTTTGGACAATGAGATCTATTTACCTGCCCTTATTTCTGGTACTTAAGACTCCCATTCCCAAGGCGGATTTATATCACTGTGTAGCGACAGGTTATGCAGGCGTACTGGGAAGTAAAGCAAAGGCTATGTATGACTGCGGTCTGCTCATTTCCGAGCATGGTATTTATGCGCGTGAGCGTGAGGAGGAGCTGATCAAGGCTACATGGGTTGCGGGAATTTATAAGGATATCTGGATCGGTCAGTTCAGAAAGATGGCTGTGCTTGCCTATGAAAAGGCGGATGCGGTTACATCACTTTTCTGGCATGCGAAGGAGCTTCAGATAGAGCTGGGATGCCCCGAGGAGAAGATTCAGGTAGTTGCAAACGGTATAGATAAGAGCAGATTTGCAAATATTCCCGGTCCTACCGAGGAGGATAAAAAGTTTGTAAACATCGGTGCGGTGCTTCGAGTTACACCGATTAAGGATGTAAAGACAATGATTCGTGCCTTTTCCTTTGCTAAAAAGGTTAATCCTAAGCTTAAGCTCTGGATTATGGGTCCTACTGATGAGGACGAGCAGTATGCAAAGGAATGCTTCAATCTGGTAGATATTATGCAGATTGAGGATGTTGTATTTACAGGCCGAATTAATGTTACCGAATATTTGGGAAGAATGGATTTTACCCTGCTTACCAGTATCAGTGAGGGTCAGCCGCTTACAATTATTGAGGGTTATGCGGCAAAGAAGCCCTGTATCGCTACGGATGTAGGAAACTGCCGAGGTCTTATTTACGGCGAGGACGGAGATACCCTGGGTGATGCAGGTATCGTTACCCATGTTATGAATACCGTTGAGCTTTCCGATGCAATGGTAAAGATGGGTGGTGACCTGGAGCTCTGCCGTAAAATGGGTGAGGTCGGTTATCAGCGTATGCTTGATAAATATCAGCTTGACAAGATGCAGAAGACCTTCTCTGATATATATGACAGAATAGAGGAAATCGTAACAAGAAAGAAGGGAGGCTTTTTAGCTAATGGCGGGAATAGGCGTAAGGCTAAACCGAATATATAATAAAAATACCATTACCACAAACCTGGTCGGCTTTGGTTACAGTACAATAATTACTGTTGCACCTATGTTCCTGGTTATCGCAGCTGTTATGGTGATGCAGATAATCCTTGATTATTCTGTCCTTAATTATTTCAGCCGCGAGCTTTATGCGTGTACTGTACTTTATATTTTTGTATTTGGTCTGCTTAGTGCATCGCCTTTTAATGCGGTGCTTTCAAAATACCTTTCGGATATAATTTATGAAGACCGTTATGAGGACATAATGCCCTGCTTTTATGTGGGACTGCTCATAAATACCGGCTTTAGCAGCCTTTTGGGAATTCCCTTCTGTCTTTGGGAGATAATAGCGGGTGATGTTCCTGTCGCTTTTGTATTCTGCGGATATTGCGGATACATGGCGCTTGTGCTGGTATTTTATTCTATGCTTTACCTTTCAATCTGTAAGGATTACAGCAAAATATCTTTGTTTTTCCTTATAGGTATGCTGGTGGCAGTAATTCTTTCATTGGTGCTGAGTAAAGTATTTGGCGTAAATACAACCTATGCGATGATTATTTCATTGGATGTAGGCTTTGTTATAACCGGTGTACTGGAGTATGCCCTTGTGCGAAGCTATTTCAGACAGAACAGCGGACACTACAAGGCAGTATTGAGATATTTTAAAAAATATAAGAGACTGATTGCAACAAACTTCCTTTACACACTCGGTCTTTATATTCATAACTTTGTATTCTGGGCATCGGATTTGCATATGGTTGTTGCAAAGTCATTTGTATGTATGCCTTCATACGATATGGCTTCATGTATTGCGATGTTTACCAATATTTCTTCCAGTGTTATTTTTATTTCACGAGTTGAAATGAATTTCCATGAGCGTTATAAGGCTTATTCTGAGGCTGTTATCGGTGGACGAGGCATGGATATTGAAAATGCGAAAAGAAGAATGTTTGACCAGCTTAAAACCGAGGTTATGAACCTGGTTCGTATTCAGTTCATTGTTTCGGTAGTAGTTTATCTCTTGTGCATTATCTTTATGCCTGAGCTGGGCTTTGGCGGATTAATTCTTCAGATTTATCCTTGCCTGGCAGTAGGGTATTTTATACTGATCCTGATGTACTCGCTGATCATTTTCCTTTACTACTTTAATGATCTGACGGGTTCAACCATAGCAGCAACGGTATTTTGCGTTTCAACACTGGCAGGGTCTGTTGTTTCAAGTAACTTTATTACCATCTGGTATGGCGCAGGCCTCATATTCGGAGCATTCTGCGGCTTTACCGTAGCATATTTCAGACTTCGTTATATTGAAAAAAATCTTGATGTGCATATTTTCTGTAATGGTTCACTTATGAAGCATGGCGAGGGTAAAATGCCTTCGAATCTTGTATATGATAAGTTTAAGACCGCGGGCTACAGCAAGTGGGGCAAGAAGACCGATTACAGGGAGTGGGCTAAGATGAGTGACGAGGAGCTGGATCCTTCTGCTATTGAAGAGGCGGAGGATGCTGCTACACAGTCTCTTAAACGTAATGACGGCTGGATCAGCATCAAGGATTTCTTCGATGATGATGACAAGACCGAGCAGCAGAAGCAGGAAGCTTATGTAAGACAGAGACAGGCAAAATTTGCCGCTGAGGAGTCTGAAAAAATGACAAGGACTGAGTTCGGAAGGAATACTGACAGCAGTCTGAATTTTGAAAAAACAGAGAATAAATAAAGACTCGTTTGTTCCCGGAAAGGCAGGTGCATAGATGAATTACGGACTGGTTGTACAGCTGATACTGGTTGGAGCCGGTGTTTTTGTATTGATTTTAACAATTATGTCACTGGCAAAGAAAAAGCTGGAAGTAAATGCATGCCTGACCTGGGGATTGATAGCTATAGTCCTGATTATTGCGGGTATAGTTCTGAGACCGAACGGATGGATAGAGCTGATGAGTACGAAAGGGCTTATACTGCTAGTGATTATAGGCTTGTGCGTATTCGCGGGAATATTCAGTATAAGCAGTGCTGTTTCTGTCCATACAAGAAAAATAAACGAGCTGTCCATGCAGGTATCCTTGCTTAATCATGAGATAGAGGACCTTCAGGCACAGATAGACGAGCTTGAAAAGAAAATAAAAGGGTGATTTCTTGAAAAAGATTCTTTTTGTCATAAATACGATGGGGCTCGCAGGCGCTGAGGTGGCGCTTCTTGAGCTCTTAAGGAGAATTGATAAAAGTGAATATGAGATCTCTTTGTTTGTAATGACAGGACAGGGGGAGCTTGCGGCAAAAATTCCCGAGGGAGTTAAGCTTCTCAATGAGAAATACAATTATTCGCCGGTGCATGATAAGCAGGGCAGGAAGATTCTGCGAAAATCGGTTATCAAAGCGCTGTTTAAGAGGGCGAATATAATCAGACTTTTCCCGTATCTTCTGGGGAATTTTGTTAAAATGCTATTTTCCGGGCGGATTCTTCCTGATAAGCTTTTATGGCGCGTGATTTCGGATGGAGCAATTCGTTTTGAAAAAGAGTATGACCTTGCCGTTTCATATATTGAGGGGGCTTCGGCATACTATGTATCTGACCATGTTAATGCTAAGAAGAAGGCAGCCTTTGTTCATATTGATTATGATTTGGCCGGATATACACGTAAGCTTGACAGGGACTGCTATCTTACTTTTGATAAAATCTTTGCGGTATCGGGGGAGGTGCGGGATGTATTTGTGAAAAGATATCCCGAATGCCTTGCGAGAACAGATATTTTTTATAATATTATTGATGTGGAAGGTATACGCGAAAAGGCAAATGAGCCGCTCTGTCTTGAGGATTTAACAAAGACTGCCGATAATAATGTAAAGACCCTTATGACCATAGGCCGCCTTACGGAACAGAAGGCTTTTGATATTTCGATAGAAGCCTGCAGGCTTATCCGTGAAAAAGGCTGCGATATACGTTGGCTTGTGTTAGGCGACGGACCCTGCAGGGACAGACTTACGAGGCTGGTTGAGGAAAAGGGGCTTAAAGATATTTTTATTCTCTGCGGAGCCGTTGAAAATCCATACCCATATCTTAAGCAGTCGGATATCTATGTTCATTGCAGTCGTTACGAGGGGAAGAGCATTGCGGTGCAGGAGGCTCAGATTCTGAAAAGACCCATTATTGTTTCTGATTGCAGCGGAAATCGTGAGCAGGTGACAGATGGTGTTGACGGACTGGTGTGTGAGCTGACGCCGGAAGGTATTGCGAACGCCGTTTTAGAGCTTTTATACGACGAAAAGAAGTGTGCGTTGTTCGCGGCAGAGGAGGAAAAGAAAAATCAGGAGACCGGCAGAAATATTAACAAGCTGCTGGAGCTTTAGAGTGAAATGGTATATAAACGAAAGGTATGGTTATTTATATGAAAAAAGCTGTAAAAGACATTTTAATAATTATACCTGCATATAATGAGGAGAAAACAATCGGCAGACTGCTTGAGCAGCTTGAAAACCCGGAGATATCGGAAATAGCGGATATTCTGGTGATGAATGATTCTTCTAAGGATGATACCGAAAGGCTTGTAAGAGAACGCGGGCATGCGGTGGTGACTCATATTTATCACATGGGCTATGGCAGCGGTCTGCAGATCGGTTATAAGTATGCTGTAAAAAAGGGTTATAAGTATCTGATTCAGATGGATGCCGATGGACAGCATGATATCTGTAATATTAAGAAGCTCTATGAAAGGATTATTTGCGCGGATAATAACGGCAGAACTCCGGATATTGTCCTGGGCTCCAGATATATGGAGGGCAGCTCTGAGTACCATGCGGGAGTGATGAAAAAGATCGCCTATGTTTTCTTTCGAGGACTTATAAAGCTTTTTACGGGAAAAAGAATTTCGGATCCGATTTCAGGTCTTCAGATTCTTAACAGCAGGGCTTTTACCTTTTATTCAAAGTATGCTAATTTTGACGATAAATACCCTGATGCAAACATGATTCTTCAGATGCTGCTTTTAGGCTTTAAGGTTGAAGAAATACCCGCGGTTATGCATTACAGAACTGAAGGAAAAAGTATGCATTCGGGTGTGATTAAGCCTATTATATATATGTTCAGAATGATGTATTCCATAATTGCCGTTTGGATGACGGTGAAGGTATATCACAGTAGTCAGGGAGATGTACTGCCAGATGAAACTGTTTCAAAAAATATTTAAAAATAAAAATTTTACGAGTGCGGAGTTTGAGGAAAGTCTGCGCCCGATTAATAATCCCTGCAGAGGCTGGTGTAGGATTTTCTATTTTATGATAGAGGAAGAACCTGATTTTACACCGTTTGAAGTGCTTCCCGATTTTGAGGACAGTCTTGTACAGCTGATAATAAATATAGGCGCTGTATCGAAGGGCTACCTTGAACAGGTGCATTATGGCCGCATGGAGAAGATTATCAATTATTTCAGGTCGCGCGGTAAGGATATTATTCTGCGTATTGTCTATGATCATGAGGGACATGCTTCAGAGAGAGAGCCTGCATTTTTTGCTAATGTTTTAGAGCATGCGGGTCAGGTTTCCGAATTTTTGGACTCGGTTTCCAAGGAAATCTTTGTTTTTCAGGGCCTTCTCGTGGGCAATTGGGGAGAAATGCATTCCTCACGTTTTGTCGATGAAGATAAGCTGAGAAAAATTGAGGCGGAGATTGAGAAGGGCCGTGGGCAGGAAATGTTTATGGCGGTCAGAAAGCCCGTTCAGTGGAGACGAATCCGAAGAATAAGATATGACGGAAACGAACCTCAGCCTGATGGTCTCGGACTCTTTAATGACGGAATGTTTGGCTCGGATACCGATCTCGGAACCTATAGTCTTCAGGGTGACAGGGAGGAAATGGGCTGGAGTCAGGCCTGGTGCCGTGAGGCTGAAATTGCCTTTCAAAATCATATATGCAGACAGGTGCCCAATGGCGGAGAGGCTCTTTATGATGAGGCGGCCTTCAGGAAAAATCAGCTTCCGGATTATATTAATGAGCTTACCAGAACTCATATAACCTATCTTAACAGGGAGCACGATAAAAGAATTCTTGATTACTGGAAAAAGGAGAAGCTTGTATCGACCTCTGTATGGAATGGGGAGAGTCTTTTTGATTATATCGGTGCTCATCTGGGTTACAGATTCATAATCCGTAGTGCGGCGTTAAAAAAATGTAACAATGTTGAGTATGTGATTTCGGTCACAATAGAAAATACGGGCTTTGCAAATATTTACAGGGCCTGCAGTATCGAAATAGAATATCAGGGAAAAAACGGCGTGGAAAAGTGTATCCCTGATTTTGATTTAAGGAGCTGCGAATCGGGAACAAAGGCTGTAATTAGAGCTGTTATCGCCCCCGAAAACGGTAATATATACATTTCCGCAAAGCAGCTTGCGGATGGAAAAACAATTTATTTTGCAAATGCAGACAGAGAATCTGAAAGGATTTTTCTTGGGGCATTTGAGAAATAATAACTGATGAGGTAGTATTTGGTGGAGATATTTTACTGGGCTTTAGAATATACAAAAATTGTGATAATCTATCTGTTCCTGCTTTATGTCTGGCCCTCGGTTGTATTTAAAAAGCATCTGAGCGGAAAGACAAGGACATATAGGTTTGCTTTTTGTACCGTTGTGATGGTCACACTGGTCAATTCTGTTATTTTGGGGCTGGGTCTGATACATCTGCTGAATAAGTGGTCTGTTCGAATAATTTTCTTCGGTATATTTATTTTTGCTTTGTTAAAAGGAAAAAGGATCACCAGACTTACCCAAAAAAGGATGAAGAACCTTGTTACGGGAACCTATGGTATCAAGACTCTTTTTTCTGATTTTTTCAGCTTTTTGAAGAAAAAGGCAATACAGTACAAAAATGCTTTCTTTGCATTTATGAAGGGTCATTGGTTTGACTATTTACTGCTTGCCGCTTTGGTTCTTTTCGGAATGATTTATTTCTCGACGGCTGCATTTGCCGACAGATCCTATGGTATCGGTGATATGTACGTTCATCATGCGTGGACCTATGATCTTACGGTCGGAGATATTTTTTCCGCAGGTATATATCCTGAGGGAATGCACTGTTTCTTAGCGTGCGAAAACATGCTTTTCGGAGTTGATATCCAGAGTCTGTATTTGTTTACTGCGGGAATTCAGGCAGCCATTATACTTGTGTCATTGATGGTGATGCTTAGGGAATTATTTACCTGGAAATATTCTCCTTATCTTGTTCTGATATTATTTCTGACAGTTGATGTAAAGGAGCAGTATGCGGTAACAAGCTTTTCACGTCTGCAGTGGACTATGCCCCAGGAATTTGGTTTCCCGGCAATGTTTTTGTGTGTGGCATTTCTGATTAAATTCCTGCGGGAACGAACAGAAGCTAAGAAGGATTTGGCAGTAAAAAGCTTACGTTTTGTGCCCGGATGTTTTAAAAATGATTCTCTTTTCATTTTTATTTTCTGTCTTGCAACCACTATCAGTTGTCATTTTTATACTACTATTTTTACATTCCTGCTCTGCCTTTTTACGGTTATATTTATGCCGGGCAAGGTATTTATTAAGGGATTTTTCAAAAAAATATTTATTCCTGTTATCAGTTCGATATTATTTGGTGTACTTATAGCGGTTATTCCCATGGCAGGGGCATTTGCTGAGGGAATGGAATTTCAGAGCTCAATAGGCTGGGCTATAAGTATTATGGATGCCGCACCTGAGGAAGAAAAGGAAGAGCCGGAAGATGAGGCGGTAATTAGTATCGGTACAGGTACCGTTATTTCGACAGCGGAGGAATGGGATGCTGTTAAGGATGCTTTTTTGGATATTGAGAGTGAAAAAGAAAAGGATCTGACAGAAATCGGAAAAGTGCCTGTAAAGAAAAAATCTGTTTTTAAACGTCTTGGGGAGAAGATTAGTATTCTTTACGAACAGGGCTATGTGGAGCTTTACGGCAAAACAAGGGCTATAGTATTCATTGTCGCAAGCTTTATGGTATTGGCGGCATGGATAGCATTAAGGGTAATATTTTATCTCAGAAAAAAGCGTTACAAGGATGATACGGATCTTTCACGTTTCGCAGGTTATCCGGCAATGGTTTTGATGGCTGTTATATTTACTGCCATGTTCTGTGCCGAAAATCTCGGAATCCCTTATATTATTGAGTGGTACCGTGTATGTATTTTTGCACAGCTGGGCTCTTTGTGTCTGTTTGTTGTACCGGTTGACATAGCAGTATATTTCTTACCTGAGGATGCCGTGGAACGCTTTGGAAAGCCTGCAACGGTGGCCGGTGTTGTTTTTATATATGCTTTAACGAAGATTACGGGTATTTTCCATGGATATATGATGTTCGAGCTTACCCGTTATAACAGTGCGGTAATTGTAACCAAGTCCATCATAGATGATATGAAGGCTAACGATAATTTTACCATTGTGTCTACAACGGATGAGTATTATCAGCAGATGGGCCACGGATATCATGAGGAGATAATTAATTTCGTAAATGCAGCGGAGGCGAAGAGTTACAGTATACCTTCCGAGTATCTCTTTATATATGTTGAAAAGCATCCTATCAGACGTGCGCAGCGTCATATTTTTACAGGACCCGGATGGATTGCGGATGAAAAGTACAGAGAGCTTTATGACGGCGGCGAGGAGTTGGACGAGCATGTGGCAAGTCAGTGTCCGGATATCTATAAGTCTATAATTCAGGAGCCCTTATCGGACGTATTTTTCGACGGCTTCCCTCTCGATGCGAGCGTTTACAACACCGAATGGCTTAGAACGGTTGTTATGTCAAAGCTCTATGTTTGGTGCCAAAAGTTCAATCAGATGTATCCGAATGAGCTGCATACCTATTATGAGGATGATGATTTTGTATGCTATTATCTGATTCAGAATCCCAGAAATCTCTACGAGCTTGCGGTATTTAATCCTGAACTGATGATTCCACCCAACAAGTATCCGAGTCCCATCTGGCCAAAGGGATACTATGATCTTGAGGAGGAGGCAGAATGAGTAAAATAGCTTTTTTCAGTGGTAATCTGAGCCACAGCGGCGGAACTGAGAGAGTTCTGTCAATTATTGCAAACGGGCTTGCCGAGCGCGGCCATGAAATAATGATTATGAGCCTGACCGGTACAGGAGACTCATATTACGAATTGAACAAGGCTATAAAGGTATACTGGATTTGTTCACGCGGACTTCAGAAGGATATTCTGAGAAATCTGAAGTACATGGAAAGAATTCTTGATGATGAAAAGCCGGAATACCTTATTGATGTTGATATTATTCTCTGCTTTTATTCCAGAATTTTGCGAAAGCGCTGCGGAATAAGGTACTGGATATCCTGGGAGCACTTTAATTATTTTACAAAATTCGACCATAATCAGAGACTCAGAAGTCTGGCCAGAAAAACTGTAAGCAGAAAATCCGACTGTCTGGTAGTTCTCTCTGATGAGGACAAACGCTATTACCGTGAGAATCTGAATCCTTCCTGCAGACTGAAGAGAATCTATAATCCTGCGGTTTTTGAAGAGCCTGCGCTTTCGGTAAAGAAGGAGAAGATAATACTTGCCGTAGGCCGTCTGACGAAAATAAAGGGCTATGATATGCTTTTGAAAAGCTGGGCTGCGCTGGAAAAAGGATATCCGGAATGGTCACTGCTTCTGGTGGGTGACGGTGAGGAAAGAGCAGCACTGGAAAAGCAGGCTGAGGATGCGGGTCTTAAGCATGTTCGCTTTGAGGGCAGTGTGAGAAATGTCGAGGACTATTATGCGCGTGCGGATATCTTTGTGCTTCCGTCAAGAAATGAGGGCTTTGCCATGGTTTTACTTGAGGCAATGGCCTACTCACTGCCGATAGTTGCCTTCAACTGTAAAGCCGGCGTTTCGGAGGCTGTGGAAGATAATGTCAGCGGGTATCTGGCTGAAGCGGGAAATGTTGATTCATTTACCGAATGTCTTGCAAAAATGATAGGCAACGGAAGCCAGAAACGTGCCGAGATGGGCGAAAAAGGCAGAATCAAACTTCAGGAATTTAAAAAAGATAAGATACTTGACCAGTGGGAGAAGCTTTTCAGGCTAATGGTTGAGTTTAGATAATAGTATGAAAAATAAATTTTTCATACGCAAATTTGAGCCAAAAATTTGCGGTACAGCCTGAAAAGCATGCTTATTATTATGAAAGGGTGTGGCTGAAAATGGATAATATTTTACTTATGATGCTTTCGGCCGCACTGAACCGTGGCGAGGAAAACTACGGGGAAATAGTTGATGAGCTGAATAAGAGGCTTTCCCCGTACAGGGACCAGGAGTGGATCACACTGGTAAAAAAGGCAAAGGCTCACAGTGTACTTTGCCTGTTATATGATCTTTTATGTGATTTAGAGAATGTTCCGGCATATGCAAAGATAGAGTGTGAAAATGCGGCCCGTAATGTCTGTACAAATAATTACAGATTTCTTGTTATGGACAAGCAGATTATTGAAGGGCTGCAGGCAGAAAATATTAAATGCTGTATTCTGAAGGGCATTGCTACCTCGAGCTATTATCCGGTTCCGGAGCTTAGAAAGAGTTCTGATATTGATATTCTTATTACGGACAGAGAAAAGGCCCCGGCAGCTGTAAAGGTGATGGAGGCGCTGGGCTTTACTATTGAAGAGGAGCAGTTTACAAACCATCATATAGTTATGAGCAATTCCGAGGGGATAACCCTTGAGCTTCATACTATGCTTGCCGAGCCCTTTGATGATGCAGGAATAAATAAATTTGTTGAGGGTCTTTTACCGCGCTGTGAAAGGCATATCAGGACGAAAAATGTTATGGGTGTCGATGTACCGATGCTTGATACGGCCTTCCATGCATATGAGCTTATGCTTCATATGCTGCAGCACTTTTTGTATGCGGGCTTTGGTCTGAAGCTGCTCTGCGACTGGGTAGTAATCTGGAACCGTTTTGAAAAGGACGGTACGGAGAGAGAGCGAAGGGCGGATGATCTGATTGTCCGTCATGAGAGATATATAAAGCTGGCAGAGGATACGGGAGTAAAGCATTTCTCGGATGTAATCACTGCCTTTTGTGTAAAATATCTGGGCCTGAAATACGAGAATGTTTCATGGATGGAGACAGGTGACAAAAAAGGTTATCTTGAAAAGCCATCCGGGGGACTTGCATCTTCTATGAAGGAGCTCATGAATGAGGTTCTGGCAGCAGGTGAGTTTGGAGGCGATGACGGGAGCCGGATGGTTGCGCTCAGAGGAAGCGGTCTGACCGCATATGTACGGGAGTTTCACCATCAGACAAAGCTGAATTATCCTAAAGCAGCTAAGGTTTTTCTTCTTTGGCCGGGACTGTGGATAGCCACTCTTGTGAAGTTTTTGAAAAACAACAGGACCGCAAGAAATAATGCTTCCGCCAAGGAATATATGAAAAATGCTGCTCAAAGAGGTAAGCTTGTAAAAAAACTCAGAATTTTCGAGAAAAAACTGTAAATATTCAATTATTAAATTAAAATATTGAAATTATAAAATAAAAATAAACTAATCAACATATGCAATGTTAGTTTAAACACAAATTAACGCTTGACATATCTGATAGAGGGTTGTATAATCAAGCAGTACTAGCAAAGGTATATGGATTTATAGGTTAATTTTCTGCACTATGCAGAATTGTTTAGAAGAGGAGAATAATTATGAATTACGAGAAGCCTATGGTATTTATGAATGATGATCTTGCTGAGGGTGTATATGCAGCAAATGTCAGCGGTTCACCTATCGATGCTGCCGGTGAGTGCTGGACAATTGTAGCTTCACCTGTTCCTTCAAACTCAACAACAAACAATCCCGGCTGGAACAAGGCTGCTTATGAGCTGTACGGTGTTCACAGCACATCAGTTAAGCATATTTCTGCATCAACTACTATTTATATTTCATTCTCAGGTGATACAGTTTCAAAGGTTGAAATTGACGGTATCGTAGTTGAGGTTGGTTCAACAGGCAGAGCAAGCTACAACGGATTTGACGGAAAGCCCGCTTGGGAGTTAACAGTAAAGGATAACAACAATCTTGTACTTGTTCGTAACCTTCTTGCTGATTCATACAACAGCGGTGACAATTTCAGATTTAATGTATTATTCTATGGTACAAACGGTACAGCTACCGTTAGCTCAATTACCTACACATGTGAGCATAAGAGAAATGTTCAGGGTGATTTAGACTAATTATTAGGTCAAAAGGTGTTGGCTTCATCCCTTTATGGGCTGAAGCCTTTTTTAGTTTGCGCGCCATGGGCGCGCTCTAACGGGTGAAAGTCCCGAACA
>JAKSRW010000004.1 GCA_024403355.1 Lachnospiraceae bacterium
GAAACAGCGGCTTATAGCCGCAGAGCAAACCACCGGCTAAGCCGGTGGTCCTGATATGCAATTTATTCCAATTTCCAATGACGATTTTGCGTCGGTTTCAAGCCGATGTTTTTATTACAGTCGGAGCATGAAAACAACACAAAACCGAAATCAGCGGTGAAAAGGGAATCAGACCGCTAGGGTACGGCATCATCTGTAATCACCGGGTGTCTCGTCCGGGTGTATGCGGTCCCATCGGAAACATTCATAGGGTTATTATACTAATCTTTTCGCTGTTTGTCAAAGTATATTTATAAAGTTTGAATTCTCTTCGATTTTCACATTATTTTCATATTTTTTTCGTTTTTAAAACATAAAAAATCGATATTCTTTTCTTGTACTAAACTATACTAAAGAGAAAGGTCGGTTTTGTCCGTTGGGAAAGTAATATGAAAAAGTACATGACTGATATTGCAGTGATCCTGTTGGTGTTTTCACTGATGGTTGGCTGCAGCGATAAGAATACTCAAAATGAATCTAATACTGAATCCCCTGCTAGTATTGATAATCAGGCAGGGGAGAATGTCGGGAATTCTATATATTTTCCGGAGGATGATAACACAATTTCGTCAGCAGAATCGGACGGTAAAACGAATTCTGACGGTCAGACAGGAAATGACAGTACAAATTCTCAAAACCTTGTTGGACAGGGTGATGCCACACAGAATAACAGCAATCAGAACAATGATAGTGGGAATAGTGCTGCCGGCGTATATTCAAAAATATCTGATTATAATCCCTTATCAATAGAATTAAAGAAAAAAGATACGGCGGTTGATTATAATGCTTCAGAATGCACAAGGATTGTTTTTTCGGATTCGGAGGCTGCTATTTCCGGAAATGGAGCCGAATACAGTGAAATTGATGAAAATGGAAGCAAATGCAGGACAGTGACTATTAATTCGGCGGGAGATTATCTGCTATCCGGAAGCTGTGCAAACGGACGTATCATTATTTCTGCGGACAAAAAGGATGATGTCCGTCTTATACTGGACGGAATCGATATAAGCTCTTCGACGATGGCAGCTATAATTGCTGAGAACTGTGATAAGCTTATTATTACCCTTGCGGATAATTCGACGAATTATTTGAGGGATAAGAGTCCTAAAACAGAAAAAACGGAGGAGGAAGAGGAAGCTGCAGTTACAGATTCCGAGTCTGAAGAGTCTGAGGAGGATTACCTTACAAGCGGCACAAACGCCGCCATTTATTCAAAGAGTACAATTACAATCAATGGTTCAGGTCAGCTGACAATTAATTCGGATAATGTAAAAGGTATTTATTCAAAGGACGATATAAGACTCGTGTCAGGTAATATTTCGATTAATTCGGGTGCTGCGGGAATTAAGTGTAAAGACGGAGTAATAATTGCAGGTGCAGACGTTAATATAAGTTCTCTGGGAGATGCGGTTAAAGCCAGCTCGGATAAGGAAAACAAGGGGTATTTTGTAATAAATTCAGGCTCGTTAACCGTTAATTCGGAGAAAGACGGAATCTCAGTAAATGGTGATGTTAACATTTTTGCCGGTAAAATAGATATCAGCTGCAGCGGAGGAGAGGCTAAAAGCCTGCAGGAGGGCTTCGGAAGAAATCCCTGGCAGGGAGCAGGCAGCTCTGATGATTCCTCAGCCGTAAGCTCTAAGGGCATAAAGTCAAAGGGCGTAATATACATAGAGAACGGCGATATTAGCATTAACACAAATGATGATTCGATTCATGCTGATAATGCTGTTCTTATTGCCGGAGGAACTATAACAGTCTCTTCGGGAGATGATGGCATTCATGCAGATAATTCAGTTATCATAGATAATGGTACGATTAAGATTAACAAGTCCTATGAGGGCATTGAAGCAGAGAAGATTACCATTAATGGTGGCGATATTATGGTTTATTCGAATGATGACGGTATAAATGCCAGCGCAGCGTCTAACTCGGAGGCTAATGGATTTAACAACTTGCCGGGTGCTAATTTTGATTTTAAGAACTTTAATGTGGATAATACGGATATGAATGCTTTGGATTTCGGTAATATTAATCCAAGTGATTTTGAACCCAAAAATTTTGACCCGGATTTTGATCCTAATAGTGTAGACCCGGGCAATCTTACTCCGGGAGAGTTTGCTATGGACAGATTTTGGCAGGGAAGGCCGGATATTTCAGAGGATGAGACTGCTGCATCGTCAGACTCTGAAAGCACGAAAACAGGAGCCGGCAGAAAGCCCGGCAACATGGGAGGCGGCTTCGGATTTGGGGCTTCATCTAATGCGGTGATTTCTATAACGGGCGGTAATATTTATATTAATGCAAACGGTGACGGTGTAGATTCTAACGGCGCTTTATACATCAGCGGTGGACTGGTACTCGTTGACGGTCCTACCGAAAATATGAATTCTGCGGTTGACCATGACGGAACTGCCATTATCAGCGGCGGCGTACTAGTTGCAAGCGGCTCGTCCGGAATGATTGAAAACTTTGAGGAGGAATCAACACAGAATGTTCTTATGGTTTATTTTGATAAAAACTATGAAGCAGGTACCGAGATAAATCTTATGCACGGTGATGAACTCTTACTGGGCTTCAAGAATGCGAAGAGCTCCGCATGTGTTATGATCAGCTCTCCCAAATTAATTACAGGAGAAAGCTATACTGTTACCGCGAACGGAGACACGGTATGTGAACTGACTATTAATTCCACAATTACTTCAAATAGTTCAAATACAGGCTTCGGTGGCTTTGGCGGAGGTCACGGTAATTTTAATTCCGGCAGCTTAGGCGGAAGAGAAAAGAAGAATCGGGAAAATGCCGATAAATAAGAGTATAAAAATAAAATATTGACAATATATAACGAAATGAGTATACTTCAAGCTGTAAATAACAAGACAGGTTTATACCTGTAATAACCAAAAGGAGAATAGTATCATGAAAAAAGTACTTCTGTTCATGATGCTGCTGGTTGCTTCGATGGCATTTTGCGCATGCAAAAGCAATACGGAGGAAACGGTCAATACCGATGGTTCAGTTAGTTACGGAGGAGAAATAGTAGTAGGTATCACCCAGGATTTAGATAGTCTTGACCCACATAAGGCAGTTGCGGCAGGAACGAAGGAAGTTCTGTATAACATTTTTGAAGGCCTGATTAAGGTTGATGAGAATGGAAATTTTGTTCCTGCGGTTGCAGAATCCTATGCAATTTCAGAGGATGGTCTGAAGTACAACTTCGTACTCAGAAAGAATGTGAAATTCCATAACGGAAAGACTGTAACAGCAGACGATGTTATATATTCGTTAAATCGCATTGCCGGTAAGCTTGAGACTTCCGATCCTGAAGTCTTAGTTTTATCGGCTTTTTCTATTATCTCCGAAATTAACAAAACTGAAAATGGTGTTGAAGTAGTTTTAAGTGAGCCAAACAGCGAAATGCTTGGTTTCTTCACCTGCAGTATCATACCCTGTGACTACAATGAGCAGTCAACAAAGCCGGTCGGAACCGGTCCCTTTAAGTTCGTATCCTACGAGCCTCTTGTAAGCTTCGTAGTTGAGAAGAACGCAGATTATTATGTAAACGGTGTTCCTTATCTTGATAAGGTAAATTTCAAGATTACAACAGGTACAGATGCGGCATTCCTTGAGCTTATGGCAGGAAGCATCGACCTTTTCCCTTATTTAACCAATGAGCAGGCAGTACAGCTCAACGGTAAATTTGATATTATGGACGGAACCATGAACCTTGTTCAGGCTCTTTTCCTTAACAATGCCGAGAAGCCCTTTGATGATATCAGAGTACGTCAGGCTATCTGCTATGCACTTGACAGACAGGAGATTCTGAATGTCGTTGCAGGCGGAAAGGGCGAGATTGTCGGAACAAATATGTTCCCCAGCTTCGAGAAGTATTATGATAAGTCACTTGTATCAAATTATAATTACGATCTCGAGAAGGCTAAGTCACTTTTGAAGGAGGCCGGCTATGCTGAAGGTCTTTCATTTACTGTTACAGTTCCTTCAAACTATGATTTCCATGTAAAGACAGCACAGGTTATTGTTTCACAGCTTGCAAAGGCAGGAATTGATGCAAAGATTAAACTTGTTGAATGGGCTACATGGCTTTCGGATGTTTACACAGGCAGACAGTTTGAGACAACAGTTATCGGTCTTGATTCAAAGCTTGCACCTTCAGATGTTTTGAGATTCTATCCCACAACATCATCAAAGAACTTTATGAACTACTCAAATGCACAGTTTGATGAGTTATTTGAGAAGGCTAAGCAGGCCACAGATGAGAACGAGAAGGCAGGCTACTACAAGCAGTGTGAGAAGCTTCTTACAGAGGATGCGGCTTCTGCGTATATCCAGAGTCCCGCACAGCTTGTTGCGGTTAATCCCAAGCTCGGCGGCTACAAGTTCTATCCTATCTATGTTCAGGATATGAGCACTATTTATTTCAAAAAATAAAATTTAATACGGAAGGAGGAAAGAAGATGAATTACTACGTTAAGAAGTTGATTTCATTTGTGCTCACATTGTTTTGTGTAGCCTTACTTTCCTTCTTCCTTTTTCAAATTATTCCGGGAGATGCGGCTGTATCCAAGCTTGGAACCGATGCCACGGCGGAGCAGATAGCAGAGCTCAGAGCCGAATACGGCTATGATCAAAATATAGTTGTTAGGTTTTTCTCATGGCTTGGTGGTGTTTTTACCGGTGATTTGGGAGTGTCGATAAAATATGGTCCGATTACCGTATCGGAGCTTATCGGTCAGAGGCTGCCTGTTACGCTCTGGCTCGGACTTTTATCAATTTTGATGATTACCGTATTATCTATTCCTATCGGACTTATCTGTGCAAAGAAGCCCGGAGGAATTGTAGATAAGGTTTCTGACTGGATTTCGCTTGTATTTATGGCGGTGCCTTCATTTGTACAGGGCATCCTGATTACACTTTTGTTCGGAATTATTCTGAACCTTTTTGTTCCGGGAAGATATACAAGTCCCGGAGACGGTTTCCGGGAGTTTATACAGGGTCTTTTCTTCCCCGCTCTTGCGGTAGCTATTCCCAAAATAGCGATGACGGTTAAATTTATGAAAACCTCCGTTAAAAAAGAGCTGAAGCTTGATTATGTCAGAACGGCTAAGGCAAAGGGCAACTCGCAGAACGGAATTATGTGGAAGCATGTTTTGAAGAATTCCCTGCTTCCCGTTATTACCTTTATCGGTCTGATTGTAGCAGAGGTTATGGCCGGAAGTATTATGGTTGAAAAGGTTTTCAACCTGCCGGGTCTTGGCCTTTTACTTGTTAATTCTATCGCAAATCGTGATTTCAATGTCGTCCAGGCAATAGTAATGTATATCGCGATAATTGTTATAACGGTCAATTTCCTTGTGGATATCATTTATAAGCTGATTGATCCGAGAACTTAATTAAAAATACTCTGACTTAAAATGAAAAATCTGACGGAGAGGAGGAAAGAAAATGCAGCAGCTTAAATACAAAAAAGTGAATATTAGCATGCTAGTGGGCATTTTCCTGACTCTTCTTGTGGCTTTACCGGTTCTGGTAAGCCTTGTCTGGCAAATATATGACCCGAATGAGATTAATTATTCGATGCTTTTGCAGTCACCTTCCTTTTCTCATATTTTCGGAACGGATGACTACGGACGTGATATATACAGCCGTGTAATGAACGGTGCTGCCATTACCTTTGCCATTTCACTTTTTACCGTGGCGGCAGGTGCAGCTATAGGAACTCTTGTCGGTGCACTGACCGGATATTTCGGCGGTGTAGTGGACGAGGTATTGATGAGAGTCAATGACTGTCTGGCTTCATTCCCGAGTATTCTGCTGGCTTTAGTGGTTGTGAGCCTTCTTGATAAGGGTACCTGGAATATCTGCATAGCTTTAGGACTCGTTTTTATTCCGAGCTTTGCGCGAATTATGCGTGCCGAATTCTTAAAGGAACGTAACAAGGATTATGTGCTTAATGCCAGACTGATGGGAGCAGACCATCTTCGTATCATCTTTGTACATATTCTGCCTAATACCTTACCGATTCTTTTTTCGTCAATGCTGGTGGGACTTAACAATGCGGTACTGGCGGAGGCAGGTCTGTCATATCTGGGACTTGGCGTACAGCCGCCCGACCCCAGCCTCGGCCGTATGCTTTCAGAGGCGAAAACCTTTATTTTCGGGGCACCCTGGTATGAAATCAGTACATGCCTTGTAATGATTATTTTTATTCTCGGAATTACCATAATCAGTGAAAATATCGGTGTTTCGGGCATTAATCTGGCTCATGTTAAGAAAAGAATTGCGAAGCTGCATGAAAATGAACTTGAAGCGGCAGCTTCCTGCGCTAATGCGGGCGAGCTTTGTAAGCATCCGGTTCTTTCTGTGAAAAATCTTGAGGTGGGCTTTATCGAGGACAGCGGAATTGATGAAACAATTCATTCTGTCAGCTTTGACCTTGAGAAGGGCGAGATACTCGGTGTGGTAGGCGAGTCAGGCTCAGGTAAGAGTCTTACCGCAATGAGTATTATGGGAATATTGTCGGAAAAGGCAGTTATTACCGGCGGCAGTATTTTACTTGATAAGGAATGCTTTTCGTCGGTTAAATATGATTCGGATGATTTGAAATTTAATGAGGAGGGCTATGCCGACCTTACCGTAATTCCGGAAAATATATACAGAAGGCTTCGCGGCGGCAAGCTGGCATATGTATTTCAGGAGCCAATGACCAGTCTGAATCCTGTGCAGAAGATAGGCGTGCAGATTGATGAAATCCTTGATATACATGCTGCCGATATGCCTGAGGACGAGCAGAAAAGACTTGTGCTTGAGGCAATGAAGGATACAGGACTTCATGAGGTGGAAAAGCTTTATGATATGTATCCTCATGAGCTGAGCGGAGGTATGCGCCAGCGTGTAATCATTGCAATGGCACTTGTTGCGAGAGCCGAGATTATCATAGCGGATGAACCGACCACTGCACTTGATGCAAATGTGGCGGATGTAATACTTGATATTTTTAAGAAAATCAATAAAAAATACGGCTGTTCTATTATCATTATTTCACATGACCTGCGTGTAATCGGAAGGCTTGCAAACAGGGCTTTGATTATGCAGAAGGGAAGAATCGCAGAGATAATTGATGTGGACGAAGGTAAAAGCAGCTTTGCAAAGCCTCAGACCGAATACGGTAAAAGGCTGTTAAATGCGGCATTTACGACAAAATCCTTCCTTGAGGAATCAGGTGAAGGCAGCAAAGAAAGTATTGTAGAGCTTGATAAGCTGAGCGTATTTTACAAAAACAGAAAGAACTCTGATGAGAAGCTTAGAAAGGTTATCGATAATGTATCGCTTAAGCTTATTAAGGGGCAGACCACAGGCTTTGTGGGAGAAAGCGGCTGCGGAAAAACAACGCTTGTAAAGGCTATTGCAGGACTTCAAAAGTATACCGAAGGAACTATAAAGCTCAACTGCAAGCACCCGGCGATGGTATTCCAGGACCCCTATTCGAGTCTGAATCCGGCCTTTACGGTCGAAAGAATACTGCGTGAACCGCTTATTCTTCAAAACAGAGGCAGCAGTGAAAAGCTCAGTAAAGAGCAGATGCATGAAATAATAGTCGGCATGCTTAAGGAGACTGAGCTGGAAGAGGAGATTGCCTCAAGAAGTATAAATGAGCTCTCCGGCGGTCAGAGGCAGCGTATTGCGATAGCGCTGACGCTCATATTGAAGCGTGAGCTTATAATCCTTGATGAGCCTGTTTCTGCGCTGGACGTTACCATTCAGGAACAGATTCTGGAGCTTCTTATGAAGCTGAAAAAAGAGTTCGGACTTACGTATATTCTCATTTCACACGATGAAAGATTAGTTGCAAGAATTTGTGACAGGGTTTATAATGTTAAAAACGGACACTGTACATAAGGCCATCCGGTGTTAATCGGACGGCCTTTTTTGATAGCTGCTTGGGAAAGGTATAGCTTTTATATGAAAAAACGTATCAGTACATTCTGGATGCTGATTGTCAGCGGAATATTCCTGGTGGGAATGGTAGCATTCAGCCTTTTATACATTCGTTTTTCGAATAGCCGGAAAAATATTGCTTCTAACGAGAAGTATTCCTCGTATTATGCAATGATCTGCGACGATAATGAAAGCTCTTTTGTTCGTGCGGTATATGAGAGCGCGGCGGATAAGGGGCGTGAAGACGGGATATTTGTTGAGCTTATGGGTGAAAATCTCTCCAGAAAATACTCAAAAGAGGATTATATGGAGATTGCCATTGCTTCGGGCGTGAACGGGATTATTGTGGAGGCGGATGACAGTCCGAAAATGACTGAGCTTATAAATGAAGCGATGTCAAAGGATATCCCAGTGGTCACTCTGTTTTCGGACAGCCCGGCATCAAACCGCTGCAGCTTTGTCGGAATCAGTTTTTACAATCTTGGCTGTGAATACGGTGAACAGATTAACAAATTGATTGATGAAAAGGATTTTACCTATGATAAAATCAAGGTTACGGTTCTTGTTAGCTCATCTGAGGCCGATAATGCACAGAATCTTGTTTATACGGCCCTGAAGGAAACGGTGGATAAAAACGCACCCTACAGAAAGACTTCGAAGCCCGTGGAAATCCGAGTTGTTTCAGTTGATACCACAAACAGCTTTTCAGTCGAAGAATCCCTGAGAAATCTTTTTATTACTGCCAGGGATGAGGTATCGGACATAATTGTATGCCTTGAGGAGCAGGAGACGGAAAGCTGCTATCAGGCAGTTGTAGATTACAACAAGGTTGGTGAGGTTACAATACTTGGTTATTTTGATTCGCAGACAATACTTAAGGCCATCGAGCGAAATGTAATTCATTCTACGATGTCTGTAAATACAAAGCAGATGGGATACGCCTGTGTGGATGCGATTTCGGAGTATAAAAAGCTCGGCTATACAAGCCAGTATGTAGCTACCGATCTTACGTTGATTAACCAGGTAAATGTAAATCGTTACATAGAGGATTAGCAAAGGCAAAGAGGAAGGAAATCCGGCAAAACGGATCAGGTTCAGATGAAAGATAAACTGCGGAATATGTCCCTTCAGGGAAAGATGATAGGAATTTCGCTTCTGGTAAATCTGATGATAATGATAGTTAATATTGCCCTTCTTATAGGAATTAACAACCTGTCTGACAGGATGGATATGGTATATAAGGGTAATATTCAGCTGAACAGCTTATCGGAGATGCTTGAACGTGTTCAGAATTCCATGACGGGATATCTCAATACAAAAACCAGTGATGCGCTGGCTCAGTATTATAAAAATGAAAATGAATATATGCTGATGGTGGATGAGCTTGAGGGCGGTATTTCTGCCGACAATTCAATCAGAATGGGCCGCAATATCAAGGTTATGTCTGAAAAATACCTTGAGGTGGTAAGCCAGACGATTGAGGCGAAGCGAGGACGAAATGTTGAAAAATACCGTATCCGTTATGAAAACGCCTCTAAGCTTTATGATTACCTGAAGACCTATATCGATGGTCTGAATAACGAACAGTTTAAAACCAACTCGGCTAATTACAGTGAGATGCTTAAGACTCTTCGAATGTTCGAAACGATTAGTAATGTGTCGATGGTGCTTGTAATCGTGATGAGTATTATTCTTACCGCGAGACTTACTTCGGAGCTTGTAAGGCCTCTTAAAAAGCTTACAGAAAGGGCTGAAACTGTAGGTAAGGGAAAGTTCGATGTGGAGCCGCTTACAGTTGAATCCCAGGATGAAATAGGCGTAGTTACCGGTGCCTTCAACAGTATGACCGAGAATATTCAGGAATACATTGAGAAGCTAAGAACCAGTATGGAATCGGAGCAGAAGGCCAAAGAGAATGAGCTTTTAATGGAGACGCATCTGAAGGATGCCAGACTCAGGTATCTGCAGGCGCAGATAAATCCCCATTTCCTCTTTAATACGCTGAATGCGGGCGCCCAGCTTGCCATGATGGAGGGCGCGGACAGAACCTACGATTATGTTCACAGCGTAGGAGAGTTTTTCCGTTATAATGTTAAAAAGGGCTATGAAACAGTAACGGTAGGCGAAGAGATAAGCCTGATTGATAATTATATTTATATTCTTAACGTAAGATTTTCGGGAGAGATTCATTTCAAAAAGGAAATTGACAGTTCTCTTCTGAAGGTTGAAATGCCGGGTATGATTTTGCAGCCTATTATTGAAAACTGCGTAAATCACGGTATAAGAGAGATGATGGGTGAGGGAGAGATAGTTCTTTCCGTAAGCAGGCTGGATGATGTCTGCTGTATCAGCATAAAGGATAACGGAAAGGGCATAGATGCCGAAACCATCGAAAAGATTATGACAGGTAAAATAGCTGAGGAAAGCCATTCGGGCAGCAGCTCACACAATGGTGTTGCAATGGATAATTGTATTGCAAGACTTAAGCTTTTCTGTAAAAATGACAATTGCTTCAGTATCATAAGTGACGGCAAAGGTCACGGAACAGAGGTAATTATTTATCTGGATATAAATGAACATGAGGAATGATTTTATTGTCGGCAATCGCTTTGTGCCAATGGCCCTGGCTTATGCAACAGCCGGAAAGGTATGGTAATTTTTATGTATAAAATACTTCTTGCAGATGATGAAGGAATTGTAATTGATTCGCTGAAATACATAATTGAAAAAGAGTTCAAGGATTTATGTGAGATTCAGACTGCCAAAACCGGCAGAATGGTTATAGAGCTTGCCGAAAGCTTTCGCCCGGATATAGCCGTTATGGATATTCAGATGCCCGGAATCAACGGCATTGAGGCTATGCGTGAAATCAGGCGTACGAACAGCAACGTCATTTTTATTGTAATGTCTGCTTACGATAAGTTTGATTATGCGACCGAGGCGATCAAGCTGGGGGTACTGGAATATATCACAAAGCCCATGGACAGGCGCAAAATGGTGGATGTACTCGGGCGTGCCATGAAGCTGGTATCGGAAGCACGCGAACAGCGCACAAATGACCTTATTGTCAGGGAGAAGCTGGAGGCGGTTATCCCCGTCCTGGAGAGCGGCCTGATATATAACCTTCTTTTCAGAGAGCATTTTGTGAAGGATATTGACAATTACAAAACAATGCTTGAAATTCCCGAGAATTTTTCATATATGATGGTTCTGGTCAGCGGCGACGACCAGGAGGGCAATTATATGACCAATGCAATGGGCAGCAGTGTCCGTATGGTTAAGCTTTATCAGGACATAAGACTTATGGTTAAGGAAGCCTTCAGATGCTGTCTTGGTACTGTAATGTCTAATAAAATTGCGGTTCTCGTACCCTGTGAGGGAAGTAAAATTGAACTGAATGAACGAAGCGAGCTTATAGAAAAGTGCAGGGAGCTGGCACGAAATCTCTGGAAAAAGACCGATATTCGTTTCAGAATTGGTATAGGAAAAATCGGACTTTTTACGGATATGCCCCAGTCCTACAATGAGGCTCTGAATGCCCTTATTCTGTCAACGGGAAGCGTGGCACATGCCGATGACCTTATGATAGGCTGTGAATATGACGGCGATTATCCTGCGGATACCGAGCATAAGCTTTTTGAAGCAATTAAAAAGGGAAATACGGATGATTCACTCTATCTGGCAGGTATTTTCTTTGACTGGATGAGAGGAAAGAATCTTAACGATGTACGTCTTAAGGTACTTGAAACGGTTCTCTGGGCCGAAAGACTGGCCTATGAAAACGGCGGTATGGTTTACCGTTTTGAATCAAGACAGGATTATCTTACTTCTATTATGGAGATGAGCGATTATCAGAATCTGAAGGAGTGGTTCGTAAATAAAATTGCCGAAACCTGCCATAATATTTGTAATAAACGTAATGAAAAATCTACCAGCCTTATAGAAAACGCCAAGGAGTTTATTAAGAATAATTACAGCAGCAATATTTCGCTTGAGGATGTTTCAGGTGCGATAAATCTCAGTCCTTATTACTTCAGCCGAGTGTTTAAGGAAGAAGTTGGCGTAAATTTTGTTGATTATATTACAAATGTCAGAATCGAAAAGGCAAAGGAGCTTATAGATTCGCAGCGCTATTCCATGAAGGAAATCTGTTCAATGGTAGGATATTCCGACCCGAACTATTTCAGCAGGGCTTTCAAAAAGAATGTGGGTGTTACCCCTACCGAGTATAAGAAATAAGCCTGTGTGGCAGATATTTGATTATGAGGTTAAAGTTTGAAAATGAGTAGAATCAGCAGATTAAAAAAAGTTCTTATAGGGGTAGTTTTGTGTATAACTATGCTTCTTACGGCCTGCAGCAGTGAAAAAATCGGCCTTTTGCCGGTGGAAAGCGCGGGAACCGAGAAGAAGATTCAGATAGGAATGAGCTTTGACTCGTTCGTTATTGAACGTTGGCAGCGAGACAGGGATGTTTTTGTGTCGACCGCGAAGGCTCTTGGGGCAGAGGTTAATGTACAGAATGCGAACGGTATTATTGAGGAGCAGCGAAAGCAGATAGAATATTTCATCGAAAAGGGTGTTGATGCGATTGTAATAGTCTGCATCGATTCCTATGGCCTTTCTGACGTTATTTCAAAGGCGCATCAGGCGGGAATTAAGGTTATTGCATATGACCGTTCGATTGATGCGGATATTGATTTGTATATTTCCTTCGATAATTCTGCGGTAGGCAGGCTGATGGGAAATGCGATAGCGGATAAGCTGGAAGAGAACGGAAAGGTGCTTATGCTCGGAGGTTCGCCCACGGACAGCAACGTACCGCTCGTTGAAAATGCATTCAGGGAATGCATGGAGGAAAAAAATATACAGATACTTGATTCAATGCACTGTGAGAACTGGACGGCAGAGCTCGCGGCAGACTATCTCTACATGCATGAGGAGCTGATGAATGAAGCAGATGCAATAATGTGCGGTAATGATAATATTGCGGGTCAGGTAATAAATGTACTGGCGGAGAAGAGACTGGCGGGAGAAAAGCTGGTAACGGGCCAGGACGCCGATCTGGAAGCCTGTCAGCGCCTGGTTGAGGATACTCAGCTTATGACGGTATATAAGCCTGTGGTAACACTTGCAAAGCGTGCCGCGGAATGTACCATTGAGCTTGTCAGAAATTCAAGACTTGAAGGCTCGGACCTTTCGGTATTTACGGTGGGAGAGCATCAAATTCCTTATATCGGTATGGACCCGATAGCCGTTGAAAAGTCTACTGTGGATGATATTATCATTGCAAGCGGCTTCCATATGCGTGAAGATGTCTACTTAAATGTACCGGATTCGGGAAAGTAAGTTTGAAAATAAATTTTTAAACTAAAAGATTGATGCAAAGAGTGCATCAATCTGCTCCATGAGCAACTCATTACATTCGTTGCATTAGGAGAAAGTTTGGAAAAAAGTCAATAGTATTTTTTTGTTGCATAATTTCTAGGTATATAAATTGTGCTATTATTAATAGCAAAACTTTTACATAATCACGAAAATGTGAAGATTGTAGATATGATTTTACTACTCCATATGTGGTATCTTTTAATCGTAGCGGGGAACCGCTAACAAAACACATACTAATGGAGGATATTATGAAAAGAATTTTATGTGTGCTTCTGTGCTTAGTATTAGCACTCAGCTGCCTTACTGCATGTAGTAAGGATTCTGGCGGTACAAAGGTTGGTGTTTCAATGCCTACTAAGGACCTTCAGAGATGGAACCAGGATGGTGACAATATGAAGAAGTCACTTGAAGCTGCCGGTTATACAGTAGATCTTCAGTACGCTTCTAACGACGTAGCTACTCAGCTCAAGCAGATTGAGGCTATGATCTCAGGTGGATGTAACGTTATCGTTATCGCTGCTATCGAGGGTTCATCACTCGGTTCAGCTCTTGACAAGGCTAAGGCTAAGAACATCCCCGTAATCGCTTACGACCGTCTCCTTATGGAATCAGACGCAGTTAGCTACTATGCAACATTCGATAACTACAAGGTTGGTGAAGTTCAGGGTAACTACATTAAGGATACTCTTGATCTTGACAATGCTGCAGGTCCCTTCAACATGGAAATCACAGGTGGTGATCCCGGTGACAACAATGCAGGCTTCTTCTTCAACGGTGCTTACGACGTTCTTAAGCCTTACGTAGAGTCAGGCAAGCTCGTAATCGTTTCAGGACAGAACACATTTGAGCAGATTGCTACACCTTCATGGTCAACAGAGACTGCTCAGACAAGAGCTGAGAACATCATTTCTTCAAACTACACAGATAAGGACATCGATGTATGGCTTTGCTCAAACGACTCAACAGCTCTTGGTGTTGAGAACGCTCTTGCAGCAAACTACACAGGAAAGTACCCTATCATCACCGGTCAGGACTGTGATATCGCTAACACAAAGAACATGATCGCCGGCAAGCAGTCAATGTCAGTATTCAAGGATACAAGAACTCTTGCAAGTCAGGTAGTTAAGATGGTTGGCCAGATCCTTAAGAAGGAAACTGTTGATGTAAATGATACAAGCACATACAACAACGGTAAGATTACTGTTCCTTCATTCCTTTGCGAGCCCGTATTCGCAGATGCTAACAACTACAAGTCAATCCTTATTGATTCAGGTTACTACACAGAGGATCAGTTAAAGTAATTTAACAAAAGCTTTACCAGAGAGGCGGGGGAAATCTCCCCCGCCTCAATTTTATGAAAGGATATGAGAGGAAGCTTTTTCAATCATAATCCGACAGAGAGATCCTGAAAAAGGATCGAAGAATCCAGCAGAGAATCCAGATAGGAGGGTGTTATGGCTAAAGTACTACTTGAAATGAAAAATATCACCAAAACCTTCCCGGGCGTTAAAGCACTTGACAACGTTAATTTACAGGTTGAAGAGGGAGAAATTCTCGCACTTGTAGGGGAGAACGGAGCAGGAAAATCCACCCTTATGAATGTACTGAGCGGTATTTATCCGTACGGTTCATACGAGGGTGATATTATATACGACGGAGAAATATGTAAGTTCGGAACCATTAAGGATTCCGAGAAAAAAGGTATAGTAATTATTCACCAGGAGCTGGCACTTGTTCCTTATATGTCAATCGGTGAGAACATGTTCCTTGGAAATGAGCAGGGAAAGAAGTGGATGATTGACTGGAACAAGACCTACGCTGAGGCTGATAAGTATCTTAAGATGGTTGGCTTATCAGAGTCCTCAAAGGTACTTGTTAAGGATATCGGTACCGGTAAGCAGCAGCTGGTTGAAATTGCAAAAGCGCTTGCAAAACATGCAAAGCTGCTTATTCTCGATGAGCCCACATCATCTCTTAATGAGACTGATTCGAGAGCACTCCTTGACCTCATGCTTGAGTTCAAGAAGCAGGGCATGACAATGATTATCATTTCTCATAAGCTGAATGAGGTTACTTATGTAGCTGACAAGATTACGGTAGTTCGTGACGGTTCAACAATTGAGACAATTGACTGTAAGAAGGTTGCGATTTCAGAGGACAGAATTATTCAGGGCATGGTAGGTCGTGAGATTGCCGACCGTTTCCCTAAGCGTCCCGAGGTAAAAATCGGTGACATTTCCATGGAAGTTAAGAACTGGACCGTATATCATCCGGTATTCGACGAGCGTAAGTGTGTTGATAATGTTTCCATGAATGTCAGAAAGGGCGAGGTTGTAGGTATTTACGGACTTATGGGTGCAGGCCGTACAGAGCTTGCCATGAGTATATTCGGTAAATCCTACGGTTCCAATATTACCGGTACATTAAAGATTCACGGACAGGAGGTTCATCTCAACAGTCCCAAGGAAGCGATTAATCATAAGATCAGTTATGTTACCGAGGACAGAAAGGGTAACGGACTGATACTTACAAATTCCATTAAGATTAACACTACTCTTGCAAACCTTTCCGGTGTAAGCTCGAAGAGTGTTATCGATAAGGATAAGGAATACAGTGTAGCGTTTGATTATAAGAATAAGCTTCGTACCAAGACACCCAGTGTTGAGCAGCTGGTAGGTAATCTTTCGGGTGGTAACCAGCAGAAGGTACTTCTTGCAAAGTGGATGTTTGCAGATCCCGATGTACTTATTCTTGATGAGCCTACCCGTGGTATCGACGTAGGTGCTAAGTATGAAATCTACTGTATTATCAATGATCTGGTTGCGGCAGGAAAATCAGTAATCCTGATTTCTTCAGAGCTTCCCGAGGTTATCGGTATGTCAGACAGAATTTATATTATGAATGCTTCTCATATTATTGCTGAGATGCCCGCATCAGAGGCTACTCAGGAAAATATTATGGCCTGCATCGTAAAGGAAGGAAGCAATTCTGAGTCTTCGGCTAAAGGTAAGAATGCTAAAAAAGAGAAGGGAAGGGACGGTGAAAACGCATGACTGGAAGTAAAGTAGGTGCTTTCCTGAAGAAATACACTATGGTTATTGCACTCATCGCAGTAATTATTTTCTTCTATTTTTCAACAGACGGTCAGATTCTGGTTCCTCAGAATATCAGTAACCTGATTTCTCAGAATGGATATGTATTCGTTTTGGCAACAGGTATGCTGCTCTGTATCTTAACCGGTGGTAATATCGACCTTGCGGTCGGCTCTGTAGTCTGCTTTGCAGGTGGCTGCGGTGCCATCATGATGGATAAAAACATTCATCCGCTTGTAGCATGTATCGCAATGCTTGTTATCGGTTTACTGATCGGTATGTGGCAGGGCTTCTGGATCGCTTATGTAAAGGTTCCTCCTTTTATTGCTACTCTGGCAGGTATGTTCGCATTCCGTGGTCTTTCAAACGTAGTAATGGGCGGTTTCGCAATTTCACTCAGTGAAGAGCATGCTCAGCAGGGTGCTTTCCTTCAGGTATTCGGTGGAGGTGCAAAGTGTTACATACCGGACTTTATAGGTAGTGATGAGAAATTCAATCTAACCTGTATGCTTTTGGGTGTTATAATCGCTGCGGTATATGTAGTTATCACACTTGTGGGACGTATTCGTGCAAAGTCACAGGGCTATAAGGTTGATAAGCTTGTTCCCACTCTTGTAAAAATGGTAGTTATTGCGGCACTCATTGTATGGATGGCATGGATGCTTGCTCAGTACAAGGGTATTCCTACAATCCTTCTTTGGATAGCGGGTATTCTGCTTGTCTACGGATATATTACAAAGAAGACAACATTCGGTCGTAACCTTTATGCGGTCGGCGGTAATGAAAAGGCAACCAGACTGTCAGGTATCGATACACGTAAGGTATTTTTCACAGCATATGCTAATATGGGCTTACTTGCAGGTCTTGCAGGTATCGTAAACATCGCAAGATACATGTCAGCTCAGCCTACATACGGCCAGGGCTACGAGATGGATGCCATTGCGGCTTGCTTCATCGGCGGTGCTTCGGCATATGGCGGAATCGGTTCAGTAGGCGGTGTTGTACTTGGTGCATCACTTCTCGGTATCATCAACCAGGGCATGTCCATTATGGGTATGAACGCAAATTACCAGAAGGTAGTTAAGGGAATAGTTCTCTTACTTGCGATTCTGTTTGATGTACTTGGTAAGAAAAAGAAGAAGTAGGAGGTGGGAACGAATGAAAAATGAAAAATTAAAAGCAATTTTAAAGCAGAATGCCATGGTCATCGTTCTTGTCTTGGTATATCTGTTCTTCGTAATAACAACCGGAGGAACAATCGCTTCCCCCGATAACTTTGAAAACCTGATTAATCAGAACGCATATGTATTCATTCTCGGAATCGGTATGATGATGTGTATGCTGACCGGTGGTAACATCGATCTTTCCTGTGGTTCGGTAGTCTGCTTTTTGGGCGCGGTACTTGGTGTGTTCATGGTCAAATTGGACATGGGCGTAGGTGTTTCACTGCTTCTGGTACTTGGTGTTGGTCTTGCTTACGGTGCTATCCTCGGATACGCCATCGCATACCTTAACATTCCCCCCTGGATTGCTACACTGGCAGGTTATCTGGCCTTCAGAGGACTTGGTACTGCAGTTCTTACCACAAAGCTTGGTGAGGCTGACAGATATGCGGCTACATCAGCTATTCCTTTTACAGATCATCCTTCATTTATCAATATGTTCTCGGGTAAGGTATTTGAGACGCCTTACGGTGAGTTAAATATTGTATGTATCATAGTAGGTGTGCTTGCAGCGGCTATTGTTGCTTATCTTAACTTCAGCAAACGTGCTTCTAAAATCAAGAAGGGTTATGAGGCTGAATCTAAGACAATGACAATTGTAAAGACTGCTATTGAGGTAGCTGTTATCGTTCTTTTCGCAGTAATGCTTTCAATTTCAGGCGGTATCCCCACAGTACTTATCTGGGTAGTTCTGCTTCTGGTTATTTACAGCTTTATTACAGAGAGAACAACACTTGGCCGTTACCTTCTTGCAGTTGGTGGAAACGGAGAGACTTCAAGACTTTCAGGTATCAACACAAAGCTTGTTCTTTTCGGTGCATATATGAACATGGCTTTCCTTACAACCATCACAACATTTGCTACAGCATCAAGATATACTTCAGCAAACTCATTTGCAGGTAAGGATTTCGAGATGGATGCCATTGCGGCCTGCGTAGTCGGCGGTGTATCTGCTTACGGTGGTTCAGGTACCGTATTCGGTATGGTAATCGGTGCGCTTCTTATCGGTGTTATCAACCTTGGTATGTTCCTTATGAACATTGATGATAACTGGCAGAAGGTTGTTAAGGGACTTGTACTTCTTGCAGCGGTAGTATTTGATATTTTAAGTAAGAAGAGTAAGGCTCTTAAGAAATAATAACTGAATATCTATAATTATCAGGTTAAAGAGATAGTTTCAAAACGGAAAAGGTCCGCGGTTATGCCGCGGACCTTTTTTAATAGCTGCTGATATATAAAATAGAAAGATAACCCACTGCCTTTAGGCGGTGGGTGAAGCTTTCGCGAGGTGCGGGGTTCAAGCCCCGTACCTCGTAAGCTGCGGTAGCAGCGATTTTATAACGAGTGACAAGCGAAGCGGTCACGAGTTTGACTCAATGAAAAAGACGACAAATTTTATTAATTTATCAAGTTAGATATTTACAAATTCAATTATATTTGTTAAAATGTAAGCGTTTACAGTAAGCGCTTACATTTTTGCTTCTGTAAAGAAAATTTATGAGAAAGAGAGACTGACTGACATGAAGAATTTCAAAAAAGCAGCTGCAATGCTTATGGCTCTTTGTATGGCAATCGGAGCAATCGGATGTTCATCAAAATCAGAGCCTGCTGCAGATAAGCCTGCTGCAACAGAGGCACCCGCAAAGACTGACAGCACAGTGAAGGAAGAAAAGCCCGAGGCTACAAAGGCCCCTGAAAAGGAAGAAAATAATACTGCGGAAGATACTGCAGGACCTGCAGCAGATACAGAAACAGAAGCTTCAGGCGAAGAGCCCGAGGAGGAGACTGTTGAGCAGAAGGTATTTGCAAACGGCATTTATATAAATGAAGAGGGTACCTACTGCAACCCCGACGGTTCTACGGTAGACCTTGGCGGTATGGAGGTTATTCTTGCCGACTGGTTTACAAAGGAGGAGGGTGAGCCTCAGACAGCTTATGAGGAGGCTACCTACGAGTATCGTCAGGAGATTCAGGAGAAATATAATTTCACCGTAAGACCTGAGAAGATTTCCGGTTACGGTACATATCAGGAGAAATTCACCAATTTTGCCACATCAGGCGGAGAAGAGAATTATGTCTACTGTATGGATAACCAGTTCCTTATGACACCTATGATGAGCGGTCTTTTCTATGATCTTGCATCAATTGATGTACTTGATTTCACAGAAGAAAAGTGGAACTCATCCATCGCATATATGACAACCATGGGTAAGGCTGTTTACGGTATGAGAGCACAGGCTACCGAGCCCCGTGGCGGTGTGTTCTGGAATAAGCGTCTCTTTAAGGAGGCGGGTCTCGAGCCCGATCTTCCCTACGACCTTCAGGCAAAGAACGAGTGGAACTGGGATACCTTTGAAGACCTCTGCAAGGCCCTTGCAATCGATAGTGACAATGATGGTGTAACAGACCTTTGGCCTATGACATCATTCAGCGGTGACCTTATGAATGCTACAATTGCTTCAAACGGTGCACAGCTTATTGACCGTGATGAGAACGGTAAGTTCTTCCTCGCAGGAAATTCAGATCCCTTTATTCAGGCTTATGACTGGATTGCATATATGAGAAGAAACTACGAGATGCCTTCAAAGTCAAACGGCGGCGAGGTATGGGATTACTCATATACTTCATTCCAGAATGCTGAGGCAGCAATGATTGTTACTGAGGAGTACAAGGCTTCGGTATTTAATGAGCAGATGGAAGATGATTACGGATTTGTAATGTTCCCTCACGGACCCAGCGTAGATGATCTTACAGGCTACTCAAAGGATAACACATATGTAATTCCTTCATGTTATGACCCTGAAAGAGCATGGAAGATTGCATTTGTATACAATCTTTACACAGAGCCCACACCCGGTTATGAGGAGGATGATGACTGGAAGACAGCTTATTATCCTATTTTCCGTGATGAGAGAGCAGTTGATGAGACACTTGAACTTATGAGATCACATCAGAGAGCACTTATTTATCCTCTTGTTCCCAAGGCAAATACAGATAATGAGTATTACTGGAACATCGATTCTGAGACAGCTTCAGAGCGTTATGAGGTTAAGAAGGACGAGTATCAGTCATATATTGATGCTATTCAGAAGTAATTTGAGAAAATTTAAGAAAATCTGTTAAAAACTGTTGACTTTATATTTCAACAGTGGTAATATACTTAAGGTTGTGTGATTCACAACAGCAAGCAGAGTATCCACTCTCACCCCCAGCGTTCCTTGAACAGTGAAAGGGTTTATTAAGTATTTTAGCCTATACAGGCATATTGAGTGGATAAGTTTGCTTATCCACTTTTTTATTTTATCTGAGACAGAGCATTGGAGGTGCAGAACTATTAGCGATTATTTCATTAATGAACAGATTAGAGACAAGGAAATTCGTCTTATCGGTGAGAACGGAGAACAGCTTGGCATTATGTCAGCAAAGGATGCTCTTGTAAAGGCACAGGAAGCAGAGCTTGATCTGATCAAGATTGCCCCCACAGCTAAACCCCCTGTTTGTAAAATCGCAGATTACAGCAAGTTCTTATATGAGCTTAAGCGTAAGCAGAAAGAAGCAAAGAAGAATCAGAAGGTTACAGAAGTAAAGGAAATCCGTCTTACACCCAATATTGATGAAAATGATTTGAACACAAAGGCAAATCAGGCTCGCAAGTTCCTGCAGCATGGGGATAAAGTAAAGGTTTCACTTAAGTTCAGAGGACGTGAGATGGCTCATATGAATCTGGGCAAGGAAATTCTTGACGGTTTTGCGGATAAGCTTACCGATTGCGCAACAATCGAGAAGGAAGCAAAGCTTGAAGGAAGAAGTATGTTTATGTTCCTTAGCGAGAAGAAGGGCGATTCAAAGAAGTCTTCAGAAAAGAATGCCCCTGCCAATAATTGATTATTTGGTCGCGCATGGAATAAATAGCTCGTTTAAAACATTAGTTTTAAATATTTTAAGGAGGAAGAAAAAATGCCGAAGTTAAAGACTAACAGAGCAGCAGCAAAGCGTTTTAAGAAAACCGCTACAGGAAAGATTAAGAGAACAGTAGCTGGTAAGCAGCATATCCTTACCAAGAAGACCCAGAAGATGAAGAGAAGATTAAGAAAGGCAAGTCTTGCAAATTCTGCAAACAAAGTAGCAATCAAGAAGATGTTACCTTACATGTAATATCGTGCTTTGTATACTGAATTGAAAGACTAAAGGAGGAAATTTAAAATGGCAAGAATTAAGGGTGGCTTAAATGCCAAGAAGAAGCACAATAGAGTATTAAAGCTTGCTAAGGGCTTCAGAGGAGCAAGATCAAAGCAGTACAGAGCAGCTAAACAGGCTGTTATGAGAGCTTTAACAAGCTCATTTGCAGGACGTCGTCAGAAGAAGAGAGACTTCCGTAAGCTTTGGATCGTAAGAATCAATGCTGCAGCAAGAATGAACGGTTTATCATACAGCAAGTTAATGCACGGCTTAAAGTTAGCTGAAATCGATATCAACAGAAAGATGCTTTCTGAGATCGCTATCGCTGATGCAGAGGGCTTCAAGAAGCTCGCTGATGCAGCAAAGGCTAAGCTTGCATAATTAAATATTGATATTAGGGGAGTCTGTCTGTACGGACTCCCTTTTTTTATAGCGGGATAATTCAGATATGAAATTATAAAAAAATATATGAATATTTCAGATAAAATGCCGATATATATAGTATAATATGCCTTGGGATAGTAAATAATTATAGGGTTTTGGCTTTTATATATAAAATAGAAAGATAACCCACTGCCTTTAGGCGGTGGGTGAAGCTTTCGCGAGGTGCGGGGTTCAAGCCCCGTACCTCGTAAGCTGCGGTAGCAGCGATTTTATAACGAGTGACAAGCGAAGCGGTCACGAGTTTGACAATTAGTACTGACTTAGCCTAAAGAGAGGAGGAAAACAGCTTGAAAAAAAGTAATTTGAATAATAAAGGCTTCACATTGGTTGAAATGTGTGTAGCTATAGCTATTTTTTCAATAATAGCTGCAACGGTTGTTTTCAGTCTCATAAAATGGCAGGCCTATTATAACTACAGAAAACAGGAAGAGTATGCAAGAACCATTTTCCTTTCGGCCCGGCAGAAAATGTCGATGTTAAAGGCTGATAATGTGCTTGAAGAGTTTTTTGAGGATACAATGCTGACAGACCCGCTGACGGGTAAAAAGAATTACAGCTGTCGCTTCGCAGATAATTCATCTCTTTATCCGGCTGCCGAATATAATCAGCCGGTCTGCTATGCAAATTGCAGTAAGGGTGATTATGATAAATATATGTCCGGAAACTATGCCGGAATGCGCGGAAAGGAAGCAAAAAAGCTCTTTGAACTGATAGAGGACTATGTTTATGAGAAAACTCTGTTAAACAACTGTGTGGCGATTGAATATGCACCGGAAAGCGGACAGGTTTTTGCGGTATTTTACAGCGACAAGGCTGATTGCTTCGTTTATGACGGCGGAAATGCACGAAATATAAATATCTCTAAACGAAGCGGTATGGAAATATTTGATGAAGAAATAGGCTATTATTCATACAAGAATTGATTTACCAAAGCTTTCAGTACGGGCTGATGGTTTGAAGAATATTTTATGGAAAGGAGGATTTGACCATGATAAGAGACAGAAGAAAAGAAAAACTGGATTTATTAAAAGACAATAACAGCGGTTCGGCGCTTATTACCGTACTTGTAGTCGGAATTGTAATGATGGTTCTTTGCCTGTCACTTTTATTTGTGTCATATTCTCTTTTTACCACTGTTAATGAGCAGGATATCGATATGCCCAGACGTGAGCTTGTAAATTCACTTGCGGTAGAGCTCGAGCAGGAGCTTAAAAATGTTGAATGCAGCTACAAAACTCAGGAAGAAATGGTGGATTTTTACGAATCAGAGGACAATAATTTCTGGAAATATGTGAGATATAATCTCTGGCAGGGCTGGCCTTTGTTTAGTCCGGTGACACCGGGGGAGCCCGGCGGAATTCTTCCGGGGTCAGGAACACAGAATACAGACCCCAATGCCGGTTACTGGATTTACTATAATAAAAATGAGGCGGGACATGATAATCTGGAGGCCTGTTCCAGATATTTCAGATTTGATACGGCCGATGAGACGCAGAAGATTGTAGTACAGCTTTATTGGGAGCTTCCCGAGGATTACTCTTCGGCAGCCGGTATGCCCGATAAAAACGGAACAATTCTTCATGCAGTATACAGGCTTTATGAGGGTGAAGAGGTAAGCTATAAGACCTCAAGAAGCTATATACTGGGCATTTCGGAAGTTCCTCCCGTGACTATCAATCAGTATGAAGTAAGCTTTGATATGAATGGCATAGGAAACAGCGAAGACGCTCCCGCAAAGCAGAATGTTGACCCTAACGGAAAGGTAACCAAACCTGAATCCGTGGCAGAACCGGCCGGCTACGATTTTGCAGGCTGGTATAAAACTCCGGGCTGTGAGCCTGAAAATGAATGGGATTTTGAAAACGATTTAGTAAATACAAATATAATTCTGTATGCGAAGTGGGAGAAGGAGAGCTATACTGTGACCTATCATAATCCCACCGGCCCCGGAACTGCGGACTTTTTTGTGACGAGAGAATATAACGAACCCGCAGGTACATATTGGGCGCCTTCATATGAAGGCTATAACTTTGGCGGCTGGTATACGGACTTAAGCTTTACAAATCTTTTTGATTTTTCGACAGCTGTTAAGTCAAATATTGATGTTTACGCAAAATGGACCCCTATAGAGTACTGCAGGGTAACCTTTATGATGAATAAATCAGCAATTGACAGCAGTATTTATGTCACAAAGGATGTAATAAAGGGCACCACGGTGGAGCCGCCTGCTATTTCTCCTGCTGACGGTAAAAGAGGTTTTGTCGGCTGGTATACAAGTGCATCCGGAGCGGATTCGGAATTATGGGATTTCGCAAGAGGAATTGTAAATTCAGACCTTGTGCTTTATGCAAGATGGACAACAGGATATGCGATAGAATTTGTTGCCAATAATCCTGATATTACTTCATCATTCTTCCCTTATGTGGTTGATGTTGCGAAGAGTGACAAGGTTTCGGAGCCTGAGCCTCCCATTGATGATAATTATATCTTTGCCGGCTGGTATAAGGACCCTGAATACATTCATCCTTATGTATTCCATGCGGCAATTACAAATTCCCATAAGATTTATGCAAAATGGGTAAAAAAGTCATATCAGATGAGCGCCGATATACCCGCAGGTCCTGTGCTTACGACTTTGGCTGATGCTGATGGTCCTGATGCCGGCGGTCAGGATGCAGGTGCAAAACCGGGAGAAAATCCCGATGATAATCCGGACGGTAATCCTGATGGCGGTGCAGACGGTAATGGCGGATATGTATATCTGGTTTCTAATTATTATATACCCGGTAATCTCTATAATCCCGATCATTATGTGATTAATCCGAGAGAAGTCTGGAGGTGGCAGGTTCGATGAGAATTATGAAAAATAATCAGGGCATGTCACTGGTAGAGGTTATTGTAGGCTTTACGCTTCTTTTAATTATGATGGTCGCATTTTACGGAATTATTAAGCTGTCATCGAATATGACAATGTACTCCGTAGATAAAAATAATGACAGAAATAAATACGAGGAGAACTATTACCAGGATTACAGCAGTAATTTTGATGAGATAACAATAACAGAGACCGGTAACGTGGTTTTGACACCGTGCAACAGTAAGGGTGAAAGCTTAACTGCGAAGCGAAGTCTTAAGCTTGGAAATGCATCGTTTGTAAAAATTTTCGAAAAAGAGAGCAGAGTGCTTCTCGGTGCAAAGCTTTATAAGCTAAAGTACAATAAACCGCTTATTGAAGACCCGGAAGCGGATGAACCCGGTACAGAATGACAGAGGCGAGGGCTATAACCTTTCATAACAGATGGGCAGTGATTTATTCTTCTGACAAATGACTGAAAAGGAGGTGTGAAGGATGCGAAAACTGAATAATGACGGTATGACGCTGGTAGAGTTAATTGTGTCCTTTGCACTTGTCGGTATATTGCTGGTAGTGGCCGCAGAGCTTATATCAACCTCCACAAATGCCTATTATGAGGCCAGAGGTCAATCTGACTGCTTTCAGCTGACCAAAACTCTGTTTGCGGAAATACGTGGAAATATTGAAGATGCAGGTCCTTCGGAAATGTATTATGCAGAAACGATTGATGGTAAAACACAGCTGAAAAAATGCTATGACGGCGGAAATCCCGTGTATTTTGCGGTATCAAATGACGGACATGCCGCCGAGTTTACAACAGGCGACGGAGAGCATATAGCTCTGAAGCTTATTGATGGGGATATCGTTGAGTTTCATTATCCACGTTACAAACAGACGACGGCAGGGGATGGTGTAACACCTTTGGTAACGAAGCTTTCAGACGCATCGGCTGTTAAATATGACTCTAAATATTTGGGACTGGGATTTAAGGTTGAGGATTTGAAATTCTCTGTATTGACCCCGGATGATACGGACAGTACAGGCCCGGGCTGTCCTACGATAAAGGTTGAACTTATAATTAATTGTGACCGCTACGGAATTTTTAAAGACTTAAAGTATATTGAGCTATACCGCTTTTATGAAAAGAATCTTTGGTCAACCGTAAAAAATGTTGATGATATTACTGCTTTTTATGAGTGAATTTGATAAGATTAATAAAAGATTAAGCATAAGCCACTGCTTTTAGACGGTGGTCACAAGCGAAGCGGTTACGATTTTTGAAAAAGACAGACGGAGGTTTTTTAGTGACTACATATAAGTATCTCGCATTAAAAGAAGACGGACATAAGGTGTCCGGAAAAATGCAGGCGACAGATGAAACTGACCTTCAGAACAGACTGAAAAAAGAAAATCTTTACCTTGATTCCGTCAAAATAGTAGGTGCAACAATCAGTGCAAAAAAAATCAGAGCGGACAGGCTTTCGGATTTTGCAAATAACCTGGGAACCTTGATTGGCGCAGGTGTCACACTGGTAAGGGCACTCAGGATTATCTGCGACGACGAAACCATAAGGGACAAGGAAATCAAAATATACAGCGATATTTTAAAGGATGTCCGTGCGGGTATGAGTCTTTCGGATTCAATGGAAAGTAAAGGAAGCGCCTTCCCGCCTATGATGATCAATATGTTCAGAAGTGCGGAGGCATCCGGTACGCTTGAAGCAACGGCCAAGCAGATGGGTATTTATTATGATAAGGAGTACCGTCTTTCTAAAAAAATAAAAAGCTCCATGGTATACCCCAAAATCCTTTGTTTTATGATGGTTGTGGTTCTTTTCATTATCATGGGCTATGTTGTTCCCCAGTTTAAGGATTTGTTTGCTACGATGCCTGAACTGCCGGTTACAACCAGAATCCTTCTGGCAATCGGTGATTTTGTGGAAAATAAGTGGTATGTTATCATTTTAGCGGCAGTTATAGCATTTATGATTATCAAAATCCTGGCTTCCGTTCCTGCGGTAAAGCATGCGGCAGACAGGGTAAAAATCAGCATTCCCAAAATCGGCAATCTTTTGAAAATTATATATACGGCCCGATTCGGAAGAACCCTTGCAAGCTTATATAATGCGGGAATTCCCATTATCCAGTGTCTTGAAATATCAAAGGATACGATCGGAAATAAATATATTGAAAGTCAGTTTCCCGAAGCTATAAAGAATGTGCAGGCAGGTGTAAGTCTGAGTGAGGCACTCAGTAAAATAGACGGTTTCACCAAAAAGATGATTTCTTCGATTGTCGTAGGTGAGGAGACCGGTACACTGGATGATATGCTGAATACAACGGCCGACAGAATGGAATATGAGTCAGAGCAGGCAACACAGGGACTTGTAACCATGCTTGAGCCTGCAATTATAGTTCTGCTTGCGGTAATGGTCGGATTCATCATTATATCGATTATTCAGCCGATTTACGGTTCATATCAGTCAATTGCATCAATGACAAAATAGTGGTTGTTTATTAAATTAAAACAGGATGGTGCTATCTATGAGTACAGTAATATATTTATCAAACCAGCAGATAGAAATAATTGAAGGTACACGGGGAAAGACCGTGACCATTTCCAGACATCTGTCATTGAAGGCTCCGGAAGGAACAATCATCAACGGAATGGTAATGGATGCTGAGCTTTTTTCCGGATTTATCGCTGATGTCTGGAAGGAGAATAAGCTTTCCTCAAAGGATGTAATTCTTCTTGTAAACAGTACAAAGTTTGTGGGTCAGCTTTTTGAAATACCCAGGATGTCAGATGAGAAAACCCTGAATTACGTTAAGAGAGGCTTTTCAAATATTGATAAATCAGAGGATAAAATCTACGGATATATCAGGTTTAACAGCTCTAAGAAGAATATGCAGCGTTTATATGCGGAAAGTGTTTCACCCGAATATCTTAAGAACTATATTGATTTATTCGAAAATGCGGGAATTAAGCTTAAATCCATTCGTTCTGCGGAAAGCAGTCTCATGAATCTGGCAACCAATACCCTGCTGAAGTATTATAACAGCTTCATACTCCTGATTGCGGACGGCATGGCTCTTGGTACAATGCTTTTTACGGATAAAGAGTATCATTATTATAATTCGGTAAGATGCTTTCACGAACAGGGCACCAACGAATATGCACAGGACCTTATCCGTTCAGTAAGTCAGATCAGACAGTTTATGCAGGCGAATCAGCTGGAAACCGATATTGAGGCTATATTCCTGGCCGGAATGAAGGAAAGCGACCTTGATGTATATTGCAGGAATATGACGGCATTCGGATTAAGTAAGAAGCCTGAAATGTTCTATGATGCAAAGTCAATAAAGGGTGACCACGCAAAAAATGTTCAGAAATATCTTTGGCCGACAAGTGCTCTTTTTGATGGCGGAAAATGCAGTGATTTCTTAAGGCTTTACAGGGGAAAGGGTAAAAACGAAAAGTCTGCAAAGAGCCTGACATCTAAAAAATATCTTATATCCATAGCCGCAACGGTTCTGATAATGGCTGTAGGCTTTGGACTGAGCCTGCTTTGGGTGAAGCTTAAGGAAAATGAACTGAAGACTATTGATGATTATAATAATTCCGCTTCTGTTATGATGCAGGCGGCAAGCTATGATATGCTGACCGAAAGAAACAGCTTTTTGGCAAGTCAGTACCTTTCGATAGCAGATATTAATGAAAACCTTGATACCTATCCCTGGGCTACAACAGAGGTTATTTCATATATCAGAAAGCTTGCAGAGGGCTACGCTGAGATTTCAATTACGAGCTGCAATGCGGACAACGGAACTACAAATCTTACCGTAATGGCCGAGAATCCGCAGAAAATCAGTGATTTTGCGGCAATTCTTTCGAATCAGCCTCTCTTTTATGACGTGACCTATTCGGGCTACAGTCTTACTGCAAACGGCATGTACAGTGTAGATATCAGCTGCATCCTCTCGGAGGCGGCAGGAAGGAATGGTGAGGGTAATGAAAATTGAGATAACCGAAAGAGATAAACGACTGCTGACCATTCTGGCAATATTTGTAATTGTTGTATGTGTGGGCTGGTGGGGAATAAGGCCTCAGATAAATCGTGCGAATGAAATTGGTGATGAGATAGAAGAGGCAGAAAAGCTTCAGTCCGTAAATGAGGCAAAGGTATCACAGCTTATGTTTGTGGAGGGCGCAAACCAGAAGCTTGAGCAGCTGATTATTGATGCAAGAGAAAATTATTACCCGATGATGACAAGTGATGAAATCGGTAATTACATAACAAATATGGTTATTGACGATTACGGGCTTGATGTTTACAGCCTTAATATCGGACCGGTGGAGCTTGCGGGACTTGCTGAATACCGTTATTCGGAAAAGCATACGACCGGTAAAAGTGAAGCGCTGAACAATGCACTTGAGGCTGCGGCTCCGAAGATTGACGAAAGCGGTATGCTTGTATTTAACGAGGCTGTAGAGAAGAATCACCAGGTTACGGGTATTTACTCTGTTGGGCTGACCATGAGACTGAACGGTGACGGTGATAAAATAAGCAGACTTCTTGATAATCTGGCGCTTAACAAAAAGAAAATGAGACTTGTAGATTATTCGGTTGACGTTGAAATAACACCCGTAACCTATGAGGACGGTACGGTAGGTGAAATAAGCACAGAGGCACTTATGGTTTCACTTGAAATATATATGACAGAAGTATGAAGCAGGAGGAACGCTAATGGATTCCAAACAGTTTTATAATATACGAATTGGTGATTTACTTTTGGAACGAGGCTATGCAACCGATGAGCAGATAGCGCAGGCGGTAGCCTATCAGAAGGAGAATAAGGGTGTGCGTATGGGTGATGCCCTTATAAGGCTTGGCTTCATTACTGAACTTCAGATGCTGCAGGCGCTGGCGGACAAGATGGGCTACAGGCTTGTAAATGTGTCTGAGCTGAATGTTGATATTAATGCGGTAGAGAAAATACCCAAGAATCTTGCGGAAAATTACTGTATGCTGGGCTATGCGTCAGACGGAATGACATATTCCCTGCTCGTTAATGATCCCATGAATTTCTACGGTATAGAGGATATCAGACAGATTGTCGGTATGGAGCTTGAGATTGCGCTTTGTGAAAAATCCTCACTGGAAAGTGCGATTTCATACTATTATTCGGAGGTGTCCGCAAAGGAGGCTGCCAGTAGGGCGGCGGTTAATTCAAATTATCAGGAGGTTGTGGAGCTTGACCTTCAGAATACCGATGATGATACACCTATTATCAATCTTTTTAACAGCCTGATTATCCGTGCATACAATTCAAATGTTTCGGATATCCATATTGAGCCCTATGAGCATGAGACCCATGTACGAATGCGTATGGATGGTGTAATTATGGATTTCATGGTGCTTCAGAAAAGTATTCATAACTCCCTGATTGCACGAATTAAGATTCTGAGTGATCTTGATATTGCCGAGCGAAGAATACCTCAGGACGGTCATTTCAGAACCAATATTGAAGGTCAGAATCTGAATGTGCGTGTATCTGTTATTCCAACCGTATTTGGTGAGAAGGCGGTGCTTCGACTTCTCGCAAGTGCATCGACCATAGATTATTCCGCAAGCTTTGGTATGAATCAGCAGAATTATGAGCTGGTCAGCAATATGCTTCGTTCACCAAACGGAATCATCTATGTAACAGGACCTACCGGTTCAGGTAAATCCACTACGCTTTACATGATTCTGGCGGAGCTTTCTAAAAGAAGCGTTAATATTTGTACGATTGAGGACCCTGTTGAGAAAAATTTACCGAAGCTGAATCAGATGCAGGTAAATAATCAGGCAGGTCTGACCTTTGAGATAGGTTTAAGAGCCCTGCTTCGTCAGGACCCTGATATCATCATGGTAGGTGAGACAAGAGATAAGGAAACGGCTTCTATATCCGTCAGAGCCGCCATTACAGGTCATCTGGTACTTTCAACCCTGCATACAAATGATGCCGCATCATCGGTTATCAGACTTGTGGATATGGGTGTGGAATCCTATATGATTGCAGGGTCTCTTGTTGGAGTAATTGCCCAGCGTCTCGTCAGAAAGGTGTGTCCCGCATGTGCCGAATGGGGTGAAATGACCGATGAGGAGGAAATTCTCGTCGGAAGACGTCTGCCTCGTGTAATGCATGTAAAGGGCTGTCCTAAATGCAGCAACACGGGCTACCGCGGACGTATTGCAATTCATGAGGTACTGCCTATCAATAAGCAGATCAGGGAAATGGTAACAGGCGGTGCAACTACCGAACAGCTCAAGGACTATGCGGTGGAGGTTCTCGGTATGAGAACGCTGAAGCAGGAGGCGATAAGCCTTGTTGAGCAGGGAATTACCACGGTAGAGGAGCTTTCAAGAGTTTCATATTATGAGTAAAAAAAATTTGAAAAATATATAAAGTTTTTATAAATTATGACGATATATAGTATGTAAGACAAAAACAATACAATATTTGCCTTGAAAAAATATTTCCATATAAGGAGGGTAACAAAATGAAGAAGTTTATTGGAAAGTTTAAGAAGGATGACAAGGGCTTTACTCTTGTAGAAATGATTGTAGTACTTGTAATTCTTGCAATTCTTGCTGCAATTCTGGTTCCCGCACTTTTAGGTTACATTGATGAAGCAAAAGAAAAGAAGTATGTTCTTCACGGAAAGAGTGCGTTTACCGCAGCTCAGTCTGTTGCAAGTGAGATGTATGCAAATGATGTTGCTCCTACTACTTTAACTGGTAATGATGAGAATTCAAAGAAGATTGCAAAGATTGCAGACCTTGCATCATTTGCGAACTGTACTTCAGCTAAGGTAGGTTTTGCTGAGACATATAATGCCAGCGAGACAGATACTGTAAAGAAGCATAATATGTACACCGTAAGCTACGTTGAATATGTGGAGGACGGAGTCACAATTTATTATACAAACGGTGAGTGGACTACAGTAGCTCCTTCTACAACACCTACCTCTTATACAGTATATACCAAGAGCTGATAAAGCGAAGCTAAATTAATAAATAATGAACTATCCGGTACAGGAAGATTTCCTGTGCCGGATTTTTTATGGCTATAGTAATTTACTATTCCTGATTTATACAATAAAAGCCATATATATAGTATTTTTTGTTTGCATTAACACAAAAAAATGATATACTAAAATAAGAGTATAATTGCAATAAGGTGGGTCGAAATCGGCTGTGCAGCATAGTTAAGCATTAGCCAATCGATTTGCTCTGGCATGAGGTTGAAGTTTGAAAATATATAAAATAGAAAGATAACCCACTGCCTTTAGGCGGTGGGTGAAGCTTTCGCGAGGTGCGGGGTTCAAGCCCCGTACCTCGTAAGCTGCGGTAGCAGCGATTTTATAACGAGTGACAAGCGAAGCGGTCACGAGTTTGACTTTCAAACTACGAGACTGGTGCAGAAATCGCGCCAATCCGCTCCATGAGCAACTCATTTTATTCGTTGCATTAGGAGAAAAGATGAAGCAGAAAATTGAACAATTTGCAAACGGTGTATTTTCATATGAGAAGCCTGCGCTGGAGGTGTCCGAGGACCTTATCGCTATTGATGCGGTTTCCGGAAAGCTTGCGGAGGGTTCTTTTGTTGTTCGTAACAGCGCTTATAAAAATGTCAGAGGCTTCTGTATAGGGCAGAGCAGTCTGATTTCCTTTAAAAACAACAGCTTTGACGGTGTGGAGAATACTGTCGAATTTACTTTTGATGCAAGTAATCTTGATGCCGGACTTATTGTAAAAACAAGTATAGATATTATTACCGACTGCGGAGAAAGGGAGGTTGCCATTGATATCCGCGTTGTTTCAGCATATATTGACACCTCGGTAGGTCAGACCTGCGATATTTTTCATTATGCAAACCTGGCTATGGGCAGCCCTCAGGAGGCAAAGGATCTTTTCAAAACAGAGCAGTTTAAGGATATTATAATCGCTCATTCACCTGAATATAAGAATTTATACCGTAATCTTGCGAATGCTTCAAATACCGCACTTGCTTTGGAGGAATTTCTTATTGCGACAAAGAAGAAAAAGCCTGTAGAGTTTCTTGTGGATGCGAATACTCTGGTATATGAGGCCGGAAACGCTACCTTTATGGATAAAATTGCCATAAGAAAGAATAACTGGGGCTATGCGCAGCTTAAGGTAGATACCGAGGGCGATTTTATTGAAACAGAGCGCTCCCTTATTTGGGCAGAAGACTTTGAGGACGGTGTATTCTGGCTTAAATTTATAATTAATCCGGAAAAGCTTCGTTTGGGTAAAAGCTTCGGCAAAATAGTTATTTCAACGCTCGGAGACGAGGTTTCAATCCCTGTTGTCTGCAATAAGCCTTATCTTCCCGGAAAAAATATTCAGCTTTCACGTAAAAAGAAGGAATATGGTATTAAGCTGACCAATAATCATATTAAATTCATGCTTGACAGAATATCGGCGGCCGATTATACCCATGAAGCAGAAAGTATCCTGGCTATTTTCAAGGCCTTCAGACGTGAGGACAGCGAAACTCTTTTATACAGAATTTATCTTGACTATCTTAACGGCAACGTAAAAATGGCCAATGAGAAGCTTTTAGCCTTTGAAGAGGCAAATGATGTACGGGAGAATGATTCTGTTTACTCGGTCTTTCTTTTTGTAAAGGGTAAGATTACAGACAGGACTGATGTCGCAAATCAGTGCGCGGCGGAGCTTAAGCGTATGTATGAGTTAAATCGTAAGCTCAGTATTCTGCTTGCCTGCATAGATTTGGATGAGAGGGAGCGTTTCAGCAGACGCCAGCGTTTTGAGGAGCTGAAGCACTGTTATCTGGACGGAGAGAAAAGTGTATTCGGACTTATAGCGGCCAGCCGGATATTAAACAGCGACCCCATGCTGTTAAAGGAGCTTGGAAGCTATGAATGTGCTGTTTTAAACGAGGGCTTCAAGTACGGTCTGAATAATAAGCATCTTGAACTTCAGATTTCCTATATTGCATCCAGACAGAAAAGAACCTCACCCATTATACTCAGAATTCTTGAACAGTGTTATGAGGATAATAAGTTAAAGGAAACACTTGAGGCTGTATGTATACATGTAATTCTTGATGAAAAAAATATTAAGAAAAACTACAGCTGGCTGGAGCTTGGTGTAAATGAGCAGCTGAACATAAAGGGACTTTACGAAAAGTGTCTTGAGGCGGCAGACTGTACCAAGGGGCTTCTTCCCAGACCTTTACTGAATTATTTTGCGGCTGAAAGTGGGTTAGAGCCTCATCTGGCTGCAGCTTTATATTCAAATATTCTGAGATTTACCAATAAAAATGATAATATATATACCCTTTATAAGGGCAGAATGAAGCTTTTTGCACTTGAATCACTTCAAAAAGCGGAATTTGATGCGAATCTGGCACTTATTTATGAAAAAATGCTGGAGGTTGAGGCGCTTGATGACAGAATGATAGCTTGTCTGCCTTACATCCTTTATAAGCATGAGATTGTATCCGACTGGAAAAAGGTGAAGCAGATTGCCGTATCGCATAAGGAGCTTCAGGAGCCTGAGTTTGTAAGTGTGGTAAACGGTGTTGCTATAGCGGATATATTTACGGATGACCCGGTAATTGTCATGCTTGATGATGAGGGTAACCGCTGTGTGGCATCGTTTAGGGTAGAAATCAGGCGAATGATTCAGCGTACGGACCTTCAGAAGCTTATGTACGAAAAGTGCAGAAGTGACAGGCGCGTCCTTTTGAACCGTCTCGAGGCGGCACGCTTTGAGGGACAAAACGATGAAATTATTTCTCTTTATGTAAAATGCTCTGATATGGATTATCTGGAGGAAAGCTTTATACTTGAATGCAGAAAATCCCTTGTTCAGTATTATTACGATAATCTTGAGGGTGAGCTTCTGGAAAGCAACCTTGTTCAGCTGGATTTGCGTATGCTTGAGCACCGCGACCAGATAAAGATGATTGAATTCATGATTTTCCGCGAATTATACAGTCTTGCCCTTAAAAACATGGAGCTGTTCGGTTTCTACGGAATCAACCCTAAGCGTATATGCAAGCTGTGCTCATCGCTTATTATGACCAATTCACCGCAGGTTTCAACAAATCTCTTTATGAAGCTTTGTATTTACTGTTTTGAGAAAAGAAAGCAGGATGATGCGATTTTAGGCTTTTTGGAGAAAAATTACGATGGAAGTACACAGGCTCTTTACGAGCTCTGGCTGGTCTGCCGTGATGAGGAAATAGATACCTCGGATCTGGAAGAAAGAATGCTCAGAACCGCTCTTTTTGCCGAGAATGACATGAATTATGTCAAGGATGTATTCAGAATCTATTACGGACACTGTTCTTCGGGAAAGCTTGTAAGGGCATATCTGTCATATCTTGCATACGGATTTATGGTGTGCGGAAACGTGCTTGACAGAGAGATTTTTGAGATAATGAGAAGGGAAGCAAATTACAGTGAAAATGATATCTGTATGCTGGCTCTTCTAAAGGATTACTCAACACGAAAGAGCTTTACGGACCAGGAAAAGAGCTTTATCGAATTTCAGCTTAAAAAGATGGAAACAAAGGGTCTGCTTATGCCGTTTTTCAAGGATTTCCCTGTGGATATCAGGATTCCGAGAGAGATGCGTGACAGATATTATGTGGAATATCATACAGAGCAGGGCCGTAAGGTAAGAATTCATTACTGTTTTGTTGATTCGGAGCAGGACGGAAGCTTTGAGGAAGAGGATATGAAGGACATAGGCTTTGGCGTTTATGTTAAGGATTTTATTCTTTTCTACGGTGAGACGATGCAGTATTACATTACCGAGGCCGGAAGTGACCAGAACCTTATAACCGAAAGCAGGGAGGTTATGCTTGAACCCGAGCTCTACGGCTGTGAGGAGAACCGTTATCATCAGCTGAACCTGATCATTACCGCAAAGAAGATGAATGATGAAAAAACGGTTATAAAGCTTATAGAAAACTATGCCCTGAATGATTATGCGGTTAAAAAGCTTTTCGTACCGATAGGGGAAGATTAATAATAAATCCTGTACCGCGAGGTGACTGTTATGGAATTAATTGCAGGAATTGACCTGTGTAAAGATTTTACGCAATTATGTGTATATAATACAGATACGCTGACGATGGACTCGGTTTCACTTTCTACCGATAAGCAGTCCTTACGTACTCCGACAGCGCTTACTTATTCACGCGATCCGCGTGACTGGATGCTTTATTCTCCGCGTCATCTGGACAGTTCAAATTATGTCTGTGTCAAAGATATTTATGAAATGGCACAGGAAGACCGTACAATGATTATTGACGGACGTGAATACAGTGCTGATATGTTCTTTTCACGATTTTTCAGAAGAATAATGAACTGTGCGCAGGACAATATTGACGTTAAGTGCATCAAGGGCGTTACGATTTCGATAAAGGCTCATGATGAAATGCTTGAAAAGCATATTGCCGCAGGTCTGGAAAGCTTTGGAATTCCGAAGGAAAAGTACAGAATCCTTACACACACAGAAGCTTTTATGTACTTTGTGGTTATGCAGAATAAGGATATCTGGATAAATGATGTAGGACTTTTTGATTTTGATGATGACAGCTTTAAATATTATGTGCTTCATTTCGGAAGAAAGCAGCAGCCGATGAGTGTTGTTGCGGAGAGTAATGATTTTTCGGAAATGATTCAGTACAGGATGCTTGAGGATGAGACCGAAAAGCTCAGACTTGCCTATGCCTTTGAAAATCTCTGCTCGAATATGCTTCATAAGCAGAATGTTTCGGCAGTATATACTACCGGCAACGGCTTTGAAACAAACTGGGCTGATGAAATCCTTAAAAGACTGAGCAACGGAAGACGTATTTTCAGGGGACAGAACCTTTTTGTAAAGGGTGCGGCCTATAGCTCACTTTTGTTCTTTGAGGGCGGAATCAGTAATTTCCTGATGATAGGTGAGGATAATCTAAAGAGCAGTATTGCACTCAGGGCAGTGAGCAATGCAGAGGTAATCGAGATTCCCTTCGGTGAAATAGGCCAGAATTACCGTGAAGCGGGCGGAAGCTGCGAGATTATCATGGACGGAACAAATGAGATAGATTTCATGATTCATAATGCGCTGAAAAAGGACTTTTTCTGTGCGATTATGACTTTGGATGCTCTTGAAATGCGAAGCAATAAAACCACCAGACTGAAGGTGGATGTCAGATTTGCATCAAGGGATGTCGCGGTGGTTACGGTTAGGGATATCGGTTTTGGCTCTGTAAGAAAGACAGACTACCGTATTTGGGAACAGGTACTTAATCTTTGATTATAAATAAAGCGGGGAAATATCGTGGGAAAAGTAATTTTATGTAGCGGAAAAAAGGCTGAGGAGCCCTTTATAATACATGATATAGCTGCAAAGGCTGAGACAATTGAAGAACTCTGCTATTGCCTGCGACAGAATCTTGATATGCTGGATATAGGCTCCATTGACCGTGATATGGCGGTATTTATCAGAGAATCTCTCGGGCTTCCCGACAGGGGAAAGCTTCTTGAACAGCTTATTCTTCAGCGTGCTTCGATTAAGGATAGGGTAGTTGCGGTATTCTGCAGCTGTGACTTTTATGACGAGCAGGAGATTCGTGAGGCCTGTCTCGAAATGGATGAAATAGCCAAAATGAGCAATGCGGAGAGAAGAAAACGCAGGGCTGACAGATATATGCAGAATGAGAACTACTACGAGGCGGCCGCCGAATACAGAAGTATTCTTGCCAGTGTGGCTTCAAATGAGCTTTCGGAGGAGGCCTACGGAGATATTCTGCACAATCTCGGCGTGTTTGAGATAAGGCGCGGTGAGGTTGAGGAAGCAATACGTCTCTTTCTTGATGCATATGAGAGAAACAGCAGGGAAATATCGCTCAGATCGTATTTATATGCGCTGAAGCTTACTAAAAATGTGAGCAGATACAGAAGTGAGGTTCAGCGTCTGGTGAATAATGTGGCACTTTTTAATGAGATAGAGCATGATGTAAGTCTTGCGGAGGAGGATTTTGAGCAGAGCAGCGAATCTGCTGAAATAATCCGACTGAAGGTTCTCTGGCAGCAGGGCAGATTTTCCGAGGCAAAGAGGCTTTCAAGTGAAATTATTGCGAGATTAAAGCATATTTACAGAGACGAGGAATAAATTCGTTATGGGTTTATTTGGAAAAAAGAAGAAAAAAAATCAGGTTCGGGAGGAGGCCTACCGATGGCTGACCGTTGACGAGGCTCTTGCCTTAAGTAAGGGTGAAAGCGTTGTCAATGAGGACATGATTATCCGACTGACCGATGAAATTCTTGACCAGAAAAAGAATACAGACAGGCTGCGTGACGAAACGAAGCAGGAGTATGAATCGATTCTGAAGCATCTTTCGGATATGCAGCGTCTTGATAATCTTTCGGACCATGAAAAAAGAGAGATTATGGATACCGCAAGAACCATTACAAATCTGGAGAATCAGCGGACTGCTTTTCTTGAGGGGGAAAGAAAAATCTCGGGCGAGCGCTATCATGCAATGGATTTGTATGCCGATGAAATCCCCGAGCAGCTGCGTGCCATGGAAGAGCGCGAGCGTTATATTATGCTGGTAAGTAATGACCTCCGTCAGCTTGAGGGTGAGAGAGGCAGTATAAAGTACGAAAGGGAATTGGCGGAGAATAAGCGTAAATTCCTGACTAAATTCTCATATTTTGCAATTGTGGCAGTGATTACGGTATTTATTCTTTTCTTCGTTCTGGCTGAGTATACGGGAAAGAATCTTACTATATGCTTCTTAATCACGGGAGCACTTGCCTGCATTTATGCGGCTTATTATATGGTCGCAATGAAAAAGTGCAGTATGGTTATGCGTAAATGCGATCTGATGCTTAACCGTGCCGTGGGGCTTATCAATAAGGTAAAAATAAAGTATGTGAATACACAGAATGCACTTGACTATTCCTACGAAAAATATAAGTGCAATTCACATCAGGAGCTGGCTTATATCTGGGCACAGTATGTTAAGGAAAAGGAAGAGGAGCAGCGTTTTAAGAAGAGCTCTCAGCTGTTAAAAAGCTATCATGAGATGCTGGTGGAGCTTTTGGAAAGAAACGGCTTTGATTTGCCGGATGCCTGGACCCATCAGGCTGAGACACTGCTTGACCGCCGTGCGCTTTCAGAGCTTAGAGACCTGCTTGAGAGCAGACGCCGTAAGCTAAAGGCCCAGCTTGAACATACACTGAAGCAGCATGATAATGCAGTTGCCGAGCTGGAGGGACTTTGTACAAAATATCCCAGATATGAGAGGCTTATAAGGCGAATAATAGAGGCTTCGATAGAATAAATGCGGAAAAAGCAACAAATGTTGAATAATACTATAAAATTTTTACTTGCCAATTGAAAAATATACAGTTATAATATTTGTAATTTGTGATTTTATCATGGTAAATCGCTAAATTATTTTAAGGAAGGATTAATATTATGTACTCTTTTGAAGAAATTCTGGCAGAAGATAAAGAAATTGCTACTGCCATATCAGAGGAAATCCAGCGTCAGGATTCCCACATTGAGCTGATTGCTTCAGAGAACTTTGTAAGCAAGGCAGTTATGGCAGCTATGGGCAGCCCTCTTACCAACAAGTATGCAGAGGGTTATCCCGGACATCGTTACTATGGCGGCTGCGAGTTCGTTGATAAGGTTGAAACTCTTGCTATCGAGCGTGTTAAGGAGCTCTTCGGATGTACTTACGCAAATGTACAGCCTCATTCAGGCAGCCAGGCTAATCAGGCTGTTCAGAATGCTCTTCTTAAGCCCGGCGATACATTTATGGGTATGAGCCTTGCATGCGGCGGACATCTTTCACACGGTTCACCCGCCAATATTTCAGGTAACATTTACAACTGCGTACCTTACGGTATTGATGAGAACGGTTACCTTGATTATGATGAGATTGAGAAGATTGCCATGGAGTGCAAGCCCAAGCTTATCATCTGCGGTGCTTCAGCATATGCCCGTGCAATCGACTTCAAGCGTTTCAGGGAAATCGCTGATAAGTGCGGTGCTTACTTAATGGCAGATATCGCTCACATTGCTGGTCTTGTTGCTGCAGGCTATCATATGAGCCCTATTCCTTATGCACATGTTACAACAGCTACAGTTCATAAAACACTTCGCGGACCCCGTGGCGGACTTATCCTTTCAAGTGAGGAGTTTGCTACAGAGCATAAGCTTAATAAGGCTGTATTCCCCGGAATGCAGGGTGGTCCTCTTGAGCATGTTATCGCTGCAAAGGCTATCTGCTTCAAGGAGGCTCTTTCACCTGAGTATAAGGAGTATGTAGGCCAGCTTGTTAAGAATGCAAAGGTTCTTGCAGACGAGCTTGTTGCACGCGGATACAATCTTGTATCAGGCGGTACAGACAATCATCTTATGCTTGTTGACCTTCAGAACAAGAATATTACAGGTAAGGAAGCAGAGCACCTTCTTGATGCCGTTAATATTACATGTAACAAGAACGCGGTTCCCAACGATCCTCAGTCACCCTTCGTTACAAGTGGTGTTCGTCTTGGTACAGCTGCGGTTACAAGCCGTGGTATGAAGGAAGATGATATGAAGATTATTGCAGAGGCAATTGATATCGTGCTTTCAAATCCTACAGGAGATCACAGCAGAGCACTTTCACTTGTTAAGATGCTTACAGATTCACATCCTCTGTATTCAAAATAATTAAAGTGAATATGAATAATTAAAAATAAACCTTCGGGACGCTTTGTTCCGAAGGTTTTATTTGCTTTTATGCTTGAAATGTAGTATACTGACAGAGTATGCTTGGATAAATATACATTTTTCTAAATTGTGTTAAAAGAGAAGCTTACAAAGCAGATATTTTCGGGCTTTTATTCGGAAGAACAGGTGCATATGGTTTCAGAAGTTAATTTTAATTCGGCAATTATTAACAGCAGTATTGCAAATCAGAGCAGGAGCGTCAGTGAAGGTTCAAGAGCTGATGTTCAGACTTCTGCGGCCAATTCCGTAACCGAAAACTATGCAGCCAATATGGCGGCCAATACAGGTGCAGATGCTGCGATTGAGCAGGCACTTGAGGATGCCGGTCTTCCGAAATCCGAAAGAAATATAAATACAGCAAGGCAGATGCTGCAGAATCAGATGCCCCTAAACAGGGATAATCTGAGAAATATTCTGACTCAGGTCAGTATGTACAGGGAAGCGGATGCGTCATCCATTATTATGATGAATAAATACGGAATGCCGGTCACACGCTTTACCGCTGCCCAGTTTCAGGCTTATCTGAACAATGAACAGCAGCTTACCTCGCAGTTTAATTCTGCCGTTGATTCAATGTTAGAGCTGATTTCGACAGGAAGCGCTGAGGCGGCAGCCTTTAATGCCGAGCTTCTTGATTTGCTTACCGAAGGCGGACTTAGGGCCTATAATGAAGGTATTTCCGGTGAAATGAACGCTTCTCAAACTGAAGCGGCAGCGACTGACGGAGCTTTGCTTTTGGCAGAACAGGGCGGAGAGATGGGCGCTGAAGAGGTATTTTCCGGTGCACAGGGCGCGGTAGCGGCAGGACTGAGCGGTTCAAATATCAGTGCTGAGGCGGCGCTTGCAAACGGAGTAAATGCTGCTGCACAGGGACTTGTCTACGGTACTACAAATGAGATTCAAACTGAGGTGGACGGCTCGGGTACCGATGTTTTTAACGGCTTTGACAGCGATAACGGCGGACTCGGAGAAGCGGGAGTAAAAAGCGGAGAAAGCGGTGCGGAACAGGCCGGACACGGACTTCAGACGAATGAGAGCCTTTCAGGCTCGGTTAATGACAGATTAACACTTTCTTCTGTATTTACGGAAGCTGAACTGAATCATTTGGAGGGACTTAAGCAGCTGCTCGGAAAGAGCGGGGAGAATCCGGGAGCTTCCACAATCAGTGAGGCACTTAAGGAGCTTAGGGAAAATCTTCTTAATTCATCGGATCAGGAGCTTGAGAAGCTTTTGAAATCCCCCTTATATCAGAAGCTTATAAGGCATGCCGTTTCAAACAAGCTTTCCATGGCTCCCGAAAACCTTCAGGATGCCGATTCGATAAATGACTACTACAAAGAAACTTATTCGGCTCTTTCAAAGCTTCATGAGGCTGCGGCTGCCAATGAAAAGCTTTCCGAGGCGCTGAGTAAGCCTATGGATAATTTAAAATTTATGGATACGCTGAATAATCTTTTTCCGTATATTCAGCTTCCTCTTACCCTTCGTGAGGGAAAAACTCACGGGGAGCTGTATGTATTTAAGAACGGCAGAAGTAAGTCCGGTCCCGGTGACACACAAAGCGTGCTGCTTCATCTGGATATGGATAATCTCGGACCGACCGATATACATTTAGAGCTGAAAAACAGAAATCTCAGGCTTCGTTTTTATGCTGATAATGAGCCTTCACTGAATGCTTTATCAGGAAGCTTCGGAGAGCTTTCATCTGCACTTGAAGCTAAAGATTACCGGATTCAGTCGGAATTTGAGTTAAGAGATGTGAATAAAAATGTGCTGACCGAGGTGCTCGAACGTGATAAGAGCGAGGGTCCGGCATTTCAATATAGTTTTGATATTCGCGCCTGACGCGAAAAAGGGAAGGACTTGTATGGCAAAAAAGGATATACCCTTTGAAATTAAAGAGAAGTTTGTATGGACTGATATAATACTTGGTATATTTTTCTTTTTATCTTTATTGGCACTCGGGCTGTTAATTGCGATTAATTTCAGACCCCTTTATTACTGGAATATAGACTGGCTCGACCTTGAGCAGAACAGCGGTTTTTCTGCTGCTGTGATTAAGGAAAACTATGATGCGCTTATAGATTATTGTTCACCTTTCTGTTTCAGAGAGCTCTGGTTTCCGTCGATACCCGCATCAGTATCGGGATTATCTCATTTTGCTGAGGTAAAAAGTATTTTTAATGCCGTTTATATAACTGGTTTAGGTTCACTTGTCATTACTGTGTTATGGTTTATCAGAAAGGCACGTAACAGGGAGAAAAAGTATCTTAAAATTTGCGGTATTGTAACACTTGTGATTCCTGTTTTGCTGCTGATAGGCTCTGCGATTAATTTTGAAGCGATTTTTCTTGCTTTTCACAGAATTGTATTCAGCAACGAGGACTGGATTTTTAATCCGATAACGGACCCTGTAATCAACATTCTTCCCGAAACATATTTTATGGAATGTGCGATTATTATAGCGGGCGTGATTATAATAGGTGCGGTAACAGTACTGATTATTTATCTGAAGAAGCGCGGAAGAAAGCATGACGAAAGTCTGATTCCGGGTAAGAAAAATTATGTTTATTGATTTGTCAGCTCATACCTTGTGTGCAGTGATTGGTATGGCTTGAATTTTTCAGGCTTAGACTTCAGGAAGGCAGGCAGTGTCTATGTTTGTATTGGTAATAATATGCTTTGCCGGAGTATTTGCGGCAACAGGATATTCGCTTTTCAGACTTTTTAAATTCTATAAGGCTGTGATAAATAAGCCGGGCTGGATTTACTGGCTTGTTCAGCTGCTGCTGGTAGGAAATATGTTTATTTCAGCCATGAATCAGCATCTGGTTCAAAATCCCGTATTGACGGGAATAATGCAGTTTTTTGCGGCCGCAGAGTTTATAATCATACTTTATTCGGCTATAGTATTTCTTCTGCGTGATTTAATCAGACTGCTTGTAACGCTTGTATTAAGGCTTAAAAGGGGGAAAACAGCTGATAATTCAGCCGGTGAGAAGCCGCTTAAAGCCCTTTACGGTAATCGCTTTACTGTGATTCTTTTGTGTCTGCTCTTTATATTATCCGTATACGGATATATAAGTATGGGTATTATTCATGAAAAGGAATATGAGCTTCATATTTCAAAGCATGCGGAAACCGATAGGATGACTGCAGCGGTACTTACCGACCTTCATGTCGGAACGGGTGTATGGGTAGCTGATATTCCTGAACTTGTTGATAAGGTTAATGCCATGAACTGTGACATTATTCTGGTCGTAGGTGATGTGGTTGATAATAATACCCCGGATTCGGCATACGATATGATACGAAAAGAGTTTGCACGATTCGATGCTGAGCACGGCGTTATCTTTACCTTCGGAAACCATGATAAGAGCGGAAGTCCAATGCTGGAAAAAGCTCTTAGTGATGCGGGAGTTAGGATTCTGAAGGATGAAATGATTAAGATTGACGGTATTAATTTTGTGGGAAGAGATGACGTGAGCCGCGGGAAAATCAAGGAGCTGTCAGAATATGACATTGATTATGATGAGCCGGTGATAGTTCTTAATCATCAGCCAAACAGGCTTGCTTCATTGACTGACGCTGACCTTGTTTTAAGCGGTCATACCCACGGAGAGCAGTTTCCTCTCTGTTATTTCCTCAATATGACCAGTAATGATAATATTTACGGTATTAAAAAATTCGAAAATATGACCTCACTCGTTACATCGGGTGCAGGCGGATGGGGCTTCAGATTCAAATGCCCGTCCTTTAGTGAGATTCTAAAGCTTACAATAAGCTTTGAATAAATTTTTTATTGCCTTTACCAGGGGCAAATTTTACCAGGGCAAATTTTATTAAAAAACGAATGGAGAAACGAAATGGATGATTATCTGATTGCTACAGACGCTACGATTGATTTATCGGGCGAACTTTGTGAGCAGCTTGGCGTAAAGGTTATTCCCATGCGCTACATGCTTGACGGACAGGAGTACAGCTATGACCCTGTATCTGAGGTGTTTGACAGTGAGGATTTTTACGGAAAGCTTAAGAAGGGCCTTCCCATCAGTACTACACAGATTACCCCCGCTACCTACAAGGATTTCTTTGGAGAGATTATCAAAATCAGCAAGAAAATTGTGTATATCTGTTTTTCTTCAGGTCTCAGCGGAACCTATAATTCGGCAGTCATAGCTGCTGATGAGATTATGGATGATGACCCCGAGTGCAAAATTATTGTAATTGATTCAGTATGCGCATGTGCGGGTGAAGGTCTTCTTGTATACCTTTCTGCTCAGAAAAAGAAGGAAGGCATGGGCTTTGAGGAGATGGCTAAGTATGTCGAGGAGACAAAGAGTCAGATTAATCACTGGTTCGTAGTAGGAAATCTTGACCAGCTTAAACGAGGCGGCCGTATCAATGCCGTAGAGGCAACAATCGGCAACCTGCTTTCAATTAACCCTATCCTCAGCATAGATTCCGAGGGTAAGCTTAAGGTTGTTGAGAAGGTCCGCGGTATGAAGAAGGCTCTTAACAGCATTAAGGAGCGTTATATTAAGTATGCATATAAGGATGAGCCGCAGACTGTAATGATTGCACAGGCAGGCGCCATGGATTACGCAAATATCCTTGCAGATATGGTAAGAGAGCTGGAAGCTGTAAAAGAAATAATTATATGTGATATCGGACCCATTATCGGTGCACATGTCGGTTCACCTATGTGCGCACTAATTTTCAAGGGAGAGAATTACAAGGAATAAGAAAGGAGTTAAGCGGGATTAATGATTGAGGATTCAGTTAGTACAATACTTTATGCGGAAATAATATTCTTTTTGTCTTTTTCCATAATATTGTTAATTGCCTACAAGTTAAAGAGAGGTGGCTCATTTATACCTTTTCTTGTCGGCGGCGTGGTATACTTTGTTTTTTCCTGGCTGGGAAAATTCATTGTAAATGTCATTTTGAACAGAAACGGTATGATAGGAGAGGCATTGGCAGGAAACTACACGATGGTACTGATTATCAGGGCTTTGATATCGGGCTCGACATTATTCCTGGGTATTATTTTCTCGTTCAGACTTATAATGAAGCAGTATGTCGATAAAGAAGCCGGCCTGGTTTTTGGTTTGGGCGTAGGCGGAATGCAGTGTTATCTTGAGGGTATGCTTATAAGTCTTTATAAGGTTAGTATAGTTAATACAATTAACGGCTTCTGCGATCCTGCAACCGGAACTCCGACAGTAAGTTATATAAGCTCAGTTATCGCGGAATCCGGAGCCGAGGTAACCGAGGATACGGCTACGGATATGTTCACATACCTTAACGAATATCTGACCACCTTCAAATATACATTTGATAAGTCAATCGTAATAAAGCTTGCGGTAGAGATTATTTTAATGTTCTTTGCACTGGTTGCAATATGTATCATTGTTTACTATGCAATCAAGAAAAGAAATGCCAAGGTTAGTTTACTTGGATTAATACTCTGTATTTCTGTATATTTACCCAGCCTCTCAACAGACGTAAACAGTCTGGAGCTGAGTATTGAAAATGTAAGCCAGTACTGGTTAAATACGATTATTTTATTCGTTTTGGCCGCTGCAGCTATATATTTGGCAAGAAATATTTATAAACGATATGCATCACTGACAGAAACGGATAGTATATTTGATCTGCTTAAAGTGAATAACAATGCAAAATCAGTGTTATAAATGTATAAATACACACTTGACAAAATAAAAGCGTAGTAGTATAGTTTACGCTTGTAAGGGTTTATTACATAATTGATGAATCTGTGAAGGATTATACAATTATGAATATTTATAAAGATTGGAGATTAAGTTATGAAAGAGAAAGTTGTTCTTGCTTATTCAGGTGGACTTGATACTACAGCCATTATTCCCTGGCTGAAGGAAACCTATGACTATGATGTAATCTGCTGCTGCGTTGACGTAGGACAGGAGAGCGAGCTTGAGGGTCTCGATGAGAGAGCAAAGTATTCAGGCGCTGAGAAGCTTTATATCTGTGACGTAGTTGACGAGCTTTGCGATGAATATATTATGCCTACAGTACAGGCTAATGCAGTATATGAGCACAAGTACCTTCTCGGTACATCATTTGCACGTCCTCTTATTGCAAAGAAGCTTGTAGAAATCGCACGTCAGGAGGGCGCTGTTGCAATTTGTCACGGTGCTACCGGTAAGGGTAACGATCAGCTCAGATTCGAGCTTTCAATTAAGGCTCTTGCTCCCGATATCAAGGTTATTGCTACATGGAGACAGCCTGAGTGGACAATGCAGTCACGTGAGGATGAGATTGATTTCTGTAAGGCTCACGGTATCGACCTTCCTTTCGATGCCAGCCATTCATACAGCCGTGACAGAAACCTCTGGCATATCAGCCATGAGGGTCTTGAGCTTGAGAGCCCTTCAAATGCACCTAACTATGATGACCTTCTTGTTCTTACAACAACTCCTCAGAACGCACCTGATGAGGGCGAGGATGTTGAGATTGATTTCGAGGCAGGTATGCCCGTAGCAGTTAACGGTAAGAGAATGAAGACCTCTGATGTTATCAGAGAGCTTAACAGACTTGGCGGCAAGCATGGTATCGGTATCATTGATATCGTTGAGAACCGTGTAGTTGGTATGAAGTCACGTGGCGTTTATGAGACACCCGGCGGAACAATCCTTATGGAAGCTCATCAGCAGCTCGAGGAAATCTGTCTTGACCGTGAAACACTTGCATACAAGAAGATTCTTGCTGTTAAGTTCGCTGACCTTGTATACGAGGGCAAGTGGTTCACACCTCTTCGTGAGGCTCTTACAGCATTTGTTGACAGCACACAGCAGACTGTTACAGGTAAGGCCAAGATGAAGCTCTACAAGGGCAACATCATTAAGCAGGGTACATTCTCACCTTACTCATTATATTCAGAGAGTCTTGCTTCATTCACAACAGGTGATCTTTATGATCATCATGATGCATCAGGCTTCATTACACTTTTCGGTCTTCCCATGAAGGTTCGTGCTATGATGAAGCAGAATGTAGAGAAGAAAGAGAAATAATTAAGCTTATAATAAAATAAAAATCCGTCACGGCTGTGGCGGATTTTTTGTATTTAAAAACTGTTAAGCTAATTAATCAATTAATTCGTGGATTCTCTTTGAGTCGTAAGTAACCTTGCTGACTTTATTTACCTCAATGTTATAAAGGGCATTTGCGGCAATATGCTCGGCAATCTGTTCCACATCTCGAATACCCGAGGTATCTGAGCAGAGGGCAACAATTGTATCAAGTCCGTCCTCTGTGACCTCGATTTCGTCGTTGGTCATATGCATACGCTTGAGAATCTTGGGAAGAGCAAATTTGGAGAAGATGATTTTCTTTTCCTCAGCATTGTAGTCGGGAATTTCGATGATTGCGAAACGTGACATAATAGGCGCTGAAATCTTACTCTTGTCATTGGCTGTGGCGATGGGATATACGCCGTCTGTAGGAATCATACATTCCATATAGTTATCGGTGAAGCCGAGATTATCCAAAAGTGTGAGAAGTACATCGGCGGGATTGCCGTTCCCCTTACCTTCGTTTGCTTTATCGAGCTCGTTGATAATGAATACAAGCTTTGATTCACCGGCAGAGGCGAAGGCCTCCATGATGATACCGGGCTTGGCATTTGCGTATACACGTGAGCTTCCGGTAAGCTGCTCAGGGTCAATGATTGAACTCATATCAAGTGTGGTCCAGGGGAGCTTAAGAATGCGGGCTACCGCATAGGCTACCTGTGACTTACCTGTACCTGCCGGACCTACAATTAAAAGACCGTAGGCGGGGAGGGTATGTGTTCTGTTAATCTGAATAATGGTTTCGATAACACGCTGCTTTACCTTCTCCATGCCGTAGAGCTCTTCGTCGAGGATTCGGCGGGCTTCGACAGGGTCGATGGATGCAAAGTAGTTATTCTGCCACTGAATTCCGAGCATGATTGAAAGAGCACGCTGGGCATGTCGTCTTTCTTCGGGTGATACCTCGTTTGATTTTGCCACGGCAAGGTTTCTGCGTGCCCAGACCTGGATATTTTCAGGCATGGTTTTTGCGGTACAGGAGAGGAAATCCGTGATACTCTGGATGCTTGTGAGCTTCATTGCATCACTGTTTTCTTCCTTTTCCTCGTCATCTGCGGGCTTTTCAATAGGTGCATCCGATGCGAGAAGTCGGCCGATTACATACTGAAGAAAACCGTTTTGACCGGAAAGCTTGGTACCGTCGCCGAAGGACTGCTCACGGATTTTGTATACGCAGTAGCCCTTTGCGGTTACCTTTCCCGAAAGTCTGATTTTAATATGATTTTCGCCGAGCCATTTGAGAAGGCTTGTAAATCTGGCATCAATCAGAAGAATATCCGCTGAAAACTTTTCGTTCTCTGTCTGGAATTCAAATGAGGTACGTTTAATCGGGTTTGTAAACATACCGTTTGTGTGGTGCTTCAGCTCATTGCTTGAAGCGTCGATAATCATTATCGGATTTTCAACACTTGCCTCGGATTCTGATGAGCAGAAGGTTTTATAGGTGCATACGGCCGGAGTTTTTGTGTCCGGGGTATTACTGAAATCAAATACGGGCATAATAGTTCCCCCTGTTAGTGTCAATATTGCTTGCTTAAACATTGTACGAAAAAAAATGTAAATTTGCAATCGAAAGTTAAAAAACTAATATGCTTGTAAAAATGTCTGCGACTTGGTATAATTACAGGACATACGAATTATCAGGCAAGAGAAAATGAAGTTATTACAGGAAATGAGGATAAATGGCTAAGTCTTTATTTATAGCGGAAAAACCGAGTGTTGCACAGCAGTTTGCCGATGCGATTGCTCATAATTCTAAACAAAGCTTCAAAAAAAGTGACGGTTACATAGAATCGTCTGACTGCGTTGTAACCTGGTGCGTCGGTCATCTGGTAACAATGAGTTATCCGGAGGTCTATGATCCTTCACTGAAGAAATGGAGCCTTGACACGATTCCGTTTTTACCTCAGCAGTTTAAGTATGAGGTTATTCCGGATGTAAAAAAACAGTTTAATATAGTTAAAGGTCTTCTGAACCGTGACGATGTCGAAAAGATTTATGTCTGCACCGACTCGGGACGTGAGGGAGAATATATTTACCGACTTGTCGATCAGATGGCCAATGTCCCTTCTACAAAGGACAAGAGAAGAGTATGGATAGATTCACAGACCGAAGAGGAGGTTATGCGAGGAATTCGCGAGGCAAAGCCTCTTGCGGATTATAACAGCCTGTCGGATGCAGCTTATCTGCGTGCGAAGGAAGATTATCTGATGGGTATTAATTTTTCGCGTGTGCTTACTCTTAAATACGGCTATAATGTTCGCAATTTCTTAGGGGATGAGAAGGGTGCCATATCCGTAGGCCGTGTAATGACCTGCGTACTGGGCATGGTTGTCAGAAGAGAAAGAGAAATCAGAGCCTTTGTTAAAACCCCGTTTTACAGGGTTTTGGCGGGCTGTAAGGTAGAATCCGAAGGCAGGAGCATAGATTTGCACTGTGAATTTCGTGCGGTCGAGGGCTCAAAATACTTTAATACGCCCTTTATGTATAAGGAAAACGGCTTTAAAGAGCTTGATACCGCAAAGCAGATGATTTCGGAGGTAACCTGCAGGCCTGAGGATGATATTATCTATGATACGCTCTACGGTAAGGGTGCCGCCGCAGTTCGTGTGAAGAATTCGGACACTGCGGAAATTGCACGTTTAACTGCCGAAAATCAGCCTGTATCCGGCTATATGACAGATTGTGAGCCGGGACTTGAAGCAAAGGTATTATCAGTTGAAAAGAAGAAGGAAAGTAAGAATCCTCCCATGCTTTTTAACCTTGCCGAGCTTCAGAGTGAGTGCTCAAAGCTCTTTAAAATAAGCCCTGATGAAACACTTGCTGTTACACAGGAATTGTATGAGAAAAAGCTTGTTACCTATCCGAGAACCGATGCCAGAGTGCTTTCGACAGCCGTGGCAAAGGAAATCGATAAAAATATAGGCGGACTTCGTAATTTTGCAAAGCTTAAGCCATTTGCTGAGGAGGTTCTTGCTTCCGGCAGCTATAAGGGTATTGACAAAACTAAATATGTTAATGATAAACAGATTACAGACCATTATGCGATAATTCCCACCGGACAGGGTTTTTCTGCGCTTAACAGCTTAAAGCCGCTGTCTGCAAAGGTTTATGAGCTGATTTGCAGAAGATTCTTAAGCATTTTTTATCCTGCGGCAGTTTACAGAAGGATTTCACTGATAGTAGAGATGGGGAATGAGAAGTTTTTTGCCAATTTTAAAGCGCTTGAATCAGAGGGCTGGATGAAGGTGGCAAATGTAAAAGGTGCAAAGGCTGAGACAGGTGAGAAAAATGCTTCGGATTCCGATAGCAAGGAGGATTCTGAAAAGTCGGAGAATGAAGCAGAAGAGGAACAGTTTGGTACGGATGCTCTGGATATTATCAGTAACCTTAAGAAAAATTCACTTCTTCCTGTTGAGAATTTCGGAATTAAAATGGGTGAAACCTCGGCGCCCAAGCGCTATACTTCGGGTTCGATGATTCTGGCCATGGAAAACGCCGGACAGCTTATTGAGGACGAAGAGCTTCGTGCACAGATTAAGGGAAGCGGTATCGGAACAAGTGCGACCAGAGCCGAAATCCTTAATAAACTGGTCAGAATCTCTTATCTGGCACTGAATAAAAAGACTCAGGTCATCACTCCCATGCTTAGGGGAGAGGTGGTGTATGAGGTCGTTAATGCCACGATAAAGGGACTTCTGAATCCTGAATTAACCGCAAGCTGGGAGAAGGGTCTTACCGGTGTGGCAGAAGGCCGGATAGGGGAGACCGAATACATGAATAAGCTTTCGGCCTATATTTCAAAATGGACGAACGGTGTAAAAGGATTAAATATAAATGCGGCATTAAATAATAATTTTAATGTTGTAAAACAGTTTTATAAAAAGTAAATTTTCAACCGCAATATATGACTATAGAGAGGCAAAATTCTGGATTGACAGAAGTTAGTATTCTAATTAGAATGTAAAATAGTTATAGGGATGTATTATTTTGTAAAGGGCGGTTTGCAGTTATGAACGTATATTATGAGGATTTTAGTGAAGATAATCTGATGCAATATCATATCGAACTCATCAGACTTTCTGCCGCACACAGAAAGTTCAGTGTGTCACAATATCTTGAATTTGGTCTTACTACAGGTCAGCCCAAGGTTTTATCAATTCTGCTTGAGCAGGAGGGATATCTTCAGAAGGATCTGGCCAGAAAATGCGGCGTTGAACCTGCTACCATGACCTCTATTCTTACAAATATGATGAGTAAGGGTCTTATTCAGAAGAAGACCGTTTACGTGTCGGGCGGTAAGAGAGCCTTTGCGATTTTCCTCACAAATCAGGGCCGTGAGCTTGCAAAGAAGGTAGATTCGGTAATAGAAGAGGCTGAGGAAAAGTCCTTTGAGGGCTTTACTCCTGAGCAGAAGCAGCAGTTTATCAGTATGATGCATAAGATTACCAGAAACCTCGAAACCTGAAATAAATTTATAAATATTGCCGGGTGACCGGATTGAACATCTGCATTGTAACGATGCGGATGTTTTTTATTGAAAAAGTTAAGAGTCCCAATTTCCGCACTTTGATTATATATAATCTGTTTTGTAAGCTAAAGAAATCAAGGGGGACAAAACGATGCAGAATATTGCGATTGAAAAAGAGGACAGAACAGAGAAGATTATCAGGCTGATAGTGAAGGTATTTAAGGCGATTATGTGGGCATTCTTTCTGACTGTGTGGGGAAGATGTCTTTTTGTCGGAGGCATAATCGGAATGGCTGCAGCAGCGGTAGGAATTATTGTAATTATTATAAGTTCGATTTGACGTATTGTGAATTGTGTGATAATATACAAGTGAATAAAAGGGTAACTATGGGTTAGTTTTTTATGGGGGTTTCACAGAATAATATATGATAACACAGCCAGATAACAGTAAGCCTATTGAACGTATTCCCATTAGTGCGGCAATGCCGGGAATGGAACTTGCACGTGATATTTATTCCAGAAACGATCAGATGATCCTCGGAAGAGGGTCTATCCTTGATGCACAGAAAATTTCTAAAATCATGTTTTACTCGGTAGATACAATTACTGTCTACAAGCAGGCGTCTTCAGTGGAGAAAACACTTACGGACCAGCTTAAATCGAGTGTGGAATTCAGGGAATTTTCTCAGCATTACGATGAAACGGTAACCTCATTTAAGCATGAGGTGAACCATGTTATCTCAGAAAACAGGGAAATCAATGAGGAAATGCTTGTCGGTGAGGTTGAAAATATGATTTCACAGACAGGAAGCGGTTCACGTATTTTTAATATGCTTCATTGTATCCGTGATTATGATGATGTTACATATATGCACAGTATAAATGTTTCTCTTATCTGCAACTGCTTTGCCCGCTGGCTTGGCATGAATGATGAGGAGAAGAGAATACTTACGCTTGGCGGTATGCTTCATGATATCGGAAAGACACAGACACCGCTGAATATTCTTCAAAAACCTGATTTACTTACTCCGGAGGAATTCAATACCATTAAGCTTCATACAATTCAGGGCTACGGAATTCTCAAGGATAAGAAGATTGACGACAGAATTAAAATGATTGCGCTGCAGCATCATGAGCGTGCGGACAGAACAGGATATCCCTTCGGTAAGTCCGGAGAAGAGGTAGAGCCTTTTGCCATGATTGTAGCCATTGCGGATGTATATGATGCTATGACAAGTGACAGGTCCTATCGTCCCCGTATATGTCCTTTTGACGTGATTCAGGACTTTGAGGACGGTACGCAGAAGTACAATCCCGGTTTTACTGTTCCTCTTTTACAGCAGATTTCTGAGGTTTATGTAAATCATACTGTTCGTCTTTCAAACGATGATGTGGGAAAGGTTGTTCTTCTGAATAAGAGTGAGCTTTCAAAGCCTATCGTTCAGGTGAACGACAGCTTTGTGGATTTAACAAAATCCCGTCAGATTAAGATTAGAGAAATTCTTTAAAAAATATTTAAAAAATATTAAAAAAATGGGCCTGATTCATAACGAATCGGGCCCTTGTTTTTATGGGTTATTAAATTATTTTGTTCCGAAAAGTCTGTCACCGCAGTCACCGAGGCCGGGAACAATGTATGCGTTTTCGTTGAGCTTTTCATCAACTACGGCACACCATACGGGAATATCGGGATGAACCTTATGGTAGGCTTCGATTCCTTCGGGAGCGGCAAGCATGCTCACCCAGCGGATATTCTTGCAGCCGCGCTTCTTGATGAAGTCTGTTGCGGCAATGGCTGAACCGCCTGTTGCAAGCATGGGATCAAGAAGGATAACCTCGCTCTCTGCGATGTCATCGGGAAGCTTGCAGTAGTACTCTACAGGCTCGTGTGTTTCATGGTCACGGTAAAGTCCGATATGGCCTACACGTACCTGGGGAAGAATTTTCAACATACCGTCAACCATACCGAGGCCGGCACGAAGAACGGGAACAAGAGTAATTTTCTTTTTGTGTGAAAGAACCTTGGTCTTGCATAAACAGATAGGAGTCTCAACTTCAATTTCCTCAAGCTCGAGGTTACGGGTTACCTCGTAAGCCATAAGCATTGAGATTTCTGAAACAAGCTCACGGAAGTCCTTCGTTGAGGTGTTTTTGTCACGAAGAAGTGAGGTCTTATGCTGGATCAGAGGGTGATCAAAAATAAATGAGTTTTCAAACTTCTGCATAATCATATCTTCCTTTCGTATGAGTATCATAACTTCATATATTCTACCATAGCAGCATATAAAAGTACAGAAAAAAATAGCTTCTTTGCTTATGTAAACGAATTTCAAAAAGCACTACCATTTTTTATTGAAGTATGGTAATATATAATAGATTGGATATCTTTACTTTTATGGAGGTAAATATATTGGGTGAGGAGAGAATAGTAAGGGATAGAAGAGCCGGCGGTACATGGAAGAAGTACATGGGTTACGGTATCACAGCATTTCTTGTAATAGCGGCGTCTATCATATTTATATTTATGTTTATTCGTTCCGAGGATTTCGGAGCATCGGTTGCGAAGGTTAAAAAAGCCTTTGCCCCCGCAATGTACGGTATTGTTTTTGCGTACCTGCTTAACCCTCTTATGAATTTCTTTGAGGATTTCATTAAGGCGTTTTTATACAAGCATGCAAAACGTATAACCCGTGCAAAGAAAACAGCCAGAGTAATCAGTATAATCCTTGCGATTGTGGTTGTGCTTTTCTGTGTAGGTATTATTCTTTACCTGCTGCTACCGGAGCTTACCGTCCAGGTCAGCAGGCTTTCGGAAACACTTCCCGAACAGAGCAGGGAATTCATTGACTGGATAAACGGAATTGCCACGGATGATACTCCCTTTGCGGCATATATCGGGGATAATATCCAGAAGGGCACGGAATTCGTTGAGAATTTCATCGAAAATGACCTTCTTGATTATGCCACATCAATGCTTTCATCTGTTGCATCGGGTGTTTGGAACTTCTTTGGAGTTCTCTATAACATCATTATCGGTCTGTTCTTTACGGTCTATATTCTTGCAAATAAGGAGGCATTCTCATGCCAGGCAAAGAAGATTCTCTTTGCAACCTTTAAGAGAAGCAAGGCAAACAATATTTTAAGAGTAGCAAAGCAGTGCCATTTTAAGTTTATCGGTTCAATTACAGGTAAGGTTATTGATTCTGCGATTATCGGTATTCTCTGCTTTGTGGGTATGGTTATTCTTGATATCGATAATAAGCTTCTGATAAGCATCATTATCGGCGTTACGAATATTATTCCTTTCTTCGGACCCTTTATCGGAGGTATTCCCTGTACCATCCTGATTCTCTGTGACGATCCCTGGAAGGCTCTGTACTTCATTATTTTCATTGTTGTACTTCAGCAGCTTGACGGTAATCTTATCGGACCGAAGATTCTGGGTGACTCAGTAGGAATTTCTGCGGTATGGGTACTTTTTGCCTGCGTATTCTTCGGTTCACTCTGGGGCCTTGTCGGAATGCTTATCGGTGTTCCGCTTATGGCGAGCATCTATCTGATTATTAAGGAGATAGTCGAGTACCGACTAAGGAAAAAGTGTCTGCATACGGAAACGGATGCCTATATCGGTGTTGACCATGTAAATGAGCAGGAAGTTATTCTTGTTGAGAGAAATGACGCACCCGAGACCATGACTGTGGAAGAGTATTATAAGAAAATGCGCGAGGAAAGAGAGAATCCCATCGAGTATACCGAGGAATATTCTGTTTTCCGTGACAGGTCAAGAGAGCGCAAGGAAAAAAGAAAAGAAAGAAAAGCTCAGAAACAGGCTGAAAAAGAAGCAAGAAAGAAATATGACAGAGAAGATTAATTCTGTTTTATAAGCTAAGAGGTGATTAAAATGAAAATTAATTTAAGTCCCGATAATACAGTATTTACTTTTATTAATAAAATTGTTGATGTTATGTGGCTGAGCATTCTCTGGTCGCTCATTTCACTGCCGCTGATGTTTGGTCTGGTGTTCCTGTTCCTGGGCTTTATCAATCCCGATCTGCCCTATATGGGACTTGAGAATATCGGTATTCTGACACCTATTGTGGCTATTCCGATAGCATGTTTTCCGGTAGGACCCGCTTCGGCTGCTCTTTATTATGCTATCGTAAAGGTAGTAAGAAGAGAGCGCGGCTATGCTACAAGACAGTTTTTCCACGGACTTAAGGAGAACTTCAAGCATGGTGCACTCAGCTCACTTGCCTACGGTCTTTTTATCGGTGTACTTTTCGTAGATTTATTTCTCGCACCGATGACAATGAATAACGATACAATGGTAAGTATTCTTACCGGTGTTCTTTATGTAAACGCAATTCTTGCATTATTTATGCTTACATGGATAAATCCGTTACTCTCAAGATTTAATGTTACTATGAAGGAGCTCTTCAAGAACAGCTTTATCACAGCTGTCAGATGCATGCCGAGAACACTTATTATGGCTGCATTCTGGGCAGGAATCGTGTATGTGTTATGGAACTTCTCAGGCGCATACGTATTCATGCTTCCTTTCTTCCTTCCGGGAGTATCGGCATTGCTTCGCTCTTTTATCATTGAACCCGTGTTCAAGAAGATGGTTGGGGACCAGTCTGATGCAGAAGCAAGTGGTGTAGATGCATGGTATGCAGAGTAATTGGGCAACTATAAATGTTATGAAAGGGGACTGAATATAATGGAACAGGAATTATATGAGGTTATGAACTGGGGTGCCATGGAGGCCCTTGAATACTCCGAACACGATGACCCGCACAGCTGGCTGGGTGCACACGAATGCAAGAACGGCATTCTTTACAATACTTTTCAGCCTACGGCAAAGGCGGTAAGTCTTAAAATTGCAAATAAGCTGACAGAAATGACTGCTACCGATGAAGCAGGTAATTTTTCTTGTCTGATTAAGGACAAGGCAGCTAAAAAATATACACTTGTCGTTACCTACGATGATAATAGCACTGCAGAGATAATTGACCCTTATTCATTCGGACCGCAGTTTAATTCCGAGGACGAGGATAAGTTCATAAAGGGTATTCATTACGATATTTATGAAAAGCTCGGTGCTCACATTCGTGAAATTGACGGAGTTAAGGGTACATATTTTGCCGTCTGGGCGCCTAATGCCGTAAGAGTAAGCGTAGTAGGCGATTTTAATCTGTGGGACGGCAGAAGACATCCAATGCGTAAGCTTCGTGCTTCCGGTGTATTTGAACTTTTTATCCCCGGTATCGGTGCTGACACAGTATACAAATTCGAACTCAAGGGTAAAAACGGACTTGCTTTTCTTAAGTCTGACCCTTATGCAAATAAAACAGAGCTTCGTCCTGAAAATGCTTCGATAGTTACAGACCTTTCTTATGACTGGAAGGATGCTGAGTGGATAAAGAAAAGAAAAGCACAGAATCTTGATAAAATTCCCATGAGTGTTTATGAGGTTCATCTTGGCTCATGGAAGAAGAAGGATGAGTCGGATAACGGCTTCTATTCATATCGTGAACTTGCGCCCATGCTTGCAAAATATGTTAAAAAGCAGGGATATACCCATATTGAACTGCTTCCTGTTATGGAGCATCCCTTTGACGGTTCATGGGGCTATCAGGTTACCGGCTATTTCGCAGCAACATCAAGATACGGAAGTCCTCAGGATTTCATGTATTTTGTAGATTACATGCATAGTGAGGGTATCGGCGTTATCCTTGACTGGGTACCCGCTCATTTCCCTAAAGATGCGTTCGGTCTTGCACGTTTCGACGGCGGATGTCTTTATGAGCATAAGGATCCCAGACTTGGCGAGCATCCCGACTGGGGTACACTTATTTTCGATTTCGGTCGTCCTGAGGTATCCAACTTCCTCATTGCGAGCGCTTTATTCTGGGTTAAGAAGTATCATGCAGACGGAATCAGAATGGATGCCGTTGCATCAATGCTTTATCTTGATTATGGCCGTCAGGACGGGCAGTGGGTAGCCAATAAGTACGGAGGAAACGAAAATCTTGAGGCTATTGAGCTGTTAAAGCATCTAAATTCAATTTTCCACGGTCAGAATGACGGTGCAATCATTATAGCAGAGGAGTCAACCGCATGGCCCAGAATCACAGGTAAGGTGGAGGATGACGGACTTGGTTTTGACCTTAAGTGGAATATGGGCTGGATGAACGATTTTGTCAGCTATATGAAGCAGGATCCTCTGTTCAAGAAGGGCTGTCACGGTATGCTGACCTTCAGTATGATGTATGCATACAGCGAGAAGTTCATGCTTGTGCTTTCACATGATGAGGTAGTTCACGGTAAGTGTTCCATGGTGAATAAGATGCCCGGCTACCGTGCGGATAAGTTTGCAAATCTTCGTGCCGCATACGGCTTCATGACAGGTCATCCCGGTAAGAAGCTTCTCTTCATGGGCCAGGAATTCGGTCAGGAGTGCGAGTGGAGCGAGGAGAGAAGTCTTGACTGGAACCAGCTCGATGATGAGTACAATGCAAAGCTTCAGAAGTACTGTGCAGACTTAAATAAGCTCTACATCACACGTACAAGTATGTATGAGCTTGACAATGATCCTTCGGGCTTCAAGTGGATGAGCTGCCTCGATGCCGATCACAGTATTGTTAGCTTTATCAGATATGACGGTAAGAAGGAGAATACATTACTTTTCGTATTCAATTTCACACCTGTTGTTTATGAAAAATATATACAGGGTGTTCCTTTCAAGGGTACATGGAAGGAAATTTTAAACTCTGATTCAGAGAAATATGGCGGAACAGGCCATGTAAATTCACGCGCAAAGAAATCAAAGAGCATTGAAAAGGACGGACAGAGAGATTCAATCGAGATGATTCTTCCTCCTCTTTCAGTATGTGTATTTGAGTATAAGCCCGCAAAGGCAGAATAAAAAAATTGGCGATAATCGCGAAAGGATAATAATGATTAAGGATTTAACACAGTATTTTGGTTCGAATACCTTTAATGATGCTGTAATGAGAGAAAGACTTCCGCTCGATGTCTATCTCGCAATGAAAAAGACCATTGAGAACGGAGAGGAATTAAGCATTGAAATAGCGGATGTAGTGGCGAATACCATGAAGGAATGGGCTATTGAGCACGGTGCAACACATTTTACGCACTGGTTCCAGCCTATGACCGGTATAACTGCGGAAAAGCATGACTCGTTTATTTCCAAGGCACCCCAGGGGAAGATTCTTATGGAGTTTTCCGGTAAGGAGCTGATTAAGGGTGAACCTGATGCATCCTCGTTCCCCAGCGGCGGACTTCGTGCGACCTTCGAGGCGCGCGGCTACACAGCCTGGGACTGTACATCACCTGCATTTCTTCGTGAGGACAGCAGCTCTATAACTCTCTGTATCCCCACAGCCTTCTGTTCCTACACAGGTGAAGCACTTGATAAGAAGACTCCTTTGCTTCGTTCAATGGAGGCCATTGACAAGCAGGCAGTCAGAATGCTTCATTTATTTGGTAAGAATGAGGTTAAGCATGTAAATGTTTGTGTAGGTGCCGAGCAGGAATATTTCCTGATTGACCGTGAAAAATATCTGAAGCGTGATGACCTCATCTTCAGCGGAAGAACTCTCTTCGGTGCAATGCCTCCTAAGGGTCAGGAAATGGACGATCATTACTTTGGAGCAATCAAGGAACGTGTTTTATCCTTCATGCATGACCTTAATGAGGAGCTTTGGAAGCTCGGAATTTATGCAAAGACACAGCATAATGAGGCTGCACCCGCACAGCACGAGCTGGCTCCCATCTTTAATACTGTAAATATTGAAACAGACCATAACCAGCTTGTTATGGAATCAATGAAGAAGATTGCGGCAAGACACGGACTTGCGTGTCTGCTTCATGAAAAGCCCTTCGCCGGAGTTAACGGCTCAGGCAAGCATAACAACTGGTCACTTACAACCGACACCGGCGAAAATCTGATGAAGCCCGGCAGCAAGCCTCATGAGAATAAGCAGTTCCTGCTTTTCCTGGCTGCGGTAATAAAGGCTACGGATGAGCATGCGGAGCTTATCAGAATGGCTTCTTCATGTCCCGGTAACGACTGCAGACTCGGCGGTGCAGAGGCACCTCCTTCAATTGTATCGATTTTCATCGGTGAGCAGCTTGAGGATATTCTTGAGCAGATTGTTGAAAACGGCTATGCCACAAGCTCAAAGAGCCGTGAAAAGCTGTCAATGGGCGTTACGACTATTCCCTACATCAAGAAGGATGTCAATGACCGTAACCGTACTTCAACCTTTGCCTTCACAGGCAACAAATTTGAGCTTCGTATGGTTGGTTCATCAATGTCTATTGCAGATGCCAACACCGTTCTTAATACAATAGTTGCGGAAAGCCTTTCCCAGATGGCTGATGAGCTCGAGGATGCGGATGATTTTGATGCAGCGGTTACAGAGCTTATCTGCAGAACCATTACAGAGCATAAGCGTGTAATCTTTGACGGAAACGGCTATGCAAAGGAATGGGTTGAGGAAGCACGCAGAAGAGGACTTCCCAATAAGGAATCCTATGTAGATGCTATCGAAGCACTTACATTCCCCAATACAATTGATGTATTTACAAAGCATAATGTTCTTTCAAAAGCAGAGCTTGAGGCACGTTCAGCCATTAACTACGAGCTTTATGCGAAGACCATTAATATCGAAGCACGTACAATGGTTGAAATGGCTTCACGCAAGTATATTCCTGCGGCAATCAGATACGCTAAGGAGCTTGCGGATACTATTAATGCGGTTTCTATTGCACTTGATGAGACAGAGGCTGATAACGAGCGTGAGATGCTTGGTGAATGTCTTGAGCTTATAGGACAGGCAAGAAGCGCAGTTAAGGAGCTTGAGAAAAATATCGCCGATGCCGCACTTAAGGGAAGCGAAGAAGAAAAGGCACTGTATTTCCGCAGAAATGTGGTTAAGGCTATGAAGGATTTAAGAAAGCCCGTTGACCAGCTTGAAATGATAGTTGCCGCAGAATACTGGCCCGTTCCCACATATGCGGAGATGATTTTTGAGGTCTGACCGAAAAATTTTCGGTTGGGCATGATTAAGAAATTAAACCGGCAGATTTGAAATGTTAAGACTTAAATTGAAAAATGACCGGTTATAAGAAAGTTTTAAAAGTAAGAAGTTAGATTGGAGATTTATCAATGATTCAGGCAATTAATGTAACACTCAGACTTGGTAAAAGAGCCCTTTTTGAGGATGTAAACATTAAGTTTACAGAGGGTAACTGTTATGGACTTATCGGTGCGAACGGTGCCGGTAAATCTACATTTTTGAAGATTCTTGCAGGTGAGATTGAGCCTTCTAAGGGAGAAATCGTTATGTCTCCCGGACAGCGTCTTTCATTCCTGAAGCAGGACCACTTCCAGTATGATCAGTACCCTGTACTCGATACCGTTATTATGGGTAACCAGAGACTTTATGAAATCATGAAGGAAAAGGAGGAAATCTACGCTAAGGAGGATTTCACCGATGAAGACGGTATCAGAGCCAGTGAGCTTGAAGGCGAGTTTGCAACAATGAACGGATGGGAGGCTGAATCCGATGCGGCTCAGCTGCTTAACGGTCTTGGTGTTGACACTGAATATCATTACAAGATGATGAGTGAGCTTACAGGCCCCTTAAAGGTTAAGGTTCTTCTTGCACAGGCACTTTTCGGCAACCCCGATGTACTCCTTCTCGATGAGCCTACCAACCACCTTGATCTTGATGCTATCAGCTGGTTAAATGAGTTCCTTATCAATTTTGATAATACTGTAATCGTTGTATCTCATGACCGTTATTTCTTAAATAAGGTTTGTACACAGATTGCCGATATCGATTATCAGAAGATTCAGCTCTATGCCGGAAACTATGATTTCTGGTATGAGTCCAGTCAGCTGATGATTAAGCAGATGAAGGAAGCAAATAAGAAGAAGGAAGAGAAAATCAAGGAATTACAGGAATTCATTCAGAGATTCTCCGCCAATGCTTCTAAATCAAAGCAGGCTACATCACGTAAGCGTGCTCTTGAGAAAATTGAGCTGGATGATATCAGACCTTCAAGCAGAAAGTATCCTTACATTGATTTCAGACCTAACCGTGAAATCGGTAACGAGGTGCTTACCGTCACAAATCTTTCAAAGTCAATTGACGGTGTAAAGATTCTTGATAATATTTCATTCGTTGTAGGTCACGACGATAAGATTGCATTTGTTGGTTCAAATACACTTGCGGCTACCACACTCTTTAAGATTCTTATGGAGGAGATGGAGCCTGATTCGGGAAGCTTTAAGTGGGGCGTTACAACCCAGCGCTCATATTTCCCTAAGGACAATACTGCATTATTTAAGGGTTCGGAGACTATCGTTGACCACCTTATGCCTTTTTCACCCGTTGATGACCAGCAGTATGTTCGCGGTTTCCTCGGAAGAATGCTTTTTGCGGGCGAGGACGGTGTAAAGAAGGTTAATGTCCTTTCCGGTGGTGAGAGAGTTCGAGTAATGCTTTCAAAGATGATGATTCTCGGCTCTAACGTTCTGATTATGGACGAGCCTACAAACCATCTGGATATGGAGTCAATTACCGCTCTTAACAACGGACTTATCAAGTTCCCCGGAGTTGAGCTTTTTACAGCGCTTGACCATCAGTTCATTCAGACAATTGCAAATCGTATTATGGAAATTACACCTGACGGACGTCTTATTGATAAGATTTCAACCTATGATGATTATCTTGAAAATGACGAGATGGCACGTCGTCGTCAGGTTCTCAGCGTAAATGTTGAGGAAGAAGAAAATACTGAGGATTAAGATAGGAGCTGCTTCTGTCTGAAAGTAGGGGTATTCAATGTATTATACTGAAATGCGCAATTTAGGCGTTACGGTTTTTGATAATAAAATATTAGTTTCTGTTTCTGCACCGGGCTGTGACTGGTGCAGAATTTTGCTGAGAGAAAGAGCGGCGGATAATTCAAAAATGCTGCCCTGGACTAAAATAGATTTATTGCCGGATCCTGTCTTTCCCGCTATATTTGTCGGAGAACAGAAGATAAGCTGCAGTAAAAAATATGAATATATATTTGAAAATGAGAACGGTTATTTCCTCGATCCTTATGCAAAGAGGATAATCGGAAACGAAGAGTTCGGTGTATTGAAGGCAGGAGCAACAGATCCTTCGTCGCTTACTACCGAAGAAAGAACAATTCTTTCCGATACTCTGGGACTCAGCTGTGCCGTTGATACCGAAAGCTTTAACTGGAAAAACGATAAAAAGCCCAATATAAGCATGGCGGATATGGTTATCTATAAGCTTCATGTCCGCGGCTTTACCATGGCCGAGGGTTCGGGCGTAAAGAGTGCGGGCACATTTAACGGTGTATGTGAAAAGATAAAGTATCTCAAGGAGCTTGGCTGTAATGCGGTTCTTCTTCAGCCGGTATGTGAATTTAACGAAATAATGGATTATCAGCTCAATATTGGTGCTGATGCGCATAGCGGAATAATGCGTTCACGTCTTTTTGCGGGAAGCATGATGAATATGCCGATGGACATTGATGCCGATCCGACTACTAAAGTTAATGATAAGCGCTGCTCATCCAGACTTAATTTCTGGGGCTACGGTGCGCAGAGTTTTCTTTTTGCCCCCAAGGCATCATACGCTGCGGAGCCGGAAAAGGTATGCAATGAGTTTAAGCATATGGTAAGAGAGCTTCATAATGCCGGAATAGAGGTTCTGATGGAGCTTGATCATTCGGGTGAAGCTGAGGATTATTATATCCTTGACAGCATGCGCTTCTGGGCATCCGAGTACCATATTGACGGCTTTAAAGTAAATGTCGATCAGGTGCCTGTAAGACATATTACCGGTGACCCTTATTTATCAAATCTTAAAATCATAGGCTCAGGCTTTGATGAGAGTCTTTTGAGAAAAAACAGCAGACTGATTGTAATGAATGACGGCTATCAGGATACAATCAGAAGATATCTTAAGGGCGATGAGGGGCAGCTCAGCACGGCTGCACATCTCTTTATGGATAACGGCGGCAATATGGCCAGAATCAATTATATCGCTGACCATAACGGCTTCACGATAAACGACTGCTTCAGCTATGATGAACGTCATAACGAATTAAACGGCGAACGAAATACCGATGGACGCGAAGCAAATTACAGCTGGAACTGCGGTATAGAGGGAGCTACGAAAAAACGCAAGGTTCTTGAATTAAGAAGCAAAATGATAAAAAATGCGCTGGCTATGCTTTTTATAAGCAGGGGTATTCCGATGCTCTGTGCCGGCGATGAATTCGGCAATACACATTTCGGAAATAACAATCCTTACTGCTGCGATAATGAGCAGGGCTGGGTAAACTGGACGCGCTCAAAGCAGGCAGCGGATTTGAAAAACTATGTAAAGAGTCTTGCTCAGCTTAGAAGAGAGCATAATTCTTTTACAAATCAGACCCCTTACAGGGAAAGTGATTATGAGTTTACCGGCTATCCCGATATTTCTTATCATAGTACAAAGACCTGGTATCCGGACTTCAGCTACTATGCGAGAGCGCTAGGTATTCTTATAAACGGAAATTATGCCGGAGGGAAAAATGCCGCGGCAGATGACAGCTTCTATCTGATAATGAATATGCATTGGGAGGAGCACGAATTTGATCTTCCGATAATAAAAGAGCATGAATGGAAGGCTGTTTTTGCAACCGATAAGGCATCATCACCCGATCCGGAAAAGAAATCGGTTATAATTCAGCCGAGAAGTATGGCTGTATATATTTTGAAAAAAATAGAAAAGCCTCTTTCAAAGAGGGTGGCAAAGGCTGCAGATAATCTTCGAAAGAAGGCTGCGGTGACTGCAGAGAAAGGCATGTGATATTATGTCGGCAAATATGACAGACAGTTCGACGGGCGGAATCAGTATGTCGGTCTTAAAGGTGATCGCATGCATTTCAATGCTGATAGATCATATTACGCTGTGTTTTATACCCCAGATAACTGCAGCAGGAGAGCCTTCGGTGCTTTATCTTCTCGGAAGATGTCTGGGAAGACCTTCCTTCATCATCTTCAGCTTTGCGCTTGTAGAGGCCTTTTATCATACGAGGAACAGAAAAAAGCATTTGCTTTTACTTCTGATTTTTGCATTTATATCTGAAGCCCCCTTTGATTATATGCGCTGCGGGCAGATTTTCGGCATATATATGCTAAAGCAGAATGTTCTTTTTACCTTTTCAATAGCTTTTGCGGCAATCTGGCTTCTTGATTACGTACACAGCCGTTGTTTCGAAAAAATAAAAGCCGAATACTATTTTTATTCGGTTATTATAATCGTTACGGCCTGTGTGCTGGCATTTTTAATACGCTCTGATTACACTGTAATCGGTGTTATGTGTGTATTAATATTTTATTTCACAAGGTATGACAGAAAAGCAACGATTATCGCGATGATAATCTGGTCGATAGGTGCGGTTTTTCTGAACTATGATATTGAGCCCTTCGGTCTGATAGCCCTTTGGCCGATTTTATGGCTCTACAACGGAAAAAGGGGAAGGAGTCCAAAGATGTTTTTTTACATCTTTTTCCCCGCTCATTTTCTCATTCTGACCGCATTTATGCTTTGGCTTTACTGATTTTACGCAAAATTAAGTATGAATAAAAAACTATATAGTGCCAGACTGTCACATGATTTATTCGAGGTTATTGATACCGAAGCAGCGTTATGCGACGGTCAGGCTCCCGTAGTAGGCTATGGCGGTTCACAAAACTGGTATACCTCAAAATACGGCCCGAAATGCGGCTGTGGTGTGGCTGCTGCGGCAGATATTATTTTTTATCTGAATGCGCTAAAAAAACAAAGCTTCACCGTCTCCAAAAAGCAGTTTATAGAATTCTCAGATTATCTGCAGAAGAAATATCTTCAGATAATCCCGAATTTCGGAGTAAACAGCTTCTGGCTTGCCATTGGAATGAATCGTTATTTTTTGAAAAATAAAATGCCCTACAGGTGTTACTGGAAGGTTTCACCGATTTTAAGGTGGAGCCGTCTGGAAAAAATGTTGAAAAATGATATTCCGGTTCTTTTGGCGGTAGGAAATAATTTCCCTATAGTCTGGGGAAAAAAGAAGGTAAATCTTTACAGAAAAGAAGCGGATACAAGAATGGATGTGGCTGTTTACAGTCATTATGTAATAGTAACCGCGATAGATGGGGACTGGCTGACCATATCATCCTGGGGACGAAAGTATTACATCAGGAAAAGCGAATATGAAGCCTATGTCAGAAAGTACAGTTTGAGCATGTACAGCAATGTACTTGATATTATCCCGGTTCATCGCAAATCATCAAATATAAAAGGGGATTAATGTTAGCAATAGAGATAGAAGATATTAAAAAATTTATGAGCTGCCTGCTTATAGAGAACTGTTTTGACAGCTTTTTTCTTGTCAGGGCAGAGATTAAAACGGCTGTATCTTACGAAATAGACGGTAAGCAGAATGCTTCATTTTACGATACCGACGAGCGTGAAGCATTTGCGGCTTCGCCCTATATCAGATGGGGAGAGATTAAGCCTGTGGTAATGAACATGATCAAAGGAAAAAGGCTTCCGGTTAAGATGAAGATTTCTCTTCTCGGCAATGTCAACCGGCCTGAATTTGACTATAATATGAATGTTCTTTATGAAAACGGAAGTCTGAAGCTGGTAACGAATGTAAGCAGTAAGCAGTTTTCTCTTGAAAAGCCTGATGAGGGTGAATGGAACCGTTATATTATTGAAAGCCTGAAGAAAAACGGTATAGCGCCAATTATGTAAATATTGTGAATTATTAGCACTCAATAAAAATGAGTGCTAATTTTTATTGACTTTTTTAGGTGAAAGTATTATTATTAGTTAGTCAGATGATATTAATTTTATTTATATATAATTTGAAAGGCAGGTTTTACAAAATGGTAAAAGGAAATTTATCTATTAATTCGGAAAATATATTCCCGATAATCAAGAAGTGGCTTTATTCTGATCATGACATTTTCTACAGAGAGCTTGTTTCCAACGGCTGCGATGCCATCACAAAGCTCAAGAAGCTTTCCATGATTGGTGAGTTTGATGAGACCGAGGGTGAAGAGTATAAGATTGAGGTTCGTGTTAACCAGGAGAAGAAGACTATCACCATTATTGATAACGGTATCGGTATGACAGAGGATGAGGTTCAGGAATACATTAACCAGATTGCATTCTCAGGTGCCGCAGATTTCGTTGAAAAGTATAAGGATAAGGCTAATGAGGATCAGATTATCGGTCATTTCGGTCTGGGCTTCTATTCGGCATTTATGGTTGCACATAAGGTTACCATCGATACTCTTTCATACAAGAAGGATGCTAAGCCCGTATTCTGGTCATCGGAAGAAGGTATGGAATTCGAGATGACAGAGAGTGACAGAACCGCACGCGGTACCGAAATCACACTTTATCTCAACGAGGACAGCTATGAGTTTTCAAATGAGTATAAGGCAAAGGAGGTACTTGACAAGTACTGTTCATTTATGCCTGTGCCTATTTTCTTTGTAAATGAAAATGCAAAGCCTGAGGAGAAGAAGGCTGATTCAGATGCAGAGGGAGAGAATAAGGAGGAAGATAAGGGACCTAAGCCCATTAATGAGGTTTCTCCTCTCTGGACAAAGCATCCCAATGAGTGTACAGAGGAGGAGTATAAGTCCTTCTACCGCTCAGTATTCCATGATTACAAGGAGCCTCTTTTCTGGATTCACTTAAATATGGATTATCCCTTCAATCTTAAGGGTATCCTTTACTTCCCTAAGCTTAATCTCGAATATGATAAGCTTGAGGGTACAATTAAGCTTTACAGCAATCAGGTATTTATCGCAGATAATATTAAAGAGGTTATTCCTGAGTTCCTTATGCTCTTAAAGGGCGTAATCGACTGTCCTGATTTGCCTCTTAACGTTTCAAGAAGTGCGCTTCAGAATGACGGTTTTGTAAAGAAGATTTCAGATTATATTACCAAGAAGGTTGCAGACAAGCTCACAGGTATGTTTAATACGGATCGTGAGAACTACGAGAAGTATTGGGATGATATTTCTCCCTTCATTAAGTACGGCTGCCTGAAGGATAATAAGTTCAAGGATAAAATGAAGAACGCTATTATCTATAAGGATCTTAATGATAAATATGTCACAATCGATGAGTATTTCGAGAAGGACAAGACCGCTGCAGTTGATGAGAACGGAAACAAGGTTGAGGCCGAAATCGTAGATGCAGACGGAAATGCAGTAAAGAACGAGGGCTATTTTGACCAGACAGAGAAAACTGATGCGGCTTCGATAGTTGAGGATGCCGAAAAGGCAGAGAAGGATTCTGAAGGCAAGGAGCCCGAAAAGAGAACCATCTATTATGTAACAGATGAGAATCAGCAGAGCCAGTATATTAAGATGTTCCGTGATGCTGATATGAATGCGGTTATCCTTACTAAGAGCATTGACAGTCCCTTTATTTCACAGGTAGAAGCAGACAATGAGACTGTAAAATTCCTCCGTGTTGACTCGGATATGACCGATTCATTTAAGGAAGAATTAGGACAGGATGACCAGAAGTCTATCGAAGAAGAGCAGAAGGCATTAGAGAAGCTTTTCAGAGAAGCATTAAAGAATGATAAGCTTACAGTAAAGGTTGAAAAGCTCAAGAATGCCGGTATTTCTTCAGTAATTACTCTTTCTGAGGAAAGCCGCCGTATGCAGGATATGATGAAGATGTACGGCATGGGTATGGGCATGGATGACATGTACGGCAATGAGGTTACACTTACTCTTAATGCAAATAATAACCTTGTTAAGTACATTTACGAGAATGAAAACAGCGAGAATAATGAGCTTTTTGCACACCAGCTCTATGACCTTGCAATGCTCAGCCATAAGCCGCTTGCACCTGAGGCTATGACAAAGTTTATCGAGAGAAGCAATAAAATTATGGAGCTTATTTCAACAAAATAAACTGAAATTCGCTATTCACCATAGTAGATGTGGGGTTTACTTATGAATAACAGAGAAGACGTTTTACTGCAGATATGGCGTGATTATTACGATGAAATACTGGAAGTCGACCTTGAACGGGGTACCTTCGAAAGTCTGATGAATACAGACGAAACAATCAATAAAAAGGGTAATCTTTATATTGAAACCATGATAATGGCGAATAAGATGGTTCACCCCGATGACAGGGACGATTTCCTCAAATTCTTCAATCCACAGAAAATCTTTGATGATATGAAAAAAGATATTTTTGTGAGTAAGCTGAATTTTAGAGTTCATAAGGGAGACAAGGAGTATTTCTGGGTAAAGGTTAAAGGAATTATGCCCTCCAGACATCAGTTAAGTCAGAATGCAAATTACTTTGCCTGCTTCAGAATCCTTGACCCCTCCTCGGAAGAGGATTACGGCTATATGCAGCGTATCAGTTCGGAGCTGATGCGTGAAAAGGAAAAGCATACGAACAGAATGGCTCTTCTTGAACAGTATACGGATGAAATCAGGGATCCTGTTGACGGAATTAAGGGCCTTTCACAGATTGCTCAGAAGCAGATTGAAAATCCGGAAAAGCTTGTTCAAAATATCACAATGATTGAAGAGGAATGTACCAGAATTCAGCTCTTATTGGATGAAATGGTTCTTCAGATCGGTGGTAAAGGGGCTGCGCCTATTATTATGGCCGGCGATATGAAGGAAAAAGGCAAGGCATCCGTTATGCAGAGAAAGCGTTCTGAAAGCGAAGAGAGCAGTTCTGATGATGAAAATATGCTCCGGGATGAGGAAATCCAGGAGGAATTATTAGCTGCCCCGCAGCAGGTAATTCCCAGAATAGAGGATTTTGATTTTAAGGGAATGAATATTCTGGCGTTTATAGATAATACGGTTGGAGCCAGAATTATGACAGAGATGATAAGTGCAACATCTGCTACGCCATTTGTGTTTACTTCGGGTAAGGAAGCGGTAAAGGCATACATTTCAGGTGAAGCAGGCAAGTTTGATGCTGTTCTTCTTGATTCTGTTATTGATGATTTCGGTATGGGTTCTGTTGCGAGATGTATAAGATTATCCTGCAAGGATGATGCTGAGACTATTCCGATTATAGCAATGACCGATAAAACAAATATATCGGCCACACGAAATATCGATGGAGCTAAATTCAACGATGTATTTCGTAAGCCGATTGACTTTGGGTTACTCTTCTTAAAGGTTCAGGAACTGATTAAAGCTGAGAAAGGGACTTGAACCCTCGACCTACTGATTACGAATCAGTTGCTCTACCGACTGAGCTATCCCAGCAAGGCTGTATTTACAGCACCTATGTAATAATAACGATTTAATCATAAAAAGTCAAGTAGTAGTTCTTCAAAGCTGCATGGTGATACGTTTTTTGCAAGTAACAAGCGAAGAGGTTACGGGTTTTGAATGGAACTGTGTCTGCCTTCGGAAAGGTATGGATTTATATGAAGCTGGAACTTGAGAATTCAAAAGATAATAAAAAAACCACTCTGGATGAAAATGCATCCATTTATCAGGCGCGTGATGAGCGTACACCTGAAGAAAAGCTTAAGGCATTTAAAGGAAAGGAAAAGATACAGTATTTCTTTAATTATTTCTTCTGGAAAATAGCGCTGGCTATTGCGGGTGTCGTTGTAGTCGGACTGCTTGTTTATACGATATTTTTTAAGGTCAGACCGGATACTGTGTGCGGACTTTACGTTATTAACACACCCTTTGGACCTAACGCATATCAGCAGATGCAGACAGAGCTTGGTGAACTGCTGGTAACGGATGATGTCCATGAACAGATAATTCTTGATGACCAGTATTATTTCTGGACAGATGATTACAATTATCGTATGGCTTTTGTCACCAGAGTTGCGGCTGGTGAGGTTGATATGCTGATTCTTGACAGAAGTGAGTTTAAGCAGCAGGTCAATAACGGAATACTTCTTCCTGTAGATAAGTGTATATCTCCTGAATTATATGCTAAGCTGGAGGAATATTATGTAACTGCGGTTCCGAAGACTTCGGACAGCTACGGAAATGTTACGGAGAAGGAAGAGGCTGTATACGGACTTAATATTGCTCCTTTTATTACAAGAATTAATTCTGAATACGGAAAATCCGAGGATTATTGTGTAGCATTTGTAGCAAATTCAGATCACAAGGAGAACTTTGAAAAGGTAGTAAAGTATATTTTTGCTATCGAGGATTAATCATATTAAATGATAGTAAGCTCACTTATGTGAAGTTTTTTTGCCAGATTTATTGAAGGCAGATTGTCCGCTTTTATGTGGACTGAAATATCATTTATTGAATACTCTTCGGACATATATTGAAGAATGAAGCTACAGGCTTCGTAGGCGTATCCTTTGCGGCGATAATCTGAGGTTATCGCGTAGCAGAGAGTGTGATTATTGGCACTTACACCTGCGAAGCCTATCATTTTGTTTTTTTCATTTTTGGAAAACAGACCCCAGATACCGAAGCAGTTTAATTCATAAGAATATTTTATATAGGCCTTATGACGATTAAGAAATTCTTCCGGGCTAAGGCCGGCAAGAGTCACATCTTCAAGCTCATCCCTGCATTCTTCTATAAGCAGTCTGTAGGCTTCTGCCTGTTCTGGACCGATTTCACGAATAAAAAGACGTTTTGTTTCACCGATTAGTGCCGGACGGTTTTGCGCACGCGCAGATAAAAGCTCCACTATTTCATCATATAATTCATCATGATTTTCGTAGACCATTCCGTAATCATCAATATTTACGGTACCGGAAATGTCTGCAGTTAAGGTTACACCTGAACGCAGGAGCATTTCACGATATTTGGCAGATATTTTTCCTGATTTATTAATAAGCAGAACCTTCATCCGATACACCCTTCAAAAAGATTGAAATATTGTTATTTCTATTGTATCATAAGTTTATAATTTATAAAAGAAAAAGACTTCCGCTTTTATGCGGTTGGGACTGGCGCAGGGGAAGATTATTTTTGATAAAAGAATAAGTGCATCAAAGGCATTTGATCCTTGTGGGGAATGTATCTAATGTGCAGATAAGAGAATAGTCTTAAAAAATTTTTTACACGCAAATTTGTGCCTAAAGGTCATTCGAATACAAGTATTTGGATGACAGTTTGCGGCAGAGGTGGAAAGGCAGGGGTATTTTATGGAAATAGAGCGTAAATATCTGATTAATAGATTACCGGATAATCTTGATTCTTTTAAGAAAAAAGAAATAGAGCAGGGCTATTTAAACCGTAATCCGGTATTAAGAATAAGAAAAAGCAATGATAATTACATTTTTACTTACAAAATGAAGAAATCTGCAGGGGTATCGGATGCGCCTTTGTACAATGAAGAAATTGAGGCAGAGTTAACAGAGGAAGCATATTATCATCTGAGGGAAAAGGCAGACGGGAATGTGATTGTTAAGACAAGATACATTATTCCGTATTCTGCAGACGGCAAAGACTATAAAATTGAGCTTGATGTATTTCACGAAAGACTTGAGGGGCTTGTATTTGCAGAAGTAGAATTTGAAAGCCTTGAGGATTCACTAAGCTTTAAAAAACCTGACTGGTTCGGAGAGGATGTATCTTCCGATAAGCGTTACAGAAACGGATTTTTATCGGAGCAGAACAGTTTAGATTGCTTTAAATAAATAATACGGAAAAACGTAAAATAACATCTTTACAAAATGGGTATCTTGTGGTATATTAATTATCACAAGATATTTTTATTGTCATATCAGGCGTTTATTCATTTCGCTGCTTATAAATAAGCAGCTGATTTACATTTCCAATTTAATCATGACCGTTTCGGTTACGTTTCCACTTGTTTTTATAGGCATGTTTTATTTTTGCGCCTATTTTCAGGAGAAAGGAGAAGGGTGGATGAAGTATAGATTTAGACGAAAGATGTCACAGACCACGAAAAAACGTATTTATATTAGTATTTTGTTTGCATTGGTGCTGATGGCCTTAGGTGCATTGTCATATTATATTATTGACAAAAAAAGGGCTCTTGAAGGTATTTACAGTTCGAAAATTAATGAACTGACAAGCCGGATTAACGGTGGAAAGCGTTTTGTATATAAAACACTTCAAAGCTGCAGGGCAGGGAGCATTTTGAGGGAGGATATGGTCGAAAGAACAGAGATTCTTTCCGATGAATGCAGTTATGTCGATGAATCGGATTTTGGAAAGACTTTACTGGTGGATGTTCCTGCTGCCACAGTTCTTGATAAGCTGGTTGTTACAGGGATAACAGCTGACAGGGAGGTAAGGGAGGTGGAATATAACTGTATTGATGTTACATCGAATATCAATGCGGGAGATTATATTGATGTGAGAATCGTTTATCCGAATGCGACAGATTATGTGGTTATGTCTAAAAAAATGGTTAAAGCGTTAACTGACACAAAGCTTGTGGTTGATTTATGGGTGACTGAGGAGGAGCTTTTATTGATGGATTCAGCGATAGTAGATGCTTCATTGTATGAAGGAACGAGACTCTATGCTGTGGCCTATGTTCTTCCTACCATACAGGAGGCAGCACTTGTAAATTATACGCCATCCGAGCAGATTATCGAGCTGTTAAAAACTGACCCAAATGTGGTTCGCAGGGCGGCAGAAAAGCTTTCGGAGGAATTAAGAAGGAAACGTATGAAGGAGCTGGAGCTTTTCATAGGGAAGGATGAACGGGCAAGATATGACAGGAACGGAATCTATATTGGAACCCCTACGGATGCGGAACTAAAGGCAGAGGAACTGCTAAGTGATGACAGGGTAAGCGCCGGTGAGCTGCCGAAAGAATATGGAGCCGGACTGTGGGATGATTGAAGGAGGTGACAGTCTTTAGATGAAGGGGATAAGCATTGTAGGAAAAAACTACAATGATACGGTTCTATATCTGGCAGAGATAATTAAGTGTCTGGATATTAAACCTGTTATTAGAGATATGACAAGAAAACATGAGCTGTACAGCTCAATTCCGAAGGTTGAGGGTATAAATCCTGCAGATGCGGTTGTTGATTATCATGGAATCGGCTATACCTTTGGGGAAAGAAACGGAAGAAAGCATGACGGAGAGGAGGATTATCTGCAATATATCAGACTATATGATTATGATATGCGTCCGCCTGAGGAGGACAATATACTGATTGTAACTAATGAAGAAAAGTATGTGGCAGATTGTCTGAATATGCTGCAATATTTGGAGAATGAGAAGGAGAAGGCGGGCTTGACCCGGGGAAAAAGGTTATTTCTGTTAAAGGACTATACAGGGGTGATTAAGGACCAGTTTAACAGTATGCTTACTAATTTGGGAATAGAGCACTCTTACTGTATTCCGTACAGCCTGCAGAATGCCAAGTGCGCAGTATTGGCCGAATACAAAGCGAAATTCAAATTTAGCGGAATTTCAAATCCGTATAAGGATGCACTGAGGGATATTATTGACAGCTTTTACGGGAATATCTCAGAGAAAAAGAGGGCAGAAGCGCTGAAGCAGGCAATGAAGGGAGGTATTGGATGAAAATAGCATTTTGGAGTCCTATGCATGGGACAGGTGCAACGGCAAATCTTCTGGCTGTCGGAATGGAGCTGGCTTTTTCGGATAAGCTGAAAACTCTTGTAACGCAGACACATTTTGCCATGAATAATCTTGAAATGCCTTTGCTCGGACGAAATACTGCGGAGGAGTTCTTTCAGGATACGGGACTCGATGCAGTAATGCGTCACTTTAAATCGGGGGAGCTGACGGAAAAACAGATAACAAACTGTTCTATTAAAATAGGCTCCGAGCTTTATTTACTTGCGGGGACGAGAATCAGCAATAAGGAATCATACGAGAATCAGGTAATTCAGTCTATGGTTACACGTATTATTTCCGTGGCTGACCGTTATTATGACCTGGTAATGATTGATACGAACTCAGGCTGTACCGGGCAGTCCTATGAAATAATGAATGAGTGTGATCTGATGGTAGTAAATCTCCGGCAGGACCGAAATATGATTGAAGCTGTTATCAAGGACGAGTTTTTCAGGAATAAGAGAATATTTTATCTGTTTGGAAATTATGATGCCTCAAGTAAGTATAACCTAAACAATATACGAAGGCTTTATAAATCAATTAACAAAAACAATTCGGCGGGAATCATTTACAATACTGATTTTATGGACGCTATTACCGACGGAAATGTTCTTGATTATTATGCTGAAAATATGAATGCGGATGAAGATTTTTATGATATGGAGTTTTTTAAAAGTGTCCGTGAAACCGTTGGTAAGCTGCTGGATTATATTGGAGGTGGAAAGCCTTGAACGGATTTATTGCAGTAATGATTGCAATACTGTTAATGATAATAGTGATTTTGCTGGCAGATGCATTTATTCCGAAGAAAAATACAATAGTTCGGGGGACGGAGGATTTTAAAGAGGAGCGACTCTGTGAGGCCTGCCGTCAGGCTGTTAATGAATTATTAAACAGTGATTTTCAGGAACTGAATCTGAATATGGAGGAGACCTTAAAAAGAGAACAGCAGCAGGCCAGACTCAGGAAAGCGACGCGTCAGGCATGCCTTGGTGATACGGGTGACAGGGAATATCTGAAAGAATATATTAAGGAGCTTCTGCAGAAAAAGCTTGGCGTTGATGAGAAAACAATAAACTACAGCATACCCTTTAATAATCCGCTGCAGATGAGTGCGCAGGATAAGTTTGAGTATCTTTATGTTTTGTACAGGAAAAAATATGCAGGTGGTATCTTTGGAATGATGTGCAGGGATTTTGGCTGGCTGGAGGCCCGGGGAAGGGCGGAAGCTGAGAAAATATACTGTATTACGGAAGAGGATATAAACAGGGCTTATTCCGAATATCCACAAAAAGGAAACTATAATGATATGCTGGATACCCTGGTGCAGAGGTGTTATCAAAAGCTTTACGGTCATGACTGCACGGATATTTTAATCATGGATGAATCATTGGATGGAATATCCGCGGGTGTAGGCGGAAAAACCAGAGTAGAATATAACTATTTGGAGGAGCTGAAGAGTTTTGCGGATGAGTCGGTTAATTCAAGCCGCGGTTATGATACGGTTTACTGTGTTTTACACGGAAAGCTTATCAGATTGAAATTCCTTTCTTTTGGGAATGCTCAGAACTTAGAACGTGTGGTAAAAAATATATATCGATACAATACAAGGACTACATTGAGTCAGAAAAATCCGGTACTTCACGGAACCTTTAAAAACGGTTCAAGAGTAGTGGTTGCCAGACCTCCCGTGTCGGACGGATGGGTGTTTTACGTCAGAAAGTTTATGTCATCAAATGCAAAAAAGATGGAGAGTCTTTTGATTCATAAAAATAATGATGTGGTGATAGAGCTTTTGAAATATATTACACAGGGGGAATTGAATTTCGTTATTTCGGGACCTATGGGAGGAGGTAAAACGACTCTTCTTAAGGCTCTGGTGGGATATATGAATCCCCAGTACACCATACGTGTAGCTGAGTCTTCGTTTGAATTAAATATTAATAATCTATATCCCGAAAGAAATATTCATGTGATGCAGGCGAGAGGCGATTTTTCAATTTATGATATTATTACGGGTACTAAAAAAATGGATACGGATATTCTAATAGTTGGTGAGGTAAATGAACCTAAAATTGCAGGTGCATATATTCAGGTGGCCCAGTCAGGCTCAAGAATGGCGGTAACTACTCTTCATCATGAAACAAGCAGGAAGCTTATTGAATATTTAAGAAATGCACTTGTTACCGAATTTGGAATAACAAATGTAGGAATTGCTGAAAAGCAGGTTGTGGATATTTTGAATTTTGATGTTCATATGGTGCATGATCTGGAAGGTAATTTTTACATAGAGAGAATCACTGAAATCATCCCTGAAGCGAACAGGGAATATCCGGATAATCTGGATAAGGCAACAAAAGAATTTTACAGAAGGCAAACCGATCGAAATGCATATAGTCTTAATAATATTGTGGAATTTGATAAAGCTGCAATGTCATACAGAATCGTAAGGAATATATCGGAATATACCTTGCATAAAATGGCTGAACGTATCGGCATAAGAAGAGCTGAGGAACTGTATTCTTTGTTGAATTCATATATCGGAGGTGCTGCAGATTAAGAGTTATAAAAATAAAAAAGCCTCTGACAGTGAAATTATAGCTGTTTCGGGGAAAAGGACATATAGTTCGAGGCAGCTGCTTGCGGCTATATATGATCTGCTTGAGTATATACCTTTTATCAGGCGAATAATAAGGCTTTTTACGAAACGCTATGAGCTTATTTATCCTGAAGATACAAAGGAAGCAAGCTATCTGGCCATGAAGCAGATATTAAAAATCTGCGCGATATCAATCCTTTCTTTATGCGTAATTTTTGGACTTAATCCGGGTTATTTTACATTTCTATCTTCAATTCTGATTATCTATATTATATCTGTTGAAAACATTTCACGTGAAGGCAGCAAAATAGAAATCAGGTTTTTAAAGGAACTGGACAGTTTTCTGGCAAATACAAAACACTATTATTATCAGAAAAATCAGATAACCGAGGCGTTTGCGGATGCGGCGGGTATTTCGGATAAAATAATGCGCGGTCATGCCGAAATGATGATACGCTGTATCAATTCCGGAAACAGGGAGCAGGCGCTGGTCAATTATATGAATTCGGGCTACCACAAGTATCTGAAGCTTCTGCTTTCGCTGGCAGTTTTGGTAGAGGAGAACGGAGATATCAGGGATTCTGAAGGATCGGTCTTTTTGAATTCTCTGATGCAGCTCAGAAACGATGTGCTGGCAGATATTAATTATATCAGGGAAAAAAGGCATAAATTTTCGGGACTGGGTTATACGGCAGGGCTGCCTGTTCTTGCGGTTCCGTATATTGCGATATGGGGAGCTGAAACCATTCCGTCTCTTAAGAGCTTTTATTTTGGATATACAGGTATGCTTATAAAGGGTGGACTGCTTTGTATTACTTATGTTTGTTACACAATGATAGTCAGGCTTCGTGAGGGTGACAGACTTGACAGAAGACGCTATCCGATAGCGGAAAGGCTGTCAAAAAAATTCCCGTTTTCATGGATTCTTGATGTCATTATAAAGAGAAATTACGGAAAAAGTATGCGTTTGTCAGAAGATCTTAGAAGGTTCGGTGCTAAATATACTGCAAAAAGTTTTTATATGCTTCGACTTATTTATTTGCTGGCAGGCTTGTGCATTTCTATTGTTGTGTGTGAAATGGGGCATAGCGAAAGCAGGGATCTCATTATCAGAGATACGGCTGATATATCAAATCTTTCCGCTTATGCTGACGGAAGGCAGATATCGGCAATGGAAAGACTGATACCCGAGTATACTGCTTTTTATATTGAAAATAACAGTGAACCGGACGTACTGCTTCTGGAGCAAAGTCTTTTGGATGAAAAAGGAATCAGAAGCAAAGAAATAGCGAAAGTGAGTGCAAAAGAAATCCTTAGAAGAACAGAAGTCTATAAGCTGGAGAATTTCGGACTTGCTGATTTTATCCTGTCTTTACTGATTGCATTTTTCTGTTACATTTATCCGGCTATGATGATGAGCTTTAAGCGTATTTTGTCTGAAAATAAAATGCAGGATGAGGTAATGCAGTTTCAGAGCCTGATTCATATGCTGAAAAAGGTTCCGGGAATCAGTGCGGCAGATGTTCTTGTAAAAATGGAGGACTTTGCGGAAATATTCAGACCATCTATTCAGCAATGTATAAATGAATATAATATTTCGGACACAGATGCCCTGGAAAGATTGTATGCGAAAGAAAAATATGCCGGCTTTAGGAAGATAATAGACTGCTTTATGATGGTGGATGAAATGGGAGTTGAGGATGCTTTTGAGGAAATATCTTCGGAAATAACTGCTTTTAAGGAAAACAGAAAGCTCGAACGCAGTATTTTGCTTGAGAATGAGGGATTGCTGGGGTCATTGATAGCCATTATGCCGGGAGGATTGATCATATTTGGGTATTTATTATGTCCGTTCCTCATAAAATCAGTTCAGATTTTCAGCTCATATCAGGCACAGCTGCAGCAGCTTTCGGATTAGTATTTCAGAGGAAGGTAATTTTGAAAATAAATAGCAGGAAGAAAGGTATGGTTACTAATATGGATGAAATAAGAATAAGGGATTCCACGAAAAGGAATTCGCTTGATATTGCGCCGCAGGCGCTTTTAATGGCGGCAGGTGTTGTGTTGTCGGTTTTGCTGGTTTCTATAATGATTTCCCAGTTCAGGGCCGGCAGGGAAATGGCCAATCTGGCGGGAGAACGGATATTGTCAGCGACTGAAAATATTAAGCAGAGTGATATCCTGCAGTATGATGGACTGATGGTAAAAGGAGCGGATGTTATAAATTTCTGTAAAAAGTATCTGGGAGATTATGCGCCGGGAGATAAGGCTGAGTTTACGGTAAATATTAATCACGTTCAGGAAGGTTCAGAAGAGGTATTTGAATATTCTGACTCAAAATATCTGTCAGATATTCGAGATTCTGAATCGAAGCACTATATTAAGCCGACAGGTAAATGGAAGTGCAAAGTTATCAAAAATCTAAACGGAATTATAACGGCAGTGGATTTTACAGCCTGTAAATGATAAATCAACAGATTTGCCATAGGCTGAAGAAAAAGAAAAATAATAAGAATTAAGAGAAAGGCGGAAAAATATGATTCAGACAATTAATAAAAGAAATGCGATTGAAATTGGTGTGAAGGGGCTTGTGCTGGCAGTAACGGTAATAATTGCGGTAATATTATCGGCACTTGCACTTTATATGGCTAATTCTTCTAAATCGACAATAAACGGAGGAACTACCCAGTATACGCAGCTTATGAGCGATTATTCGGAGATAACCGCTACGATGTATGATGCGCTTGATGTTTCCGGAGACAAGGTAATATCTGTAATTAATGAAATGTGTCAGACTGACTATATTTCTGTAACGGTAAAGACAAAAGCGGACAGCAGCGGTACCAATTACAGTAATGCGGCAAATAAAACGACAGTTGCGGCATCGGACGGAAGCAGTATTTCACCTTCGGGAGTACAGTACTCAGGTTCTGAACAGGAAGCAGATATAACAAATGCCAAGCATATCAATGAAAATGCTTCGTATCGGGGAAAGGTTCGAAAGAATTCAAACGGACTTGTTATTAATATTGAGTTTACCCAGCATTGATGTTGGATACTTTGTAAGTAATGAAGCTAACAAAAAGAAATGCAATTGAGATAGGACGATTTTTTGCCTGTACGGCTGCTATTGTCCTTATGATATATATTCCGTTGAGAATGAAAGCAGCCGCTGCACTTATGAATCTTGAAAATTATGCTAAGGCCTGTACAGAAGCCTTTGCGGAGGATATCGACAGTAAAGGTATGATTGAACTTAATGATTACGAAAGATTTGTTACGAAGCTTCAGCTGACAGATACTGCGTATGATATTGAGTTAAAAGTAGGAAGACATCTGAATACCGTAGAAGGAGATGGGTTTTACGAGGTGTTTTACAACAATGAGATAGCTGATTCTCTGTATTTATACGGCAGCTTTATACTTAAGAAAAAAGATATGGTTACAATAAATATTAAATCCGGGAAAGGCTCTGTAATGGCAAGTATTTTAGCTTTGTTCGGAAAAAACGGGGCGTTGACCGAGGAGTACACGATAGGATGGAGTCATTAAAGGAAGCTTTGCTTATTGCTGCCGCTGCGATGGTTTTCTGTTTGGCGACAGCAGCATTTTTGAACATTAATCAAAAGCTTGAGATATCCTCTCGCATGGTAAATGATACGGCAGATCCGTATCATTCACTGGCTATGGAGCTTGCGGCAGGGTCTGTAAAGGCAGGAAAGACCGACATTGCCTATGATCGGGGAATATATACAAGAGAAGAACTGATAGGGGCATTGCTGGCGGACAGACTTGATTGTGATATCAAAATAGGAGATATGCTGATTAAAACGGAGTATTATAATTTATCTCAATTTGAAGACTTAAAGCTGCAGCTTGCGGATAAGTATTTTGCAGAATACAGCTACGATGAAAGAGGAAGGGTGATTTTTATTGAGTTCAGTTCTGTTAGAGCTGCTGATTAGCAGTCTGCTGTCTGCAATAGTGTCTATCCCTTTGACTGTTATTATCCATGAAGTCGGACACCTTTTAGCTGGCCTGCTGTCAGGATACCGGTTCTTTTATATAAAGTTCTTTGCTTTGGCTATATATATGAATTCTGCGAAAAAAGGTTTTGAAATCAAATCGCAAAGTCCGATCGGGCAATGCATTATGTATTCGGAGGATAGTGGGAAAAAGCCCTTTGGACTGATACTCGGCGGATGTATTTTTAACGGAATTATAGGATTAATATCTTTGGTATTTTCTTTTTCTGATGATCTACATCTGCTTTCAATACTCTTTCCCTTTGCTGTAGTGAATATTTCTTTGGCTGTTTCCAATACCTTTAGTAATTCGCTGTACTGTGACGGAAGGACCTTCAGGGAATGTGTGAACAGTGTTCAGGATATGATTGCATATAATAATATAATGCAGATTACCAGACATTTGGAATGCGGATTTACGCCGGCGCAGCTTCCGCAGGTTCTTCTTGAGCATTACAGCGGTGACAGCAGAAGTTCGATTTCTTCGGAAATAGAGATATACGCATATCTGAAGGAAAAGGAGATTTTTGCAGGGGAAAGCAGCTGTGATGAAAAATGCAGACAAATGCTTTGCAGGCTTGAGGGATATGATGAATCGTTGGAAATAAGGGCTTTTGTATTAAAAGAGAAAAGCTTTTTCGAGAAAGCCGCGAAGGAAAGGAAAAGTATTGGATAGTTTAGGGAAGATTACGGATATTGTTCTGGTCTCTTGTGTTATGTTTCTTATTCCGTTTAGCTGGGGGAATGGTGAAATGTTTGTTCTTGCACAGGAAAAGCAATATGAAGCAGTTTGTGACTATATTTCTGATTTATCTAAAAAGGCATACATAAGTAAAAGCAGCTATGAAGCATTTACAGAAAGAATAGCAGGAACAGATGAAATCAAAGGTATAGAGATAGAGCACAGACATTATGTTGAAAATATTGAAGACGGCCGTAGCTGCGGTTTTTATGAAAATTTCTATACTGACGAGATACTGAAAGAGGTATATGAATTCGGAAGATATGATTTTTCTCAGAATGATATTATTTCCATAACTCTTGCAGGTAAAAACGGTTATTTAACAAAGGTACACACGGTAGACGGATTAGTGATTACGGATAACGGAAGGATAGTTGATTGAAGGCATATCAGTTCTGCATTATTTTTATGATTTTTTCGGTCACAATGATGCTGTTAAGAGAAGAAAGTATAAATGAAGAGCTTCAGGTAAAAAATCTTCTAACAGATAATAAAACACTGTTTGATAAGGCAGTAGATGCTGCGGTAGACAGGCTGAGGGCTTACAATGAAAATGATTGGGAATATGCCGCAGATGAGGCCGTCAGTTCCTTTTATGACTCATTATACGCATCACTTGACATTATGGATTCGCCCGACGGAAGGGAGAGTCTGAAATTATATATACCTGCAATAATTATTAGTGACAATGAGGGGTATTATGTGTATTTTACCGAAGACGTTAGCGAAAATGACTTTAAGGAATTAAAAATCAGGCGTTCTGAAAAGCAATATTACATATATTCCGAAAGTAATGCACCGGAAGGAAAAAGAGCTACAGATTTTATAATGCGATTTACCGGAAAAGAAAGCTGTATTGTAAGTGATTTTGCAGGGGTACTCGGCAGTAAAATGCAGGTGTTCGACTATGGCGGAAATGAAAATAGTGAGCTGACAGAGTTGCTGCTAAAAAATAATTATTATTCAATACTGACGGATTTGGAAAGCTTTGAATTAAAAAGAAGGGAACTAATGGCCGGGATGATAGAGAATTCGCTGAAATACTATTGTAATGTTCATAACAGTATGGCTCATCAGAATGGAGTGGAGTATGAATTCAATATACCTGATTATGACGGAGAATTGTTTCTTCAGGCCGCGGACGGGGTAGCATTCTGGGCATTTTTCCAGGGCTATCCAATAAAGGGAAGCGATAAATTTTACAATTGCTTTACTGTATCAAACGCGCGTGTCGTTGAAAAATAATAATTTGGGAAGGAAAGAGAAGATGAATAAGCTTATAAAAACGCTGTCAAAAATTTTGGCTTTGTTCTTTGTATTTATTATTGTAACTAACAGTTCTGGTTTATATCAGATAAATGCAAAGTCATCGGCCGGCATGAAGAACCTTGAGCTTCAAAAGAGAATAATCACAATAATTAACGGTAAAAAAACGGCAAACGGTAAGAAAATTACGGTAAAAGTAAAAGAATCCGGAGCTGTAAGCGTAAACGGAAAAATTATTAAGGCTGCCGGCGTTAATAAGTATGCAAAGAAATATGGAATAAAGAAATCTGAGGCCCAATATCTGCTGGCATGCCTGAAGCTTGGAATAATTGATAAAAAAGACATAAAGAATTGTAAAAACGAAATAAACTATAAGGATTTACTGATAGTTCTTTCGAAAACAGAGGAGCTTATATACGGAAATCTTTTTGATCCTGAGGATATTGACTGCGTAATGAACAATCGAATATCAAATATAGACAAAGTAAGCAATAAGGATGAAAAGGAAGCTATCTGCAGGGCTTATATGTCGGGCTATTATGTCGGGACCTCGGACGGATATTATTCAGGGAGAAGAACTATAAAACTGAAGTCTGTTCCGTCGAAAAAAAGCGTAGAAAAGCTGCTTGATAAAATTATAAATAAAAATAAGCGATACAGATTTTCGCCGGACTGGCAGCTGTTGAGAGTATCTGATAAAAAGCTGCCTAAAATGGCAAAATACTATGAGTATATACTGGAGGATTATCCTAATGCCTTCTACGACAGAGAGTTTGAATTTATGCAGAAGACCGCACTGGTCATTCCCGGAAAGCTTTCGGAGGAATTTGGCAGTCGTGAGATTAAAATAAGAAAAGCAGGCTGGGATAATATTCTGAAATACCTAAAATACGATTACAGGGCAAAGGCTATATTGAAATATCAGACCGATCTTGAAGCACATAAGCAGATAAGGATGGATGATTCCGGGGTTATAAGACTCATGTCCCAGTATGTATTTCCTTCTGAACTGAAATCATTTATCAGCCTTCAGAAAAAAGAACGAATGAAGGGGGCGGTTAATTCATATTCCGATTTGGGGGAAATGCTTAATCGGGCCGTTGAATATTCCTATAATGTCTTTAATGTTGACTACAGAAATATAGAAGAGCGGGAGCTGTTTTATGCGGGTAATTCGGTATACGCATTTGATAGTGACTATATAAGCGATTGTATTAAAAACGAGACAATTATTGAGTGTGACAGGGTTATTGCGGATCCGTCTGCGATATATTATCAGCTGAATTTAACTCATAACAGACTGCAGGGCTATGTAATACGTCTCTATGTTCATTACCGGATAGTAAATGATAACGGAAGCGGGGACAATTCCTTAGTCTTTAATCAGTATGCTGATGAAAGAGGAGCATCACTCAGAAGCGTAAAAGCGGATAAAAGCGGACTGCATTACAGATGGAACGGAAATGACGGTGAATGGCGGGACGGGTATTTTGATGTGTCCGTGTCGGCCAAGGACGGTATACTCTACAGCTACTATGATCTTGGTAGCGAGAAGAATTTTGTTACGGAAATGATGGGAGGACCGCGATATAACTATGCCCGTCCGGGTGGAATGACCTTTAAGGGGGCGGTATATTGTGAGGAAGCTTTTGGAGAATACTATAATGATAAGCCGGAATCTGATTATAATACCTTACTTAACAGATATAAGAGTAAATACGGTATGTACAGGTAAATCAGATAACAGGGTATATGCTTTTTGTAGGGAAGCGGAATGATTGTGAAAAGACCGGGGGAGCAAATGAAGGAATTCGTAAAAAAAGGAATAGTATTTACAGTCAGGCTTGTTATTATGCTAATGCTGACAGTTATTATTATGAGCCTGAAGAATTACCATGTAAAAGCCGATTACAGCTTTTCATATGAGAATGACGGCGGAGATACCGTCATGGTTACTGTCAGCGGAATTAATAACAATAATTATATAAGATTTCCTTTCGGATATGAAACGCGAGGGGCTTATGTAAGAGCAAAAATAGATACTGATATGGTAGACGGACCGGACACCTGGGTGTGGTTGTGCGAGGACGGACCGGCAGGAGGCTGTAAGGATAATACTCTCGGTGTTAAAGAACATAGTATGTTTTGGTTTACCAGAAATGATTTTACGGATACGGAAGCGGACGGAACAACTCGTGTAGGCGTTATGGTTTCGGAATATCTGCAGGATTATATGAAAAGATTCTATCCTGCGGTAGCGGCCTATAATTTTAGACATGAGATTCAATGTGAATTTGTCTGGTGCTTTTCGGTACAGGCTCTTGCAGATACAATTGTTGTAGGGAAAAAGCCTGACGGAAGCCCTGTTACCATCGGAAGCAGAATGTCATTGTCTGAAAACGGAAAAGGACTGGTAAGAACAGCCGCTTTTAATATTCCCGCAGACGGGGGAGCTGACCTTAATGCAGCGGTGAGCGGCTTTGATTTCAGAAAGAGAATATCTGCAGCGGTAAAATATCATTACGGAAACGGCAGCGGACTGAATGAGTATCTTTGTTACAGCTATGATGATATGAAGCGTGCACAGCTTATTCTTGCAAGAGATTTTATGGGAGATGCTTCTCTTGCGACAGGCTTTGCATCAATAAATTCGGATCAGTCATCTTTTTGGAATGCATGGCAGGTAGTCAGAATTGATGCTTCTGTGAGTAATGAGTGCAATGTGCATATCGGCTTTTATGATGTTAATGCAAAAGAGCCTGTAGGGGATATTATTTCTGAAGGATTTGCCCAGAATGTATATGAGAAGAACAGTAAAAATAAACTGTTAAGCGACTGGAAAAAGTATATCGGAAGTAATTATCAGGTGGATGTAAAAGACAGTATGGCCGGATATCCGGCTTATCAGGTGGCGTACGATAATAGTATGCCGGCCTTTAAGAATGCAAAAACAGCCATAAAGGGCTATGATCCTTCAAATCCTGATCATAGTCTCGGAAGGCTGTCTGCAGCAGGAGATATATATTATCTGAATACTGTGCCTGATAGAGATAATCTGCTGGTATGGATTCCTTTAATTAAGCAGGTACGGTTAAAAATCCACTTTTATGAGCCTGAGAATGAAAACAGCAGCTTTAAGGGGGACTATTCAACCTTTGAAGCAGGTTATGTTTCGCAGGGAAGTGAAATAGGAGCCTTAAACATTTTAAACATCTTCAATGAATTTAAGAATGACATAAGCAGAAAAGCTGCAATGTCAGAATATGAAATCGATTGGAGCAGGGGAAAAAGCTATTCGGCTAAGGGATTTTTTGCGGTAAGAGGAGATAATCCCTATATATCCTTTGATTACATACAGGCAGGAGGAGCGGAGGTTCACCGCTTTTCAAACAGTGTTACGGAAGTATCCGATCCGTATTTTTACCTGAATACAAATGCAAACGATAATAAATATACTGTAATCTGGGTGCCTGTATGTAAAAAGAAACAGTCGGCAGAGGTATATTACTCATATTATGATTCTGTATCGGGAAAGGCAATTACGATTGATAATCAGCTGTACAGAAATGCAGTTCCCAATTTGGCTGAGAGAAAAGCAGAAGGAGTCTTTACGGGAATATATATACCGGAGGGCTATCATTTGTATACTGCAATCAGTGCGGATTTCTATGCTACTGACAGTATAAGTGATATTAGGAATCCTTTGCCTTTAGGAACAGCAGGGGCTGTCGGAAGCGGTGAGTATGACAGTGTCATTGGAAGATATAAAATAAATGCTGTACCGGATAACGAATATATTATGATTCGGATACCTCTCGAAAAAAAGAAGACAGTTTCATTTACTGATGTGTATGCGCATTATTTTTATTATGAAAACGGTGAAGCTAAAAGAATAGGAACTAAAGGGGTAAAGATAGGGCAGCTTCAGCAGGGAGTAAAAAAACAGAGTATAGATATAGGCTCGGTTCTGGAGATTCCCGCGGCCTATGAATATAAGGGCGGAGAAATAATCATTCCTTACGGAGATGATTTATCTATGGTGGCAAACAGGATAGAGGCAATTGCATCTGATTCGGTATTAAGCGGAAGTAAGGAGGGATTCCCGCCGACGGTAACAATAAGATCGGCAATTCCCGAATGCAAATATATATGTGTATGGATTCCGCTGGTGAAGAAGGTAAGCAGAACAGAGCTTAGTATTCAGTTTATAGATGCAAATACCGGAGTAAATATAGGGAAAAATCTGTCACTGGATACAGTAAGCAGAAATACGGTATTTGCTCCGCTTAATTACAAAGATGAATGTCTGTCGGGTATTAATGTTGAAGGCAGTTACAGTCTTGATTTGTCAGGCTGTTACGGAGCTAAAGCAATCTATTCAGAGGATAATGATATAGCAAATATAGCCTACAATGAAGCTGAAAAATATAAGAAAATCACTTTTTCAAGCCAGTCGCTTTGTAAGTTTATAATTCCGGCAGGTGAAGGTGAGGTTCTGTCTGTGAAGGTGTTTGTTCCCTTAAGCTACAAGGAACAGCTAAAGGATAAGGACAGAAAGCTGAGAATAGTATATTATAATGCGGATTCAGAACAGAATGAAACCATAAAGACAGACGGTGATTATATTATTCCTTCTGTCAACGGATGGTATGTACCCGGCAGAATAAGCGAAAGCCTGATTTATAACGGAAAAAGATATAACAGATCGGTTTCGGATTCGTATGTGTATTTTGCAGCTGATGAAGGTTTTCTCAATACGCCGTTCGGAGAAAGAAATATACTTGAACAGGGAAGGTTTGAGGATAAGGAATACGGGCGTTTTACCATAAACAGGACTGCATCGGAATACCTGCTTTATATAGGTATGTCTGAAGGAAAGACAAGTATATCTGCTGCATTTATTGATAAAAATACCGGAGCTGTTATTAAAATATCAAATGATGAAAAAGTATTTAAAAATACTATGTCTTTATATGAATTTGATGCGGAACAGATTATATTTTTTAATGATAAAGCCTACAGACCCTGCGATAAGAAGCATGAAGCAAAGGCGGCATATAAAGTAAGGGCAATATACCCGGCGTTTGAAATAACAATGTTTCCGGACTATGACTGGCCTGAGACAAGATTGAGTTATTACGGTGCAAAACAGTTTTTCACTCTTGATAAAGAAGAATGCTATATGTTTGGAAGTGCGGGAAGTGTTTTAATAAATATTGGGGATAAAAACATATCTAAGCTTTATCTTTTTATTCCTTGTGATGTTATCAAGCCGGTTGAGATACACTGTGTTTCTGAGGATGAAAAGGATTCTGTTGATTTTCTTGAATCCTACAGCCTATATATTGCTGAAGGAGAAAAAGCAGAGAAGGAGCTGACAAGTCTTTTAGTGGATGGTGTAGAATATACCCCCATGCTGAGCGGCAGCCTTGCAATAGCCGGGAAGGATATATGTGACGCAAAGCCGGAGGCTGCGGGAGCTGAATTTAGATACAGATATTGCAGGAAATGCTTCGGTACGGGAAAAGAGGGTGTCAGTTATTGTAAAAATTGTACTTCGGGGGCAAATATTGACAATCCGAATACTTACACACTTTATACCAGACATAAGAATTATTATTCTGTTGACGGACTGAGCGAAAGTGAAGCTGACTGGATAATAAATAATGTCCGTTGGAGACCGGGATTGGAATTGTCATCAGGCAGTCTAAGACAATGTGAAAGCTGTGGAAAATGGAGTGAATTTTATACATATTCATCTTACCATGGGAAGTCCTATTATTATACGGGATTCAATTCCTACGGTTATTTTTCAAACAGCTTTGAAAGGAATTGTTCGGCATGTGACGGAACCGGCTATGAAAAAGTGGAAATCTATAAGAGTGCTGTATGTCCGGATTGCAAAAAGAGCTATTATTCACCGAAAAAGCATCTTATAAGCAATTCGGAGGAAAGCAGATATTTAACATCGGTTGAATGCATGTTAAAGGAAGATATCAGAAAAATTTGTGAAAACAGTATATACAAAACGCTGTCTTACAACAGTGCAGAAAAATCCGGATATAAAATAATAGAGTCATCGGTAGAATATAACGAAGGAAAATATATTGCAGCTACGCAGGATACGGCTTATGTATACGGACACACTGTAATGTATGCATTATATGCTGCTGAGGCACAAAATGTTATTGTAAAATATGTTTCTTTAGATTCTGACGGTGATATTGATAAGCTGATAAAGGAGTGTGAAGGAGATAAAGTAAATTATGACCGGGAATATATCTATAACGGTGAGAGTGAACTGACGGTTGAGGGCGTAAAGTATACTGTAACGGGAAAGGATGCTTTACTGGTTTACGGAAATAACAGCTACGAGGATTTCAGGGACTACGGAAGAACAGATATGGGGCAGCAGCTGATATATAATGGCAGCGGTAAATGGACAACTAAAGGTAAATATAGCTCAAAGGAAGATGCTGTATTGTATATACCCGTAAAAAGAACTGAAATTCCAAGCAGAGTAGTTTATATTAGTGTAAACAGCGACGGAAAAATGGAAAGTATTCTTAAGGCGGAAGACGGACCGGCCGTATGTCCGGGTGATTATTATATTTATAACAGTCTGCTCTATTTAGATGATAATAAAGGAAATGTATACAGTATCAGCAGCAGGCTTTTACCTCTGATAGCCTACGGCGGTCAAAATGCCTACGACCTGATAGACAGAAACAGACCTGATAACAGCTGGATGAAGGTTGTACGCAGGGATAAAAACAAATGGATGTCTCAGAATGTGCTGCCGGAGGTTAATGAACTTACACTGTTTATTCCAATGGAGATGGAGCGTAGATCGGAAGCTCCGAAAATAGAAGCACAGGAGGATATAGAGGTTAAATTTGCAGGGCCCAATGCATATGCTGAAGTTAAAGCACAGGATGCATCAGGCTTTGATGTTAACAGAGCCATTCCGTCTTCCGAAGGTATCTATTCCGAAGTGAAGGCAAGCAGATATATTCTTGATGCGGCATTCAAAAATATCACCGGTGAGAAGGAATATAGGGTAGTGGTTGAACAGCCTTATAATATTATTGATTTAATTACAAAAAAAGAACAGACGATTGTCAAGAAAAGAACGGTTACAGTTAAAAGAAATTATTCCTACTGGACTATCGACCACATCAGATATTATCGGTTAAACAATGCGGTTATAATGAATGATTCTCTTGTCGGCAGGCCCGACAGGAAAAATATGACTGTAGATTTTACAAAATTATTGAGCATGGATGCTGATAGTCCGGTGCATATTCCTTTAATATCAGATGAGAGGTATACGAAAGAGGAAGAGCATATTAATGTTTTGGAGCTTACACATTTGGAATTGCCGACGGTTGATGTATACATTAATGATACAAGTGCGGATATTGATGAGCTAAGTGAAGCTGTAGCTTTAGCGGCAGCAGAAAAAGCGGTAAAGGAAATTAAAGTAAAAAATGACGGAATGAGCTTTGACGGGAATATTGTTATGAATTCGGAATGGTGTGACCGGGCAGCAGAGAGACCAAATACTGATGCTATAGCTGCACCGGAGCTTCTGACCGGAAGGTCGGAGGATATAGAGATTCCCAGGCAGACTCTAAACGGCTGCTATGAATCATCGGGTTCGGTGACTTATGTTCCGGTGACAATTATTAACAGTATGCCTGAAAACAGCAGGTATTTGATTGAGAATATCAACAGTGTACGGGTACATACACCAATCGCAGTTAAAATGTCGATTAAGGATGATAACCTTAACTATGTTCAGTTCATTGATTCATCGACCGATGATACCACAGCTCATGCTGTAATCGGACGCTCGGATTCGTTCGGTTCATCGGGAAATGAAAATTCAAGCAATGATTTTACTGTGGAAATAAGTCTTGTCGGAAGGCATCTCGATCATAGCCGTTATCCCGGCTATGGGACAAGAGATTATTCTAAATACATTAAATCGGTCAACGATGAGAAGGATATTAAAATATCTTTCGAGTGTGACGTTATGGCGGATGTAAATTCTGATAAAAAGGAGTCTGATGATCTGCTGATAAAGGCGGGAAGCTGGAACATCGTATATGACAGATATTATATACCCGAATGGGTGAAGGAGGGTGAATATAAGGTTAAGGTTATGGCAGCAGCCATTAACAGCTATGATGGAGCTGGTGAGCAGCAGCGGGTTAATACCGATCCTTCGGCATATTATGTATATGATGAGTTTAAGATAGAAGTAAGCGGTAAACTCTATGGACTTACGCTTAATTCTGTAAATTCAAATGCTTATGACTGGAAAAACGTATTTTATGATAATTCTAAAATGAAATGCAGATTTCCTGATAAATATGAGGACGGAAGCTTTAGCAGGGAATTTGACAGCCTGAAGAGGTATTATTATTCCTCGGGCAGCAAAAATGAACTGGGGTTACCGACGAAACGTATTGACAGATATACGCTTCCGTTAATTGACGGGGCAAGTCCTGTATCAAAAGATTACGGAATGCTGAAAAGCGGATATATTTGGAATTTTTCTTTAAAAACAGCAGGACGTAAAACTGCAAACGATGCAGCGTTTGTTAAAATAGTTCCAAGCTTTTACTGGCTTTCGCCGGACGGAAGGGAACGGCAAAGGGCAGATATCCGCTATGATACTGTAATAGACGGAAAAAGGATTAATTATCTGAGGGCAGGTTCGTCAACTGATTCGAAAAAGCTTTTTTACAGTTATGCATGGGCTAATACTATGGGAATACCTGTTAATCTGTTGAATGAAAATGAAATTATACGAGGTAATAAAAAGCTGATTAATGAAAATACGGCGGTTTATTCATACGGACAGATATTAATCGATAAACATTTGAAAATGTTTTCAGGCAGCGGCTATGCAGGATTAATGGAAGCAAAGCAAAGCGGATATTCGAAATCGCAGCTATCGCAGACGGAACAGACCTGGTATTTTTGCTATGGTCTTCCGGACAGCTATCATGTAACAGAATACGGTTATGATGTTGATTCTTATGTGGAAAAACATGGAGCATGCAATTATGAAGAAGAGTTTTGGAAAAAGGATGGGTATCTTATAGTACATTTTGATATAGCTGCCTATGATAAAAACGGAAAAATGATAATGACCTACAGCAATTCAAAAGCAAATTTACTTAACGGAATGTGTAATATGTGGAAAATGGAGGGATATCAGAATAAAAAAACGGATTCGTCAGGGCAGGAATTTATCTTTGAGGAAGGGGATGTGATAATAGTAAGGATTCCCGGTTCTACATCCGAAAACGGAAGCAGAACTCCGAAGCCTCCCACAAATTATAGCGAAGACAGAATGACGGATCATCTGAATTAAGAATATAAAAAATCCCTCTTTATCGACATAAATTCGATAAAGAGGGAAGCTGTCAAAACAATGAGTCAAAATAAATTATCTCTTAGTTCCCATAAAGAAGAGGGCGATAGTTCCGGGGCCGGCATGACATCCGATGGTAGGAGTAATCATACTGATGATGAAATTCTTGAAGCCTAAACGCTCCTGAATCATATCCTTTACTAAATTGGCATCCTCTTCGGAATCACCATGTGTGATAACAATTACGTCATTGTCATCCTTGGTATAATGCTCTTCCATGGCATCAACGATGGCACTGAGTGATTTCTTACGACCACGAACGTTTTTAAGTGAAACAAGACGACCTTCGTTATCAACATGAAGAACGGGCTTAACATTGATGAGGCCGCCGAGAATTGCTACAGCCTTTGAAATACGTCCGCCTCTCTGGAGATAAGTAAGGCTTTCAACCGTGAACTCATGACGAACATTATGCTTATGCTCCTCAGCCCAGCTGATAATCTCGTTCATTGAAGCACCTTTTTCCTTCATCTGAACACAGTAGTAGAGGAATAAGCCCTGACCACCGGATGCACAAAGTGAATCAATTACGACAATACGTGAACCGGGATGTGCTTCACAGACATCCTTTGCTACGAAAGAAGCTGTGCTGTATGAAGCACTAAGACCTGATGAGAAAGCAATGTGAAGAATTTCATAATCTTTCTCTACATATTCGGTAAAGAGCTTCTCTGCAGACTTGGGATTGATACATGCTGTGGAAACCTGAGCATCTTTTCTCATTGCTTCGTATACCTCATGAACATCCATCTGTCTGTCATCACCGTATTCTTCACCGTTAACAGTATACTGAAGCTGAAGTACGGGAACGTTATGTTCAGTATAATATGACTCGGGAAGATCACATGTTGAATCAGTGGTAATAATAAAGTTTTTCATATGGTATTCCTTTCTGTAAAATGAATATACAACGCACATTGTTTACAATAACTATTTATAATGTTGCCTTTGCTAAATGATGTAGTTTTAATTACTACATTGCTCTTGCAGAAATATTATCATATTTTAATAGTATCGTCAACTGTTATTTACTTATTTTATTTTAGCTATTTGACATGAAATTAAATGTGTGTTAATATAAATTATCTTTGGGCTTGACTCAAAAATTTATATTGTAAAAGGATAAGAGAGACAATGAAAGGTAAAGGTATTATTCAGCTGCTTGTAGCTATTCTTGTAATAGCAGCAGTCGGTTTTGTCGCAATCTTTGGTATTGGTGCCAACAAGAGCGGTAGCATCAATAATGTTCGACTCGGTCTGGATCTTGCAGGCGGTGTAAGTGTTACTTACGAGACTGTTAAGGAAGATCCCACAGCCAATGAGTTATCAGACACAGTTTATAAGATGCAGCTTCGTGCACAGAGCATGAGTACTGAATCTCAGGTTTATCCCGAGGGTGACCGTCGTGTAACAGTAGCCATCCCTGATGTTGATGATGCAGATGCAGTTCTTGCACAGCTTGGTTCAGCAGGTAACATTTATTTCATTTATGCTGTCGGACCTTCAGGTACACAGAACGTTAAGGAAAGCGGTATTGATCCTGAGACCGGCGACCTTGTTTATGAGCTTACACGCCCCATGAGCGAAATCATTGAGAGCGGTGATGTAGTTATCGACGGTTCAGATATTTCAGGTGCAGAGCCTAACATCATCAGAAACGAAGTAGGTATCACAGAGAATATCGTTGAGCTTAACTTCAACTCAGCAGGCGCATCAAAGTTTGCTTCTGCTACATCTTACGCATATCAGTTCAGAGATTCTGCAGTAAGAGATTTCAGAAACTGTATTGCAATCGTATATGATAATAAGGTTGTAAGCTGCCCCGGTGTAGCAAGTGTTATCAGCGACGGTAAGGCTACAATTTCAGGACAGGAGTCATTCGAGGAGAGCCAGAACCTTGCAACTACAATCAGAATTGGTGCACTTCCCCTTGAACTTTCAGTATTAAGATATTATGTTGAAGGCGCACAGCTTGGTGCAGACGCACTCAAGAACAGCTTAATTGCCGGTATTATCGGTCTTGCGCTTATCGTTCTTTTCATGATTATCAAGTACCGTATTCCCGGTCTTGCTTCAGCATTAGCTCTTGTATTCTATACAGGACTTATGGTTATCTGCCTCAATCTTTTCGAGGTTACACTTACACTTCCCGGTATCGCAGGTATTATCCTGTCGATAGGTATGGCGGTTGATGCGAATGTCATCATCTTCACACGTATCCAGGAAGAGCTTGGTTCAGGTAAGACAGTTCGTTCAAGTATTAAGCTTGGTTTCAGCAAGGCTTTATCAGCAATCATCGATGGTAACGTAACAACCATTATTGCTGCAATCGTTCTTTACTTCCTTGGTTCAGGTACAGTTAAGGGCTTTGCTCAGACACTTGCAATCGGTATCATTCTTTCAATGCTTACCGCTTTATTCGTTACAAAGTTCATTCTTGATTCATTCTTCAAGCTTGGTGCAAACGGTGTTAAGTGCTACGGTGAGAAGAAGGATAAGAAGTCATTCGGTATTGTCAAGAACTTTGGTAAGTTCTCAATTATCTCAGGTGTAATCATCCTTGCAGGCATTATTACAGTAGTGGTTAATTCATCTACAATCGGAACACCTTTTAACTATGGTCTTGATTTCTCAGGCGGTACAGCTACTACAGCAGTATTTGACGGTTCACTTCCTTCGGGTATCAATAAGGACCTTGAGACAAAGATTCAGGCTGAAATCGGTGAGCTTCCTCTTATTTCTACTGTTGAGTCTCAGAATATGGTTACCATCAGAACTACAGAGCTTTCAACAGACAACCGTGCTAAGGTAATTGATTTACTTACTAACGATTACAATATTAACGAAAAGAATATTACAACAGAGAGCGTTGGTGCTACAGTCAGTGGCGAGATGAAGAAGGATGCGCTTGTGGCTGTTATCGTAGCAACAATCTGTATGCTTATCTACATCTGGTTCAGATTTAAGAACATCAACTTCGCTGCAGCTTCGGTAGCAGCTCTTGTACATGACGTACTTGTAGTTCTTACCGTATATGCAATCGGCAGAAGCTTCATCTCAGTAGGTAATACATTTATTGCTTGTCTGTTGACAATCGTTGGTTACTCAATTAATGCGACCATCGTTATCTTCGACAGAATTCGTGAGAATATGAAGGAGAAGCTTTCAAAGGAGTCTGTATCTGATGTAGTAGATAAGAGTATTACACAGACATTCACACGAAGCATTTATACTTCATTAACAACACTTGTAACAGTTGTTCTTCTCGCAATTATGGGTGATACTTCAGTTAAGGAATTTGCTATTCCTCTTATTGCAGGTATCGTTTGCGGTACATTCTCATCAGTATGTCTCGCCAGCGGTTTCTGGTACACCTTACAGAAGAAGCTTAAGAAGGTTAAATAATTAACAAATGCAAAAGTGGACTGTTTATAATAAGACCGGTGATTTTGCCGGAATTATGAAAAAGTTTAATTTGAGCAGTGTCGCTGCAAGACTTCTGGTTAACAGAGGTCTGGTGGAAGATAAGCAGATTGAGGATTATCTTTATCCTGATGAGAAGCTCTTTAATCCACCTGAGCTGATATATGATTTATCGAAGGCTGCGGATCTTATTGAAAGAAAGATTGCGGAAAAGAAGAAAATTCGTATAATCGGTGATTATGATGCAGACGGCATTATGTCAACCTTTGTTCTGACTGACTCGCTTATGCGAATCGGTGCTGACGTGGATTTTTATATTCCGGACAGAATAAAGGACGGATATGGAATTAATATTGAAATGATAGAGAAAGCAGGTAATGACGGTATTGATACCGTCATTACTTGCGATAATGGCATTTCAGCGACAGAAGCAGCATCAGAAGCACGTAGGCTGGGCATCACGCTGGTTGTAACAGACCATCATGAACTTCCCGCTACACTTCCTGATGCTGATGTCTTAATTGACCCTAAAAGGCCGGAGGACAGCTATCCCTGTAAGGAAATATGCGGGGCGGTGGTTGCGGCAAAGCTTGCTTCGGAGCTTCTTCGAAGAGAAAAAATCTGTGAAGAAAACCGGGGCTTTATCGACTATATTGAATTTCTTGCTGTTGCGACAATTTGCGATGTAGTTCCCTTGGTTACGGAAAACAGGGCAGTCGCAAAGCTTGGCCTTAAGAAAATAAACGAAAGCTATATGCCGGTAATAAAAAGGCTCGCAGATAATGGCATTCCGTTGGAAAGCTTAACCTCAAGCAGTCTTTCGAAATATACTAACGGGAAGCAGTTAAATTTGGGCTTGCTTGCTCTATTATATGTATGTGAACTGAAAAACTATCTTGTCACGGAATACTCTGTCGGGTTTGTGGTTGGTCCGTGTTTTAATGCGACAGGAAGACTGGATTTGGCAGCAAAGGCTATAGGTCTTCTGAAAAGTGCCAGCCTTACCGAGGCCCTTGAGAATGCAAAAGTATGTAAGTCTCTTAACGAAGAGAGAAAGAAGCTTACTGCGGATTTTGTGGAAAAGGCATACGATATGCTTGATGCAGGCGGGGTTCAGGATAAAGTGCTGGTAGTAGAACTGCCTGAATGCCACGAAAGTCTTGTTGGAATCATAGCGGGAAGAATCAGAGAAAGGTATTGTCGTCCCACTATTGTGCTTACGGCGGTTAAGGATGGCATGAAGGGTTCGGCACGTTCGATTCCTGAATATAATATGTTTGAAGGTCTTAAGGAATGCTCGGAGCTTTTCACAAAGTTTGGCGGGCATCCGATGGCTGCGGGACTGAGTCTTCCTACGGAAAACGTATCACTTCTTCGTCAAAGGCTTAATGAAAACTGCAGGCTGACCGATGAGGATATGATTGAAAAGATTACTCTTGATGCGGCCGTGGCTTTTAATGTCTTTACCGAAAAAGAGGTAAATGAGATAGAAATGCTTGCTCCGTTCGGTGCGGGTAATCCTTCGGTTTTATTTGGCGAAAGAGACCTTAAGGTTCTCAGACTTTCGCATCTGGGAAAGGACGGTTCGTACATCAAAATAGATGTATGTAATATTTACGGGGCGAGATATCAGATTCCCTATTTTGGCGATAAGGCTGATTTTCTTAATCAGATAGAAGCCAAATACGGTAATTCTGAGCTTGAAGCAGCTTTTGCAGGTCGTGAAAATAAAATCAGGCTGGCACTTGCTTATCAGCCAAGGATAAATGAATTTAACGGTAACCGTACGGTTCAGGTAAATGTAAAGTATTTGAAAATATAGAAAGGTTGGAAAATTATAATGAAACAGTTTGGTTTTATTGGTGCAGGTAATATGGGCCTTCCCCTTCTGAAGGGTGCAATCAGTCTCTGTGGCGTTGAAAATTGTATGTTTTATACTCCGGTACCCGCGGAGGTTGAAAAGGTAAATGCTATTACAGGAGCAGAAAGTGTGGAAAATAATATTCAGCTTGCTAATAACTGTAAATTTATTGTACTTTGCGTAAAGCCTCAGTTTCTCGGCAGTGTTTACGAGGATTTAAAACAGGTTGATCTTAAGGATAAGGTAGTTGTTTCAATCGCAGCAGGCGTTGCATCGGATACAATTCGTGAAAATATCGGAGCATCAACAAAGATCGTCAGAATTATGCCCAATACTCCTGCAGGCGTGGGTGAGGGAATGGCATGTATCTGTTTCCCGGCAGAGTCAAACCTTTCTGATGAGGAAAAGAATACTGTTCTGGCATTATTTAACAAGGTCGGTAAGGCAGAGGTTATTCCTGAGACACTTATGAATGCGGCAGTTTGTGCAAACGGAAGCTCACCTGCTTATGTATATATGTTTATTGAGGCTCTTGCAGACAGTGTAGTTAAGTACGGAATCCCCAGAAAAACAGCATATACACTTGCAGCACAGACTGTTCTCGGTTCTGCTAAAATGGTACTTGAGACAGGCATCCATCCCGGTGAGCTCAAGGATAATGTATGTTCACCCGGCGGAACAACTATCGCAGCAGTAGAAAAGCTTGAGGAATATGGCTTTAGAAATGCCATTATGAAGGCAACCGATGCTTGCTATGAGAAGAGTGTAGAGCTTGGCAGGAAGAAGGCATGAGCGAAGTGAACGACAGAGAATATTTAAAAGATAAAAAACGTATTGTAATTAAAATAGGTTCATCTTCCCTGGTTCATCATAAAACAGGAAGTCTGAATCTTGTAAAAATTGAAAAGCTTGTACGTCTTATTACCAATATGAGTAATGAGGGCCGTGATGTGGTTTTGGTATCGTCAGGTGCTATTGCGGTAGGAGTAAAGGCACTCGGACTCGATTCACGTCCGAATGATAAAGCGAAGGAACAGGCCTGCGCTGCTGTAGGTCAGGCGCGTCTGATGATGGTATATCAGAAGCTTTTTTCAGAATACCTTAAAACTACGGCTCAGGTTCTTATGACAAAGAATACCATGATTGATATGACAAGCCGCCATAACGCTCGAAATACCTTTGAGGAGCTGCTTAAAATGCATGTGGTTCCCGTTGTTAATGAGAACGATACGGTAGCTACGGATGAGATTGAGTTTGGTGATAATGATACTCTTTCTGCAATTGTAGCGGCACTTGTCGGCGCAGATTTGCTTATTCTTCTTTCGGATATTGACGGACTCTACACAGATGATCCAAGAACCTCTGAAAATGCGGAATTCATCAGTACTGTAGAAATGATAGACGAAAAGATTCTGTCTATGGGAAAGGGCGCCGGAAGCAGAGTTGGAAAGGGCGGAATGTATACAAAGATTTCAGCTGCCCGTATTGCAACGGATTCAGGTGCGGATATGGTCATTGCAAATGCGGCCGATCTCAGTGTACTTGAAGATATTATTGAAGGTAAAGAGGTTGGTACACTTTTCAAGGCTCATAAAAACATTGATTTTCATTTGATTGACTACATTGCTGAAAATAAAAGTATAAATTAAATTCAATTAATAAAAGCGGCCATAAAGTCAGTAAAAACTGAACTTATGACCGCTTTTGAATTTATATAATTGATTTATCCTGATAGGATTTACCTGAAAAAGGGCAGAGGAGAAGCCCGGTAGAGGGGGAGGTGACTGCCGGGCTTTTGTTTATGAAAAAAATTATCTAATTCGCTAAATTTATATGGATTTTTATTTCCTGTAATTAATATAGCCCATAAATATGAACTCAATATATTAAATATATGAACAATTTGTAAACAATTTTAATAATTACTTTATAAATCACGAAAATGATGATTATCAAAATAATTATTTGCTAAAAGTTAAGGATTATAGTATAATATTATCGATTGTAAAATGAGCGTATTATGAATGTTTTTAGCATTTCGAAAGCACGGAATTCGTAGAAATGCCCGGACTAAGGTCGGGGGCAAATATTTCGGACACAGACATTATAATAAGCAAAATGTCAGAAAGGTTAGTTAAGTTTATGAATAAATCTGAAATCAGAGATATCAGTCTTGCTGAGTCAGGACTCAGAAAAATAGAATGGGTCAGAAGAAACTGTCCTTTATTAAGCGGTATTAAAGAGGAATTTGAAAAAACGCTTCCCTTTAAGGGCAAGAAAATAGCTCTTTCGGTTCATCTTGAAGCGAAAACAGCTTATCTTTGTGAGGTGCTTAAGAGCGGTGGCGCAGAAATGTATGTGACAGGAAGCAATCCTCTTTCTACCCAGGATGATGTGGCTGCGGCGCTTGTATCTGAAGGACTTGAGGTTCATGCATGGCACGGAACCACAGAAGAGGAATACAACACACATATTGACCATGTGCTTGAGAATAACTGTAATATCATTATTGATGACGGCGGTGACCTTGTAAATGCACTTCATACCCGTTTCAGGGATAAGCTTCAGTATGTTATCGGCGGCTGTGAGGAGACAACTACAGGTATCATCCGACTTAAGGGAATGGCAGAACGTAAGGAGCTTGAATTCCCTATGGTACTGGTAAATGATGCGGACTGTAAGCATCTTTTTGATAACAGATACGGTACAGGTCAGTCGGTATGGGACGGAATCAACAGAACCACCAATCTGATTGTCTGCGGCAAAATAGTTGTTGTGGCAGGCTACGGCTGGTGCGGTAAGGGCGTTTCAATGCGTGCCAAGGGTCTTGGTGCAAGAGTAATTGTGACTGAGGTGGACCCGATAAAGGCTATTGAAGCGGTTATGGACGGCTTCGAGGTAATGCCTATGCATGAAGCCGCAAAGCTCGGTGATATTTTTGTTACGGTTACAGGCTGCAGCGGAGTAGTAAACAAGCCCGATTTCGAAGTGATGAAAAACGGAGCAATCTGCTGTAATGCAGGTCATTTTGACTGTGAGGTGGATGTTGCCGGACTTAAGGCAATGGCCGTTGAAAGTGCTGAGATGAGAAACAATATCATGGGCTATAAGCTTGAAAACGGTAACTGGATTTATATTATTGCCGAAGGCAGACTTGTAAATCTGGCGGCTGGTGACGGACATCCCGCGGAAATCATGGATATGAGCTTTGCAATACAGGCAATGAGTGCAAAATATCTCGTGGAGCACGAGGGCGGTATTAATGAAAAGCTTATCACTGTACCGAAGGAAGTAGACAGAGATATTGCCATGAGAAAGCTTAACTATATGGGTAAAAAAATCGATGTTCTGACTGCAGAACAAAGAAAGTATCTTAATCTTGATTAAAAGGAGGACACACAATGACAACAAAGATATTAAGAATTATGCCTTTTGTTCTGGGCGGATTAATCGTTATTCTTGTAATAATTCTTATTGCGACCTCCGGTGGAAAAAAGAAGGCTTCTGATTCGGAGACACCGGTTCAGTTTGCGGATGCTGCGGATGAGGCAAACGGAGACTTCTTTGACTTAAATAAAAATAATTCAAAAAATGACAATACAGATGTGGTTCAGCTTCCCGATGATATACCTGCTGAGGAGCCCACAGCCGATGAGGAGCTTTCAGAGCCCGTCGAGGAAATTCAGCCCTTAGAGCCTGTAGAGCCCGAAAAGCTGGCTGAAGAGAATGAGTTCGGTTATAAATTTGATGAAAAGCAGGACTTTGTTGATATCAAGGCCGGAGTTAATCTCAGAGCGGGAGCATCAACTGATACTGCGATTATCACCACACTTTCTTCTGAAAAGAGACTTGAAAGAACAGGCTATAACAGTGAATGGACAAGAGTAATATATGACGGTCAGGAATGCTACGTTGCAACCAGACTTGTAATCAGATCGGTAACCGATTCAAACGATCCGGGTGAGCCTGTAAATGATGACGAGGACGATGAGAAGCCTGCTTCAAACGGAGATAATGAATTTGGCATCAGCTTTGCGGCTAAGGATGATTTTGTAGAGCTTAAGGCCGGAATCAATCTCAGAACAGGCGCTTCAACCGATACCGAAGTTGCGGCATATCTTGAGGAATCAAAGCGTGTAAAGCGTATCGGTTACGATAAGGACTGGACCAAAATCGAATATGACGGAAAGGTATGCTATGTTGCAACATTCCTTGTAATTCAGGAGGTTGACAGCTTAGAGGCAGAAGCACCGCAGGTGGCTGATGCTGTGAATACAGAAAATAATAATGAGCAGTCTGCAGAGCCTTCAACGGAAAAAAAAACGACTGAATCAGTAAAAACCGCTTCTAATTCAGGTTCAGGCAAGGTTATCTGTATAGATGCGGGCCATCAGGTTAAGGGTAATTACGGAACAGAGCCTGTGGGACCCGGTTCATCTACCATGAAAACAAAGGTTTCTTCAGGTACACAGGGAGCCGCTACAGGAACAGAGGAATACAAGCTTAATCTTGAGGTTGCACTTAAGCTTCAGAGCGAACTTGAGTCAAGAGGCTATACTGTTATAATGACACGTACTTCACATGACGTAGACATCACTAATGTAGAGCGTGCAAAAATAGCCAACAATGCAAAGGTTGATGCTTTTATCAGAGTACATGCAAACGGAGCCGATTCATCATCTGTAAACGGCATGGAAACCATTTGCCAGACTAAGAATAATCAGTATAACGGTAATATTTACAAGGAGTGCAGAAAGCTTTCCGATTGTGTACTTGACGGAATGGTTGCATCTACCGGAGCAAAGAACAGAGGCGTATGGGAGACCGACACTATGACAGGCATCAACTGGTGTGAGGTTCCTGTAACTATTGTTGAAATGGGATTTATGACAAATCCTGACGAAGATAAACTGATGGCAGAGGCATCGTATCAGAACAAAATTGTTGACGGTATTGCCAATGGTCTTGATAACTACTTTAAATAATCTCTTAACGGGGTATAATTAATGATAAATGTTCTGATAGTTGATGACTTTGTGACTAATGGAATTTATATTAAAAAGCTGCTTGATGAGGGCAAGTATGATGTAAAGACCGTTATATCCGGACTTCAGGCACTGAATTATATTGACAGCGGAAAAAAGGTTGATATTATTCTTTTGGATATCAATATGCCGGAAATGGACGGGATAGAGGTGCTGAAGAGAATTCGTCAGCGTCCGAATTATAAGCATACACCCATTATTTTTGTGACAGGTAATGCTGACAGGAATAAGGTGCTTGACGGTTTTATAAACGGAATAGACGATGTTCTGGCAAAGCCCGTCGAGGCGGCATTTTTAAATGAGCGTGTTACGCGTGCACTCAGGGGTGAAACACCTGTGCAGCAGTATAAAAAGCGCAACAGCGACGATATTGAAGGACTTGACAGACTGTATAATAATCTTGTCGATGAGTTTAATGAGGACTTCGGTTCGCTCGGCTTAAAGCTTCAGGATGTCGGAACCAATACCGCTTCTGCGGATAATGATGATAATGGCCAAAACGGCTATGAATCCGACGATGATGAAGCTACGGAAAGCTACGGACTTGATTTTTCTTCGATAATTGGCCAGAACCTCTGGTAAATAAATAGTAAAGAAAGGCTTGGTTTTTAATATGAAATTTACAAAAATGCAGGGCTGCGGTAACGATTATGTATATGTTAACTGCTTTGAGGAAGAAATTCCCGACCGCTCGGCTCTTGCAATCAGACTTTCGGAAAGACATTTCGGAATCGGAAGTGATGGTGTAATTTACATCTGTCCTTCTGATAAAGCTGATTTTACCATGGATATGTACAATCTTGACGGTTCAAGAGGAAGAATGTGCGGAAACGGTATCAGATGCGTAGGAAAGTACGTTTTTGATCACAAAATGACTGATAAGACAGAAATCAGTATCGAGACACTTGCAGGAATTAAATATCTTACACTCCATCTTGATGCATCGGGTGAGAAGGTAGAGAGTGTTACCGTTGATATGGGTGCCCCCGAATTCGCTGCGGTAAAGGTACCTGTTGATAAGAATGTGATCAAAAAGCTTGCGGCAGAAAATAACTACAGCCTTGAAAGCATTAAGGAAAATCTTGATTCGGATGCAGATAATAAAGAAAACTGCATTAAAGAGTTCCCTCTGATTATCAATAATGATAAGCTGAATTTTACCTTTGTTTCAATGGGTAATCCTCATGCGGTAACTTTTATCGATAACACAGAGACACTTGATATTAATGCATACGGACCCAAAACCGAATTCCATGAAATATTCCCTGAACGTGCAAATGTAGAATTTATTAAGGTAGTTGACGGGACACACACTGAAATGAGAGTGTGGGAGCGTGGTTCGGCTGAAACCTTCGCCTGCGGAACAGGAGCATGCGCGAGCGTAGTTGCATCATATCTTAACGGACTTACCGATAATAAGGTCAGTGTAAAGCTTTTAGGCGGTACTCTTGAGATAGAGTATGACTATGAGCATGACAGAGTTCTGATGACCGGTCCCGCGGTTGAGGTATATAACGGAAATATCGATATTTGAAGAAGGTAGCAACGTGAATAAAATATTAAAAAAGCTGCCTCGTGCGCTGATACTTCCCGGAATGTATATATTTATGGAGTGGATGTTCCACCTCTATTATTTTAAAACAGCCGGGCTCAGTATGCTTTACATTGCATTGTTTGCAACGGCCTTCGGACTGACGATTACTTCACTTACATCATTTCCGGTAAAGCGTGCGAACAAAATAATAGCATGGACAGCTACAATCATTACAAGCATATTTTTTGCACTGCAGATTGTATATGGGCATATTTTTAAAACATTTATATCTCTGCATTCGGTAATGGAAAACGCGGGGGATGCTTCCGAATTCTGGAAGGAAGCCCTTAATGGTATAATAGCCAGCATTCCGGGGATTCTCCTGTGTATGGTAATTCCTCTGATTATGCTTGGTTTTGCCCTGAAAAAAGGTAAAATCGGAGTATGGGGAAGAAATTTCAAAGAGAACACAATATATCAGATAGGCTGCTTTGCTGCAGGTATTATCTTTTATATAATTGCGATTTTATCATTGGGACTTGGCGGAAAGGATGATTATTCTGCCTATGATATATATCACAATGAATTTATGCTCGATCAGGGTATTGAGAATTTTGGCGTAATTACCGCAACCAGAAAAGATTTCGGTGAGCTTCTGTTTGGTGATTCTAAGGAGCTGGAGCTGATAGATAATGCGGATATGTCATCACTGGTGATTTCGGGTGACGGTAAAAATGATTTGCCAAAGCCCACCACGCCGGCGCCGACATCCACACCTACACCGACTGCCACACCGCTTCCGACACAGCTGCCCGACCTAAGGGAAGAGGAGCCGGATGAGCCAAAGGCGACCGCAACGCCTACACCGTCGCCGTCACCTACGCCTACTCCGATTGATACCTCGCCGAATGTGCTTGATATCGATTTTGAGGCTCTTGCCCAAAATGCACGAAACAGTGATTTGAAGCAGATTCATGAATATATGGCGGCTTCGGAGCCCACGAAAAAGAATGAATATACCGGTATGTTTGAAGGCTATAACCTCATTTATATGGTATGTGAAGGCTTTTCACCCTGGGCGGTAGATAAGGATGTCACCCCTACACTATACAAGCTTACACATGAGGGATTCATTTTTAATAATTTCTATAATCCCATCTGGTATACAAGTACAAGTGACGGTGAGTATGTAGCCTGTCAGGGACTTTTACCCTACAGCTCGAACAGCTTTAAGCGTTCCAAGAAAAACAATTTACCCTTCTGTCTGGGCTGGCAGTTTTTGAAGCTCGGGTATCCTACAAGAGCTTATCATGACCATACGGCCACCTATTACGGACGTAATGAAACACATCCCAATCTGGGATATATATTCAAGGCACGCGGAAGAGGACTGGATCTGAAAGGCTCATGGCCCGAATCAGACCTTGAAATGATGGAAAAGACAATCCCTGAGTACATCAATGATGAAAGGTTTCACACCTATTATATGACTGTAAGCGGTCATCTGGAGTATAGCTTTGATGGTAACAGCATGGCTGCCAAGAATAAGTCATATGTTCAGGATTTGCCTTATTCAAGCCACTGCAGGGCATATATTGCCTGCAATAAGGAGCTTGATTTGGCACTTGAGTATCTGCTGCAAAAGCTTGATGAAGCAGGTATTCTTGACAAAACAGTTATTGCCTTTACGGGCGACCATTATCCTTATGGACTTACTGTGGATGAAATCAGTGAAATAGCGGGACATAAGGTTGATGAAGAATTTGAGCTTTACAAGAGTAATTTTGTACTCTGGTCCGGTTCAATTAAGGAACCGATTGTGATTGACAAGCCCTGCTCAAGTCTTGATATGCTTCCTACGGTATCAAATCTTTTCGGACTTGAATACGATTCGCGGCTTCTTATGGGATCTGATATTCTATCGGATTCTCCGGCACTTGTAATGTTCAATGATAAGAGCTTTATCACCGATTACTGTATGTATAATGTGAACAATAAGCAGATTACAATGCTTCAGGACGTAGAGCTTCCCGAAGGCTACATCCAGGCGGTTAATGCGGTGGTAAAAAATAAGTTTAATATTTCAAAAAGTATCTTGCTAAATAATTATTATTCATACATAATGGATTATATACCGGATGTTGTTACAACGGTTCCTGATTCGTATGAGACTAACTGAAAGGAAGAGGATGAATATGCAGGAAAAGAGAAAAGACAAAAGATTACCGGTTTTTTCATTAAAGCTGGAAATTAGTTCATTGTTCAAGCAGGACAATCAGATTATCAAGAATATTGATGCGCCTATTAAGGTTGTGGATATTTCAAAGGGCGGAATAGGTTTTATTTCTCAGAGTGATCTTCCTCTGAATTTCTATTTCAATGCATGCATTCAGCTTGGTGAGGATGATGCAAAGCTTTTCTGTATCGTAAAGATCATCAGAAGAGAAGTGAAGGCTGAAGGAGAGATTATGTACGGCTGTGAGCTTGTCGGACTTGCACCTGTATTCGGCTATATCTTCGATGAGTACGAGAGAAAAATCCGGGAGATGGATAGTAACGACTGATAATCAATAAAAGGAAAAGACCGGAGCGTTTGCTTCGGTCTTTTTGGTATAATCCAGATTTCTAATATTCTTTTATAAACTATATTGCTATATATTATAACAAACTATTAGCACTTCGATCATATCCTGCTCTGCTAATAATTAGCACTTTGTTACGTTTGCAGCCTGAGGTCCCTTTTCACCATCAACAACATCAAATGTAACAGCCTCGCCCTCTTCGAGAACCTTGAAGCCATCCATGTTCAGTGCTGAAAAATGAACGAATACGTCATTTCCCTCTTCATCAGAGATGAAGCCATAACCCTTCTTTGCGTTGAACCACTTAACTGTACCCTTTTTCATAATACTGCCTCCAAAAAAATATAAACATTAGCACCACATTGGATGCTACTGTAAATTTATCACAAAAAATACTAAAAGTCAAAATATATTTTTGAATATTTTTAATAATTTTTTTGTAAAATATCAGTTTTTATAATCGTTAATTTATGGTATACTATGTTAAGATGGCAAAATGTGCAATTGAAACAAATATAATTAAACAGGAGGAAGCCGTGCAAACGGTATAAATTGAATGTCAAGAAATGTAAAGTCTTCAAAAGAACTGTCTTTATCGGATAAGTATCAGCTTGAATATGAGGAATATGTCCCTGATTGTAAGGGTGCGGGAATAGTTCTTCGCCATAAGAAAAGCGGGGCTAGAATTAATATTATTTCAAATGATGATGAGAATAAGGTATTCTGCATTATGTTCAGAACTCCGCCCAGGGATGATACCGGTGTGGCGCATATTATTGAGCACTCGGTACTTTCGGGCTCTGAAAAGTTCCCTACAAAGGACCCCTTTATGGACCTGGCAAGGAGCTCATTAAATACATTTTTAAATGCGCTTACCTTCCCTGATAAAACCTGTTATCCCGTAGCCAGCTGCAATGATAAGGACTTTGCAAACCTTATGGATGTATACATGGATGCGGTTTTACATCCGAATATTTATACACGTCCTCAGATTTTCAAGCAGGAGGGCTGGCACTACGAAATAGAGTCAAAGGATGACCCGGTTACAATCAACGGTGTAGTATACAGTGAGATGAAGGGAGCATTTTCTTCACCTGACGATAAGCTGATGAGAGAGACATTTTCATGTCTTTTCCCCGATACCGCTTACGGAGTGGAGTCCGGCGGTGATCCTAAGTCCATCCCTGATTTGACCTATGAGAATTTCCTTGATTTCCACAGACGATATTATCATCCTACAAACAGCTATATTTACCTGTACGGTAATGTGGATATAGAGGAGAGGCTTAACTGGCTGGATGAGGCATACCTTTCAAAATATGATGTTCAGCCTGTAGATTCCGAAATTGCCAGACAGAAGCCCACAGGTGTCCTCGAAAAGGAAAGCTGCTATGCAATCGCAGAAGAGGATAGCGAGGAGGATGCAGATCTTCTGACCTTTGCGGCAATCATAGGTGACAGCAGCGAACTTGAAAAGCTTCAGGCCTTTGATATAATAAGCAACTGTCTGTTCAATGTGCCCGGAGCACCTCTGCGTGAAAGACTTATCGGCGAAGGAATCGGTCAGGACCTTTACTGCGGCGTTGATTCGAATCTCTGTCAGCCGATTATTCAGATTATTGTTAAGAATACCTCTGCGGACAAGATGGAGCTGTTCAAAAAGATTCTTCGTGAGGAGCTTGAAAAAATAGTGAAAAACGGAATCGATAAGGATTCTCTTGCAGGTGTTCTGAACAGAACGGAATTTGAATATGCGGAGTCTGATTTCGGTTCACTTCCGAAGGGTATCGCATATGCGATAAATTCCGCTTCAACCTGGCTCTATGATGATAAAATGGCATTTACCCAGCTTCACAGGGGAGATATTTTTGAGAGTCTCAGGGAGAAGATTAACAGCGGCTACTATGAGGAGCTTATTCGTAAGTATCTGCTTGAGAGTGATTCATGCGTTTACTACAGACTTATAGCAAAGAAGGGCTACAGTAAGGAAGAAAATGAGAGGCTTGAAAAGAAGCTTGCCGATTATAAGGCTTCACTTTCCGATGCAGAGATAGAGGCGTTAATAGCGGAAAATGCCGCATTAAAGGAATATCAGTCAACTCCTTCGACAGCAGAGGAGCTTGCGACCATTCCCATGCTTTCGCGTTCGGACCTTGACCCGAATCCTCTTGAGCTTCGAAATGAAGAATTTACCGTTGAGGATGTAAACGTTAAGTTCCATAATTATGAAACAAACGATATAGTATACATGAAGCTTTATTTTGACATGGATAAGCTGTCTGAGGAGCAGATTCAGCTGACAGAGCTGCTTTGCAAGCTGAACGGCGCAATGAATACAAAGGCCCACAGTTATCCGGTGCTCAATTCTCTGATTAATATGCATACCGGCGGTATCAGCAGTTCTATCACAAGCTTCGGTAAAAGAGGTCAGAAGAATTTTTACAGACCCATGTTTCTGGTTGACGCAAAGTTTATGAAGCATGAGCTTGATAATGCACTTGAGCTTATAAAAGAGCTTATTCTTACAACGGATTATTCTTCTGTTAAGCGTGTGCGCGAGCTTTTGGCTGAGACCCGTGCAAGAATGCAGTCATATTTTGTTGAATCAGGAGATCACGTTGCCATGAAGAAGGCGGCGGCAGGTGCATCATCGGCAAATGCATTTACCGAGCTGATTGACGGTATAAGCTATTACAGATTCATCGAGAAAATGATTGCAAAATCTGATGATGAGCTTGCGGCTTCGCTTGAAGAAGTTCAGAATATCATTAGGACAATCGTTGGCAGGGATAACTGTTTTATAGATATCACCTGTAATACAGAGCTTAAAGACAGGTTTGTCGAGAAGCTTCCCGGCTTTATTATGACATTTGATAAGGTAGGTGTAAAGGAAGGCGATCACTGCGGTCCTATGATTAAGAGCGAGGATAAATCACTGTTAATCAAGTATTCGGGCGAAGTAAATTATGTATGTCTTGCGGGACGCTTTGAAGAGCTTTCTCTTAAGCAGACAGGTGTACTGAATGTAGCAAACAAGATTATCAGCCGTGATTTCCTTTACAATAAAATCCGTGTGCTCGGCGGCGCATACGGCAGCGGACTGCTGGTTAATCCCATGTCTGCCATCGGTGTATATTTCTCGTACCGTGATCCTAATCTGAAAAATACGATAGATGTATATGGTAAGGTTGCTGATTATATCAGAAACTTTAATCCTGATGACAGAGATATGCTTAAATATATCATCGGTACCATCGGCGGCATGACCAGACCCTTAAGCCCTGCGGCAAAGGGCGGAAGAGACCTTTCCAGACTGATGGAGGGTACAAGCTATGATATGCTTAAGGAAGTTCGTGAGGCGGTAATAAATACAAGCGCGGAGGATATCAGAGCTCTTGCGAAGGTATTCGATGAGCTTATAAAGGATGCATCAATCTGTGCGGTAGCCTGCGAAAAGTCGGCTGATGCTGAGGGCGACTGCCTTGAAAAGACAGAGCAGATGTTTTAATTTAGGAAAGGTTTGGATATTATATAAATGAGTGAATTTAAATCAGGATTTGTTGCTCTTGTGGGTCGTACCAATGTAGGTAAATCCACACTGATGAACAGGCTGATAGGCCAGAAGGTTGCCATTACATCAAATAAGCCTCAGACCACACGTACAAGAATAAGAACGATTCTGACCACGGATGAGGGCCAGGCAATCTTTATCGACACACCGGGTATTCATAAGGCTCAGAATAAGCTGGGCAATTTCATGGTGGGTGTTGCGGAAAAAACCTTGTCCGAAGTAGACCTTATTCTCTGGCTTATTGAGCCGGTGGATTATGTGGGAATCGGAGACAGACATATAGCTGAGCTTCTCGGAAAAGCGACCGAGGCACCTCAAAATGAAGAAGAAAAGGACTCAGCTAATGCGGTTAAAATGTCTGAAAACCGGATTTTGGGAACCGGCTCGCACAAAATTCCGCGAGTACTTGTAATTAATAAGATTGACAAGATTTCAAAGGAAAAGCAGCTTGAACTGATTAATACCTATAAGGATCTCTGTGATTTTGATGCGATAGTACCAATTAGTGCATTGAAGGGTGACAATGAGGATGAGCTTAAAAAGGTTATTTTTAACCTTCTTCCGGAGGGCCCTATGTTTTACGATGAGGATGAACTCACAGACCAGCCGGAAAGACAGATTGCGGCCGAGCTTATCAGAGAAAAGGCGCTTCGCCTGCTGGATGATGAGATTCCCCACGGTATAGCGGTAGGTATCGAGAAAATGAAGGAAAGACCTTCTGCTTATGCAAATAAGCCGAATTATATTCCTTTTTATGACATTGAAGCGACCATTGTCTGCGAGAGAGATTCACATAAGGGCATTATAATCGGCAAGCAGGGCTCAATGCTTAAAAAGATAGGCACACAGGCACGCCATGAAATAGAATCTCTTCTGGCATGCAGGGTAAACCTTCAGCTTTTTGTAAAAGTTAAAAAGGACTGGCGTGACAGCGCATTTTTATTGAAGAATTACGGCTTCGTTGATGAAGACGAATAAAATAACAGGTAGATAGCAGAATATATGCTGCGTTTGGAGGAAAATGAGCGGACAGGTATACTTAACGGGAATAGTACTGAGTGCTATGCCGGTCAATGATTATGACCGGCGGTTAAGCATACTCACTTTTGAGCACGGAAGGGTAAGTGCCTTTGCCCGCGGAGCCAGACGTCCTAAAAATCAGCTGACTGCGGCATCGCAGCCCTTTACTTACGGAAAATTCACCGCTTACGAGGGAAAGGACTCATTTACGGTAACAGCCTGTGAGGAAGCTACGTATTTTGACAAGCTGGCCTATGACCCCGATAAGGTATATTACGGCATGTATTTTTGTGAGCTTATGGAATACCTTACAAGAGAGAATTCCGAGGACAGGGAGCAGGTGAAGCTGCTTTATACCACTCTCAGTGCATTATCAAAGGGTGTTATTTCGCTGAAGCTCATCAGAAGGATATTTGAACTCAGGGCAATCAGCAATTACGGCGAAGCACCGAACATTTTTGAGTGCAGCGTCTGTCATAAAAAGACTTCGGATAACGGCTGGTTTTTAAATAAAAAAAGGAATGTGCTTGTCTGCAGGGAATGCAGCATTTCGCTTCCTCATGATGCTTCGGAGGGGCATTCGGGAGATGATATTTTTATCAGCGAAACAGTAAGATATACAATGCATTACTGTATAACCTCACCCTTAAAAAAGCTCTACGGTTTTTCGCTTACGGACACTGCATTTGAAGAATTTAACGCTCTGATTGACGGCTATGTAAAAAGACACGTTGACAAAAAGCTTAAATCCCTGGAGATTCTGGAATTTTGCGGTGATAATTAATTTGTTAAAAAATTGCTTTACTACTTGCAAATTTTATGTTAAAAGTATAAGATAAAAAAGTTAGAAACGAATAAATATTCTAAGGAGTGATAATTATGGAAAAGACAATGGATAAAATCGTGGCTCTTGCAAAAACAAGAGGCTTTGTATATCCCGGTTCAGAGATTTACGGCGGACTGGCAAACACCTGGGATTACGGTAACCTTGGTGTAGAATTAAAGAATAATGTCAAGAAGGCATGGTGGAAGAAATTCGTTCAGGAGAACAAGTACAACGTAGGTGTTGACTGTGCCATTCTTATGAATCCCCAGACATGGGTAGCATCAGGACATCTTGGCGGCTTCTCGGATCCTCTTATGGATTGTAAGGAGTGTCATGAAAGATTCAGAGCAGACAAGCTCATCGAGGATTTCGCAGCTGAGAAGGGTGTAGCTCTTCCCAAGCCCGTAGATGCTTTTACCCAGGAGGAGATGAAGGCATATATTGATGATAACAATATCTGCTGTCCTACATGCGGAAAGCACAACTTTACAGATATTAGACAGTTCAACCTTATGTTCAAGACCTTCCAGGGCGTTACAGAGGATGCAAAGAACGTTGTATACCTTCGTCCCGAGACAGCACAGGGTATTTTCGTAAACTTCAAGAATGTACAGCGTACATCAAGAAAGAAGCTTCCCTTCGGTATCGGCCAGATCGGTAAGTCATTCCGTAATGAGATTACACCCGGTAACTTCACCTTCAGAACACGAGAGTTCGAGCAGATGGAGCTTGAGTTCTTCTGCCAGCCCGGAACAGACCTTGAGTGGTTCCAGTACTGGAGAGCATTCTGCCGTGACTGGCTCCTTTCACTCGGTATCAAGGAAGATGAGATGAGACTTCGTGACCATGATCCCGAGGAGCTTTGCTTCTATTCAAAGGGAACAACAGATATCGAGTTCTTATTCCCCTTCGGATGGGGCGAGCTTTGGGGTATTGCCGACAGAACAGATTATGACCTTACACAGCATCAGAACCTTTCAAAGGAAGAGATGACCTACTTTGATGAGGAAAGAAACGAGAAGTACGTTCCTTACGTTGTAGAGCCTTCACTCGGTGCTGACCGTGTTACTCTTGCTTTCCTTTGCGCAGCTTACGATGAGGAAGAGCTTGAGGGCGGCGATGTTCGTACAGTACTTCATTTCCATCCCGCGCTTGCACCTGTTAAGGTTGGTGTGCTTCCTCTTTCAAAGAAGCTTAATGAGGGTGCAGAGAAGGTATTTGACGAGCTTTGCAAGTACTGGAACTGTGAATTTGACGATCGCGGAACCATCGGAAAGCGTTACAGAAGATTTGATGAAATCGGAACACCCTGGTGTGTTACATACGATTTTGATTCAGAGACAGACGGCTGCGTAACAGTCAGAGACCGTGATACAATGCAGCAGGAAAGAATTGCAATTGCGGATCTTAAGAGCTATTTTGAGAAGAAGATGGAATTTTAAGATATTTACAAGATAATACATCTGAATAAAGAGAGGATAATACAGAGAGCATTCATTGTTCTCTGTATTTTTTTAGTCGATAAAGTTTATATATATGCAAAATATGCCTGTAAAATGTTCAAACCGTACAAAAAAAATTAGCAAATTTGTGCAAGTTTTACATAAAAAAATGTTTATTTATTTAATGTAATATGTTATACTAAAATAAGTGATTACAGACTCTGTCTGTGGTTAAATAACAAGGAGGAATACTACTAATGAGAAAATGGGTTTATGCATTTACTGAAGGTAGTGCAGACATGAGAAACCTTTTAGGTGGCAAGGGCGCAAACTTGGCAGAGATGACCAAAATCGGTCTTCCCGTACCTCAGGGTTTCACCATCACAACTGAAGCTTGTACTCAGTATTATGAGGATGGTCGTAAAATTAATGATGAGATTATGGAACAGGCCATGGAAGGCGTTAAGCGCATGGAGGAAATCAATGGCAAGAAGTTCGGTGATTTAACAAATCCCCTTCTTGTATCGGTTCGTTCAGGTGCCAGAGCATCCATGCCCGGTATGATGGATACAATTCTTAACCTTGGTCTTAATGATAAGGTTGTCGATGCTATGATTGCAGGTAATCCTGATCCTAAGTTCAAGAGATTCGTATACGATTCCTACAGACGTTTCATTCAGATGTTCTCTGACGTTGTAATGGGCGTTGGTAAGAAGTTCTTTGAGGAATTAATTGACAAGATGAAGGCTAAGAAGGGCGTTAAGTTTGACGTAGACCTTACAGCAGCAGATCTTAAGGCTCTCGCTAAGCAGTTCAAGGAAGAGTACAAGAATCAGCTCGGAAAGGATTTCCCTTCAGATCCCGTTGAGCAGCTTAAGCTTGCCATCGAGGCAGTATTCCGTTCATGGGATAACCCCCGTGCTAACGTATATCGTCGTGATAATGATATCCCTTATTCATGGGGTACCGCAGTAAACGTAATGCCCATGGTATTCGGTAACCTTAATGACCAGTCAGGTACAGGTGTAGCATTTACACGTGATCCTGCAACAGGTGAGAAGAAGCTCATGGGTGAGTTCCTTATCAATGCACAGGGCGAGGACGTAGTTGCCGGTGTTCGTACACCTATGCCTATCGCTCAGATGGAGAAGGAGTTCCCTGATGCATACGCACAGTTCATCGAGGTTTGTGAAATCCTTGAGAATCATTACCATGATATGCAGGATATGGAGTTCACGGTAGAAAACAAGAAGCTTTACATGCTCCAGTGCCGTAACGGTAAGAGAACTGCTCCTGCTGCACTTAAGATTGCATGTGACCTGGTAGATGAAGGACATAAGACAGAAGAGGAAGCAGTAGCAATGATCGATCCTCGTAACCTTGATACACTTCTTCATCCTCAGTTCGATGCAAAGGCCATCAAGAAGGCTACACCTCTTGGAAAGGGTCTTGGCGCATCACCCGGAGCTGCATGCGGTAAGGTTGTATTCTCAGCAGAGGATGCAGAGGCTTGGGCAGCTAAGGGTGAGAAGGTAGTTCTTGTTCGTCTTGAGACTTCACCTGAGGATATCACAGGTATGAAGGTTGCTCAGGGTATTCTCACAGTTCGTGGCGGTATGACTTCACATGCTGCGGTAGTTGCCCGTGGTATGGGTACCTGCTGTGTATCAGGCTGTGGCGATATCGCTATGGATGAGGAAAATAAGAAGTTCAAGCTCGGTGGAAAGACCTTCACAGAGGGCTCAACAATTTCTATCGACGGTACAACAGGTAATATTTACGCAGGTCTTATTCCTACGGTAGATGCTTCAATTTCAGGTGATTTCGGCCGTGTAATGGGCTGGGCTGACAAGTACAGAAGACTTAAGGTTCGTACAAATGCAGATACTCCTTCAGATGCACGTAAGGCTCACGAGCTCGGTGCAGAAGGTATCGGTCTTTGCCGTACAGAGCATATGTTTTTTGATCCTGAGAGAATCGCAGCATTCCGTGAGATGATCTGTTCAGATACAGAAGAAGAGAGAGAGGTAGCTCTTGATAAGATTCTTCCTTATCAGCAGAGCGATTTCAAGGCTCTTTATGAGGCACTTGAGGGTTGTCCCGTTACAATCCGTTTCCTTGATCCCCCTCTTCATGAGTTCGTTCCCACAGAGGATGCTGATATCCAGAAGCTTGCAGATGTTAAGGGCAAGAGCGTAGAGGAAATTAAGACCTTCTGCGCAAGCCTTCACGAGTTCAACCCTATGATGGGTCACCGTGGATGCCGTCTTGCTGTTACATATCCTTCAATTGCCAGAATGCAGACAAAGGCTGTTATCCGTGCGGCAATCGAGGTTAAGAAGGAGCATCCTGACTGGACAGTTAAGCCTGAAATCATGATTCCTCTTGTATGTGAAATCAAGGAGCTTAAGTTCGTTAAGAAGGTAGTAGTTGAGACTGCAGATGCAGAAATCGCAGCATCAGGTATCGACCTTAAGTATGAGGTTGGTACTATGATTGAGATTCCCCGTGCAGCACTTACTGCAGACGAAATTGCATCAGAGGCTGATTTCTTCTGCTTCGGTACAAATGACCTTACACAGATGACATTCGGTTTCTCACGTGATGATGCAGGTAAGTTCCTCAATGCATATTATGATACAAAGATTTTCGAGAACGATCCCTTCGCAAAGCTTGACCAGACAGGTGTAGGTAAGCTTATGGAATTATCAATGAAGCTTGGTAAGCCCGTAAATCCCAACCTTCATGTAGGTATCTGTGGTGAGCACGGCGGAGATCCCGCATCAGTAGAGTTCTGCCACAAGATTGGTCTTGATTATGTATCATGTTCACCTTTCCGTGTTCCTATTGCAAGACTTGCAGCAGCACAGGCAGCTATCGCTCAGAAGAAGGAGCTCTTTAAGAAGCTTGCAGCTGATAATCCTGAAATGGCATGGGCTTTTAAATAAAATAAATTGTTTGATAGCTGAGGTTGCAGCTCCGCAGGCTGCTATCGCTAATAAGTAGGGCTATCTTTTAGCTAACTTTTGCGAAACTAAATAAAAACATGAACTCCTCGTTTTGAATGTAACAGTTCGAAACGAGGAGTTTTTTTGCCTAAATAATCGTTCGAGCCCTTGTAGAATATGGAAAAAGCAATCGAGTGGGGCGAAATAAAGATTTCGGATTCGCCCAATTATCTATAAATGATATCTCGAGGTGGAATCATCGCAAAAAAAGAAAGTCAGTCCATGGAATAAAGCACATAATTATATGATATAAGTTATCGTAGAAAACGCATCGATAGAGAGAATAGACAGTCCATGAGTAGCTAGATTGCCACGCCGGTAGTCTGGTTATTCTTTTGCAAAAATGGTGGTTAAAGGGGACAAATAGATGTAAAAACAGACAGGTTAACATAATTCAAGTTGTTTATATGCTTTATAATCGATATAATAAATGTATAGATTTGAATTGACCGAGCTCTTCAGAGCGAGGGATGACAATTGAACGTAAGTTCAATTGTATGGGCAAATAGATAACTTAGAATTGACCGAGCTGATGCGTTAGACAAGAAACTTGAAATCTAACACGTCTATTACACACATT
>JAKSRW010000040.1 GCA_024403355.1 Lachnospiraceae bacterium
GCCTGACGATACTTGAAGAAGTCAGTAGCAACCTGAGGGAATAATGCATATGAAAGTACATCTTCTTCCTGCTGAGCCCACTCCTTGCACTCCTCACGGAACTGAGGAAGCTGAGGCTTAATAAGATCTGCAGGACGACATGTAATAGGCTTTGTATCGCCGATACACTTCTTCTGAACTTCCTTGTTGAAGGGTCTTGTAGGCTGACCGAACTCACCTGAAAGAATCTTCTTTGACTCCTTAGTTACCATCTTGTAACGCTCACCCTGAAGAACGTTAAGAACTGCCTGAGTACCAACGATCTGTGATGAAGGAGTAACAAGGGGAATCTCACCGAAGTCCTTACGTACACGGGGGATTTCCTCAAGTACGGCCTGGAACTTGTCCTCTGCATGAGCTTCCTTAAGCTGTGATACAAGGTTTGAAAGCATACCGCCGGGAACCTGGTACATAAGAGTCTTGATGTTAACACCAAGAACCTTGGGATTAAGTAAGCCGTTTGCAAGAACTTCCTCACGGTAAGGAGCAAAGTAGTTAGTGATTTCAGCAAGCTTATTCTGATCAAGGCCTGTGTCATACTCTGTACCACGGAAGGTCTCAACCATAACCTCTGTTGCGGGCTGTGATGTACCAAGAGCAAGAGGTGACATAGCTGTATCGATGATATCAACACCTGCCTCAACTGCCTTAAGGTATGTCATTGAAGCAACACCTGAAGTGTAATGAGTATGTAACTGAATAGGAAGCTTTGAACCTTCCTTAAGTGCCTTAACAAGCTTCTCTGCCTCGTAAGGAGTAAGAAGACCTGCCATATCCTTGATACAGATTGAATCTGCGCCCATATCTTCAATACGACGAGCGATATCCTTCCAGTAATCAAGTGTATATGCATCACCAAGTGTGTATGAAAGAGCGATCTGTGCATGTCCGCCTTCCTTCTTAGTAGCCCTTACTGATGTCTCAAGGTTACGAAGGTCATTAAGACAGTCGAAAATACGGATGATATCCATACCGTTTGCTACACACTTCTGAGCGAAGTACTCAACTACATCATCTGCATAGTGGTTATAACCGAGGATGTTCTGTCCACGGAAAAGCATCTGTAACTTTGTTTTCTTAAACTTCTCCTTGAGTTTTCTAAGACGCTCCCAGGGATCTTCCTTTAAGAAACGAAGGCAGCTGTCGAATGTAGCGCCGCCCCAGCACTCTACTGAATAGTAACCGATCTCATCCATCTTCTCAGCGATAGGAAGCATAAGCTCGGTAGGCATTCTTGTTGCAATAAGTGACTGATGAGCATCACGAAGGATGGTCTCAGTAATCTTTACCGGTCTTTTTTCAGCCATTGTTTTATGTCCTTTCTGTTATCAGCACAATATTTCATGCTGAATACTACCTATATTTTTAAGATTAAATTCCGTAAATAGCCATGAATACACCGGCTGCAACCGCAGTACCGATAACACCGGCTACGTTAGGTCCCATAGCGTGCATGAGAAGGAAGTTTGTAGGATCATACTGTGAACCAACCTTCTGTGATACACGGGCAGCCATAGGTACCGCTGATACACCTGCAGATCCGATAAGAGGATTAATTCTGCCATGTGTAAGCTTGCTCATAAGCTTTCCAAGAAGAACACCACCTGCAGTACCGAATGCGAAAGCAACAAGACCGAGTACTACGATAAGTAATGTATCAACCTTTAAGAATGCCTCAGCACTTGTTGATGCACCAACAGAAGTTCCGAGAAGGATAACTACGATGTACATAAGTGCGTTAGAAGCTGTCTCTGTAAGCTGCTTAACAACACCACTCTCTCTGAAGAGGTTACCGAGCATAAGCATACCGATAAGGGGTGCTGTTGAGGGAAGTAAAAGAACTACTACTACTGTAATAATGATAGGGAAAAGAATCTTCTCAAGCTTTGTAACAGGACGAAGCTGAGTCATCTTAATCTTACGTTCCTTTTCAGTTGTAAGAGCCTTCATGATAGGAGGCTGGATGATAGGAACGAGTGACATATATGAATATGCCGCAACGGCGATAGGTCCCATAAGGTTTGACTGACCAAGCTTTCCTGCAAGGAAGATTGATGTAGGACCATCTGCACCACCGATAATTGAAATAGCTGCTGCTGCCTTGCCATTGAAACCAAAGATGATAGCAAGAAGGTAAGCTGCGAAAATACCAAGCTGTGCTGCAGCACCAAGAAGGAAGCTGATAGGGTTCGCGATAAGGGGACCGAAGTCAGTTCCGGCACCTACACCCATGAAAATAAGTGAAGGAAGGATTGCCGCTTCATCGAGCTTGAAGAACCAGGCAAGAAGTCCGGTGCTTTCCGGATATTTACCGCCTATGATATTACCCATCTCATCATAAATCTCTGTACCGGGTATGATTTTTTCAACATCATACATGATATCGGGATACATGTTAACGAGGAGCATACCAAATGCAATAGGAACCAGAAGCAGGGGCTCGAAATCTTTAGCAATTGCCAGATACAGGAACACGAAAGCTACAAGAATCATGAGAAGATTTCCCCATGTAAGAGTAGCAAAGGCGGTCTGTTTGGCCAGATTGCCTAATGTATCTAATACATAATCCATAAAAATTTCTCCGTTTCTCTGTTGGAAATAGTTTCTCTATTGTCAGGTAATTAATTAGTTTAATGTAGCAAGAACATCGCCTGCTTCAACTGTAGCACCAACTGTAGCGTTGATACCTGCAACTGTTCCGTCCTCTGAAGCAACGATTTCGTTCTCCATCTTCATTGCCTCGAGAATCATGATAACCTGACCCTTCTTTACTGCATCGCCAACATTAACCTTGATGCCAAGAATCTTACCGGGCATGGGAGCCTCGACCTTGATCTTGCCTGCTGCGCCTGCTGCTGCCTTAGGAGCTGCCTTGGGAGCTGCCTTAGGTGCAGCTGCTGCCTTGGGAGCTGCTGCTGCAACGGGAGCGCCTGCACCACCCTCTTCTACTGTAACCTCATAAACATTGCCATTTACTGTAATGGTATAATTTTTCATTTGAAAACCTCCTGAATATAATTCAAAAATTTGATTAACGTCTTTTGGTCAATCTGCGCCAGTTACATTATCTGGCATATCCTAAACGTCTGATACTTCTTACTACAAGTCCGTCTGCAGGAACTTCTGCGCCGTTTTCTGACTCATATGCATAAATTGCTGCTGAAATAACCGCTGCAATCTCTTCCTCAGCAAGATCCTCACCGGCCTCATCAACCGCCTCCACTACAGGCTCTGCAGCCTTGGGGGCTTCAACTACCTTAGGTGCTGATTTCTTCTTGTTGATGGCTCCGAAGATTTTACCTTCAAGCATAATGATTAACGAAATGAATACCAGTGTTATGAATACGATACCGATACCCATCGCAGTATTAAGTCCGGCCTCACCCCAAGTGATGTCTGCTTCTTCGACCTCAGTAGCAAGTAAAATGATATTACTTAATGTCATATTTACCTCTTTTCTGCGTTATCCGCATTCATCAATTAGATTGTTGTGTGCTTCTTATCAGGACGGCCTTCATCCTTTAAATACAGCATCTCGAAAGCGTATACAACGTTCTTTCTTGCTGCTGCAGCGTCAATGATTGAATCTACATATCCGCGCTTTGCAGCTGCTTCTACAGAAAGCTGAGCCTCGATAACCTTCTTAGCCTCATCCTTTGCATTCTTGTCGCCGTCTGCTGCAATAATCTGAGCTGCAAGGTCTGCCTTCATGGGACCAACCTTAGCTCCGTCAAGTGCAAATACCATATCTGCACCCATTGACTTTGAATTCATAATTGTGTATGCAGAACCGATTGCTGAACCTGTGATAAGGTTAACCTTCGGAACTGTAGCATTTGCAAATGCTGCAGCAAGCTTTGCAGCAGCTGTAGCCATCTTCTTCTCACCCTCCATGCAGGTGCAGAAGCCTTCAACATTTGTAAGTGAAAGTACGGGGATGTTGAATGCATCACAGAAATTGATGAACTCTGTAGCCTTTGCACATCCGTCAATTGTAAGAACCGCATCAAACTTATCTGCAGCCTTACCGTCATCACCGATGATTGCGCTTCTGTTTGCAACAACACCTACTGTTGCGCCATCAAGCTGAATGAAGCCTGTAGCCATATGCTTTGCGAAATTCTTCTTAATCTCGAAGAAGCTTCCGTCATCTGCAAGAACTGCAGCGGCCTTGGCACCGTCAGCAATTACGCTTGTAAGCTCAGGTGTCTCACGGTTAAGGTCATCTGTGCACTCAACTGCAACAGCCTCATCCTCGTTACATGCGGGAATAAGTGATACAAGACCTCTTACTGCATTAAGAACATCAACATCATCCTCGCCCACATAGTCGATTTCACCGCATGCAGCCTTGAAGTCTGCTGCAGCTGTATCACACTTGCTCTCATTGTTATCCTTAATGGTGTTGGGTGCATTTACAAAAAGCTTGCCTGCCTTTGTTGCAAATACGAAGTCGCACATACCTGCTGCTACGCCTAATCCGCCGCCGCATGAACCGAATACAGCCATAATCTGGGGGATAAGACCTGATGCCATAGCCTGTGAAGCCATAATCTCGCCGAGACCCTCAAGAGCATCGGTTGCTTCCTCAAGTCTGAGACCTGCACAGTCAATAAGTCCGATAACAGGTGTGCCACACTTCATTGCAAGTTCGTAAACCTTTGCAATCTTCTTTGCATGCATCTCACCGATTGTACCTGCAAGTACAGAAGCGTCCTGGCTGTATACATAAACAGGAGCTCCGTTAATCACACCATAGCCGGTAATAACACCGTCTGTGGGTGCTTCTTTAGCCAGTAGATTAAAATCAGTATTTCTCTTTGTTACAAGAGAACCGATCTCTACGAAGCTGTTGTCGTCAAGCAATGTGACAATTCTGTCACGTGCTGACAATTTGGTTGAATTACTCATTATTTACCTCCATGATATATATTGAATTTACCAATTTTCACCAAATATCATTATACCTATATTTTCCAAGATTTACAAGCAAAATTATAATAAAAAAAATGCCCGCATATTGCGGACATTTTGTACTATATGAACAAATAACTTTTAATCTGCCATCGGCACGTTGTCGAAGAGGTCAAGTATATTGATTTCCCCAACCATACCGGCATTTACGAAGAAAGTTCCCCACTCGCCTTCGGGTGTTTCAAAGAAGACAATATGCTCTCCGTCAGTCTTTTTAAGAGTAATCTTGTTGCCGGGTTCAAGCTCTATCTGATAATCAAAACTGCCGTCGATATCCGAATCCGCTGCGAACTGGATTTCGGGATCGATTGCCGCAGCCTTGAAGGGCTGTTTAAGTGTAAGCTCTGTACTACCGGCTATATCAAGATATCTGGCCGTATTCTCGGGCACACCCTTTTCACCGACCCTGTAAATACCGTTCTCAAAGCAGGTACCAACAATATCAGACCTTGAAAACATTTTCATGCTTTCGGGATTGTATACAACTCTTCTTCCGTCATTAATTCCTTCAAAGCCGCATACAATCGATGAATATTTAACCTTCTTAAATGTGTTTCCTTCAAGCAGATAAATATCAATATTGGTATCATCAGAGCCCTGAACCTTTTCGACATAAAGATATACGTCACCGTTGCTTTTCACTATGTAGTTTCTGAACTGGTTGCAGTCTTCATAAAAAATTGCAGGCTCACCGTTTACGCTGATATAAAGCGATGTATATTCACCGTATCTGTCGGGTCCCAGACCTGCAACAGAAATACTTACGGGCTGTTCATCCGAATTAGCCGGAATATACTCAAATTCACTTGAATTACTGAGAGAAATCATATAATTATCGGGAACATTTACATAAGCTCCTGCCGAAAGAACCGCAAAGCCTTCACCCTCGGGTCCGAATTCCGCATCAAAGGGCACGATTACAGAATACGTATCATGGCTGGCCACCATAACAAGATTCGAATCAATATAAAATTCTACGCCCTGATAACCGATTGTAAAGCTAAGTCTTTCCTCATCCATCAGAGACCTTACGGATTCATAAAGTCCATCCTCATCCATAAGTCCGATTTCCTGATACTTGGCAAAAAACTTCTGTGTAAGATAAAGTGCAAGAGTATCCCTGTCGCTGCAGATATCATCAAGAGTCAGCATTCTGCCGCTTGCAGTATCAAAGCTGATTCCGTAGCAGTAAGTAAAGCCGCCGAAATATGTGTAGGCCACCTCATGCTTTAATATACTGAGCACTGTAGCATCTGCTCTTTTTACATCCACAGGATGAACTACAGAATAAGGCTGGAAATATTCCTCCATACCATCTTCTTCAGAAACCTCTCTTGCATAATAATCCGCAAGTCCTCCGACAATAGCCGCCTCATTCTGATTATATTCTTCAAGTGCCTTCTCAAGCTCGGGGTAAGCTGCCGCATACTCATCCGAAAGACTTACGGTATCATAGAAAAGCTCAGCCTTTGACTTATAAGCTTCCTCAAAATATCTGATTTCACTTTCGCTTTTTACCGATACAGCAAGATGTTCATCCAATATATTCTGAATATCCTTATCATGTTCAGTCAAAGGATCGTCAGCAATGTCCGCATCAGGATTTTCAGGCTCAGTTACATCGCTGCCATCGCCTGCTGCTTCGTTTCCCTTTTCCTCCGCATCACTTTCAGTGTTATTCTGTGTATCATCCGGAGCCTCTGTTATCTGTGCAGCCCCGTCCTCTTCGTTTTTAGTGTCGTCGGGCTTTGCCGCTTCGGTAACCTTTGCAGCCTCCGTAACCGTATTTTCTGCCGCAGCCTTTGTCGGCTCACTGCCTGTACTCTTGTCAGACGAGCTGCAGGCCGCAAGGCTAAAGACCATTGCAAGCGTAATTAATAATGCAGCTATTTTTTTCATACTTCCTCCTAATGCAACGAATGTAATGAGTTGCTCATGGAGTAAATTGGTGCGATTTTTGCACCAATCTTTCAGTTTGAAAATTTATTTTCAAACTTATTCTCCATTTATAATACTGTTAATAGTTTTCTTGATTATTTCCTGTCTGAAGCCCTTTCTGTACGCCGCTGCATATATCTTCTGCAGTTCTTCATAAGAAAGCTCCTCTTCCCTGTTCAGTCTGCTTCCAAGCTTTTTTGTAAGAAAGCTCTTCGCCGCAATATATTCAGGCTCCGAGACTTCTTCAGCCTCCAGAGCCTGATCATAGGCCATATCTATATGTTCCGAAGCAATACCCTTCTGCTCCAGATTGTATCGTATCTCACGTTCGCTGTGAGTATACATTCTGCTTCTGATATAGCTCTCTGCAGTTCTGAGATCGTCAATATAATGAAAGCCCCTGACATATTCTATTGCCTTATCAACGGTTTCGTTGCAATATCCGTTTTCCGAAAGCTTTTTTCTGAGCTCTGCCTCGGTTTTGTCTGCGCGAATCAGAATATTCATCACTCTGAGCTTGGCACGGTGCAGAAGTACATCCTGCATCATTTCATGATAAAGCTCTTCCGTGATTTCTCCCTCATCCTCCAGACCAAGCCTTCTTATTTCGCCCGGGTATAAAGCTCCAACAAATGAACCGTCAACAAGGATATCTGTTTTTTTGGCATTTTTACTGCCAAAACTTACAATCATCAGCTAACCAACCTCCTATTGACCGTATGGAAAATCTCGGCCGGCCGGCATTTAATCAAGGTCGTCGGGGATTTCCTCGTCTTCCTCTTCAATACCGTCAGTATTAATTACATACTTAGCACGAAGCTTACCCTCGATTTCGCTGCAGATATCTGCATGCTGCTCAAGGAAGCTCTTTGTATTCTCGCGTCCCTGACCGATTTTTTCGCCGTTATAGGAGAACCATGAACCACTCTTGATAATGATATTGTCATTAACAGCCATATCAATGATATCGCCGACCTTTGAAATACCCTTACCGTAAATGATATCAAATTCTGCCTCCTTGAAGGGGGGCGCAATCTTATTCTTTACAACACGGATTCTTGTACGGTTACCAACAACCTCGCCGCCGTTCTTGATACTGTCAATACGACGAACATCAAGTCTGATTGATGAATAGAATTTGAGTGCACGACCGCCTGTGGTGGTCTCGGGATTACCGAACATTACGCCGACCTTTTCACGAAGCTGGTTAATAAATACAACGATACAGTTTGTTTTGCTTACAACACCTGTAAGCTTTCTGAGAGCCTGTGACATAAGTCTTGCCTGAAGACCAACGTGTGAATCACCCATATCACCCTCAATTTCAGCCTTGGGTACAAGTGCTGCAACAGAGTCGATGATAATGATATCGATAGCACCCGAACGAACCATAGTCTCGGCAATCTCAAGTGCCTGCTCACCGTTATCGGGCTGTGAAATGTAGAGATTATCAATGTCTACACCGATATTCTTCGCATATACGGGGTCAAGAGCATGCTCTGCATCGATGAAGCCGGCAATACCGCCGCTCTTCTGTACCTCTGCCACCATATGAAGGGCAACTGTTGTCTTACCGCTTGACTCAGGTCCGTAAACCTCAAGAATTCTTCCCTTTGGAACTCCTCCAAGTCCGAGTGCCATATCAAGGCTGAGACAGCCTGTTGTAATTGTTTCAATATTCATGTGGGCGCTCTTGTCGCCGAGCTTCATGATTGAGCCCTTACCGAAATTCTTTTCAATCTGTGCAAGTGCACTTTCGAGTGCTCTCTGTTTTGAATCTTCACTGATTTCAATTTTCTCTTTTGCCATAATTACTGTGTGCCGCGTCTGCGGCTCCTCCTTCTTCTTTGTCCGCTGCAGCCCTGCTGCGCGGTTGCTGAATCAATAAATGCTTAAGCTATACTCACCCTCAATAAGTATTAACAAAATCATAAAATCAATTCTCCGGGGAATCGATAAAATCATCAAATTCCTGCAGATTCATAAGAATCTTTCTGGGCTTTGTACCCTCCTCGGGTCCAACAACACCTGCCTCCGAAAGCTGGTCCATTATTCGTGCCGCTCTGTTAAAGCCAATCTTATAAACACGCTGAAGCATACCGATGGAAGCCTTCTGCTTCTCAATAATGAACTTACCTGCCTCGTAAAAATATTCATCACGGCCATTACCCTGGCCTGCGGCAGCATCATCGGCCGCCGGCTGATTATTAGCATTCTTGGGCTCTGCACTTGAATCAATATGCCTGCATATCAGCTCGTCATACTTGTGCTCCCTGTACTGCTCTTTAATAAACTTAACAACCTGTGCAACCTCACCGTCCGAAACATATGCACCCTGCACACGAACAGGCTTAGGATAGCCCTGCGGGTAAAAGAGCATATCGCCCTTACCGAGAAGCTTCTCCGCACCGGCCTGATCCAGAATTGTACGTGAATCAACGATTGATGAAACCGCAAATGCTATACGTGTAGGAATATTTGCCTTAATCGTACCGGTAATAACATTAACCGAAGGACGCTGCGTTGCGAGAATTACATGAATTCCGCAGGCTCGCGCAAGCTGTGTCAGACGACAGATAGCATTCTCGATTTCCTTTGAATTGGCCGTCATCATAAGGTCATTAAGCTCATCGATGATAATAAGTATCTGAGGAAGCTTATCGGGACATTCGCCTGTTCCGCCCTCCTCCTTATAACGCTTTTCAACAAGCTCGTTGTATGAAGCAAGATTGGTTACCGCATTATCCGCGAAAAGCTGATAACGGTTATCCATCTCCGCAAGCGACCAGCTGAGTACGCCGTTTGCCTTCTTTACATCCGTAACAACCGGAACCAGAAGATGAGGTATTCCGTTATAACCGACAAGCTCTACACGCTTGGGGTCAATCATTACCATTTTGACCTCGCTAGGCTTTGCCTTATAAAGAATACTCATAATAAGCGCATTGATACATACCGACTTACCCGAACCTGTCGCACCTGCAATCAGTGCATGGGGCATTCCGCCGATATTGGCCACTATACTCTCTCCCGCGATATCCTTACCTACCGCAAACGAGAGCTTTGATTTACTGTTTTTGAAGCCCTCCGAATCAATCATATCGCCGAAAAGTACAGGCGAGCTTTCCTTGTTGGGAACCTCAATTCCGACTGCGGCCTTTCCGGGAATAGGTGCCTCAATTCTGATTTCGGTTGCCGCGAGGGCAAGCTTGATATCATCACTGAGAGAGGTAATCGTTTTAACCTTAACACCCTGATCGGGAAGCAGCTCGTAACGGGTAACCGTAGGACCGACACTGGCATCCGTTACGGTTACGCTTACGCCAAAGCTTTCAAAGGTTCTTTGAAGCTTTTCGATGGTTTCCTCAAGCTCCTGCCTCTTCGAGCCTGCATTTCTCATTTCTCCGCCGGATTTTCTCAAAAGACTGACGGGAGGGAATACATATTCCGGTACAGGCACTGCCGGCTTTTCGGCAGGCTTTGCATTCATATCGGTAAATCTTACCGCTCCGGATGAATCCCTCACTGCAGTTACATTCTGCGCGGCAGGTGCACTTCCCGCTGCCGGGCTTCCGGAAGATAATCCGGTTCCCGTCGGCTCTGCGGCATGACCGCTGTTTTCATCCGACGAACTTATGTTATCATACGACAAGTCCTTTTTATCGGACTTATCAGTCATATCGTAAATTTTTATATCAGACTCGGACTCCTCGGAAACAGCTGCATCCGAAGCCGAATCCTGAGCATCTTCCTCACTCTCGGCATTTGCAATGCTGAGCAGTCTTGCCGCAGTTGCCTCATCCACAAGCTTCTCATCTGCCTCAGCATCCCTAAAGAGCTCCTCAGCCCTTACAGGCTCATCATCCTTATTTCTCTTTATGCTGCTGATGCTTGTAATGCTGGCCGGTGAATTAGCTTCTGTTTCGGGCTCATAATCCTCATCATATGCCGAAATAATACTGTCGGTAACCGTTGAAATACCGTCAGCCGCAGCTTCGTTCTGTTCTGCAATAACAGCCTTCTTAAGGTCTGAAATCTGAGCCCTGCCGGCTGATTCCTGTCCTTTATCCGAGCTTTCGGTCTCCTCATAAAGGCCGTGAATCTTATAACCGATTCCGTTGCCCTTTTCGGCATCGCTTCCGCCTCCCGCATGCAGGCTCTTTGCTACAGGCATACGAACAATATTATTATCCTCATCGGTGTTCATATACTGTCTTGTAGTAGCCTTTCTTACGGGATTGGGATTATTTCTCAAATCGATAAGGTCAATCGAGCCCTTGTCCGCGAACTTATCACCCAGCTCCTCATTGACGAAGCTGTTATCCGAAGGACGATTATCCTTATTTTCGCTTTCAATCGATATAAGCTCTTCCGTAACCTGTGCCGCAGGCTTTTCCTCAGGCCTTTTCTCCGCAGGCTTTGCCGCTGATTTTTGTCCCTGTGCGGTCTCAGCAGGCTCTGCAGGCTTTCTGTCCCAGAAATGCTTCTTTTTTGTATCCTTGCTCTCTGCAGCGGCTTTTGCACCCGCAATCTTTCCGGGCTGAACCGAAGCAGAAGGATTTTCCGTAGGATAATTTCCGTTTGGATCAACCCTGTGTTCAGTAACCCTGGGGCCGATGGAAACGTGGATTGTACCCATTCTTCTGCGTGGTCTGTCATATGCCTGTCCGAATCTGCCGGCAGAACTCTCGTAATCATCGTCATATCCGCCGCGTTCCTGCTCATATATTTCACGCTCACGCTTTTCAATCTTTCTGTTCTCGTAAAAGGCACGTGCCTTTCTGTTGATTTTTCTGGAAAGATATGTAATAAAGGCCTTACCCGTAATAAGAAGGAAAAGTATAACAGCAAGTCCGACAAGTAAAATTGCGGTAAATACCTTGCCTACCAGAGGACAAAGCATATATACCATCAGTCCGCCGAACAGACCGCCGTAGGTCGGCATAAGCTGTTCTATATCTATCCTTGAATTTGTAAAATAATCTGTCAGCTTCAGGGCTCCGTTATAGCCGCCGGCCGCAAGCTGGATAAGTCCCGCCACCATAAACATAAAAAGCACTGAGCCAAGTATCTTCGGCAGGCTGACTGACTTTTCCTTGTTTGCAATAAAGAATACCGTCAAAGGGAAAATCAGGAAGGGAAGGACATAACCGAGTCTTCCGAAAAGACCAAATACCGCAACATTTACACCCTTACCGACCGTTCCGCAAAGTCCGCAGTAACTGAGGACCATAAGTATACATAAAAGTAAAACACAGATAATTATAATGTCATCCGCTATCGAGCCGGAATCCCTGCTTTCATATCTGGGGTCAAAATCCTGCATTCTGCACGCCGTAACCCTGCGTGTCTCCTGACTCCTGTTTGAAGAAGCTGCACGTCCGCTGCTTCTTCCCGAAGCACGTCCTGCCGCCGGGCTTCTGTCCGCTGCTGAACCGCGTCCCGCCAAAGAGCTTCTTCCCGAAGCTGCCGAGCGGCTTCCCGCTGCTGAGCTTCTTGCAGCTGTACGTCCCGTGCCTCTTCCTGCTGCCGCGCTTCTTCCCGCTGCTGAACTGCGTCCCGCAGAAGAATTTCTTCCCGAAGCTGTCGAACGGCTTCCCGCCGCTGTACGTGAGGATGCTTCCTTTTTCGACTGTTTTTCTACAGTTTTCTTCTTTTTGGATGAGCTCGATCCGATTCCGCTGTCCTCAAACATATCATCGAAATCAGCCTCATCATAATCGGAACCCGAATATCTGCCGTAAGAAGCCTCTATTCTGTCCGCCTTACGCTGTGCCACGGTACTGCCCTTACGTCTTAATGCCGCCTCGGTATCCGCACCGCCCGCACTCTTCATAACATTTCTGTTTCTATCCGCCATTAAATAACTCCCGCAAAAACACAGGCAAGAACCACAATACCAAGAGCAATTCTGTACCAGCCAAATACTACGAAATTATGCTTTTTAACATATCCCACAAGGAACTTGATTGCAAAAAGCGAAACAATAAACGAAACAACAAGTCCTATGACAAGCGCTCCTATTTCGCCGCCTCCAAGTGATCCCTCATACTTCATTACACTCATAAGACTTGAACCCGCCATGGCAGGAATTGCAAGGAAAAATGAGTACTCCGCAGAAACTACTCTGGTACATCCGAGAAGCATCATACCGATAATCGAAACACCCGAACGCGAGGTTCCCGGAACCATGGCAAGCACCTGAATACATCCGATAACAAAGGCCAAAAGATAACTGATACCCGCTACATTTCTTATACGCTCACGATGCTTAATAACACCTTTTTCAATAACAATAAAGAGAATACCGTAGAAAATAAGCATCGAAGCAACAATTATCGATCTGGTATCACCTACGATAAATTCCTCGATTTTATCGTCAAAAAGCACTCCGGCAACGCCGAACGGAATACACGAAACCAAAATATGGAACCAGAGTGACCAGGTATCCTTTTTAATAAAATATTCTTCCTTTTTTGCACAAAAGGGCCAAAGCTTATTCCAAAACAGAACAACTACCGCCAATATCGCTCCGAACTGTATTACAACTATGAAAAGCTCCACAAATTCAGCCGTAAAGCCCGATGCCTGAAGTCCGAAGAATTCATCAAGCAGAATCATATGACCGGTACTGCTTATAGGCAGCCATTCCGTAATTCCTTCAACTATACCAAATATTATGGTCTTTATTATCTGAATAAAGTCCATCAGACTCTCCCCCTGTCAGTTCTTTTTAATATGCAGCAGACTTCATATCCGCCGACTGTCTCTTTATAAAGTATACACAACTTCGAACATAATTTCTAGTATTTTTTTTGAAAATGTCAAAAAAATCGAACAGCAGACAAAACACTAATTCTTAAGTGCATAAAAAGCCACTGCCGAAGCCGCAGCAACATTAAGAGAATCAACACCGTGATACATGGGTATCATAACGGTATAATCACTCGCATCAATGGTTTCCTGCTTTAATCCGTCGCCCTCATTGCCCATCAGAATTGCCAGCTTTTCTTCATCTGCAAGCCTTTTGTCATCAATTCTTAAGGAATCCTCCTTAAGCGCCATCGAAACAAGCTTATACCCGCAGGCATGCAGCTTCCCGATTCCCTCTCCCGGCCACTCACAGTCCATATAGGTCCAGGGAATCTGGAAAACCGTTCCCATACTCACTCTCGCCGCCCTGCGGTAAAGCGGGTCACTGCTGTCCGCACTCACCAAAACCGCATCCATTCCAAGTGCCGCCGCAGAACGAAAAATTGCGCCGATATTGGTCGGATTTTCAACATTGTCTATTATTACTATTCTTTTCTTTTTGCCATCCTCAATCTTTTTAAGAATATCTGCCGGCGAATCAGGCTTTTTTCTTCTCATGGCACAGAGAATTCCGCCTGTCAGATTATAGCCTGTCAGCTTTTTCAAAATTGAAAGCTCAGCTGAATATATCTCCGTTTCGGGATATTTTTCAATAATCCGGCTCACGATACCGCCCTCATCGGCCTTTTTCAGAAAACCTTCCTCACATAAAAGCCTTACCGGTTCATAACCGGCTTCAAGGGCACGTTCTGTAATCTTTTCACTTTCGGCAATAAAGAGGCCGGGCTCAGGCTCATATACAGTAGCCAGCTGCCTTTCCGAAAGCTCAGTAAAAATCTCAAGCCCCGCCGTATTAATGTCATCAATTTTAATTATCTTCATAATCTTCCCCGTCACAGGAACCCGCACCGAACTAAAATCTCATTTCATATTTCGGCAGAAGGCCCTTATTATCAGCCGTCAAAGAAAAATACAGCCACAACAGATAAGAAATTCTTCTGTCTGCCGTGGCTGCATAAATTTTAGAAATTAATTAATCAATCCTTAACATCCTTGATTGAGAAGCTGATTCTGCCCATCTTGTCCTTGCCCATGCATACGCAGCGAACCTTGTCGCCAAGTGTAAGAACATCCTCAACATGGTTGATTCTTTCCTTTGCAATCTTTGAAATGTGAACCATTCCTTCCTTGCCGGGAGCGAACTCGATGAATGCACCGAACTCCTTGATTGAAACAACCTTGCCCTCGTATACTGTGCCCTCTTCGAACTCAGAAACGATGATTGTGATAAGTCTGATAGCTTCCTGCATTAATGCTGCATCTGTACCGCAAACTGATACTGCACCCTCATCAGTGATATCAATCTTAACCTGTGTGCTCTCCTGGATAGCCTGGATTGTCTTACCACGCTGACCGATAACCTCGCCAATCTTTGCGGGATCGATCTGAATCTGGATAATCTTGGGAGCGTACTTGCTGACCTCGGGACGGGGCTCAGCAATTGCAGGCTTCATGCAGTTATCCATGATAAATAATCTTGCCTCACGACAACGAGCGATAGCGCCCTCAACGATAGGTCTTGTAAGACCGTGAATCTTGATATCCATCTGAATAGCTGTGATACCCTTTGTTGTACCTGTTACCTTGAAGTCCATATCGCCGAAGAAGTCCTCGAGACCCTGGATATCTGTAAGAAGTACGAAATCATCATCTGTATCGCCTGTAACAAGACCACAGCTGATACCTGCTACCATAGACTTAATGGGAACACCGGCTGCCATAAGTGACATACATGATGCACATGTAGAAGCCATTGATGTTGAACCGTTTGACTCAAATGTCTCCGATACACAACGGATTGCGTAAGGGAACTCCTCCTCTGAAGGAAGAACAGGGATAAGTGCACGCTCTGCAAGAGCACCGTGACCGATTTCACGACGTCCGGGTCCTCTTGAAACCTTTGTCTCACCTACAGAATATGCAGGGAAGTTGTAGTGGTGCATGTATCTCTTTGAAACCTCGTTCTCATCAAGACCGTCAAGCTTCTGCATCTCTGAAAGAGGAGCAAGTGTACAAACATCACAAATCTGTGTCTGTCCACGAGTAAACATTGCAGAACCGTGAACTCTGGGAACGATATCAACCTCTGCTGCGAGAGGTCTGATCTGTGTAATCTCACGACCGTCGGGACGCTTGTGATCCTTAAGAATCATCTTACGTACGGTCTTCTTCTCATACTGGTAAATAGCCTCACCAAGAATGGCAAGCCATTCCTCATTGTCAGCAAAAGCCTCTGTGAGCTTATCTGTGATAGCTGAAATGTTAGCCTCACGCTTCTGCTTCTCATCTGTGAATACTGCTTCCTCCATCTCCTCGGGAGTAACAATCTTCTTCATAGCCTCGAAAAGCTCTGCAGGGATTGCGCAGCTTGTGTACTCATGCTTTGTCTTACCAACTTCCTTAACGATATCGTTAATGAAAGCGATAATTGTCTGGTTAACATTGTGTGCCTTGTAGATGGCCTCAATCATCTTCTCCTCAGGAATCTCATTGGCACCTGCCTCGATCATGATAACCTTCTCTGCTGTTGAAGCTACTGTAAGGTTAAGATCGCCGTTCTTCCACTGCTCCTGTGAAGGGTTGATGATGAATTCGCCATCGATCATACCAACCTGTGTCATAGCGCAGGGGCCATCGAAGGGGATATCTGAGATTGCAGTTGCGATTGCTGAACCAAGCATACCAACGAGCTCGGGACGGCACTCTGTATCAACTGACATAACCATATTGTTAAGTGTAACATCGTTACGGTAATCCTTGGGGAAAAGGGGTCTCATGGGACGGTCAATTACACGTGATGTGAGAATTGCGTTCTCTGAAGCCTTACCCTCACGCTTTGTGAAGCCTCCGGGAATCTTACCTACCGCATAAAGCTTCTCCTCAAACTCAACGCTTAAGGGGAAGAAATCGATACCGTCTCTGGGCTTCTCTGAAGCTGTAGCTGTTGAAAGCACTGTAGTATCACCATAGTGCATAAATGCAGCACCGTTAGCCTGGGCTGCTACCCTGCCGACATCAACACTGAGTGTTCTTCCGGCAAGTTCCATAGAAAATGTCTTGTACATTTCGTACCTCCATATAATTGTGTCATATAAGGAATTACATCCCGTAATTCCCATCCGGTGTGTCGCACCGTTCGCTTCCATGGGGCTCCGAAACAACTGAAATCCGCTGCTTTCTACTCATTTTAGCCTTATACTCCGCAGTCCGCCAAAGGAAACAGTCCGCATTTTCGAAAGAAAAAGACATCAGTAGTCTCGGATTAAGCCCCATAAGTAAATATTATATCACTTGTCAAAAAAAATGCAACCGTATATAAAAAAAAGCTTTCCATTGGCCCGGCGGTCCCATTGTGCCGGGCTGGGGTTCTGGCTACGGCCCGGCGGTCCCATTGTGCAGGGTGGGGGTTCTGGCTACGGCCCGGCGGTCCCATTGTCCGAGACGAATTCAGACGGAGGATGCGGGTTCACTAAGCCTTGCGTCCCCGTTGTATCCGTGTGCTGCGGTGCAAGGCGGACATCCGTGTCCGCCCCTGCACCGTGCCGTCCCTCCATGGACGGCGGGACGCACCCGGTCTTTATATACAGGGCCGCAAGGCTAAGAGAACCAGACGCACCTCCTTAGATTCGCCTCGGATAACGGGACCGCCGGACCAAGACGGGTAGCGCTTAGTTTCGTCTTATATACAGGGCCGCAAGGCTAAGAGAACCTGGCGCACCTCCTTAGATTCGCCTCGGATAATGAGACCGCCGGGCATAGTTCGGAGCCCCCCTCCCGCACAACGGGGCCACATGCCGTAGCCAGCCTCCCCCAGGCACTTTGTGCCGGGAGTCCGCAGAAAAGAAAACCCCCGGACAACCATATGTATCCGGGGATTCAGAAATCAGTCTGTAAAATAATTAATACTGGAATACGATGTGTGCAAAATTGTAAAGTCCAAGGTACCAGATTTTGAAATCATGTGCACCCGAACGCTCATGCCAGATATAATTTGCACCGTTTACAAGTCTGTCGGTAAGCTCGTCGATACCCTTTGCAGCTGCCTCATGGCTGCCGTAAGCTGTTCCGTCCTCTGTACCGCAGATGTTGTAGAAGAAATGGATGCTCTCATCAGCAAAATCAGAATCAATAATCTCTACAACCTTCTTCTTCTCGTATGAAGTGGGAGCTGCTGAGAAGCCGCCGAACCAGCTGATCATATCAAGACTCTCGCAGATACCGATATTGATTGTCTGCATACCGCCCATTGAAAGACCTGCCATGGCTCTGTGGTCTCTTGCTGCTGCAAGGTCATATCCGTTCTCATCATATTCAGCATAGGTTGAGAAATTTGCATCGATGTAAGGAATAAGGTCGTTACGAAGCTCCTTACCGAAGTTATAGAATGCACCCATGTTATCAAAGCTTGCATCCTTGTACTTTGCTGTTGAACGGCCGTTGGGACATACGATGATGAAGGGCTTAATCTCGCCGTTTGCTACCATGTTGTCCATCATATCTCTTACCTGTGAAATGTTCTTCTTAAGACCCCACTCATTTTCTGAACCGCCGATACCGTGCATAAGGTAAAGTACGTCATACTGCTGGTCCTCTGAATATCCGTAGGGAAGGTATACGTTTGCGAACTTTGTAATCTCGGCACCGTCATTTGTGTAATCATATGTAGGATACTCGATTGTAACAACCTCGCCGTTCTCACTCTCACGAGCTACAAGATACTCCTCAGGGATTTCATCAACAATATTAAGGTCATCCTTTACGATAAGGTCCATATTCTCCTCCTCAGGCTCTGTAGCAGTCTCTGTATTCTCGCCCTCGGCATCCTCTGAGCCTGTCTCTTCGGGCTCAACGTTCTCTTCGGGAGCTGTTGTCTCTTCGGTATTCTCCTCGGGAACTGCTGTTTCCTCTGTGTTCTCCTCGGGAGCTGCTGTCTCCTCTGTGTTCTCCTCAGGCTTTACAGGCTCCTCTGTTACTTCAGGTGCCTCTGTTACCGCAGGTGCTTCTGTTGCCTTTGCTGCCTCTGTGGGCGCTGCTGTTGTATCTGCTGCCTTATCATTTGCATTATCCTTTGAGCTGCAGGCTGTAAGTGCGAATGAAAGAACAAGGACAGATACGAGCATAAGCAGGTTTTTACTAATCTTCTGCATCATAGCTATAAATTTTCCTTTCTCTTTTTCACTGATTCCGTCAAATGCGATATTCTCCGCTTCCTGAACAATGTCATCAACCTTCCGGGAAATCTCCTTCCCCTTCTCCGTCAGATATACTGCATAGGCCTTTTTCCCGCCGGGTGAAAGAATCGTCTCCTTGCGGATAAGCTCCTTTTTCTCCATATTGGCCAGAAGTACCGTCATCGTGGCAGGCTCAACCGCGCAGCGCTTGGCAAGCTCCTTCTGCATACAGCCCTCATGAAGTGCAAGCACTGTAATGATTTTGGGCTGTCCCGTAGTCAGTCCCAGCTCCGCAAATCTGTCGGTATTAAACTTCTTATGCGCTCCGTAAAGCTGAATCAGTCCAACATGAAAGCTGTCCATATTATCTGTGTTCATAAGGTCTCCTACATCTTCCGAAAACATCTGATTTATCGCATCCATTCGTTAGTATTCTAATTAGTTTACGAACCTCTGTCAACTCAAATCTTGCGGTTTTACAGGATAACCATAATAAAACAAGCAATAATTCCTATACCGATAACACCCAGCATAAGATCACGGAAAATATTGTCCTGTTTTTTTCTTTTTTCCTTGCCGTCAGCCTTGATCCCATCAATATATTCCTGCTGCTGACGGTCATATTCTTCAATTTCACGACGAAGCTCTTCGTCCTGGTCTGCTTTAAGATTAAACTGCATACACCGGTGTCCTTTCTAAAAATAGCTTATTCCTTAACCACTATACCCATCTCGTCACTGTCCTCCAGAGGAATGACAAGACATCTCTTATTATTAATCATACAGGTCTTGACATTGTCGGCCCTGTCGATTCCGACATGTACAAGCACGTCCATATATTCGGCCTCAACGTCCTCATCGCTGAAATAAATATTGCTGTCGGGTATGCTCTCAAGCTTCATGCCCGCTTCCTGCTTATCCGGCTCAGCCGTATTATCCGGAAGATTGTCGGCCGCATTGACTGCGCCCTCAAACTTATCGAAATTATCCATGGATACCGCATTCTCATCAAAAGGAATGCCCAGCTCCCTGAACTTTTCACGGCTTGTTTCAAGCTTACCCTTGAGCTCGTGAACCTCTCTGAGCAGCTCTTTTTCACGCTTTATTGGTGCATTTGCCTTAACCGCCTTTGCATCGAGAAGGTCATCAACATGAGGAATATCATCGGCAAATTCTTCCTTAAGCACACGCTTGAACTGAACGGCCTTTTCCTCACGGACATTGGCATCCTCAAGTATTTCATTAATTACATTGTCGTCAAGCTCAATAGGTGCTGCCAGCTTGCCCTCCTCCTGCTCGCGGGCCTCCATCATGTCATTGATTGATTCCTGAATACCCATCAGAATATCGTCTGCCTTCTTAAGGTCGCTGCCGTAGGTCTGCTTAACAACCTGCTTTAAAACATCACGGTGCTGAACCGCTGTTCTTTTCTGCTCGCAGCCCAGAACATCGCGAATAAACTCCGCATGGGGTGCCTTGGGATCCTTCACATAATAGTCCACACAGTGGATATTGGCACTTCTGTCATCAAATGCGGGGAACATAAAGGCAAGGTCCGGAGCGCCCAGAACCCAGTCACGTATACGTGCTCCGATTTTGTTTAAATCCGCTCTGTAGCCAAGTCCCGCCTTGGTCAGATCCACCGGACAGATGCTCACAAGAATATACTCAAATACCTCCTCAGACTCATCTATTTTAATATTGTCCGAGGTCTTGGTCATAACATCGTAGCTGTCATGGTAGACCAGAATAATATAATTACCCGTATACTGGAATTTTTCGATAATCATATCGTAAAGCAGCTCCAAAAGCTCTTCATTCTGAAGCTTTGATTCCCTTAATCCGCGTAAAAACTGCTGTTTTCCGCCGTTTTCGGTCTGCTCCTTCATAAAGGGAAGTTCAAGAATATTATTACCTATCGCACCCGAAAATGACTTTTTTGCAATCTCCAGATACTTATAAAATTCCTCCTCGGGCATATTGAGGAAGTTTTCATTGAACTTCAGAATTTTTTCCTTGTTGCAGTCTACATAGCAGCCTGCAATTCTGCTGATTGTGCAGTCCTTTTTAAATCTTTTTTTAATTTCAAGTCTGTCTGCATTTTTCATTTTTAACTTAACCCCTTTCGCCAAAATCCGACGATTCTTTTTCTCGTCCAAGTATAGCAAAAAAATAGTCCACTGTCAAAAGACAATGGACCATTTCTTTATAATCAACAATTATTTCTTTTTCTTAATTACAAGTATTGCTGCCAGAACTACAGCGATAACGCCGGCAATGATTGCAACGATAACACCTGTGCTCATACCTGAAGCGCTCTTGTCATTTGTTGAGACTGTATCCTTGTTTTCAACGGCTGCCTCTGTAGGCGCAGGCTTGTCTGCAGCTTCTTCTGAAGGAGTAATTTCGGGCTTTGCCTCCTCTGTAGGCTCCGGACTAAGCTCAGGCTCCTTATCCTCTGCGGGCTCTGTATCGGTATCTGTGACCTCTGCGGTATTCTCATCATCCTCTGCGGGCTCTGTGACCTCAGCACTGTCCTCAGCGGCTGATGCGTATACATCATCCTCAGCCTCCTCACCGAGCTCGTACTTTGCATATACGAGCATATCCTTCTTTGCAGGCTCACCGTTAAATTCTGTTCCGGGCTTATAATCAATGCTTGAATACCAGCCAAGGAAGTTCATACCCTCAACTAAAGGCTTCTCGGGAAGCTCGGTACCCATTGCAACAATCTTTCCGTTTGCCTTATATGTAACCATAGCGTCACCGCCCACACATGAAATCTCATATGTAGTAATCATTCCGTTTGTTGTGATAACACTGAAATATCTGAGATCACCTACATTATCCACGCCGTTCTTGGTCATCTCGGCATACATTGAATCATATGAGAAACGGGCATATTTGTAACCGTTTACTTCCTCGACGCTGTCAGGGTCAACAGGAATCCACCATACACCCTTTGCTTCACTGTCAAGAATAACCTTGGGCTCTCCGGCTCCCTTATAAGCGATTACAATGTCTCTGCCTGGTACAAACCACTGTGTCTGCGCACCGATCTGGATATATGTATATTCCCATTCTTTTGTACTTTCATGTCCCTCAGGAACCGACCAGAAGGGGCTTCCGCCTTCCACGATAGCCTCTATTGGCTCATCCGAAGGAGCATCTGAATTCTTATAGCTGCCCCACTCTACGCTTGTGCTGGCGTCTAAAAATGCCTGTAAAACCGTAGGATAATTCCACTCGCAGCTAGTACGGTTAATCCATGCATGACACTCGCCGCCCTTGTTTCCGTATGCACCGTTATCCCAGATAACCGTGGGAACTCCGTAAAGTCCGGCCTTGGCTCCGATATATCCCGCCCAGTTCTCACGCGCCTCTGTATTGTCCTTGTTTGTGGCACCTGTTTCACCAAGTACAACGGGAATACCGTTATCAAGGAAAACGCTCTGAATAGAATTAAAAAGTGTATCAATCGCACCTACGCATGCGGGATTATCGATATCAAAATCCACCATCTTGTCGCTGAGACAGAAATCATAGGGTGCATAGCCGTGAACCGAAGCAATAAGGTTATTAACCACCTCTCCGTTATAAACAGGGAGTGAAAGTGCCGCCATAATGCTTGCCGAGGATGATGCCGCATACTGGGGAATCATCAGACATCTTTCCGCATTGTAGCCTGTGCCGTCGGCACGAACCGCATTTGCAAATACCTGATCAAGATAGTTGATAGCGGCATATGCTTCGGCATTACCGGTCCATTCAACCGAGCTGCCCTGCATTCTGGGCTCATTCATGCCCTCGAAAATAAGATGCTGGTCATAGTCCGCAAAATATGCTGCTATCTGGCTCCATACCGCACCGAGCTCCTCTGCTGTCTGCATATAGCTCTTATCAAGGTCCTTTCTGTTAATCCATGACTCATGATGGCAGTTAAGAATTACAAAAAGATCATTATCAAAACAGTAATCAACGACCTCTTTTACTCTGGCGAGATATTCGGGTCTGATGGTATAGCTTCCGTCTGTGGAAACATTCTTGTTCCAGGTGACAGGTACACGGATTGTCTTTAAGCCCGATGCCGCAATTGCATCGATAAGTTCATGTGTAACCTTAGGATTTCCCCATGAGGTTTCAAAGCTGTAAATATCGGATACATTTCCGCCTGTGGCATCGAATGTATTACCGAGATTCCAGCCCATACCCATCATATCTGTGATTTCAGCCGCGCTTTTCCCTGTAAGCGGCTCACCTGCAAAGGCTGACACCTTCTGAGCGCAAATAACTATCATAGCCATACAAAACAGTGAAATAACAAGCTTTTTTGCACTTATTCTCATTGTTTCCATTCCTTTCCGAATATCCTGAAGGATATCCATTAAACTGTTGATTTTATTTATCAAAAACATCTGTAAATATTCTATATGTAAATTGCCAAAAATACAATTAGCAAATTGTGCAAAATTTTGTAATATCTTGCAATAAAAAACACTTTAGTTTATAATAGTATAAATTCTGTACAAAGGGATTAAGTTTGAAAATAACTTTTCAAACTGAGAGACTGGTGCAGGGAACGCACCAATCTGCTCCACGAGCAACTCATTATATTCGTTGCATTAGGAGGATATATGGCGGATGCAGCTGGCAAAAAGAATTCAATTATAGGCCGCCTTATTGCTGTCTTTACGGTAATATGTATAATCGGTGCGGTTGCTGCCTATTCCTATTTTTCAAACAAGGTTTATTTCAGCAGCGGCGATAAGCCCGGCAATACGGCAGGCAATCTTTATAACGGCGGTCTTTTCTGTGAAAAGGACGGAGTGATTTACTTCAGTAATCCCAATGACCAGTACACACTTTACTCGATGGATACCGGTCTTTCAAATTTCAAAAAGCTTTATAATGATTACGCCCGTTATATTAACGCAGATGAGAATTACGTTTATTACACACGTAAAAACAATAAAAAAGAGGGCGGCTCCCAATCAATTTTCATTTTCTTCAGTACAGGTGTGTATCGCCTGAAGAAAAACGGCGGCGGCCTGACGGTCATCACGCAGGAGCCCACAGGCAGTCTTCTGCTCCTTAATAATAAGCTTTATTATCAGATATACAATAATAATTCACTTGAGCTTCATCGTGTCGGAATCGACAAAGAGCGTGACATAAAGGTTGCCACGGGTGATGCACCCGTTGTCAGCGCAAAGGACGGAATCATCTACTATGGCGGTCTGCTTGAGAATCATGACATTTACACTATCGGTTCTTCGGGAAATGTAAGCAAGCTTTTCGAGGCTGATGCCTACCTTCCGATAGCGACTGACACAGGCATCTTCTATATCAATACCGCAGATGATTACAGACTTCATCTGATTGACTATGAGGGTGAAAATGACTGTCTGATTATCGATGATTCCATGACCTGGTATAATGTTACCGATGACGGAAAGCTCATCTTCTATCAGCATGACGCGAAAAAGGACAGTGCCTTGTTTATGTTCAACACCGAAACAGGTAGTTCAACAAAAATTCTCGAGGGCAATTATAAATGGATCAGTCTTGCCGGCGGCTACTGCTTCTTCTACGATTTTTCCGAGGAAAAGGTATATGCCTACAATTACGGCAGCGGCTCACTCAGTCTGTTCAATCCGCCCGTTAAAAATTAACTAATTACTGAAAGAGAGGAACGGTAATGTTTAAAAAGCACTACAAACTGTTTTCAGGCATACTGCTTGCCGCGATTGCAGTTGGTTGGATAATATTTCTTGAGGCCACCAGACCTGAGCCTGTAAAACAGCCTGATGCAAAGGAGCTTGTTCAGGCCACGGCAGACAGACTGCAGAATGAATTGCAGTTAGCCGAACAGAATAAACCCAAGCCTACAAAAGCACCGGCTCCTACCGATGCACCCATCGAGGCACAGCCTGAGGTCACACCGACAGAATCAGTTACCCCCACACCCGCACCCGAATATACAAGATTTGATTATATTCTGGCTAATGTCAGTGATTCAATGAATATCCGCTCAGGTGCCGGCAGTGATAAAAGTATTGTAGGAAAGCTCGGAGCAAATGCCTATGCTAAAATCATTGAACGCGGTTCGGAATGGTTCAAGGTTAAGTCAGGCAGCATTACCGGTTATGTATCGACCAAATATATTTATACTGACAATGAATGTATCGAAAAGATGCGTTCACTCAATGCTTTAAAGATTCAGATTAATGCCAAAGAGGTTAATATCCGCGCCCAGGCCAATACCGAATGCGAGATTGTGGCCACAACATCACTCGGAGCATTCTTCGACTACTACCCCGAGTATTCATCGGCCGACTTCTACGCTATAAAATATAACGACAAAATCTGCTATGTTTCCTCCAAGCTTGCCGAGGTCAACATCCAGCTTAAAACCGCAAGCAAATCTTAACACTCCCCGATTAAAATCAGCCGCATCGTGGTTCGCCATGATGCGGCTTTTTTTACATCCGGCCGGTCAGTGTCCTTGGCCGTAATGATATTTCCTTCGAGAACCGGTCTCGCCTTTTCATTTTCTAACTGCCGCAGCCTCGCGTATCTATGCTCTACGCCGCCAGTCGGACATCCCTGTCCTCCCGTGCGGCGCGCCGTCCGTCCTTGGACGGCGTGACGAGCATAGTTCTTTATTGCAAGGCTGCGGCAGTAAGAAAATGTGGCAAGGCTCGAAGGTCCTCGAAGAAAACACACATTACAGCCAAGGACACAATCAGCCTTCCCAAACAAATTAAAAAGTCGCATCGTGGTGAACCACAATGCGACTGATTTTAGGATAACAAGCGGGAATCCTCGGTAATTCAATTGCCGCAGATGAAAGCGACATGTTTTGCAAGAAAAATCGAAGTGAACATAAACCACA
>JAKSRW010000041.1 GCA_024403355.1 Lachnospiraceae bacterium
TATATTTAAGCCCACAATGTGGATTTGCTTCTTGCGAGATTGGCAATAAGCTTACAGAGGAAGAGCAGTGGGCAAAGCTTAAACTTGTTAAAGAAATAGCGGAAGAAGTTTGGGGATAAAGCTCACAAACTTGAAATCTAACGCGTCTATTTCACATTAACGCACTAAAGTAAAGGCTGAAAAATGCCACCCTCAGTAGACAGTATTACCGGAATAATATCGTGCTAATGGGTCTATAAAATTTATTATTAACTTTTGAACATTATGTCCAAAAGTGCCGGAAGGCAGTTGACTAAGAATCAGCTGCCTTTTTTATGTTCAAAAATGGAAGTTGGAAAGGTGGTTCCCACGGCTGTTGTAAGATCGACCCCAATTTGGTAAAATATATAAATAAAAAGCTGCGATAGCAGCGATTTTATATCTACTCGTGATAAACGAAGCGGTCACGATTTTGAAGTACAGCAGATCTTTCTATGAAAAAAATTGGTAATTCGCGGTTAATCTCTTGAAAAATACATAAAAAAGGACTATAACTATTCTTTGGGGCGTAAAGATACTAAGTTATAGTCTCCGGCTAATTACCGTAATTTCTGAGTGAAAGAAGGATGCCAAAATGAATAATAAAGACATTAAAGGAATGAACATAAAGAAACTCAGTTCCGTTCTGATTTTTATAGAGATTCTTTTGTTTTTATTATCGATATTCATGTCTGTGAAGGTTTATGTAAGCCATAAAAATGTAGACCGTATAACTGATGACTATATTGGAATTCAAAGTGATATATATAGTCTGCAGACAGCTTCGGATCTGATGTCGGCAAAATCGAGACAATATGTAATGACCGGCGAAATTAGCTTTGCATACGAGTACTTTAAAGAGGTTAATGATACAAAAAGAAGAGATAACGCTGTTTCAAATATTAAAGAAAGAATCTCAGATGTCGGACATGGTGCTGCCGAACCCATCGAAAGTGCTTTGGAAAAATCGAACGCTCTTATGGAAAAAGAGATTCATGCAATGACGCTGATAGCTTCTATTTCAGAAGATAACAAGGAGTATTATCCCGAAGAGTTAAAAACATATATTTTGCCGGACGATGAGGAGAAGCTTTCTGAAATAGAAAAGAAAGACATAGCTTATTCCCTGGTTTTCGGAGATGGCTATTCGAATAAGAAATTATCTATCAGAGAAAGTGTTGATGAGGCGACAGAGAACCTGCTTGGCGAAATCGGAGAATACAAGGGTGAGATAAGCGGCATCTATTCCGTATCATTTACATTTCTTATGATTCTGCTGGCTTTATCGGTAATTAATTTCGTTATTATTACCATTTGCTTATTCAGACTGGTGCTTCATCCTCTCGATTTGTCTATCAGTGCGATTCAGGGAGAAAAAACCATTCCGTTATGCAAAAGCTATGAGCTCAATTATCTGGCAGTAACATATAATACGGCATATGAAAGAAATGCATCAACCAGACTGCATTTGAAAAATAAGGCTGAGAGAGATGAGCTGACAGGCCTGCTTAACAGAACCGCATTTAACGATCTTGTGGATTTCTATAAGAATACCAACGAAGAGCTGGCATTCCTTATAATGGATGTAGATAAGTTTAAGACAGTAAATGACACCTACGGACATGCGATAGGTGACCTTGCGCTTCAGAAGGTTGCAAAGCTGCTTAATGAGTGCTTCCGTTCAAACGACTTCCCGATTCGATACGGTGGAGATGAGTTTGTAGTAATTATGACGGAGCTTTCTCATGAGCAAAGAGGTGTTATTGAACGTAAATTAAAATATATTAATGACACATTGCAGAAAGAGGATTCAACAGAAATACCTAAGCTTTCGGTAAGTGTAGGTGTCGCATTTTCTGATAAGGGATTTGATACTGAGCTGTTCAAGAGAGCAGATGATGCTTTGTATAGGACAAAGGAACATGGTCGCTGCGGATATACGTTTGCGTAAAAATGCCTGTAAATCCTGAATTTTCCGGTATATCCGGGGAATATCCCTGTAAATGTTAAATAAAAGATATAAACTGTCGATATAAATATTAGTTTACAGTAAAGGGATGATGCAGATGCATAAACGGCATAAAAATAATAAAGGCTTTACCTTAGTCGAATTAATAGTAGTTTTGGTAATTCTTGCAATTCTTGCGGCTATTCTGGTTCCGATGCTTTTGGGATATATTGATGAGGCCAAAGAAAAAGAGGATTTGTACAAGGCTAGAAATATGCTCTCGGCGACACAGTCGGTGCTGGTGAATTATTATTCGACCGATAAGCCTCTTCCCGGCGAGGATGCGAAAACAAATGCTTCTTCGGATTTCTCCAAGGAGGTAGTGAAGATAGCGGATGATGATCCGTATCTGGTGATAGTAGGTGTCGGTACCGATCCGGGAAAAAAGACAGGCTACGGAGAGTCAAAGCATGACCAGTATACTGCATATTTTGTGGCATATTGGGAAAAAGAGAATGAAGCCCCGTTATTCTTTGACGGAACGGGCTGGAGTATGAATTATCCGTGGGGCGATAAATCCGGCCGAGATTATAATTATTTTAATGTAAACGGAAGAAGAATAAATCTTTCTTTTATTTTTGTAACGAATAAATTAAAACAGAAGGATAAGGCCTGGACTGAACTGCAGAAAGCAGTGGAAAAGTACGGCCATGTAAAATCGGACACCGATATAAGAAAAAAATAAAAAGTAAATAAATATATGGACAAACACATTTTTATATCATTTTCATCTAAAGATCAGGCCAAGGCCGATGAACTTGTAGATTTTCTCGAAAATAAAGGCTATAATTGCTTTATTTCATCCAGGGATCTGGTGGCCGGCAAGGAATATGCCGGTCAGCTTATTGAGAATATTGCATGCTCAGGGGCTTTGGTTCTTTTGCTTTCCGGCGCTTCAAATGAATCGCCGCATGTTCTTCGCGAGGTAGAGTCTGCCGTAAGCAAAAAGATACCTATTATAGTTTATGCTTTGGAGGAGGTAACTCTGTCAAAGTCCATGGACTACTATTTGATGACTCACCAGTGGGTTCCGATAGGCGGAAACCAGAAGGCGAGACTTCTTAAGGGACTTGGGAATATTGACAGTGGCAGTGAGATAGCTTTTTCTGCGGGGGAATCAGTAGCTTCGACTAAGAGAAAGAGCAGGCTTCCGATGGCTGCAATAATAGCTGCCGTATGTCTGCTAATCGCAGTAGTCGTGATTATTGTAATTGTGAGAAAACCGGCGGATTCGGACAAAAATGCCGGAGAGGTTCAATTAACGGAAAATAAGCCCTCGGTTACCTCGGAAGCGAAAAATGATGAAACAGCGGCTACTACTGAGAGGGATAATGGAGCGGCAGATACGCAGGTTATAGGTACAGAAGCTGCAGATGAGAATACAGTGGCTGCCGGTACAGAGCCTACTGATACTGAAATGGTAGTTACAGGTACAGAGCCTGCTGATGCAGATGCGGTTACTCCTGCGGAAAAAAAAGAAGTTAAGGAAAAGGAACCGGGAGAGATAGTAAGTTTTGGAAGTTACCTTGAGGCCCCTGTTGAATGGATTATAATCGGGGCAGATGAGGACAGCTACAAACTGGTGTCTAAATATATTTTATCCATGAAGTGCTTTGATGCTGCGGAGGGTAAAGAATATGGTTTTTATGAGGACGTTGATTACACTCTCTTTGAAAATCATATTATTACAGACCCGGAGCTTACAACCAAGGTACGCGGAAATAATGACTGGAGCAAATCAAATATTCGCACCTGGCTTAACAGCGACAGGGGTATTGTAGAGTATTCGGACCAGGCACCCTGCGAGAAAGCAGTCCGTGCCAATCCTTACGATTTCGAAGCGGGCTTCCTTCACGGATTTTGCGCTGAAGAAAAGGCTGCCATGAAGGCGGCAGAGATTACTACTACAGTCAACTGTCTTAACGAAGAGGCTTCGGACGGAAAGATTACAACTGTTGATTACGTATATCTTCTTTCATCTGAAGAGCTTGAGCTTTTCAAAGAGATAGACATGCATATATACGCTAAGCCCACTAAGGAGGCCGTTGAACAGGATAAGAATAAAGAGGGCTACAGATCCTTCTCTGTAGAATATGATACGGAGAATTATTATTACTGGCTGCGTGACAATGATCCTGAGGATTATGTAAACAAGGCTTATGCAGCCGTTATGGAGGGCTGTGGTGACATACAGTATATCTCAGACAGTGTAGGTGCATGCAGCTACGGTGTACGACCGGTAATTAATGTAAAGAAGTCTTATTTTTGTGAATAAATGATTATAAGAAAACGCCATTATCAGGTTACTGCCTGATGGTGGCGTTTTAAAATGCTGTATATGAAATTAATGCTTAGTAATTCATGTAAGAATCTAACTGCTTGATTTCGGTTGAGATATCATTAATTGCAGTTATGAAATTCCTTACCATATCCAGATTGCTGTAACTGATTTCGGTAGCTTCCGCTGCATTTGCACTGATTTCCTCACTTGTGGCAGATAAGGTAGATACACTGTCAACGATGTCATTATTTGACTGGAGAAGCTTAACCATTCTCTTGTTAATTGCATCAATATCCGCAATAAGCTTCTTAACCAGATCCTGAATAATTGAGAACTGCTGTGAAGCGTTAACGGTGTAGGTAACCTCTGTTTCGGCGAGCTCGGCACTGCTTTCAACGCAGACATTAACCTTATCGGCATTCTCACCGAGAGAGCTTATGATAGAAGTAATATTTTCGGTCTCAATTTTGGTCTGCTCCGAAAGACGTCTGATTTCATCGGCAACGACTGAAAAGCCTCTGCCTGATTCGCCTGCACGGGCTGCCTCGATGGAAGCATTTAACGCAAGCAATTTGGTCTGCTCAGAAATATCAAGAATGATGTTTGTAATGCCGCGAACTTCTTCAATATTGCACTTTAAATTGTCTGCGGCGGTCTTCATCTCGTAATTGGACAGCTTGGTTTCTTCAACCTTTCCGGTAAGCTTGTTCATAAGTGTTACGCCTTCGTTGAGAGCCAGTGAAACGTCATCTGTGATGGCAACTGCACTCTTTGTTTTGCTGTTGGTATCATCGATGATTTCCTGAATGTCTCTGGTCTGTATGGTCTGGCCTGAAATGGCGGTGGCTGTATCCTGAGTACCTGCCTGAATTCTGTTCATTGATTCCTTCAGAGTCTCTGCAGACTCTGAAATAGAAGTCATCTCATCTGACATGGAATCAATTCCGACCTTAACATGCTCAGCCATAATAGCAATCTTCTCTGCAATGTAGCGGTTCCTTTCAGCTGCCTGAGTGATTTCTTCAACAGATTCTGTTAAGAATCTTCTGAGCAGTCTGATACCGAATAAAGCGGTGAGGCAGGTCAGGATTGTAACAATAGCTTCAATCATGACGCTTTCGGAAGTAGCTGAAACATCGGTAGAATCCTTAATGGAAAGTATAATTCGAATGATATTGGTAACAAAGAAAATACCAAGTGCCGAATTCAATGCAAAATCATCCAGTGCCAGAATCAATACAAGCAGGAAAGGCAGCATATAGGGGAACGGTGCATTTGAAAAGCCAAATATCATCATCGTCATATATACGAGTGAAATATCTATTGCCGCAATTCTGAAATATAAAGTATTTCCCTTTGTTATGGTTCGAAGAACTATATTAATAATCAGTGCAAGAACAGCGATTACTATAGGGATAATGCTTCTGACAGGATTCATTCCCGACATGGCCAGCTGTGAAACCAGACCAACCACAATGAACACTGTAGCGATAATGTGTATAGTCATTAATAATTTCGAGGTACGCCCTAAATGCTTTTCTTTCATAATGCAGAACCGGTCCTTCCCGTAGTATTATAAAGTGTCATCCAGACATTACTATTTGAATGATTATACCATATTTTTTTCGTTTTGTGAATACAGAGTTATTAATACTGAAAGATTTTTTGAAAACATTATTGGAAAAAACTTCGAGACTATAGCACCGGAAAAGCTGAACCGTACCATGGAGGAGGCGGCTGACAATAAGACGGTATTTTATAACGAGTGACAAGCGAAGCGGTCACGAGTTTGACTTGAAAGAACTGCTTATTAACATTTCTCACAGATTAATTACAAATTACAACTATTAAACTATTATATACTAGATTATAGCAGAAAATTCTTAAAAAGCAATTAATTAACCAACACGCCCAACACGAAAAGAAGAATGTTATGTTGTAAAAATGCCCTGCATAATGCTATAATGTGGTAAATACATGATAGGAGAGAAAAACTAATGAGTGATTATTTTAACGAAAATCTGATGAACGAGAAAATAAAGGAGTACCTGCCCGCAGGTGAAAATATTATAGCGGCGGTAAAGGCCATAGGTAATTCAATGGAGGTAAGACAGTTATTTTCGTATGTGACCTCACCGGACGGGGAAACTCTCATTCGTTCCGAGGCGGACCCTGATTTTATTTATGATGTGCAAAGATGCAAGTATGCGACACATGATATCTACATCGGAATAAGCGAGAATTATATTATTTTTAATGAATGTGACCTCTATAAGCATGCTTACTTCTGCAATCAGGCAACTACAAAGGAATTCGAGCCAATGGAGGTAACAGAGGAAATTAAGCTGAGAGATTTCGGACACGCTCAGCTTATGAAAAATGTTGGCGAAGCGAAGATAAAAAAGGGTCTGCTTGGTCAGTATAAGTGCGTTCTGAAGTTCACAAACGGTTCCTGCTTCAATTTTACTATTCCTAAGAAGGCAGGTGTGGGCGGGGCCATGCCCAAGCATGCTGAATACGCGGAGAAGATTGTGAATAAGTTAAAAGAGCTGGGATAAGGCAAGTACACATCCTGTCCATTCCTCCGGCGTGGCAGGATTTATAATAGCAAGATAAAAAGAATGGTATGTGTTATGAAGAAAAACGGATTGGTAATCAGGACAATGCTTGCAGCAGCTTGTAAAGGACATGAAGGACAGACTGATGCGCAGCGGCGGAGAAACCTCATCGTCAGAATATCATTCCCTGCAGGATGATATTTACAGAGTTCAAAAATGGGATTTTCTTAAGCTGTCGCCAAATAGCAGTCTTTTTTGGACTATTGTTATTTAAGGGATGGACTTTCACGCATTTATAATGCAGAAATGAGCAGGGCGAGGTAAGACGGCTGTCCGAAATTAAAGATTTCCTAAAGAACGATTAATTAGAAGTCAAATCGGTTGATTTTTAAAAAATCCATGCTACAATTACACTGTCGTTAATGAATAATATGTATGAAAAGAGCTTTTGCTCTAAAAAATAAAGAAATGAGGAAATATTTATGAGGAAGAAAAACGGAACAGCAGGTAAAAAGCTTCTGGCCTGGTTGATGGGTCTGAGTCTGGCAATGAGTTGCTTTGCAATGCCTTCTTCGGCAGTAAATGCAGCGCCTCTTTGCGGAGAAGAAGGAGCTGAGTACTCTGAACATAATATGTCGGAATACGAGGTTGAGGTTTATGCAAACTGCCAGAGTACGGGCAGGGAGGTTGCGGTATGTCTGAACGGATGCGGTCACAAGTCTGTAAAGATTACAGAGGTTGACCCCTACAACCATGAGTGTGAGCTTGAGCTTCTTAATGTTAAGCCTGCAACCTGTATGACAGAGGGATATTACGGTGACTGGTGCTGCCCTTTATGCGGAGAGGTTGTTGAAGAGGGAATGCCCACTGAAAAGGATCCTGATAATCACGAAAATCTCACAGCCCATGATAACGGAGACGGAACACATACCTTCTCGTGTACATGCGGATATACAGGAGCTACAGAGGCTCATAAGCCGGTAAATAATGTCTGTGAATGTGGTTTCACTGTACCTGTACCTACGGAAATTCCTGTACCTACGGAAATCCCTGTGCCTACAGCAATCCCTGTACCGACGGCGGTGCCTGTTCCCACAGCAACACCTGTACCTACAGAAACGCCTGCGCCTACAGCGACACCTGTTATTGAGTTAGATAATTCACTTACCCCTCCTGTTAATAATAGTGGCATAAAAAGTGACGTTTCGAGGAGGGACGATAAATCATATGTTCGAAGAGTAGATTATAATGATGGCGGATATATGCTGATTCGTAGTGATGAGGATGAAGATGGTAGCACAAAAGTAACTGTAATGGTAGTTACAGGTTATTTGGGTGATACGAATATACGGGAACGCTATGGAACTGTGACCATCAGAACGGCTAACGGTGATGTAACTGAAACCATAACGGCTGCCAAAGCTGATGGAAGATCATTGTCATATGAAAGTATCGATAAAGAAGACGGAACACTCAAACAAACTTATACTGTTAAAACACCGGATAATGTTCGCACAGACACTATAGTTAAATTTACAGCTGACGGTTTGAAAACCGAGGTTGAAAAGGTAAAAGATGCAGATGGTAATTATAATTATACCAAGACCGTATACAGTCCCGACGGAACCGAACTTTCAAAGACCCATTCAGAAGACGGGGAAGGTAATTCGACGGACGTTACAAATCTTTTAAATCCTGACGGAACAAGTAAAACAACAGAGTTAAACAAGAATAGTGATGGCTCATATGATAAAACTACAATTACTGTTGATCTTGAAGGAATGACAACTGTGATTGAAAAGTCTGCTTCAGCAGATAGATTGACATTATCAAGCATGAAGTCCAAGGTGGATGAAAACGGTAATAATATATTAGCATCCTTTAAAACCGTTAAGGTTGAAGATATTATTGATCTGGGACAGAAAAGAACTTTTAACTTTACTATGGAAGATGTTGAAAAAATGAACGATGTATCTCCGGATGCTACAGTTAAAGTTATATCAAGAGATCAGAGTGGTAAAGTAAATTATACGTTTGAAGCCTTTGCAAAAGATTTATTAAATTCCTCGTCAAGTCTTGTAGAAATGGATAGTGACGGAAAAATTGTTCTTGTACCTAACTGTGTATCATCAGTAGGTCGTACAGTAGAGATAGTTGCTAATGTATATTATAAGGGAACTTACAGTATGGTGGATGAGGATCACTTAAAAGATGTTGAGCAATGGGTGATTGATACAGCCAAACCACCCAAAGACGTTATTCGTTGTACTGTAGGAGATATCATTAAGCCTGAGGTCAATAAGTATTTTGATCCCAGAAATTTTAAGAGCGTAAAATATGTGTCGGCAGATACCAGCTATATTAGAAATAAAAGGGGAACTGACGGATTTCTGGCAGTAAGAAAGGGAACATCAGCAATCAACTGTGAAGTAGAGCTGGTAACCGGAGCAAAAGCAACTATAACAATGAAAGTAATAATTGCAGGTGAATATTAAAAATCAAAAAACCAGTCGTGTTATGAAATAAACGGATAATCAAAGTTTTTGAGGGTTTGCCAATCTAATTGAGGGTCAGTCGTGAGGGGCTGACCCTTTTTGTACCCTCAGGCTGTACCCTCAAAAAGGTTGCCCCTCAAAAACTTTGATTACCCCGTTTTTGTTTAGGGGATGCGCTTATTTATTTGACAATATTCCCTGCTGAATGTATCATTAAAGAGGTTTACAAACAGACAAAATGCTCCGGAGTTTAGCAGAAATGAGAGAGATACAGGACCATAAAATATACGAATTATTAAAAACAAAATATGACCGAATAGGACTTGATTATGTTATTCTTCAGCTTGGGAATTATGAAGGCGAAAAAAGCCATAAAACTGCGTCTCTTATATCTATCCTTTGGACGGACGCGGAATCCGTCTTTGCATAAAGGACTATAAGAATGCGGCCTTCATGGAGAATATTCTGATAGGTGAGGATTAGGCTGCGGTGATTCCGAGAGCCCATGCCTATGATGATTCATTTACCCGGCTGTCGGTAGACTGGAAGGACAACCGCTTCGAGGTTAAAAGCTCGGCAGTAAATGACGGACTCTATATTCAGGACTTTTGGCCTATATGAGTCTTATAAATGATTGACAGAATTCGTGTTTTTTGATATTTTGTAGAGTGGAATACGATAATTTGAATTTACGTATCCACTCTTTTTGAATATGTGAAGTCGAAATATTTACATCTGAAAGGAATATAAAATGAGAGAAATAGTTGTATCAACCGAAAGTAATTCGGATTTATCACAGGATTTTATTAAGAAAAACGGTGTTCTTGTAATTCCGCATTATTACAGCGTTGAGGAGACAATGTACGGTGAGGAAGGAAATCAGCTTTCTTACAAGGAATTTTATGATGAAATGAGAGCAGGTAAAAAGGTTGGAACAGCAGCCAGCAATCCTGCCGTAATTCTTGATAAGTTTACAGAGCTTGCAAAAGAAGGAAAGGATATTCTTCATATCAGCTTTTCTTCCGGTCTTTCATGCGGTTACCAGAATATTGTAAATGGTGCAAAGGAAGTTATGGAAAGCTATCCTGACTGCAAGATTATTGTAATAGATACTCTTTCGGCATCTCTTGGCGAGGGACTTATGATTAAGCTGGCGCTCGACAGAATTAAAGAGGGAAAGACCATCGAAGAAATCGCAGAGGAGGTAAAGTCACTTATCCCCCATATCTGCGTACAGTTTACCGTAGATGACCTTGATTATCTCTACCGTGGCGGCCGTCTTTCAAAGACCAGCGCCGTAATCGGTAATTTTATAAATTTAAAGCCTGTTCTTCATATCGATAATGAGGGCAAGCTTGTTCCTGTAGCAAAGGTAAGAGGCAGAAAGAAATCCATTGCAACCATGGTTGACAATATGGCAGCTTCTGTCGGTTCATTCCGCGACAGGCAGATGTTTATCGGTATTCTCAACGGTGACTGTGAAGAGGATGCAATGCTTATTAAGGAGCTTGTGGAAGAAAAATTCGGTTACAAGGATATTATGTTTGAACCGGTAGGACCCAGCATCGGTGCACATTCGGGTCCCGGAACACTCGGACTGGTATTCCTTGGTGATATCAGATAATTTTTCTGTGTTTCACGGCTGCCTGTACAAGGTGAATTGTCATCTGATAGTCATTGATGAAGCCCCGAAATTAAGCAATTATTTAGCGAAAAAAAACAATTGCACTGATAGTAAATACGGGAGTTCTGTGTTATAATAGGTATACATTTTGTAATTAGGAAAGGTATGGGAATATATGCTGGACAAAAGCTATTATGAAAAAGTTGATGAAATTGTGGCCGGATATGGTGATGAAAGCCGCTATTTAATCCCTGTCATTCAGGATGTTCAGAGCGAGTATCGTTATTTACCCCCTGAGCTGCTGAAATATATTGCGGAAAAGCTGCATATTACTGAGGCAAAGGCCTACAGTGTTGCTACATTCTACGAGAATTTCTCACTTGAGCCCAAGGGCAAGTATATTATCAAGGTTTGCGACGGAACGGCATGTCATGTTCGTAAGAGTACCGATGTACTGAACATGATCAGGGACCTTCTTGAATTAAAGCCCGGACAGAATACAACAGATGACATGATGTTCACACTTGAGACTGTTTCATGTCTGGGTGCCTGCGGTCTCGCACCTGTTCTGACCGTAAATGATGTTGTTCATCCCTCTATGACCCCCGAAAAGGTTACAGAGCTTATATATGAACTGAGGGAGGAGGCTCAGGCATGAGAATTTCCAACAGAGAAGAATTTGAAAATGTTCAGAAGCAGGCCAAGGCTGCGATGCAGGCCGAACAGTACAGAATACTTGTATGTGCCGGTACGGGCTGTCTGGCAGGCGGTTCTGAGAAGATTTACAATAAGCTGCTTGAACTGGCAAAGGCACATGGCCAGAATGTGAATGTGGCAGTTGAGTTCAGTGCGGAGGCAGCACATAACAGTGACGGTTCATGCCCTGTAAACGGCGAGTGTGCGGGCATCAAGAAGAGCGGCTGTCACGGTTTCTGTGAAATGGGTCCTCTGGTACGTATTGAGCCTCTCGGCATTCTCTATATCAAGGTTAAGGAAGAGGACTGTGATGAAATCTTTAGCAGGACAATTCTTGCCGGAGAAACAATAGACCGTCTTTTATATAAGATTAACGGTGTGTCCTATAAGGCGCAGGAGGATATTCCCTTCTATGCAAAGCAGACCAGACTTGTACTGAAGAACTGCGGCCATATTGACGCAGAGCATATTTCGGAGTACTTCGCGGTAGGCGGCTATACTGCCCTTGAGAAGGTACTTTTTTCAATGAGCAGAGATGAGGTAATCAACTGCATCTATGATTCAGAGCTTCGAGGACGTGGAGGCGGAGGCTTCCAGACCGGCTACAAGTGGAAGCAGGTAGCACGTCAGAAGGAAACCCAGAGATATGTAGTATGTAACGGTGACGAGGGTGATCCCGGTGCATTTATGGACCGTTCCGTAATGGAGGGCGATCCCCATAAGATGATCGAGGGTATGATTATCGCAGGCTATGCGGTGGGTGCACAGGAGGGCTACATCTATGTGCGTGCAGAGTATCCTTTGGCAATCAAGAGATTAAAAATAGCTATCGAGCAGGCTGAGGAGGCAGGAATTCTGGGAGATAATATTCTCGGTTCAGGCTATTCCTTCAAGCTTCATATAAACAGAGGCGCGGGAGCCTTCGTTTGCGGCGAGGGTTCGGCCCTTACAGCATCTATTGAGGGCGAGCGCGGTATGCCCAGAACAAAGCCCCCGAGAACAGTAGAGCAGGGTCTTTTCGGCAAGCCTACGGTACTTAATAATGTTGAAACCTATGCGAACGTTCCCATGATTATCAATAACGGGGTGGAATGGTATAAGAGCATCGGAACCGAGAAGAGCCCCGGAACAAAGGCCTTCGCGGTAACAGGTAGTATTAAGAACACCGGTCTTATCGAGGTTCCCATGGGAACCACTCTTCGTGAGATTGTATATGATATCGGTGGCGGTATTAAAAATGATAAAAAGTTTAAGGCGGTTCAGATTGGCGGTCCTTCGGGCGGCTGTCTGATAGGTACAGACCTTGATCTTCCCCTTGATTTTGATTCACTTAAGAAGCGCGGCGCCATGATCGGTTCGGGCGGACTTGTTATTATGGACGAGGATACCTGTATGGTTGAGGTTGCACGATTCTTCATGAATTTTACCCAGAATGAATCCTGCGGTAAGTGTATTCCCTGCCGTGAGGGTACAAAGAGAATGCTTGAAATACTTGAGGAAATTGTAGCCGGAAACGGTACACTTGAGCATCTTGATATGCTTGAGGAGCTTGGAACGGCCATTACCGATACTTCACTCTGCGGACTTGGCAAGAGTGCCGCGTTACCGGTTCTTTCAACGCTTCGAACCTTCAGGGACGAGTATGTGGAGCATGTTGTGGATAAGAGGTGCCGTACCGGAGTATGTAAATCTCTTTGCCAGATTACAATTAATCCCGATAAGTGTAAGGGCTGCAGTAAGTGTGCAAGAAACTGTCCTGTTTCAGCTATTGAAGGACAGATTAAAAATCCCTATACAATTAATCAGAGTAAGTGTATTAAGTGTGGTGCCTGTCTGGATGGCTGTCCGTTCGGCGCTATCAGCAGATAAGGGGAGGAGCAGAAATGGATTATATTACAATAGATGGCAGATGTGTGCCCTTAGAGGGTGAAAAAAATATTCTGATGCTTATCCGCAAGGCGGGAATCGATCTTCCCACATTCTGCTACCATTCCGAACTGAGCGTTTACGGTGCCTGCAGAATGTGCATGGTCGAGGATGAAAAGGGCAGAATCATGGCTTCTTGTTCAGAGCAGCCCAGACCCGGAATGGTCATCAGAACCAATACCAAAAAGCTCAGAAAATACAGAAAATTAATCGTGGAATTACTTCTCGCTTCTCACTGCAGAGACTGTACTGTATGTACCAGAAACGGAAACTGTGAGCTTCAGAGTATCGCATTTAAGGTTGGTATCCACAACGTAAGATTTAAAAATACAAAGGAACTTGAACCTATAGATATTTCTTCACCCAGTATTGTCAGAGACCCCAATAAGTGTATTCTCTGCGGTGACTGTGTAAGAACCTGTTCTGAAATTCAGGCAGTCGGTGCTATTGATTTTGCAAATCGTGGTGCGAAGGCTAAGGTTTGTCCCGCATTTGACAGACCTCTTGCCGAGACAGACTGCGTAGGCTGCGGACAGTGCCGCGTAGTATGTCCTACCGGTGCACTTTCCGTTAAGACAAACGTAACGGATGTATGGGATGCCATCGCAGACCCTGATACCAGAGTTGTAGCCCAGATTGCTCCCGCAGTCAGAATCGCGGTAGGCGACAAGTTCGGAATGCCTAAGGGTACAAATGTAATGGGTAAGCTTGTTGCAGCACTTCGTATGATGGGCTTTGACAAGGTTTACGATACAAATTTCGGCGCGGATTTAACAGTCATGGAGGAGTCAAAGGAGCTTGCCGAGCGTCTTGAAAAGGGTGAGAATCTTCCTCTTTTCACAAGCTGCTGCCCCGGCTGGGTTAAATTCTGTGAGACAAAATATCCTGAATTTGCAAAGAATATTTCGACCTGCCGTTCACCTCAGGGTATGTTCTCTTCTGTAGTTAAGGAATACTACAAGGAGCAGGACGAGGCAGACGGTATGAAGACCTTTGTAGTGTCAATCATGCCCTGTACCGCAAAGAAGGCTGAAATTCTCAGACCTGACAACTTTACAGACGGCAGACAGGATACCGACAGGGTTATTACCACAATTGAGATTATCCGTATGATACGTCAGGCGGGCATTCAGTTTAGTGAGCTCAAGAATGAGGCTCCTGATATGCCTTTTGGTATGGCATCAGGTGCGGCATCGATTTTCGGTGTTACAGGCGGTGTGTCAGAGGCGGTTCTCAGACATCTCATGGCTGACAAGGGCTTCTCGGCTTTTGAGCAGATTAAGTTCTCAGGCATCAGAGGTACAGAGGGCATCAAGGAAGCAAGCTTTGACCTTAACGGCAGAGAGATTAAGATTGCCGTTGTGCACGGACTTGCCAATGCGGGCCGTGTGCTGGAGGGTATTAAGGCCGGTGAGCTTCACTATGATTTCGTAGAGGTTATGGCCTGCCGCAACGGCTGTATCGCAGGCGGCGGACAGCCCCTTCCCATCGGTACAAGAACAAAGAACGGACGTATTGAGGGAATCTATCAGGTAGACAGAGACTCACAGATGCGTGTAACTGATGAGAATCCTATCATTGCACAGACCTACAGAGAGATTATTGCCGGCAATGAGCATAAGCTTCTGCATAGGGCCGGTATTGAAGAGTAGCTGACGGGGACAGGTTTGTTTAGCAGTGTCAAATCGGTTCTGAAAAACCGGCATTATTTATGTAACTAAACAAGAATAATAAATGGAGCGATTCAAATGAAAAAGTGGATGAAGATGTTGACTGTATTTGCATTAGCAATTTGCGCAGTCATGTTAGTGAATGTACAGAGTGCTAAGGCTTCTATAAAGTCTACAAATGGATTGTGGGACATTAATGCTGACTATTTTGAAAATACATGTGAGATTGTAGACTATTACGGTGATGATAAGGATTTGGTTATTCCCTCAAAGGTTGATGGATTAAAGGTTACAAAAGTTAATTTCTACCATTGCAGCCAAAGCGTCAGAGACCTGGTTGAAACAGTAACGCTGCCGAATACCGTTACTGAGATTTATGGTAGCGGTTTTATTAACTGGTATAAGATGAAGTCAATCAAGTTATCAGAAAAGCTGGAAACAATCGGAGACAATGCATTTGCAAGATGCAGCGCTTTAAGAAGTATTACTATTCCTGAAAGTGTTACTAAGATGTCCTATAGAATTTTCAGTGATTGTACTAGTTTGAAAAAGGCTGTAATCAAGGGTAATCCCACAATAGACGAGTATACATTTAATAATTGTACCAGTCTTACAGAAGTTTCTATGCCGAAGTTAACTGTAGGTGGAAGAGGAATGTTTTTTGGCTGTACAAGCTTGAAGAAAGTAAGTGCACCTAAAATAGAAAAAATTGGCAACCAGATGTTTTTTGGATGTACTTCACTGAAGACCTTTAAGACTAATAAAGTATTACGTGCTATCGGAAATGAAGCATTTATCGACACGAGCTTAGAGACATTTAATATGCCTTCATCATTGACATCCTTGGGCTCATATGCCTTTGATAAATCAAAGATGTCAACCATTATTATTCCTACAACACTTACCCACAACACAGTGGACATAGGATGTTCCTTAGAGAATGCGGATATTATTTGCTTAAATCCCTATGTATATCTGGAGGATTTATCTCAAACATATACTGTATATGGTTTGAAGGATTCATATGCTTACGAGTCTGCCAAAAATCAGGGAATCAGATTTGTTACAATGAAAGGAATTACCTCGGCAAAGGTTGAGAAGAAGGGAAACGCATCCAGTCTTTCATGGAAGAAGGTATCAGGAGTTAAAAAATATACTATCTACAGATATAACTGGAGTGAGAAGTCATGGCAGAAGATAGCCACTACTAAGACAAATAAGTATACTGACAAATCAAAGCTTGCCAGCACTAAATACAAGGTTACATATGAGTATGAGTACAAGGGTAAGACAGTTGTCGGCTGTATAGAAGTTCAGCTTAATTAATCACACTGATACTTGAATTCATTTTATAACGAGTGACAAGCGAAGCGGTCACGAGTTTGACTATCTTACTAAGCCGGAATACAGGCTGACAGTACGTGAGGAAATATATCTTGATAATATGCCGGATCTGTTTTAAATTAAAAAACCTCAATTGAACCACAGGTTCAATGACATCTGAATTTAGCTGTGCTATTATAAAAAAACACAGCCGCTAAAAGCAGTAATGAAATAATCGAAAAAAATTTAAAAAGTACTTGCATTTTTTAGCAAAGTGTAGTATTTTATAATACCCGCCCTTCAAAAGGACAAGGTCCGATTTGAAGGCAGATATATTCTGGTGAAGAAAGGCACCAGTACCAAAGATGCTTATAAACAGACACCGCAGACTCACGTAATGAGTAGAAGAGGAAAAAGCATTGAAGTACAGACCCGAATATGATATGGCCGTTATCGGCGAGAACCTGAAGAGACTCCGTGAGGCAAATAACCTCACAGTAGACCAGGTGAGGGAATACCTCAGACTTGGCTCGGTACAGGCAGTTTACAAGTACGAAAAGGGCAAATGTTATCCCCAGGCAGACACCATGTTTGCACTGATGGAGCTCTACGGAGCACAGCTTAGCGATATTACCTGCAGGCACGATGCAATGACCTGCAGGACCAACGGAGAGGGCCACGAGCCCTCTTCTTTTTTTGCCCGAATAGTTGTCTTTGGATAAAGCCTGTGATAGAATACGGGTGAGTTGTGCATTCGTTTGCAGGCGGCATTTTTGGCGGCGGACAAAAGAATTTGTGCATATCGGAAGAGATACAGATATCAAAAGCGGAAGCTGAATGTATATGAGGTGATAAGGCCTATGGGAAATGAAAACGGAAGCTGGATAATGTATGGTGTGGACCCTGATGATCCGGAATGTATCCATACAGTGGAGGAAGCAATAGAATATATAAATAAAATCGGTTTTCTGCCGCTTTTTAAAAATGAGATTCCGGGCTTTTCACTGGAAGAAAGAACCGTGGCGGGCTACTGGTGGAGTGATAATCCAAAGGTGGACCCCTGGGTATGGCGAGAGATTATTGCACGAAGCGGTAAGCTGGCTTACGGCAAGTTTTTTGATAAAAAGGCAGGCTTTATATCCCTGGAATGGCTGCCGGTTTTCGCAAATTACCGCAGGGACGGATATGATTTTGATTCGCTCTATGAGGACGGTAAGGCACCTCTGAGGCATAAAAAGATTATGCAGAATTTTATGGAGGATAAGCTTGATTCGGAGCTTATGTCCTATGAGCTCAAAGCTCTTGCGGGCTTTGGCAAGGATGGTGACAAGGGCTTTGACGGAGCGGTAACGGCGCTGATGATGCAGCTGTATCTTTGTAACTGCGATTTCAGAAAGAAAAAGAATAAAAAAGGGCAGGAGTACGGCTGGAATGTGGCCTCATACGCTGCACCTGAGCATCTTTGGGGTTACGACAGGGTGACTGCGGCATATAAGGAGGACCCCGAGGCTTCCTGGCAGAAAATACTTGAGCATATGCACGAAGAGTACCCCATAGCTACGGACAGCCAGCTTAAAAAGGTGCTGGGAATAAAGAGATAAAAAGACAGGAATACTGGTATTATGAAGGATTTATTTGCATTATATGCGGCTTTTTTTAGAATCGGCGGTCTGACCTTCGGCGGCGGTCTGACAATGCTGCCGATGCTTCAGCATGAGCTGGTGGATAAAAAGCATTGGGTGGAAGAGGAAGATTTGCTGGATTATTATGCGGTGGGACAGTGTACACCGGGTATTATTGCGGTAAATGTGGCTACTTTCGTAGGCTACAAAAAGAAGGGTATCCCCGGGGCGATTTTTTCTACTCTGGGTATGATAAGCCCTTCACTGATTATCGTATCAATTATTGCGCTTTTCCTGAACGAATTTATGAGCAATGAGTATGTGGCTCATGCGGTGGCAGGTATCAAGGTGGTAGTATGTGCCCTGATGCTGAATACGGTATTTACCATGGCGAAGAAGACCATCAAAAATTACATCGGTGCGATAGTATGTGTGTTGGCCTTTGTGGTGGCGATGTTTACGCCGGTACCCACTGTGCTGATTGTCATTGCGGCAGGTGTATTCGGTATCCTTCTCACAAAAATAAAGAAAAAAGAGGAGGGTAAAAAATAATGGTTTATCTTCAGCTTTTTATTGAATTTTTTCAAATCGGTCTCTTTGCAATAGGCGGTGGCCCGGCCACAATTCCCTTTTTGATGGATATACCGAACAGATATGACTGGTATGAGGTAGCAGATGTGGCAAATATGCTCGCAGTCAGCGAAAGCACGCCCGGTCCTATCGGTATCAATATGGCCACCTATGCCGGCTTCAATGCGGCGGGATTTTTGGGCGGTATTGTAGCGACATTTTCGCTTGTGCTTCCGAGTCTGATAGTTATTATTTTAATCGCAAAGCTTCTGGATAATTTCAGTAAGAATATATATGTTCAGTCCAGCTTTGGAATGATTCGCCCTGCAGTAACAGGACTTATCGCCACCGCTGTATACGGAATTTTCCGTACGGCGTTATTTACAGATGCGGCCGGTGAATTCCAATTCCCCATAGTGCTGGTAATCGTTTGCATGGGCTATTTTGCACTTATGAATATTAAGAAACTGAAAAAGATTCATCCTGCATTCTGGATTCTCTGCGGTGCGGTTATGGGTATAATTTTTAAAATGTAATCAGAAAACAATATATCCGTTAGCCTGCAAATTCTTCTCAACGATTTCAATATCCTCGCAATGCATGATGATGACGGGGGTTTTGGCTTCACGCATATATCCGACATACATGTAGGAAATATCGATATTGGTTTTTTCGATATGTGATAAGAATTTTTCGAGCGAACCTGGCTTGTCTTCAAGCTCTGTCGCAATCACATTGTCCTTTCGGCATAAATAGTGGTTTTTGGATAATTCCTCAAGGGCAGTGTCGGCATCGGATGTAATCAGCCGCATTGTACCGAATTCACCGCTGTCACTGCTGACAAGGCTGAGAATATTGATGGATTTAGCCGCAAGGATGCTTAATATTTCTCTTGCGGCTCCTTTTCTGTTTTCTGTGTAAATTGAGATTTGAACTAACATATTAATAACCATACCTTTCTGCCTGTATCGCAAATTTTTTTCGCACTAACCTCTGTTTAATGAAAAAAGAAATTGCCGGTGCTTTAGTTTGGCACAGGATTTTAACCTGAAAATATTATAACAGAATCCGGCAGGAGGCAATCGAAGAATTTCATAGCAGAGGCTTTAATCAGCTGGAGATAACGGCTATGATTTAATAGCCCAGGTCCTCATTTATCAAAATTACATGATAGGTTGCACCGTAAGGACGCTCTCTGAATACACAGAAATTCCTGCAAATTCGCTCCGGACTCTTGCAATCGTAGCAGCGGTCTGCTTTGGCAGCACAGGGGGTCTTGCGGTTTAAGCGCTGTGCATTAAGCGGGGCGGCGATATTTCTCGCACGATAGATTGCCGAATCATAATCCTTCGTAATTTTATTTCGTCCTACCAGCAGATAAATATCTCGCGGTCCAAAGGATATAGCGGCCACACGGTTTCCCGTAGCATCGATATTTACGATAGTACCGTCAAGTGCTATGGCATTTACGGAAGAAATGTATACCGGCGCTCTGAAAGCTGCCTGCCTAACTTCCATTACGGTCATATTATCCGGCATCTCGTCGTGCCAATAAACCTTGTTATGAGCTGCAAGCACCGGATAAAGCTTCATCTGCTTCACAGTCTGTGAACCACCGATACCGATGGTTTCATTATCAAGCTGTGAATCTAAATATGTAACTGCTGCTTCACTATTCTCAAAACACTCTACCTTATAGCCCTGTTCGGCCAGCTTTTTTGCTAATGCATTTATCTTTTCCATCAATCAAAGTCTCCGTTTTTATGTCAAAATAAGATTTTTTCAAATTAGTTAAGTTTATACTCTTTCTCTAAGGTACGATGTCTTAAAATCATAAACGGCAGCGGGATGATAACTCCACCAATCATAAATACCATTTCTAAGGCTTCAATAGGCATAGCATATCCCAGCCAGAATCCGAGCTCTATGCATATCCCGTAAGCAATCCAAATCGCACCATGTTTTTTATTCCATTGTATTAGATCAGATATCTCTTCTTTTTTAGGGGGAGCTATGACATTATAAAAACCAACGGGCTCATTTTTCTTAGCCATTTGAGCAATTCCGATAATAATCATAATCCCTGCAACAAAAGAAATAATAACTAACGCTATAATCATTTCTGCATTCATTCTAATCACCAAGCCTTTTAGTTGAGTTTCCTCATAATCCGAACGTATAAATTCCCGGGTATTATAATCGCAATATCCTGTTATTTCACAATTATCGCCGGTTTAAAGGGCGACTCTACATGAAATACTTTACTATAAAAACCAATGATGAGTTCGCTTTCGGTATCAGCTTCTCCTGGTCTGCAAATATAAGTATATTATACATGCCGGAGCAATGAATATCAATTATAATGTTTGCATTTATGACGGCGAAATGAGGTTTTTTATAGGTTTTTTGCATCAAAAGGAGCTGCGCACTAATGCAGGTAAAAATATCCGCTTCTGACCGCTTTGACAAACCGGTTGACGTTTCCGGCGGGTTTGAAATCGGAATCGGATAACATGAAAAGTTAGCAGTATGTAGGGAAGCGGTCATTTCGAACATAGCAATATATGCATTGAATTAGTTTTCAAATTAGCATATAATGTCCAAAGTACTGAATGATGAGATTCAGATAATACCGAAAAATTTCACAAACGGAGGATTGTATGAAAAAAGCGATTGCATTATTGTTAATTTTATGTCTGGCGCTTACAGGATGTTCATCGGGTGACGATACAAAAGATACAAAGACAACACCTGCAGCAACAGCAACCACGGCACCTGCAGCAACAGCGACAGCGGCACCTGAGGCTACAGCAACACCTGAGGCTACAGCAACACCTGAGCCCACGGCAACACCTGAGCCCACAGCTACACCCGAACCTACGGCAGCACCTGAGCCTGTAAAGATTTCAAAGAGCGAGATAGATTTTCCTGATAATACATATTATGAGCTTCCGGATGATTATACCGATGGCATAACACAGCAGGGAACTGTTGAGTCTTTCTCATATACGGCCAAGAAGGCTGACGGTACAGAATATGAGAAGCCTGCTAAGGTATATCTTCCTTACGGTTATGATGAGAATGACAAGGAAACGAAATATAATGTCCTTTATCTCATGCATGGCGGCGGCGGAAGCGAGAATAATTATCTTGGCAACGGTGACAGAAATACAATGTTCAAGAAGATTTTCGATAAGATGATTGAAACAAAAAGATGTGAACCTGTCATTATCTGCGCACCGAGCTATTATGTTCCCGGTCAGGATGATACTGTAAGTGCGGAAACATTTTATCAGGAGTTCCTTGATTACCTTATTCCTGCATTTGAGAGCAAATATAATACATATGCAGGCGGTGATGTAACACCCGAAGGAATTAAGGCATCCAGACTTCACAGAGCATTTTCCGGCTTCTCAATGGGTGGCGTATGTACATGGACAATTTTTGAGAACTGTCTTGACCAGGTTGCATACTTCCTTCCTATGTGCGGCGATGACTGGGTTCTTGTAGGACAGAAGGGCGATCCCGATGCAAAGGCAGCTGCTCTTGCAGAGATTGCAAACAATGCTGAATGCGGACTTGACGGATTCCTTCTTTATCCTGTAGCAGGTGGCGATATCGATGTTGCATATGAGAATGTTAAGCCTCAGGTTGAAGCTATGGAGAAGCTTACAGATACATTTAAGTATTGCGACAATTTCCGTGACGGTAACTTCTGTTACTGCGTAGAAATCCATCACGGACATGGCGGAACAACAGTTAACCATGCTATGTATACCGTTATTCCGACATTCTTCAGACTGGATACATCTGTTAAATAACAGACTGCTGCTTACACAAAAAGTGGAGCAGGTTCAAGTCCTGTAGACCGCACTCGTAAAAAATGTAATGCGGATAACAGGACTTGAACATCTAAATGTAGAAAAATCAAGGGTTTCAGCAACCTTAACCCTGCTTCGATGTCCTTACCAAGTGACCGGTAATAAATATTCTTCTGTCAAAATCATGCGACGAAGATGCGACGGGATTTGAGCTTCATATAAACATAAATTTCCATCTTTCAGAGAGATTAATATCAATTTTCAGTGCTAACTACTTGAGAGAATAAACTTAAATTTATTGCCAATCACATAAATCGATATTTTCCTTTTCCTTTTCCTTTAACGGGCTCTATTATTTCATTTTCCACCATCAGATTTATGATTTCCGATGCTCTGGAGGATTTTAAACCTGTAACCTGTTCAACAACAGAACGTCCAAATATCCTATCTTTACCACATTCTTCATATAAAGCAATTATATGCATTGACGTTTTATTTCTTATTACTGCATCAATGTTTGATAAACGCTTTTCAATGTCCGCTTTTGGAATTTTAATGTCCACTTTTGTGCTTTGAATGTCCGCTTTCAACAATCCACTTATATGCATAGAACGATTATGCAGTTCGTTTTTTTCGTCCAGGAGAAGATTTCTAAGGAACAACTCCAAGTACTCTGTGGTTTCATGAATGCTTTTTTTAAGATCGTTATAATTTGCTCTTACTAAAGAATTTCTAAAATACCAGGCATTCTCTGCAAAAATATCATTTGTAGCATCAAAACCTAATGTTCGCAAATATTTGATAAAAAATACTGCTGTAGTTCTTGTATTACCTTCTCCAAATATATGAATTTGCCACAATCTCGACACAAAGACAGCCAAATGATGGATAATCTCATCCATCCCTAAATTTTTATAACTGAATTTTTTCTCTTCAGAAAAATCGTAATCAAGTGTAGCTCTAAGCTCTGAAGCACTACCATACAAAACGGTCGCTCCATCAAGCACCCATTCTTTTTTTGTAATATTATAATCACGTATTTTACCAGCATGATTGTATATGCCTGTAAATAATTTCTTGTGTATAGAGATATACTCATTGGGATTAAAACTGAATGCTTTCTCTGACAAAATCTTAGCTATTCGAAGTGCTACTTTATCCGCTTCCTCAGTTCTATCGTCACTATCTGTTTTCGGATTTTCCTCATAATAGCTATTTAATAATTCGCTGGCCTCATCTATCGAAATATCACCTTCAATATTTCTAATTGCAGTATCTATAAGATATTTTGAAGTTTTAAGTCCATCAACGGCCTGCAAGCCAATCGCTGTATGCCAGGCATACCCTTTATCGCGCTTCTCCGGCTCAGATTCTTTTATATACTCTTTAAATGGATCTCTATCCATGCAAACTCCTCCCAATTACAGACTTCATTATTATTACAGTTTTTCTTTTTTTATTTCTGCATCATATACCCTTTTTGAATATATTACTGTAATAATCGCTGCCAAAATAATATACACAAGTAAGAAAACTGTGCTGACCATCCCGCTTACAAATGCAGTGGTCACTATTGTTAATAAACCAGCTACAATAATGGATATTGCACCAAAACGATTACTTTTTCTCCAGGTATTATCATTATGCATACTCCAAACAGTTCTAACTCCTGCAACTGCATTTTTCTTTGTCTTAGTCATAAAGTTTCCAAGCACTATAAACAAAAATCCCAATAACATACAAGAAATCTTGGCAATGTCTATAGTTGCCTTGTTTTCACCTGTACTTGCCTGCACATATGAAGAATAAAGTATGAAATAATGCATTACACCAAACATTATTGCTTCCGCTATTCCGACGATATATAAAAATTTCGCAGATGATTTAGCCTCCATCTGTTCTTTCTCTATTTTAGCTTTTGCAGCTTTCTTCTCATACGCTTTGATAAGTAACTGCCAAAACAATGTAATACCTATAATAATGATTGGGAAAATGAAACATTCCATTTTATTTCCCCACCTATCAGTATTCCCTGCTAAGTCATGATGCATCGGTATTATATCAGGCATAAATTGCAATACAACACTTGTAACAATTATTGGAAGCACTGCCAAAAGCCACATTATCTTCTTCATTATTTTTTCCCTCCAAACTGATTAATCCACAAAATTAAGTCATCAAAGACTGTCGTATTAATCTCATAATATATATAATTTTTTTCCTTATACTCTGATATTAAATCTGCATTCTTTAGTAGTTTTAGATGGTAGGATAGTGCAGCCGGCGTTATTTTTAGTTTTTCCGAAATCTCACCGGCATTTAATCGTCCTTCTCTTAACATTACAAGAATGTCTCTGCGCTGACTATCAGCCAACACCTTAAAAATATTTGTTTCACTCATAAGCATTACCTATTTAAAATTTCTTTTAAATAGATTTTAATATATTTATCGGAAATAATCAACAGCTATTTAAAAAACTTTTTAAACAGAAAAGGTGCATAGATAAAAATCTTTGCACCTTTTCAACATTTAAATCAGTATTAAATTAAGATTTATTCTCTTTTATTATATCCAAATCATTCCCTAAAATCACCAAAAATCTACTAGTATATAGAGTCAAAAACTCTGTATACTCAATTTTTAATTAGTATACAGAAGTGATAACTCTGTAGAAAAAAGCGTATCATATTCTGTAGAATTTCTGACCAATATCAACGCTATATCCACTGCCTATGCTTCAATGATTTTTCTACCCATAGGTCACTTAGCCAGTATCGACTTACCATGTCAGCACCAAACATTAAAAGGATGACAAAACTGCCATCCTTTCCTTGTTTTTCAATATGTTGGATTTTTAAAATCCATTATTTGTGATACGGTTCGCCGTATCGCAATTAATTATTGCTCCAACGGGCGACAGAAGCGACGAACAAGCGCCCAAATTCTAAAATAATGATTGCCAGCATCGCCTTGGAGAAACTGCCCAAAGGCTCAAATCGGCATTTTGGGACTTTCCCAGAACTCCATTGTTTCCAAGGCTTTTGTGCAAGGAAAAGGAGCCTTGATGACCTCTCATCAAGACTCCTTTTAGAATGCGGATAACAGGACTTGAACCTGCACGCTCGCGCACCAGAACCTAAATCTGGC
>JAKSRW010000042.1 GCA_024403355.1 Lachnospiraceae bacterium
TCGCTTTCATCTGCGGTAATTGAATTACCGAGGATTCCCGCTTGTTATCCTAAAAAGTAAAATCCACCCGAATTACCAGGTGGACTCTACTAAAGAAAATATGTATGAAGAAATGGGAAACGTCAATTTTAAGGAGCTGCAAATATCTTTTCTAACCATATCCGCATCTCACAATAGTTATTATAACATATATTTTTAAATTAGCAACTATAATTTATAAGCAATTATTAGCAACCATTATGCAAATATGAATATTTTTACTATTTGACAAAGTTTGTATCTCAAGGACTAACGGTTTTTAATACCGCACCGGTTGAATCGATTGTTATTACATAGTCCTCAGCAGTCTTTGATTTCTTCTTCATGCTATCAGCAAATCCTGATCCTAAAGATTCAGCAAAGCTCTTATAAACATTATCTTCCTCATCCACCACTGCTCCGTCGCAGGCGATTTCAACACCGTCAGCCTTCACAGTAATTGTGTAAGTATGCTTCTCTGACACTATTTTTTCATAGAGCTCAAGGTCTGTAAGGGCAATCTGAGCCGAAACAACCAAAGTATCATAATTTGAAGCATCTGCATTATTTCTGCTTTCTTCCACGTACTTTCCGACTGCACTGACTTCATTTACTGCATCTGCAACCATTGAGGATAAATCCGAGGCATCCTTTTTATCCTCTGACTTATTCTTTCCCGAACAGCCAAAGCATAAGCTTGCCATCAAAAGCATACAGATACATAATAACATTTTTTTCATTTTAAACACCATGTCCTTTTCTAAAATTTTTTCTCTATTTCATTATCGCCATAAGAAGCGTACCGGCAACCATCAGCAAAAGTCCGAGCATTGCCTTTTTTGAAAGCCTCTCTTTAAAAACGAAATATGAGAACACTACAGATACTATTATACTCAGCTTGTCAATAGGCACAACAACACTCACATCACCGTTCTGTATGGCATAGTAATAGCAGAGCCACGAGCCACCTGTCGCAATACCTGAAAGTCCGATAAAAGCCAGTTCTTTTTTATCGATTTGTCTGACAAGCTTCTGTTTTTTCTTCATAAAAACTACCAGCCAGGCCATCAGAAGCACAACACAGGTACGAAGTGCGGTTCCGAGATTTGATTCCACACCCTCTATTCCTATTTTTGCGAGTATCGATGTAACTGCCGCAAATACCGCCGATGCCACAGCATACGGAAGCCAGACACGTCTGCTGCCCTTTTCCCCTCCGCTGTTCTGCTTCTTTTCTATCATCAAAAATATTCCTGCGGCGAGTAATACGGTTCCGCCCAGCTTTACGGGCAGATTATCCGTTTCACCAAACAGGATGATAGCCAGAAGTACAGATAATACGGTGCTCGATTTGTCAATCGGTACAACCTTATTCACATCCCCTATTGCAAGAGCCTTAAAATAACAAATCCAGGATGCACCTGTCGCCAGTCCCGAAAGCCCTAAAAAAATCAGTGATTTCATGCTGATGTCAGCTATCGTCTCAAATGAGCCTATCAGAAATACCATTATCCACGAAAAAATCAGCACCACTATTGTCCGGACCGCCGTGGCAACATCCGAATCGGTCTTCTTTATGCCGCATTTTGCAAAAACAGAGGTTAATCCTGCAAATAACGCAGATAAAACCGCCATTATTATCCAAAGCATAATAATTCCACCATCCCCTCGATTACTGTCAAATTCATCCGTTACTGACCTACAGTATTAGGTCGGCTCTTAAACTCTCCACGAAGGCATTGGTCAGCGCCGTCTTTTCATTCCAGAGCTTAATTCCCGCTGCCGAAACCATCGGATTATCCTGCATCTGGCGATAAGTGAATCTCTCGATGTGATTCAGACAGTCCTTAAATACAGCCTCTGGGTTACGCTTCATCACAATCATGCTGTCCATGATTATACCCAGGGCCCCCATATCATCCAGCAAATCCGCCTCCATCAGAAGCAGCAGATTTTTATCGAGATCCTGATTATTCTTCATTTTCCATTTATCGGAATGCTGCCCCACAAGCGAACAGATATATTCAATACGCTCCTTCGGGTATCCGTGCTTTTCAAGATATTCTCTTGTCAGCGGAATACCGGCCTCTGCGTGCGAAAGGCCCTTTATGTTCACATTTCTTCCGACATCATGAAAAATACTTGCTATCATAATGTCATCATAGCGCAGCTCATCCTTGTTATCAGCCAAGTCATACAGTCTTTTGGCCCAGCCCAGCACATGCTTTATATGCTCAAACCTGCTGTAATTGATGGATGTTTTAGCTTCAACACGTTCAGAAGGCACTTCACTGAGTACACCCTCCACATATTTCAGCATTTCGGCATATTCCGGATTTCCAAGCTTATTAATCGTCTCTCGCTCATGCTCCTCCCAGCTCTTCTTTCGAAGTTCTGTATCTACGAGGTCAAGCACCCGGGCCTCACGCATAACCATATCATGGTCCACGTCCTCAGAATTACAGTAGCGATTACAGTGCGAAGCATCAAAAGGATCCATCCATACTGGCGTAAAGCCTTCCTCAGCCTCATAGTCATCCAGCCTTGTTTCACCGCATTCTTCCTCAATTCTACACATGTAGTAATAGTTTTCCTGCAGGAATATGCAGTCCGGCTTAAGACTGTCCCGCTGCTTTCTTATAACCTTTCCAAATTCCTCCACACCGTCAGGAATAATTCTATAGCCCGTCTCCTCCTGTACCTCACGTGCCAAGGCTTCGCTATGGCTTTCTTTTTCCTCAATGCCTCCGCCGGGGAACTTAAAATAATTATATTTCTTGGAATAAACCAGAAGAACCTTCCCGTCCCTGCTGATTACAGCCCTTACGGAAGGTCTTGAAAAAACCTTGCCGTCCGGATTGTAATCCTTTTTATCCATATCAAATAATATTCTCATATATACAACCTGATTCAGCCGTTTATGCTCCAGCCGTATTTTGCCAAATCCACACGTCCGTCAATAAATTCTATGCCATCTGCCTCCAGAAGCTTACGCTGCGCCCCTGCTCCGCCGAATGCAAATTCTCCCGCAAGCTCTCCCCTTGAATTCACCACCCTGTAGCAGGGAATATTCTCCGGGTCGGGATTTCTGTGAAGGGCATTGCCTACGGCACGCGCCATCTTCTTATCACCCGCCGCCTCAGCCACTGCCCCATAGGTCGCTACCATTCCTTTGGGAATCTTTTTCACAGCCTCATATATTCTCTTTGAAGGGGAATCAGAGACCAGCTCATAGCTTTCCTCAATCATCAGCTTAATATCATTTTCGGATACCGTACCATCCATGATGATAGTATTCCAGTGATCCTTGTTCTGATGATATCCCGGAATAACCGATTTATAAATATCCCTCCAGAACCAGGCCTTAGCCGGGTCAACCTTTACATTAAGATTCAGAAAACCATCCTTCTCATAGGTCCACAAAAAGGCCTTTTTGTTGCCTTTATAGCGCACAAGCTGCCAGTTTTGGTCATGAAAGGGGGCCTCCCTGTAGCTATCAGGAAAGGAAAGACCATACTCCAATAGATCCTCACGTGTTTTCATAGCTTTTATACCGTCAATTTCATTCCATATTTATCGAGCTGTTCCTCAAAGGCATCCTTTTCAACCGGTCTGGAGAACAAATATCCCTGAATTCCCTTGAAGCCGAATTTACTGATCATTTCCCAGATGTCCCTTGTTTCAACACCCTCCGCCACAGTTAAGAAGCCAATGCGCTCACACATAAGCGCCACGCCCTCAACAATGGCAAAGTCTATCTTTTTCTCGCTGCTTCCCAGGCCTCTGATAAAGGTCTGGTCCAGCTTCAGTATGTCTACATCTATATTGTGAAGCATCCAGAAGGACGAATTTCCCGTTCCAAAATCATCCAGCGCGATTCTTATTCCCTTGCTCTTTAACAGTTCAAAGGACTGCTTTATTACCAGAGTATCCACATCAAGAATACTCTCCGTTAATTCCACCACAATATTTTCGGGGTCGGCTCCAAACTCATCTACTGTCCGAAGAACAGCCGGAACGAATTCAGGGTCCTCCATCTGCAGATACGAAACATTAAAGCTGACATAAAACTTTTTATACTGCTTCTTTTCCGATTATTCCCGCCAGAGACACAAGTATTTTATTTCCGTAGCTGATACCATACTGGCTGTTAATATTTCTGAAACCGTCAATTCCGATAATCATCAGTGCTCCCTGACCCTCGAAGGGAGCACGCGCCAGCTCAAAGCCTGTAAGCAGGTGAGTAAGATTATCATACTTATTCTGATTGTCGAGACGTGTCATAATACCCGCAAAAAGCGAGGGCTTTCCGTCCTTATCCTTTATAATCGAACCCCTGCACTCTACCCACACATACTCGCCGTATCTGTTTCTCGCACGATACTGACAGTTATGCTGTGATGTCGTTCCGGACAGTACAGACATAATATCCTCTATATACATCTGTCTGTCATCCGGATGGACGCTTTCTATCCATTTTTCTCCGGTATTATACTGATATTCATCCTCTATGCCAAAGTATTCTACCGCACTCTTTGACCATCTGGTCAGATTACGGTCCATATCTGTTACATAAATATAAATATTATCAGATGCATTCGCAAAGGCTTCAAATAGCTTATTATCCAATAACTGATTACTTTCCATAGTCCTCCCAAATTCTTTTAGAATGATGTATAAATAATACCATAAATCAGGAGATTTGTGAAGTAAAGTATTAGGGGAGCTGAAACAAAAATGTACATTCAAAATGAGCCAATCAATGGTAGTTTACCATCAACTGACTCGCCGGTGCTCTTCTCATATGCTATAGTCAGAAATCCAAAGTAGAACTACCATAAACCTTATACCACATCTTCTTATGCGGGTAATTTTAGGAAATCCATTATTTCGATTGAATATCAATCAATTACTATAGATATTTATTTCTATCAATCATATAATCGCATTTTCTGTAGAATTCTACAGTTTTTTATATTATAGATTGTATTGATATAAACACACCTAAAATATCGCCTTAAACCGGACCACACAAAGAGCCCTCAAAAACCCGGATTAAAATAGGGCCTGCCCCTCACGACAGACCCTCATAAACTTTGATTATCTTTTACTCTCTTAGTGTTTTTTATTATCCAATTGATAATATGAATGTCTTTTTACCCTTAATTGCTACTGCATATCCATCAACAAATCCTGTAAGGACATCATATTCACACTTTATTACTTCCTTTTCAAATTTATTGACCGCACCCCATTTACCGTCTTTATTAACAAGAAAAATGTCTTTGGTCATTAAGCCAATACCTTCATACTTACAGCTAATTACCTGTTTCCCAGTTATATCAGTCAGGCCATACTTGCCATTTTTGTCAACACGAACCCATTCATCTGAAATCATAAAAGGCCAATCATCATTTTCACACTTGACAATAAGTTCGCCACTGCTATTAATCAGTCCCCATTTACCATCTTTATTAACCATTATAAAGCCATTTCCACAGTTTATTACAAACCAGCCATATTGACAGTCTGCAACTAAGCTTCCGGTCTTGTCTATAATACCATACCTATCATCTAAAACAACAAAAGCATGCTCCGAATCCAAACCACCTTCGCCAAAACCAGAAACACTGTCATATTTGCATGCTAATATTTCCTTGCCATCAGCATTAAACAAGCCCACTTTGCCATTTTCTCTTACTGCAATATACCCAGCAGCCAGGTTACCTGCGGAATCATAAACCTTGTCATACTTACATGCTAATATTTCTTTGCCATCAGCATTAATCAAACCTTCTTTACCATTTTCATTTACTACACTATATCCCTCAACTGGGTTTCCTATTGAATCATATTTGTAATCTGAAACAATCTTACCTTTACTGTTTATAATGCCATACTTGCCATCTTCTTTTATAATAATAAGTTTTCCCATGACATAAGGTGCCCAGTTATACTGACAGGTTACTATGGTCTTTCCTTTTTTGTCAATTACACCCCATTTATTATAATCCACACAAACTACCGCAAGTCCATTTTCAAACTTACCGGCAGAAGTATATGTATCCTTAAGTTTTGAAACCGTCTCACCCTTTTTATTAATAATAAAATTCTTACCGTTTTTTTGAACAATTGCCAAGCCTTCCGAAAAATCAGTTCCCCAGTCATACTGGCACTTGATTACAACTTTGCCCTTTGTATTAAAGTACCCATACTTGTCATTCTTAACAAACGCAATAAGACCATCGGATACCACCCCCAAAGAATAATACTCACATTTAACTATTTCCTTAAAATTGTTATTAAGATATCCGCTTTTCCCGGATTTCCAAACACCAATATAGCCATTGGCATTTTCCCAAACCGAACCATATGTAGATTTCTTTACCTTTCCGTTTTTATTAACCAGGTACCCATTTTCTGCTTCCCCGAATAAAATAATGTCCTCTTCATCTGATATATACCTGTATTCATCGTATTTACATTTAACAATCTCCTTGCCATTAATATTAACCGCACCCCATTTTTCGTCTTTTTTTACACGAAAAACAGTGTCCGAATATTTAATAATGGTATCATACTGACACTTTATAACCTCAACGCCCTTTGCATTAATCATTCCACTTTTTCCGTCTTTTTCAACTAATGCATAACCACCTGATAAACTATCCACTTTATCATATTGGCATTTTACAATTTCTTCACCAGAACTATTAATATACCCCCATTTTCCATCAGAATTCTTTACCGAAGCAAGTCCTTCACTAAAAGTATTAGAAGATTCATACACACCGTGAACAGCAATTGTGTTTATTTTTATGTTTTCTTCAGTTTTGGTCTTTGCATTTACCGTATCTGTAAATAACATAAACTCGGCAATAATGCCAATGATCATCATCATACATAATGCAATTCGTTTTGTTTTCATATACATATCCTTTCGTCAACTGTAAAGCCACAGGTTACTGTGCCTACCTTTATCACAAATATTATTTACTGATCGTTCTGTGAATATACTTTCCGCGTCCTGCCTCAGCCAGAATCTTACCGTCCTTCTGGATGATTTCACCACGGCTTAATGTGTATCTGGGCCAGCCCTTGAACTTCATGCCGGCATATACAGAGAAGTCGCTGTCGCCGTAGAGCTCGGGTGTGATTTCACGCTCCCAGTCAAGGTCTACGATTGCAAGGTCGGCATCAAAGCCGGGTGCGATATGACCCTTGTCACGAAGAAGGAATACATCTGCGGTATTTGTACTGTTGACCATAGAAAGTGTGGTCAGAGGGATGTTTCTCTTGTGGTAGCCCTCGCTGAGCAGTGTTGGAAGAATCATTCCGGGACCGCCGAAGCCTACGAATACATCCCAGATATCGTCGCCACGTTCAAAGCGCTTCTCCTTCTTTACAGGCACATTGTCGGTACCCATGGTCTTTACGCTGCCATTTCGGATGCCCTCCCAGAGTGCCTCATTGTCAGCGGTAGTTCTTAAAGGAGGATTAACCTTTCCAAGCAGCCCGCAGGGTGAATCCTTTGTAAGTACAAGATAATGGGGACAGGTCTCGAGAGTAACCTTTCCGCCAAGCTTCTTTGAGAGCATCTCGTACATCTCAACAGAGCTTGCGGCAGAGGTATGAACCACATACATATTTCCGTCCGCAATGCTGTTAAGCCACATCGTATCGGCTACGGAAATGGTCTCAACATAGCCGGGACGGGTCTTCTCAAAGCCTGTAAGTGTGTACTTATCGTCGGGATCATCAGCCTCCTTCACCTGCTTTTGAAGAGCTCTGAAAAGGTCTGCATCCTCACAGTGGGTGCAAAGAAGAAGCTCCGGTGAAATAGCACGAAGTCTCTTCAGAATGTCAAGAAAATCAGGCTTGTCAAGTGTAAGAGCAGCCTCCTCGGGAAGGTCATAGAACTTATGCGCAATGTCCTGCTTATCAAAGAAAAACTTGAAGGAGGTGATACCGAGCTCATCCACATAACCCTGAAGCTCATTGAGGTGCTCCTTTGCGCAAAGTCCGAGAGAAAGTGCGAAATCCACATAGCTGTTCTTCTCGCCGTCCTCGATAGCTTCCTTTACGGTCTCGTAATAATTACCCTTGCCTCTGTGATAATTGATAAGCGTTGTCACACCACCGATTGCCTGACGTGGAGTATCACATCTGAAAGCATCCCCCAGTGGCTTGTAAAGTCCGAGATGCTCATGAGGGTCGATGGTACCGGGCATAATGTAAAGTCCTGTCGCATCAATTACCTCTGCCTCACCCTCATACTCACCGGGTGCAAAAATCGCTGCAATCTTCTCGCCGCGAACCAGAATGTCAGCCTTTCTGACATCAGTTTCAAATACTACATTTCCGTTTTTAATAAGCTTATCCATAATATTATCAATCTTCCTCCTCATATAAAATCTGTCTTAATAATCAATAATCGTCATATCTAAATTCCTAAATACATTTCACGGATTCTGTCACTGCCTCTTATTTCATCCGCAGTTCCTGAAAATCTGATTTTACCCTGTTCAAGTACATATGCACGGCCCGCAATTTCCAGAACATCATAAATGTTCTGCTCCGCAATGAGCACCGCAACACCCTTAGTGTTTATCTGCCTTACCGCCTCAAGCACACGCTGCGTCATAAGAGGTGAAAGACCGATTGATGGCTCATCCAGAATCAGAAGCTTCGGTGCCGCCATAAGGCCTCGTCCTATCGCAACCATCTGCTGCTGGCCGCCGCTCAGATCACCTGCCGCCTTCTTCCCCATATCCTTAAGCTCCGGGAAAATAGAGTAGACATATTCAAGATTTTCGGCCGCCTTAACCTTGGCTTCCTTTGAGTTTGCACCGATTTTCAGGTTCTCATACACAGACATTACAGGGAAAAGCTGACGTCCCTCAGGAATCTGAATAAGGCCCGCCTCAACTATTTTGTCGGCAGTCAGATGAGTAATATCCTGTCCGAGAAATTCAACCTTTCCCGATATGATATTTCCTATACCCGAAAGAGCTCTTAAAAGAGTGGTTTTACCCGCACCGTTCGCACCCATAAGTGAAACGGTTTCGCCTTTTTTTACCTCCATCGATACATTCTGAATTATCTGCAGGTTACCTCTTTTTACAAGAAGATTAGTTATTTTTAGCATAAGCCGCACCTGCCTTTCCGAGATATGATTCTATAACTCTGGGATCGTTCACAACTGTTTTGGGTTCACCCTCACAGATGATTTTTCCACGGTCCAGCACATATATTTTATCCGAAAGCTTCATAACCGCAGGCATAATGTGCTCAATGAGAAGCACTGTAATCCCGCTGTCTCTTACCTTAAAAATCAGCTTTATCATCTCTTCGGATTCGGTGGGCGTAAGTCCTGCCATTACCTCATCAAGAAGTAAAAGCGTGGGCTTGGTCGAAAGCGCACGTGCAAGCTCCAGCTGTCTTTGTTCGCCTGTATTAAGTCTGAAGGCAAGCTCCTCCGCCTTATGGTCAAGATGAACAAACTCCAGACTCTCACGCGCATTTTTATAGGCCTCGGCCTTATCCTTAGCCTTATTATAGCCTCCTACCGCCACATTATCAATAACTGAAAGACAACCGAAGGGCTTTGCAATCTGAAAGGTTCTGGCAATTCCGAGCTTGCATCTTTTCTGCGCCGACATACCCTGAATCTCCCTGCCGTCAAAAATGATTTTACCCGACGCCGCGGGATAATAGCCCGAAAGACAGTTGAAAAGTGTGGTTTTACCTGCACCGTTCGCACCTATCAGTCCGGTAATTTTGCCCTTCTCCACATTGAGCGAAGCATGGTCCACGGCCATATTTCCGTTAAAGCTTTTACATACATCCTTAGCTGTCAGAATGTCCATTTACTTTTCCCCCTTCACTCTTTTTACAATAGTACCGTATATTCCATCCGGGCAGAAAATGATGAATACTACAATCAGAAGACCGTAGATAATCATATTAAGTCCGTTAATTCCGTCAAATAAGCTGTTGCTGAGCTCCTGCAGCGGTACAATGATTACAGCGCCCAGAAGCGGGCCGCAAAGTGTTCCCGCACCGCCGATAATACAGGGAACTATAGCCTCCACCGAAATCGATGCGGCAAATACTACCGTCGGATCGATAAAGCCGTAATACTGCGCATAAAATGTACCTGCCATACCTGCCATTGCCGCACTTATCGCCATGGCAATAAGCTTATACTTCAGTACCGGAACACCTAATGACCTTGCGGCGCTCTGGCTTTCCTTAATTGCGATAAGGCAGATGCCCAGCTTTCTTTTACTGATGACTGCCAGAACAAAAGTTGCAAGAATTACCATTAAAAGCAGGATTATATAGAAGATTTTGTCATTTTCAAACTGGAACTCGCTCCAGTCATTCTTATAGGGAATAAGTATTCCGCCCGCACCCTTAAGTGCCTTTGTATTATTGAAAAGGACTCGTAAAATCTCTGCAAAGGCAAGTGTAACGAGCGCGAAGAAATCACCCTTTATTCTGTATCTGAAGGACAAAAAACCTATTACAACACCCACAGCTGCCGCCATCGCCATACCGATAAGCATGCCTATCCAGGGGCTGATTCCGAAATCAACATAAAGAATACTTGAGGTGTATGCACCCACTCCGAAAAATGCCGCATGACCAAAGGAAAACTGTCCGGCATAGCCGCTCATCAGGTTCCAGCTCTGGCCCAGAAGCGCTATTGTAAGTATCGAAACGCCGACACTTATCATATATGAATTTGAAAAAACAGGATATATAACCGCCATTGCCAGGAGAACAATGATAGAATATTTCTCAATCTTATTATTTATCACGTCTGTTCCCCCTTCCGAATAAGCCGGTAGGCTTGAATACAAGTATAAGAATAAATACCGCATAAATCAGAAGCTCACTCCAGCTTCCGCCGAGTGCATATCCCGAAACGGATTCTACAAGTCCTATAATAATGCCCGAAATAAGTGCGCCCCAGAGATTTCCCATGCCGCCGAGCACCGCAATAACGAAGCACTTCAGCTGAAATACCTCACCGAGAGTAGGGTAAATACTCATTACGGGAACCAGCAGTGAGCCTGCGATTCCTGTGCAGACAGCGCCGATTCCGAAGGCAATTCCGCGAATTTCCTTTACCCTGATACCCATCAGAAGCGCACCGTCGTCATTCTGTGCAGCGGCTCTTACCTTGAGTCCGAGGCTTGATTTATAGAGAAAAAGATATACAAGAACTGTTACTACGATTACCACTCCGAAGGCAATAATCTTTGCCGGTGCAATTGTCAGACCGCCGATTTTGATAGCCTTCTCCATGCCCTCAACCTGAAGACTTTTATAGTTGGGTGTAAAAATAATCAGCAAAAGATTTTCGAAAATGTAGGCAAGTCCGAGAGTCAGTAAAAGCTGATTATGCGCAGGCGCATGCTCGATTCGCTGAATCAGAAAGCGCTGCACCAGATAACCTATCAGGAAAAGCATCAGAATTGATACCGGAAGTGCCAGATAGGGATTGACTCCGTAATAGGTTGAGATTACATATACGGAATACATTCCGATGGTCATCATTGCACCATGTGCAAAATTTGTGATCTTCAGTACACCGAATATCAGTGAAAGGCCCAGTGCAGCAAGCGCATAGACACCGCCCATCATGATACCGTCTACCAGAGTCTGAACAAACTGTATACTCATGATAATAAATATCCTCCAATCGTTTTATCGAATATCCTTCAATACTGCCCTGTTATTTATCCGCATACTCCTCAGGATAAACAATCACATGCTTTGCATCCTCTATCCTTACAAGCACGCCGGCCGAATTGATATTTTCGCCGCTTTCGTCAAAGACGATGTCGCCCTGGGGGAGAATGTGCTCCTTAATATCGGCCGCCGCAAGCGCATCTCTTACAGAATTTGCATCATCTGTGTCCGCACGCCTGAGAGCATCCGCCACCACCATGATTGATTCGTAGCCGTAGATTGCATGAACCGGAATATCCACTCCGTACTCCTCAAGGTAAGTCTTTAACAGATAATCGGTCTCCGAAGAATTGGGATTATATCTGTAATTTATATCGTAAATGCCGTCCACCTGATTGCCGTAGGCATCGAGGAATTTCGCATCGGAAAACGCTCCGTTCGCACAGCCGAGAATGGTATTAAAGTGAATGTCACGCTCCAGAATTTCCTTCATAAGAAGTGACTGGTCCGAATAATATCCGATGGGAACGAGCAGGTCCGGATTAAGAGCCGCCAGCTTTGTTACCTCCGAGCTGAGAGTCGAGGTAGTGGCCGCATAAGAAAGCATTCCGACAATTTCAAGTCCTGTTTCATCAATATGATCGCTGATATACTCTGCAATACCCGCACCGTAATTTGAATTTTCGTAAATGAAGGCTACCGTCTTCATATCATCGGTTTTCACGAACTTAAGATAATCCAGAAAGTTTTTACTGAATACCGAAACACTGGGCTGGATTCTGAAGGTGTATTTGTAGCCGTTCTTCAAGAGGCTGTCGCTTGACGCAACCGTTACAACAAAGGGAATCTTCGTCTTTTCAGCCATTCTTGACACAACCTGCGCAGAGCTGCTGGTATAGGTTCCCGTAAGGGCGATAACACCGTCATTTGCAAGCTTTAAGGCTGCATTTGCTGCACCCGATGAGGTACCCATGCTGTCCTTTACCACCAGCTCGAGCTTCCTTCCGTTTATTCCGCCCTCACTGTTTATTTTATCAATCGCTATCTTCTGTGAATTAACCATTGCCTGTCCTTCGTAGGCCATGCTTCCCGTAAGGGGATGAATCGAACCGATTTTAATCGTATCATTGTCACCCGAAGCGCAGGCCGTCAGGCAGAGCATTATCATGGTAAATATAACAGACACCGCAAAATATCTCTTTTTCACTAACTTTCTCCTATTCCGTTGCAATTATTATTTTTCAAAACTCGTAACCTCTTCGCTTGTTACTCGTTAAAAGCCGGCTGCTTCGCAGCCCTTTGGTATGTGGATTGTCCCCCGCACCGAATAAGGCTTGTCCCCACCGCCTAAAGGAATGGGTTATCCTTATCTTTTATATAATCAATTGATTATACCTTAGTCATAATAGACCCGGTTACCTGTATTAGACAGATAAAAACCGCCCAAGAGATAACCGGAGCATTTATCATTATCCTTCCGACTTACTTAAAAGCCTCTTTCGTAAATCATGCCATCCATTCCGTAATGAGGATCGCTTACCATACCGTAAAGCTCAGGATGTCTGTCTCTTTCCCAGTTAAGTCTTGCTCTTGCGTACTTAATTTTTTCGGGATCAACCTCTGCCTCAATGCTTGCCCAGGGCTCATCACCAAGCTGTGCAACGATATTACCTAGAGGGTCTGCGACAAGTGATTTTCCGAAATGAATTCGGGGCTTAGCCTCGTTTTCGGTCTTCTCCTCACCTGCTCTGTTCAGGGCCATAACATAGCTGTGGCTCTCAAGCGCTCTGGTCTGAAGCTCGGTAATAAACATATCGGCCCTAAGTCCCATAGTACAGGTCGCAACCAGGATTACCTCCGCGCCCTTCAAAAAATATGAACGCCAGAGCTCAGGGAAGGATCTGTCATAGCAGAGCATCATAGCCGCCTTTACACCATTATCGAGTGTATATACGGGAATGGTATTTCCTGACTTAAAATAGTACTTTTCGTAGCACTCGTTATATCTTAAGTCTCCGCCCGGAATGTGAATCTTTCTGTACTTTCCGAACACACCTCTGACAGGTGAAACAAGTCCCATCGTGTTATAGTAATTTACCTCACCCAGAGCATTTACTTCCTTCTCAAAAAGAGAGTAGCAAATCTGGGTATTCAGCTCCTTCGAAAGCGCCAGCATAGCCTTAGTGGTCGGTCCTGTCAGAAAGTCCTCCGCACAGGCGAACCATCTGTCCTCTCTTACAAAACCAAAATACTTTCCGGTCATAAGCTCAGGGAACATAATCAGCTCCTGACCGTCATATTTTTCCTTTGCAAATTCGAGCTGTTTGTTAAAATATTCTTCATTTGTCATGTCTCCGGTAACCGTACCGGGCTGAATTCCAAGTATTCTCATCTATAAATGTCCTTTCATGAACATAGTATTTGAATCTGCCCTATAACTATATCACTATATGATAAATAATTCAATGCCTATTTTCAAACTAATTTTCAGCGGACGCTGGTCATATACTGATTATATATTCTCTCGAGCTCAGAAAGCAGACGTTCATAGCGAAACCTGAGTTTTTCATCCCCCGAAAGCCTGATAACCTTCCATTTCCAGAGCGAATCAAGCAGCTTTCTTGCCTTCAGATAATCTCTGCTTACATCACCGCTCAGGCCCATAAGGGTCTTATCCGCACTATCAAATACTTCCATTAACTCAGCAGACTGCTCCAGATTCTTACACTGAGCAAGCAGTCCGTCATAATATTTCACCAGCTCCCCTGCCATAAAAAGTCCGTTCTCCGCAGGAGTTTTGATTAAAGAGTCCGTTCCCCAGGGAGCACGGTAGCCTATTCCTTCGATATCATTTACACGCTCTATTTTGACGGTTAAAGAATTCCCACAGATATCACTGCAGCCGGGTCCCAGCTTATCGTACAGCCTGTAGGCGTGAGTAATATAATCATAATTTCTGTCATACATGATAACAGACAAAATATCCGCATTAGTTTCGATATCATCCAGACGCTGCTTTGACAGCCAATAGCAGTATTTATGGTCCTCGCAGCCCTCTATTACAATTCTTCTTCCGCGAAGCAGGTGAATATCAATATGCTTTGTCTTTGAGTCACGATTCGCAGATATGCGCTCCGCAGTGTCCTTATTTACAAGATTTATTATTTCGCTCATAGTTATTTTTCTCCGCTATATATGTATGTTATTCGTGCGTCAATTTCCCGCAATCACTTGCCAGTCCTTTACCAGAGCTTCCTGCGACTTTGCGGCATTCGCCGGGCTTGTAGAGGGAAGCTTTATGGCCTTTCTTCCTGTCACAGGCTCTATATATTTGCAGTAGAGCTCGTAGGACTTAGCTCCGTTGCAGAAAATCTGCCGGATATCCGCCGCAGCCAGTATCCTTGAAAGGTCATTAGCCGTCACATTTGCAATCGAGGAATCTGACGAACCCACAATATCGCAGGACGCGATTACATCCCAGACCGCTATCTGATTTCGTAACAAAAACGCCCTCTTTTCTTCTATCGTTTGCGGCAGCTCTTCATTAAAAACAGCCGCCGTCACCTTCCAGAAACGGTTCTGCTTATGTCCGTAGAAAAAACACTGCTCGCGTGACTTTACCGAAGGAAACGAGCCCAGTATCAGTATTTTGGAAGCACTGTCATAAACAGGCTCAATAGGATGTTCTATTCTCATATTAACAGCCATGCCTTTCTTTCCTTTTTCGGAATCAATGCAAAGATTCCATTAATTTTGTATAGCAAATAATTATAATTAAGTCAAACTCGTGACCGCTTCGCTTATCACTCGTTATAAATTTTCAAATTTGTTCTAACAATTCTTTCAATTTATGCCGATATAAAATACAATATAAATAAATTTACACGCAGGCTTTTGTGCAACTGTATTTGCACGAAAAATTACTATTTTCAAACTTCCTCCTAATGCAACGAATGCAATGAGTTGCTCATGGAGTAGATTGGCGCGACTTTCGCACCAATCTCAGAGTTTGAAAATTTACTAATTTTCAAACTTCCTCCTGCGAGAAAGGTATGGTAACTAACATGTGGGCATATGAAACAGTATTCTACCAGATTTATCCTTTGGGCTTTTGCGGAGCACCGTTTGAGAATGACGGAATTCCACAGGACAGAATTTTAAAGGTTATTGACTGGATTCCACACCTTAAAAAGCTGAACATCGGCGCAGTCTACTTCTGTCCGGTTTTCGAATCTGACACACACGGCTACAATACAAGAGACTTTCAGCGCATTGACACCAGACTCGGCTCGAATGATTCCTTCAAAAAGGTCTGCGACGAGCTCCACAAGGCTGATATCAAGGTGGTACTCGACGGTGTATTCAACCATGTCGGCCGCGGCTTCTGGGCCTTTAAGGATGTTCTGGAAAATCGTCAGAACTCACGCTATGTAAACTGGTTTGCACGTATTGATTTCAACGGAAATTCAAACTATAACGACGGCCTCTGGTATGAGGGCTGGGAAGGCAATTATGACCTCGTAAAGCTTAATCTCTACAACGAAGAGGTTGTTCAGTATCTTTTTGACAGCATCAGACTCTGGTCGGATACCTTTGGTATAGATGGTCTGAGACTTGACGTTGCCTACTGTCTGCCTGATGAGTTCTGCAGAAGACTCAGAGGCTTCTGTGATTCACTCAAGCCTGATTTCTACCTTCTCGGCGAGGTTCTTCACGGTGAGTACGGCAGAATTCTCGATGCCAAGCAGCTTCATTCCGTTACTAATTATCAGTGCTATAAGGGTATTCATTCAGCCTTCAATTCGGCTAATATGTTTGAAATTATGCACTCTCTTCTGCGTCTTTTCGGACCTGAGGACTGGACTGTTGCGCGCGGCAGACACCTGCTTTCCTTCTGTGACAACCATGATGTTACAAGAATTGCAAGTATTCTGAATGATCCGAATCACCTCATTCCGGTCTACGCCATGACCTTCGGTATGCCCGGTATTCCCAGCGTATACTACGGCAGTGAATGGGGCACAAAGGCCGATAAATCCCAGGGTGACCCCGCACTTCGTCCCAGCTTCGAGAAGCCCGAATGGAATGAAACCACTGAATTTATCAGTAAGATTTCCGCTATTAAGAGAAATTCGCCCGCTCTGAATTACGGCGGTCTGCGCTCACTCGTACTGACAAATAAGCAGTGCGTATTTGAACGTGCATGTCAGGAAGAGCGCGTCTTTGTTGCCATCAATATGGACAGCAATCCCTACACCGCATACTTTAATCCGGGCTGCGGACGCTTCAGAGACCTTCTTACAGGCGAGGAATTTGATTTCAATGGTCAGTATATGATGGCAGGCTACGGTGTACACTTCTGGAAGGCAATCTGAGAACTGCGTTGACTGATAAAATACCGGCAAGCGGCAATTCAATCCCATAATAATATCAGGGCAGCTGTATACGCTACAGCTGCTCTTTTATGTATCAATTCAATCTTTTCTTATGGCACTATCTCATATTATTGCTCTGTCTTTTATTATGGCTCTGTCTGCCAAATATGTTCTTTTTATTTGCTGCGTTTGATTCTGTTTATCTGCGGCTGTAAATGAATATCCGTAATGGCACAGCCTTCCCTGCTGCCAAGCGCATAGATTACTGCATCAGCCACCTCATCCGGGAGCAGATATGCCTGTATATCATCATCCACACCGAAATTTGCATTACGGTACAGGGCTGTATCCGTCATATCCGGTTCTATATTTATAACCTTCAGGCCGTATTTTCTCTCCTCTTCAAAAAGACTTTTAGAAAAGCTTGAAAGTCCCGCCTTAGTAGCACCGTAAGCACATCCGTGGGGATTAGCCTGGGTCGCAGTGTGTGAGGAAATATTAACAATATAGCCCTTATTCTTCTTAATGGTTTTCAAAAGCAGGTTTGAAAGCAGCATCGGAAGCTCCAGATTAGTCCTCAGCATAGTCATAATGTCTGCTGCCCTAAGCTGTTCATGCAGACCGTAAAAGCCCACGCCTGCGTTATTCACCAGGATATATACATCCTCATCCTGGTCAATTTCCTTAATGATTTTTTCGGTTTTTTCGAAATCAAGCAGATCAAGAACTATCTGATGGATTATTCCTTTATCTTTTTCATCTGTTTTTTCATTTGAATTTTTAAAGCTTCTGCCAATTCCATATACCTCAAAGCCTTCGGCTGCAAGCCTCTTTGCGATGGCCTCTCCTATCCCGCTCGAAGCCCCCGTAACTATTGCTTTTTTCATACTTCCTCCTATATTTCTTTCCTGTATGCATTCCGGGTTGGTCCTGCCGATAAATGCCTCTTACTGCTCCTTCCAAAGGAAAATCTTGTCCTCCGGCAGAATTTTGCGGCAGCGGCCAAGCATGTACGCTTCCATTTCTTTCATGATTTCGTCCGGATAATGATATACGCCTCCGTCATTATCATAGGGGAACTGCGTTATAGCAGAGCTCGGCAGATTCCTTCTCATATTCTTCAGATAGGTATCCGAAATTCTGAAGCTGCCTATACTTACATCAAATATTTTATTGCAGTCAATCTTCGGATAATTGTCCCTGCCCTTAAAAATAATATCCGCCATTTCCTCATAAACCGGCTTCCAGTCCGGCAGGTAAATCATCGGGTCAAAGGCGATTCTGCAGGGAATCTTCAGCTCCTGCAGCTCGGCAAGTGCCTTCAGCCTGGCTGTCAGCGATGCAGTTCCTTTTTCATATCTTTCAATAACCGCTTCCGGCGAAACAGTAAATGCAAAAATGATACGTTCAGGATGCTTACAGCATTTAAGCGACTCCTTAACCGAGCTTATATTTCCGCACTTTGTACGAATTTCTATCGACAGATTTTCCTTTGTATCAACAAATTCTATCCATCTGTTCAGGACTCCGGTCAGATGATTGAGCGCCAGCAGGTCCGTATCATAGGATACACAAATATACATGGGATTCTTCAGAAGAGTTCGTGAAATTTCCTCAAAATAATCCTCAAGATTCATAAAAATAACAATATTTCCCGAAGGATACATTCCCGACAAATAACAGTACTCACAATTATACACGCAATTCATTATACATGACGTATAATAAAAATGTGCGTTTCCAAAGGACTGACATACCTTTGCTCCCTCATATATCAGCTCGCCCTTTTTATGCGCCAGAATAAGTGCAGGACTCTTTTTCTGCTTCGCAAAATCCTGCCTGCTTCTGCAAAAAACATCCTTATAATGGTTAATCTCTATAATCTCGGAATTAGGCAGACGCGAAATAAGCTCCTGTGTCTTAGGAGCCTCGAGAATATCCTTTTCTACATAAATGTGTGAAAAAAATCCTGCTTTCATCCTTCCTCAACCTCATTTTCAGAGCAAAACGATTAGCTGTCGCATCAAATCACTGCAGGCCTTAAAACTATTTTAGCAGCCTGCTTTTAAGCTCTGCAAGAAGCTTAAGTCCATCCTTTTTGCTTTTTACCGGAAGCCTCTCCTCTGAGTAAAATTTTGCAAGCACAGTCCGGTAATCCACCCCTGCAATTTCAGCATATTTTTGCAGCTGCAAAAGTGAATCCTTCATTACCTTGCTGCATTTAAAGTCCGCAGCCAGCTCATCTGTTTTTTCATAGCCGGGCAGGCTTTTATTATCATCCGCCGCTTCGCTAATACTGCTTATATAAAGCTTTATCTGCTCTGTTTTTTCCTCAATTAATTCTTCTGTTCTCTTTGCAAGCAGAGCAAGATTTTGCCGCTCATTCGGACTGTCGTCCAAGGCTATACCGTTATCGCTTACTATTTTCAAAAAGGATATCTGCGAGGGTCCGAGATAATACTTGGCCGCCTGATAAATAAATGCCGCTTCCATGTCAAAAAGCGGATTTTTGTGAACAGCTTCCCCTGTGAAGCTTTTTGCCTCTGTTCTGCCGACAGGATTAGGAGAAGATATAATTTCACGTTCTGCAAGCCCGCTTCTCAAGAGCATATCCGGATAAAAGCTGCGCCCGGTTGTTCTGTCCGTCAGCTTATTTATCAGATAAATACTGCCTATATCGCCGCTTCCCTCAGGCTCACAGCAGCTGCCTATATTTATAAGGCAGTCGTCCTTTGAGCATTCATATTTACTAAGAACCGCACTTACCGCAGCGCTTGCCGCGACAGGCCCCACGCCTGTGATAAAAAGACATAGGCTGTCATTTCCGTAGCAGCTCCAGCTAAGGTCATTATTCAGTTTTTTCAGACTACAGGCCCTGATAATCGGAGCCGCCTCACACTGCAGCGCAGTCGCTATAAAAACCATCCTGCCTAACCTCTCAGATATTTTCCTTCAGCAGTCTGAATACCTGCTCAGAAGTTTTCTCTAAATTGTTCATCGCATTTACCCGGTCCATCGCCTCTTCGGCCGAGACTATACCGCGTAATATCGGGAAATATGCATCTATACCATAGTCATTGCACAGGCCCGCATCCTCTGTTGCGCAGCCGCAAAATGCAATAACCTTCTTCCCGTATTTCTTCGCTATTTTTGCAACACCTACCGGCACCTTTCCCATAACGGTCTGGGAATCCATTCTGCCCTCACCCGTTACAACTATATCGGCAGTCTTTACCTGCTCCTCAAGCCCGGTTTCTTCAAGTATTATTTCTATTCCGGGTTCAAGCTTTGCATTCAAAAAGCTTCTGAAGGCGAAGCCCATACCTCCTGCCGCCCCGCATCCCGGGTAATTCATATCTGCCTGCATTTCTTCAGCAGAAGCATTCGCTGCCGGCCTGTTTATTGCGGCATTTATATCGGCTATAGCTTCCTGTGTAATGGCGGCATAATTCGACAGCCAGCCATCCATATCCTTTATCATTTCTTTGCCCGCACCCTTTTGGGGACCGTAGACTGCACTGCAGCCATTCGGACCACAGAGCGGATTCTTAACATCGCAGGCTACCCTGAAGCTTATATCCTTCAGCTCGGGCAGACAATTTTTTGCAGAAATGACAGCCAGATTCTTCAGTCCCTTTGCCCCGCGTGCAATCTGATTTCCTGCCTTATCCATGAAATCAAAGCCCAGAGCCTGCAGCATTCCCACTCCGCCGTCATTTGTAGCGCTGCCTCCGATACCTACAATAAAGCGTCTGCAGCCATCATTTACAGCCTCTCTGATAAGCTCACCTACTCCGTAGCTAGTTGTCTCGAGCGGATTAAGTTCATCTTTTTTCAAAAGTATGATTCCTGCCGCAGCAGCCATCTCTATAACTGCCGTTTTCTCACCGTTATTTTCTATTATACCCCATTCGGCCTCAACAGGCTGCCCCAGAGGACCACTCACCACAGTCTTTTTCAGACTGCCACCCATGCCTGTGACCAGAGCCTCCACCGTGCCCTCGCCGCCATCGGCTATCGGACTTACCGTGACATCTGCAGCATCTGCATTTTCAGCCTTTTCCACACCTCTTTTAACGGAGACACCGGCCTCAAGTGAGGTCATGCTTCCCTTAAAGGAATCTATCGCAACTACAACCTTCATTTTCAAATTCCTTTCCGGCCAAAACAGCCTCCCTTAACAATACTAATCAGCGTAAGCAGTCCTTTGCCCACTCTCTCGGGCCATAATGCTTCACGCTTTTTGAAGCTATTCCCGCTGCAAATTTAAGCGCCCCATCAAAATCCAGGCCTTTATTATAATAGCCGTAACAAAAGGCTCCGTGAAAGATATCTCCTGCGGCAAGTGTATCTACCGCTTCAACATTTTCCACAGGGATGCTTCCATTTTCCGTCAGAATATCCCTTTCTCCCCGGGTAATTGCCTTTTGGGCCTTTGCAGCTTCCGGAATTTCAAAAATATTCCTTCCTTCCGGGCTTTTAAAGGTTTCAGAAGCAATGACAACAGATGCATTTTTGATAAAAGCTTCAGTATTTGGCTTCCAGTTACCTGCATCAATTACAATTTCGGAGCTAAGACTGTTTATATTCTTCAATATATCCAATGAAATCTCCTGCTGGTTCAGGTCAAAAAGACAAAAGCCTATATTGCTTCCGGAATCTGCCTCATAGCTTTCAAGACCCGATATATCTGTTTGCGCAAAAAGACGCTGTCCGCTGAATATGGTCCTTCCGCCGTTTGAATCGACGATAATGGTAGCCATGGTGGGAAGCTCTGTTTCATCAGAGCAGTCTATGACCGTGATGTTGTATTCCTTCAGCAGCTTCTTCATCAGCTCTGCCTCAGCGCTTTTTCCGAGACAGCTTATCAGGACCGCCTTTCCGCCCAGCAGAGAATATGTAATTGCGGCATTCGCCGCAGGACCACCCAGATATCTCTTATAGTTTTGGGTTTTCATTTTATGATTCCGGTCAGGATATTCATCCGCATAATACACAAAATCAAGTGTTGTCAGTCCCACAAATAAACCGACACTATTTTCCGTCATTTTCACAGCCATTTCCAGCTAACCTTCCTTCGCTTTTCAAAGCCCCGTTTATTCCACTACGCTTTTATACCACTTACCGTTTTCCTGATAATTTTTTATAAACCTGTCCGTTTCCTCGCAGGTCTCTTCAATCAGGTCGGTATCTATATTGTGTCCGCAATTTGAATAAATAACAAGCTTGCAATGAGGCAGACAGCTTGCGGTTCGCATCATAAGCTCAGGGGTACTGATAGGGTCATTTATTCCTCCGATAAGAAGTGTCGGAGTTTCGATTTTTCTAAGCTCCTCACAAAGACGCTCCTCGGTTTTCAAACGCATCAGGGGACGTCCGTAATCCACCTTTTTCTCAAGTGCGGGGGCTTCGGGCTGCTTTGAAATATGCTCGCTACGGATACGTCTTCGAAGCTCTCTTGCAGAATCGTTATCAATCTCAGGATCGAAGGGCGGAGGACATTTGATAATTCCCTGCTCCAGCATCTGACGATATGACATAGTCCCCTCCTTCAGGCTGTGAGGTCCTGCTACCACCGCGATAAAGGCCTTTACCCTCTGCGGATTCCTCAGCATCAGATGCCAGCCCACTCCGGCACCATGGGAAGCTCCCATATAGTAGAAACGGTCAATATTCATTTTATCGGCAAAAGCAATCAGATCATCTGCAAAAACATCATACCAGTTCTCACCGTAGTCCTCCTCTACCAGCGTTGACGGGTGAAAGCCGCGCAGAGTTATACAATATACATGATATCCCATTTCCGCGAGCTTTTGCTGCATTCCTTTTTTATAAAAGCCCACCTGAGCGGACAAAATTATATTGTCCCCGCTTCCGAATTCTTCATAGAAGAGAGTAATTTTATCATTTATACTTTGATATCCCATATCCGTAACCATGCCTTTCCCGGTAAAATCTGCCTGCCGTTTCATAATACATTTAATAGCTTTGCTGATTTATATTTATAATCAGAATAACCGCCTAACAACCAAAAGGTCATTAAGCGGTAAATCTCAACTCTTAATTTCTGTTTTAATTATTCGCGTGTGAACTGTGAAATGAACTTCCATGCGTTCTCGCAGGTATGATGTCTGCATTCATGAACCTGTCCGCTGACACTCGCAAGAGCTGTACGGCATACACCGTCCTCACTCTCGTAGTAGTTGATTGTCAGGTAGCTGCCGCGCGACTCATCGAAAATCTTCTCTGAGCGTTCTCCCGAAACGCCGTAAATAGGATTTTCCCAGTTGTCCTTATTGTCGTATTTCACATCTGCAAAGCTCTTCTTAAGCTTATTAACCTCTGCAAGATACTGGATTCTCTCAAGACCCGAATCAGCCTGGCAGGGAAGCTCGGGAAGATGCGAATTCTCACCGCCCGAATAGAATACCGGCACTGCAACAGTCTTGTTAAGCCAGTCTCCCGCAGGCTTTCCGAAGGGATTGTTGTATACAGGGAAAAGTGCACTGGCGGGTGCAAGTCCTGCGAAAATCTGAGGGAACTCCTGGAACATATCCCATGACTTACCGCTTCCCATTGAGAAGCCTGTACCGTAAATTCTGTGCTCATCAATATTGTAGCTTTTCTTAAGTTCATCAATTACCTGAGCCACCTCTGCGGCAGGTACATTCTGATGATTTTCAAGAGAAACAAAGAGGAAATTGTATCTGTGAGCAATCTCCCACCAGCCTGCAACGAAGGTCAGGTACATAGAGGAATCTCCGCCTCCGTGGAAGCCTACAACGACAGGCACGGGACCGTTGTCCATAAGTCCGTTATTATAATATGCAAAATATCCTACCTTGTGCTCTGTTGTGCCCTTGTACTGTCCGAAATTCTCGGGAGCAGTCTTTACAGTAACGATACCGGGCTCCTCTGTCATATTTAATGCCTCAAAATCAGGCTCATTTTCCATGTTTCCGCACCACATTTTGAACTTGCGGACAAAGCTCTTAAAGTCAGCCTTGTAATCAGCCTCAGCCTTTACAAGAAGATTTGTACAGTCCTTAAAGCCTGCATTGATTTCATCCGAATTTCCTACACTGAGAATACCGATATCCTTGCGCTCAGGGGCAGGAACTACGCTCAGACGCTCCATAGAGCACATGGCAGGGGTAATCTCTCCTGGTCCCCAGAGATACTGGCCCTCAACCTTCTTAAGAAGATTCTTTGCTACATAATCGGCAGACTCACCGTAGCTGTAGATATCAGCTCTGAAGATCGCACCTCTTACAAAATATCCCTGGAATTCACGGGTGAAGAAATTATTGATTTCAGCGATTCCGTCCTTATAATTGGGATCCATCTTTACTTCAGCGATTACTGCCGCATAAAGCTCCTCATTCTCGTTCTTCCAGCCACCCTCTGCTGTAGGATAAACAAACAGTACGCTTGAATCTACTGCCGCAGCAATATCAGCCAGACCTGTCTTCTTTGCAAAAGCAACTGCCTCCTCCATAGTCTGCTGCTTCTCCTCAAATACAAGAAGAAGAGGTGCTCTGAAGGTGTAGTTAAGTGCTTCACCGTCAATATCAGTTGCGGGAACAAATGCCTTCAGATTGAATCTGTCATATTTGTGCTCCCAACACTTTCCTCCGTCAGCCATTACACTGACTTCGGGTCTCTCCATAAGTCCCATAATTTTTACCTTCCCTTTCATTTATATAAATTTATTTGGATACAAATTAAAGCTTTTCCGAGCTGATGACTACCCACTGCTCATTCAGCCAGCTTACAGCCTGATTGATGCCGTCCTCAGTATAGTCAAAATCCTCAAACACCTTATCCTCGGCCACATCAAAATTCCATGGCTCACGCCATGCATAAGCACGTATTTTGATATCCTCGGGTCTGTCCTTTGCCTTCATACCAAAAAGCTTTGTAAGCGGTTCAAGTGCTATCCTGTAGCGCATACCCTTGTAGCTTCCGTAATCGGGCATACCATATTCAAAATGAACAATATTATAAAAATCTTCTCTCTTTAACACAAAAACACTTCCCTTTCAAATGCTTTTTCGTCTTTTCTTTGGCTTTTTAACTTTTTGAGAATTCGTATTTTTTTCGTCCTGCCCGGGTGAATCTTCCTCCCTTACCGTTAGAACCGGTTCCGGAAAAACCAGATCAGGCAGCATCGATTTCGTCACTGCCACATTCCATTTTCGCAGACTGACCAGGCTCGATTCATCCCATTTCAAATCCTTATTATTAAACAAATTATGCTCCCCGCAATATAGCGTATTATAGTATTTTCAAGGCTCTACTATTGTAGAATAGTTATTCGACAGAGTATTCAAAGCACTCATAAACAAGTCTTGTGCCCTCACCGATACCATCCGGCAATAAAGCTCTGGCTACAAGCTTTGTCTCATCTGCTTCCTCATCTGTTCTGCGAAGATTTGCATAATCACCATCTATGCTTTCCACTATATAATGATATGTCTCCATTCAGTCAGCCTCCGTTATTAATAAACACTTTTTAGAAGCCGGTTAAGGTTTCTACAGCTGTGTGATAATCTTCTACTATTTTGTCAAACTCGTGACCGCTTCGCTTGTCACTCGTTATAAAATCGCTGCT
>JAKSRW010000043.1 GCA_024403355.1 Lachnospiraceae bacterium
TCGTAAGCTGCGGTAGCAGCGATTTTATAACGAGTGACAAGCGAAGCGGTCACGCGTTTGACTTTTTCGAAATACAAACAATTATATAAGATAAATTAAATCATAAAAGCCGATACAAATCTTTTACTTGGATCTGTATCGGCTTTTTAATGCTCTCTTTTCTATATAACGCTATCGGATATACAGCTCTTTATTCGTCATTTTTTGTCGGCGGTAATTTTCTTCAAAACAAAAAGCGTTCCGATAATCATCACAATTCCTATGGGAAGTGTAACAAACCAATTCTGCACGAAGCCGGAAAGCAGGAAGCATATAAATGAAACAGCCGCAACCGTCAGTGCATAAGGAAGCTGAGTCGAAACATGATTAACATGGGCGCACTGTGCACCGGCACTGGACATAATCGTTGTATCCGAAATAGGTGAACAGTGGTCACCGCATACAGAACCTGCAAGACATGCCGACATACCGATAATCATCAGTGTACTGTCTCCAGCAAATACATTCAGCACGATAGGAATAAGAATTCCGAAGGTTCCCCATGAGGTTCCTGTCGCAAAAGAAATACCGCAGGCTATCACAAATATAATAGCCGGAAGAAGCTTTGCAAGAGAATCCGCACCCGCAAGTGCTGCGGCAACAAACTCCTTTGAACCAAGAAGACCTGTTGTAGACTTAAGTGCTGTAGCAAGTGTAAGAATCAGTATCGCAGGCACCATAGCCTTGAAGCCCTGAGGTATACACTCCATTGCACTGCCAAGTTCAATAAGTCCTCTCGCTATCAGATAAATAAATGTAAAAATAAGTGCTACTATACCGGCCAGAGGAAGACCTACCGTTGCATCGGTATCACCAAAAGCAGCGGCAATATCATGGTAGTTCGAACCACCCTCATCAAAGAAGCCACCGACATAAATCAGCGAAACAACGCTTACCCCGATAAGTACCAGAATCGGAATCAGAAGGTCATACACACGTCCCTTCGGATTCGCCTCTTCAGTTTTAACAGAAACAACCTCTTTTCCAAAAGTGAAGAGGTCACCCTTTTCAGCATTCTTCTCATGAAGCTTCATAGGGCCGTAATCAAATCTTAAGAAAGTAATCGCAAGTATAAAAACAAATGTTAATATCGAATAGAAATTGTAGGGAATCGCCTTGCAAAAAAGACTGAAGGAAGAAACATCGCCTATATCAGAGGTATATTCCGATACTGCTGCCGCCCACGATGAAATAGGTGCAATCATACATACCGGGGCCGCAGTGGCATCAATCAGATATGCAAGTTTTGCACGGCTGATTTTTTTCGAATCCGTAACGGGTCTCATTACCGAACCTACTGTCAGACAGTTGAAATAATCATCAATAAAAATGAAAATACCCAGAATAAAGGTTACTACCGCTGCTCCGACCTTGGTCTTGATATGAGTCTGTGCCCAGCGTCCAAAGGCCGCCGAACCACCCGTTCGGTTAACCAGTGCAACCATAATTCCCAAAATAACCAGGAAAATAAAGATTCCGGCCGTACCCGAAACCGCATCTATCAGACCGTTCTCATTGAGTGCGGTGAAGCTCTTTACCGGATTGAAATTACCGTAAAGAAGCATACCTGCTATGGTTCCGACAAAGAGCGAGCTGTATACCTCCTTGGTAATAAGCGCAAGTGCTATCGCAAGAAGCGGAGGCACTAACGACATAAAGGTCGCATAATAGCCTGTTTCGGTGTCAACAATTCCCGTTCCTCCGCATTCCTCACATATCAGCTGAACCTCATTACCGTCTGCACCAAGAGCAGTCAGAAATCCTTCGTCACAGCCGTTTGTACAAAGCTTCGAAGCCTCGCCCGTTCCCTTCATTGCAATGGCAAGTATCAGATAAATCAGAATCGCTGCCGCAATTGCAATTATTTTCACTGTCTTTTTATTCTTCATAATAATTATGCCTTTCTGCACGCAATGCTATTTTATGATCATTCGAACCTTTTCGGGGATACATGAGAAGGTCACTCTGTTACTCCTTCCGGCATACTCACCGTCCGTATGAATCATAAGCGGTCTGTCTGTCTCAACCTCAATTTTTCTTGCGGTAATCTGTTCCACGCCCTTATGGTTAATATGCTTGCCCTTAATTACCGGAAACATGAGTAAAAGATGTCTGAATTTTGAAACATCATGAACAATCGTAACAGTAATCTTGCCGTCCGTAGGGTCTGCTGCCGGTGCCATCGGCATTCCGCCGCCCTCATAGACAGTGTTCATATTTGCCGCAAAAATAAGCTTTTTGTAATAATGCTTATGCTTGCCGTCAATAGTGATAACCGCCTTGGCCGGCTTATTTGAGAAAATATGCTTGAAGCCCAAAAGATAATAAACAAGCTTTCCGAGCTTTATTTTATTAAGAGCCTTTTTAAGCTTAGAATGCTCTGCCGAATAGCAGATATCGGCATCATATCCGATACCCGAGCTCACGCCGAACTTTCTGTTAATACTGCCGTCAAAGGACTTAACCATACCATGGTCAATCTGCTTAAAGGCATGCGGGTGAATCACATTCTCACATGCTGTAAGTGTATCATCCGCTATACCGAGGCCTCTCGCGAGGTCATTACCCGAGCCTGTCGGAACATATCCGAGAATAAAGCTGTCATAATCAGAAAGACCGTTTATTGCCTCATTTGCGGTACCGTCGCCGCCCACCACTACAATTCGCTTCATTTCGGGATGCTTATTGCAGATAAAAGCCGCAAGCTTTGTAGCATCCCCGCTCTCTTTTGTAAAAAAAGCATTGTAATCTATCTTGGAACTCTTTAATTTATCCTCAATACCCGCCCAAAGCCGGCTGCCTTTACCTGTCTTTGAGCCCGGATTTACGATAAAATAATAAGTACTCATTGTACACCTCACGATTATATTGAATATTTACACATAAAACGGCACACCGTACCATTTATAAATTATAGTCAAATGCCTAATTCCTTGCAAGTTTTTTCTATAAATTCAAGCAGTGTTTTTTACTCTTTTCAGTCATTTTTCCCCGAAAGATTATTCCAAAAATTATTTAATCTTTCATTCATTGAATTCAGATTTACATACTCATAGGGATACCACTCCTGAGGAAAAAGATTTACATACTGACTGCTTCCGAATCTCTCATCCAGAAGAAGAATAGCTCCCCTGTCCGAGTCGGTTCGTATTACTCGTCCGGCTGACTGAAGCACCTTATTCATTCCGTTATAAAGGTAAGCATATTCAAAGCCGCTGCCCTTTTTTTCATCAAAATAATTGCGGAAAAGCTCTCTTTCATTGCAGACCTGAGGAAGTCCGGTACCTACTATTACCGCTCCGATAAGACGGTCCGCCCTAAGGTCAATACCCTCTCCGAAGATTCCGCCCATTACGCAAAAACCGATCCTGGTTACCTCAGAGCCCTCATCGAAAAAGTCCAGAAATACCTCCTTATCCGCCTCTGTCATATTCTGCTGCTGAAGAAGAAGCTCCACAGATGAGCTTCTGAAATAGCCTTCCTTTTCTTCGTCCGCAGAAAGCTCTTCCAGCTCGCATATTATCTCCCCTATATCCTCCATCATTTTATAGGACGGGAAAAATACCATATAGTTGCCCTGCTTAGCCCCCGCAAAGTTACGGATATACGCAGAAATCTTCTCATATTCCGAACGCGAACGCCTGCTGTATTTTGTGCTTACATCCCGTGCAATCATGATAATTCTGTTGTCCCTTGAAAAAGGAGACGGGGCATAAACCGCATAGTCGTCAGGGCTGCCGCCTATCTGCTCCATATAATAACGCACCGGAAGAAGGGTTGCCGAAAAAAATGTCGCACTTCTGCCCTTTTCAAGACAGTTTTTTAAATTGCGGGAGGGGTCCATGCACTGAAGATGGAGCCTGAATTCATTGCCGTATCCGTAGTCGGAATAAATGGTATAATCATCATCCATACTCTCATACATATTTACGAAATGGCGCACCTCAAGATAAAGTGACGAAAGCATTTCGGGATCACCCGCAGTAAAATGCCGCGACAGCCCCTCGTACACTCCCATAAAGGCAGTCAGTGAATTATAGAGCACATCCGCATCCTCCCAGACCGCAAAATCATCACACTGGCGCTTTATGGCCAGCAATGCGCGATTGCATTTTTCAAGAGCCGAAGAAAGCTTTTTATGCTCCGCACCTATATCTCCGACCATTCGCTTAACCTCAAGAAATGCCTCCTTGACCAGCACGGCACTGTACATTTCCCTGGCTCTTTCCACCAGGTTATGAGCCTCATCTATCAGGAAAACATAGTCGCGCTTTGGCCCGTCGGCAAAAAAGCGCCTCAAATATACATTGGGATCAAATATATAATTGTAATCACATATTACCGCATCTGCCCAGGTAGTTACGTCAAGCCCCATTTCAAAAGGGCAAACATTATGCTTTTGGGCATATTCTTCAATCAGTCCGCGGTTAATCTCGCCTTCATTTGTGAGCATGTCGTATACACAGTCATTTACCCTGTCAAAATGCCCCTTTGCACGGGGACAATCCACGGGATTACAGGAGGGCTTTTCAAGCACACAGATTTTTTCCTTGGCTGTAATGGTTGCAATTTTCAGTTTCATACCCTTCTTTGTCAGAATATGAAAAGCCTCCTCCGCAACAGTTCTGGCGATGGTTTTTGCGGTTCCGTAAAATAGCTTAATCGCCTTTTTCTCTCCCATTGCCTTTACCGCAGGAAATACGGTGGATATTGTTTTTCCGACACCTGTGGGTGCTTCCAAAAACAGTTTTTTCCCGTGCAGAATGGTACGGTATACACCGGCCACCAGATCACGCTGTCCGGGACGGTAGCCAAAGGGAAAATCCACGGCCTTTATACTGGCGTTTCTGCCCCGCTCCCACTTTATCTGCCATGCCATCCACTTCGCGTATTCATGTGTGAGCTTTTTGAACCAGGCCTCGATTTCCCCGAAAGTGAATATCTCACTGAAGCGCTTTTCTATCTCCGAATCAATATTACAGTAGGTCATCTGCACGCCTATTTCGCTCAGATTATTTTGAAGGCTGTAAATATAGGCATAGCATTTTGCCTGCGCCGAATGGACCTCGACAGGCTTTTCCATATGAAGCACATCGCCGTAGGTAGTTTTGATTTCATCAATATAGCATATATTTTTTTCTTCTTCCTCACGGGAAAAAATACCGTCTGCCCTGCCGTCTATAAGCAAAAGCATCTGCTCCCCGTCGTATTCCTCCTCGACCTCTATTGAAAGACTGACCTCGGCACGATAGCCTGCCCCCTGCTTCTTCTGAATCTTCCTATGAAGTCTGGAGCCTGCCTGCAGGGCATCAGGGTCGGTATGCGCGCTCCGGTTATCCAGGTCGCCGCAGCGAAGAATAAATTCCACCAGATCACGCACTGATATATTAAATTTTGAAATTTCTCCGTTCACAGCGTCCTCCCTTCAGCCACAGAAAAAGGGCTGCCGCCTTACGCGACAGCCCACAATTTCAAAGAAATATCAAGCTATTGATTATTCCTCATCGTCATCAAACATCTCGTCAAATTCTTCATTGTCAAGAAGCTCGTCAAATGCATCGCTGGCATCCTCAAGCTCCTCATCTGTCTCGATGTCATCAAGCTCGTAGTTTCCGTCACCGTTATCGATAAAACGGTAAAGAAGGAAATCTCCGTCGGGATCATCCTCGGGAAGAAGTGCGATATATTCACGGTTACCGCAGGGATAAATCGCAATTACATCACATACAAGCTCAGAACCGTCCTCGAGTGTAAGAGTAACCTGATCAAATGCGTCATCGTCTGCTCCATTATTGATATTGATATTCTCGTCAGCCATTATGTTACCACGCCGTATAAACGGCCCCTTTCTGAATTAAATTCTGTAATTATCCGGATTTTGTTTCCAAATACATCATAGCAAACCTTACCTCTTTTTTCAAGAAAGATTTTTATCCTGCAATAATTTCACCAGTCTCCGTTACATGACAGATTTTGTAGAGTGTAACCTCCTTTGTAATCGGATTCGTGCAGGCCATGGCAACTACCGCAGGGGCACCGCAATCCTTTGAAGCAGTAAGTGTAATCGTATTTGCGGCTGTATCATACTTTGCCTTTACCGTAGTCTTACCACTGCATACAACTTTTTTCAAATCCTGAACAGAAATACAGTCTCCTGCCAGATAAAGCTTGATTTTATCGGTATTAAAGCCCTTACCGCCGACATCTGAAATCGTAAGCTTAATAGTTACCTTATCATTTTTCTTCTCAAGCTTGCCTGCAGCAATTTCGCTTTTTATATCCAGTACCGGGTTATCCACATTTACGGTAAGAGTTACCTTCTTTCCGCTTTGAATATTTGTAACAATTAGCTTGGGCTTTGCGGGACGCTTCTTCGTCGCATCCGCCTCAACACCCCTGATATTAAAGAATGCAGTACCGCTCTTATCATAAATCACATCGGAAATTTCCAGATACTTCGCATCTTCAGGCTTGGCAAATTCTACCTTGTAGGTATTCTTTGCCGATGCCGTGCCGTTTTTAATATCGGGAATAATGGCAAGAAGCTTTGATTCTCCGTTCATAACCCGTATATTTTTCATAAAAGCGCTCTTGTCCGCCTCGGGATTTGTGGAAAGTCCCATTTTGCTTGTGGCCTGAAGCACCTCTATTTCAAAGCATTCCCATTCCAGCGAGCCTGTATCTACACAGTAAACAAAGGCTTTTCCCGGTGTTTTTGCAGTAACCTTGCCCTTTGAAACAGACACACAGCTCTTATCCGATTTTGTTTTAACAGTATTCTTTGCCGTATCAAATTCCAGCACCGATTCTTCATTCTTTACCAGCCATACAAGCTTGCCCTGCTTTAACTTGCCGCGGCCGTCCTTATAGCTTGTAGCTGTCAGACTAGTATGGATTTCGGCAGACTTATGATTTTTATCCCCGCCTGCCCAAATCTGATATAAGGGATTGTTTCTGCCGTCACCTATAATGATTCTGCAGATTTCGGAAGGCTTTACCGCATCCTGTGAACCGCCGAAGGCTCTGGCTCTTACAACTACCGTTCCGTTTTGAAGGGCAATTACCGTACATTCCTCACCGTCGGGACTGAGTCGAGCAGCCCTTCCCTCCTGGATATTCCAGAAAACTATGTCATCACAGCTGCCTGAAGCTGCCTCAATTACTGCCTGCAGTCTGACACTTTCTCCCGCCTCCATTCTGTAAACCGGAAGCTCTGCAAGGTCCGGACGTATTTCCTCTTCTTCGGCCACCGGCTCACTCCACTCACCGTTCTTCACTGTCAGGGTCAGCTTGGTTGCCGGATTATTCACCTTATAGGCCGGTGCTGCCACAACATAACCGTATACACTGTTTATTACCAGCGGTGTAATATCCTCTGTCGAAAGTCTGGCCCTAAGCTTTTTAACCGATGAAGCAGAAGGAACCGCAAAATAAACCACATCCCTGTATATTCCGTTCATACCGGCATCAATGAAGGCCGCAACGTTGTCATCGGTCAGCTCCGATTTGGTCAGACTCTTAAATACATTGTAGAAAACATAAGTACTGTTGTCACTTATCTCGGGAAGTTCATAGCTTTCAGGCTTTTTATCACTTGTGTGTTTTTTAGAAAAGCTGCTGATCGGCATACAGAAATTATCATAAATTCCGCCGCAGAATGTTGCATCCTTTCCCACACCGTTTAAATCATCCCAGGTTACATCCACACAGAAATAGGATTCACCTATTTTAACCAGATTCCATGCATGACCGCCGCCGTCGGCAGTTCCGGTAACGTAAATATTCTCTACGCCCTGCAGATTCAGGAAATACTGAAAGGTCTTTGCATAGCCCTCACATACTACGCCGCTGCCGTCCATGACTCCGACAATACTGTGGGCTGATTTTTTGGATGAAGGCTGATTATTATCCATTCGATAATCCACTTCATCTATAATAAGGTCATGAAGTCTGAGGGCAAGCATATATTCCCTGCTCTTCAGCACCCCTTCAGATTCAATGCCTGACAATATACTGTTCCATTCAGCGGTTTTAGAAGCAATTGCATCGTCCGCAGCCGTTCTGTCTGCCTTAAGATAGTAATCATTATCAACAAACATTGATACGCTAACAAGCTTGTCACCCAATCCGGTCCAGTATATATGCCTGCCGGCAAGCCAGTAAAGCTCCGGATGGTCGTTTCTGTAGCAGTTCATAATATAACGGGCATCGGCGCTTGTGAGTCCTTCAGACGGATTATTGATAGATATCTCAGCCGTGCGTGCATCAAGGTCTCCGTTAAAGCTTTCTGACACAATATAGCTTTTTATCGCATTGTCTATTGCATCATAAAACGCCTTCTCCGATTCGTTACAGCTTTCCCTGCCGTAGCTGCCGCTTCCGTCAGAAGAGGCCTTCGCCTGATAGCCCGATAAAAGCAGGCAGGCAATTACCGCGCTTAAAAACAGCTTTAACAACACGTTCCTGATTCTGCCTGAAGAAGCCGCATTATCCATGGAATCATTTACCAAGGTCAAATTTTTCTTCATAGACAATTACCTCCTTGTAATCTGCCGTTATTTTTATATATCGGCATTTTCCGGCAAAAACTAAAGCCCCGATTCCCTGACAAATCTTGAAACTTCATGTTCCCGGCCAAAGCGTTCTTCCGAATGAAGCAGATATAGTCTGTTTTTCGCACGCGTCATGGCTACATAAAACATTCTTCGTTCCTCCTCGACCTGCGCACTCGTTAATGCCTGATGATAGGGCATGTAGTCCTCACTGACATCAATAATAAATACACTATCAAATTCCAGTCCCTTTGCGGAATGAAATGTCAGAAAATGCACAGCCGGCTGAACTGTCTCATCCTTCTTCTGCAAAGACCTGCTCTTATTTTTGCTTTTTCTGAGTTCTTCGGAATATTCATCAATATAGACCTTCCATTCCGAAAGTGACCTAAATCTTTTTGCGCTCTCTTCCAGTTCATCAACTATCTCCGATAAACCGTCAAAGTCCATATTCCGGTCTGAGGCATATTCCTTAAGATAGTCCTCGTAGCCCACTGCTTTTCTGATATATTTGACCGCGGCAAAGGGATCCAGCCTGGATATTACCGTTAAATCGTACTTTAACTTTTTCAATTTATCCAGTATATAAGCCTTCGCCACATTATCCTTATTCAGGGATTCAAAGCTTATTTTCTCGCTTCTCATACACTCACGGGAAATGTACCTTTTAGGTCTGTTCAAAACTGATATAAGCTTGTCCCTCTGTAAAATACATTTTTCCGAAAAGTCTGCACTGCAAAATTCCTCTGCGAGCTCCATATATGCAAATATATTCTTTGCAATCCAGTGCTCATAGATATTCGGCAGCATATCCCGGATTTCAAAAGGAATGCCCTCCCTTTTAAGAAGAGAAATGAGAGCTCTCGGCTGGGTATTGGTTCTGTATAACACCGCAAGTTCAGAAAGGTCCACTCCTTCCTCTTCCAGCATGGCCAGCATTTTTACGATATAGCGGTTCTGGGCTTCCAGCTCATCAAAGCATCTGAAAACCACCCTGCCTTTACACTCCCCCCTGCCGGATTCCAAAAGCTTCTTATAGCGCTTTTTGTTATGCAGGATAAGTCTCGCAGAAGCATCTACTATTTCAGGAGCGCACCTGTAGTTCACTCCCAGCGATATTTTTTCAAAGCCTCTGCAGCCCTTATAATTCTTTTCGAATTCAAAACACATTCCGGGCTCGGCACCTCTGAAGGAATAAATCGACTGGTCATCATCTCCTACCACAAAAATATTCCTTTCGGGTTCAGCCAGAAGCTTTATTAGCTTGTACTGAAGAGGACATATATCCTGAAATTCATCTATTAAAATATATTCATAGCAGCTCTGCCAGTATTCAAGTATATCCTTTCGCTCCTTAAAAAGCTCCAGACACTTCAGCATCATGTCATCAAAATCCAGCTTTCCTTCCGCAGCCAGCCTTGAAAGAAACGCCTCATACAGCCTTGCAAAATCCTCGCGTTTGCTTACATTCGAATCAAAACAGGCCGCATCAAGCTCGTTATTTTTACACTTACTGATTTCGCCAGACGCAATCATAACAAAATCGTTGCTGTCACGGCCTTCAAGCTTCAAAGCCTCAGCCGCCTCACGTATGAACCTGCACCGCTCCTCCTCAGTTAAAATATCCGAGGCCTCATAACGATACGCATATTTAATTATTTTAAAGAAAATGGCATGAAAAGTACCAAAAGATACACCCGATGAACCGCCGCAGAGCCTCAAGTAACGCTCCCGCATTTCTTCTGCCGCAGCTCTTGTAAAAGTGATAACAAGAATCTTTTCTGAAGGAACCTGCAGCTCCTCCGTAAGATATCGGATCCTTTTTGTAATAACCGTTGTTTTACCTGAACCAGGTCCTGCCAGCACCATACACGGACCCTCAGTATGGTGAATTGCGATATTTTGCTGTTTGTTTTCCATCTAACCTCTCAATCGGTCCCGACGCATCGCCCTACTCATAGCACTTCGTATATACAAATTATATCACAGCTCACAATCCTTGTAAAGATTGCAATATAATACATTTCGGCAAGCACAAATAGCAATTTATTGCACTTCAAACGCAATTTTTGAATTGTTTTCATACACTAATTAGGATATTCTTATATAAGAATATCCACGTTTATACAAAATAAAACGTATTAATAATACTCTATTCCGGAGGCAATCTATGAAAGAGGAAATCAAAGAAACATACGGCTCAATGATAAAGGAGCTGCGTATCAAAAACGGACTGACCCAGTGTGAGGTTGCAAAAGCATTAAACGTAACCCCCGGCTATATCAGTCATGTAGAGAATAATCGAACTGCAATGTCACTCAGAATTCTCATTTTCTATGCAAAAACAATCGGCATCTCCCTCGATGCCCTTGTTGGCCAACTGGAGCCCGATTACAAGGCAACAGCCATTGACAATGAAATTCTGAATGAGCTTACCGGTATGAAGGATTCCGAGAAAACCGCTCTTCTTCAGACCATTAAGCTCTGGAAGCATGTTAAATAATTGTTGCATAAAAAATCCCGGATTTTCATCCGGGATTTTTTATTTATCTTGGTTAACCAATAGCCTTCTGAAGCTTTTCTATGCCCTTCTTAATACGGGCAATTGACTCATCCTTACCGAGAATTACCATAATCTCGTATGCACCGCCGGGTGTCATCTGCTTGCCTGAAACAGCTGTACGCAAAGGCCAGAGTGCCACACCGTTCTTGATTTCCTTTGCTTCAACATACTTTGCCACAGTTTCGGCAAGATTATCCATTGTGAAGCCATCAAGAGCCTCAAGCTCGGGAAGAAGGTCTGTCAGAGACTGAAGAGAATTCTCTGAATTTGTCTTCATTTTCTTGTGTGTATACATCTCAACATCATATTCGGGAAGCTCCTCAAAGAAATCAATCTTCTCGGGAATATCGCAGAGTGTTTCAATTCTTGTCTTAACAAGGTCTGCAATAGCCTTCTTGTCGTAATCCTTTGTGATAACCTTCTCAACATAAGGAAGTGCAAGTCTGTAATACTTTTCAGCATCCATAGCCTTAAGATACTCGCCGTTCATCCACTTAAGCTTTGTCATGTCGAATACAGCGGGTGACTTGCTGATCTTTGTATAATCAAATTCCTCAATAAGCTCCTGAAGAGACATAATCTCTCTGTTATCCGCACTGCTCCAGCCGCAAAGTGCCATGAAATTAACAATAGCCTCTGCTACAAAGCCCTGCTCAACCAGATCCTCAAATGAAGAATGTCCGCTTCTCTTTGAAAGCTTCTGATGCTCCTCATTAGTGATAAGAGGACAGTGAACATATACAGGCTCCTTCCAGCCGAAAGCATTGTAAAGTCTGGTATATTTAGGTGTGGATGACAGATACTCATTACCGCGGACTACATGTGTAATGTTCATAAGATGGTCATCAACAACGTTCGCAAAGTTATAGGTAGGGAAGCCGTCCGACTTGATAAGAATCTGGTCATCGAGCTCTGAATTATCTACCGTAATATCGCCGTAATTTGCATCTGTAAAGGTTGTGGTTCCCTCTGTGGGAATGTTCTGTCTGATAACGAAGGGCATACCTGCTGCCAGATTAGCCTCAACCTCCTCCTTTGAGAGGTTCAGACAATGCTTGTCATACTTTGTGATAGCCTCATCACCTACGGTTGATGTAAGTGACTCAAGTCTTTCCTTTGTACAGAAGCAGTAATATGCATCGCCCTGCTCTACAAGCTGCTTTGCATACTTCATATATACGCCTGTAGCCATACGCTCGCTCTGTACATAAGGTCCGAAGCCCTTATCCTTATCGGGACCCTCATCATGGATAAGTCCTGTCTCGGCCATTGTTCTGTAGATAATATCAACGGCACCCTCCACAAGTCTTCCCTGATCGGTATCCTCAATTCTTAAAATAAAATCACCGCCTGCATGCTTTGCGATAAGAAACTCATAAAGCGCAGTTCTTAAATTACCGACATGCATACGTCCTGTGGGACTGGGTGCATATCTTGTTCTAACCTTTTCCATTGTTCCAATATTCCTTTCTATCTGATTCCGTACAAAAGCCGCTGCCCGTAAAGCCGCAGTCCTTCACGAAATAGTATTCATAAAACACCATTACTTGCGTACACAAACCATGGTCATACCTGTGCCATAGAGGTCAATTTTAAGGGTATTACCCTCAATGGTTCCCTTTGAAGCCTCAGCCTCGAGAGTTACCGTAATTGAGCTGCCATCACTGGACCATGTACCCTCATAGGTATTACCGTCAAGCTTAAGTGTGCAGAGATTTACATCCTTTAATTCAATCGATGCTCCGTTGGCATACGCATCCTCTGTCTTGAAGCTCTGTCCACCGATTTCCACGGATTCTACATTGTAATTTCCACAGAAGGGGTCCGACTTACATGCACACAGTGCAAAAATTGTACAAAATACAACTACTACACATAAAAACCTTTTAATATGCTTTTTCACGATTTCTCCTCCGTTATATTTCTTCAGAATAATCCTCATAAGGAGCATTATATCAAATATTTTTCATTATTGCAAATATCAGATTTCAAACTTTGCCCTCTGCTTTCAGCGAATTTATATAATTGCAAAGAGCCGCTGCACTGTTGCTCTGCGTAATGGGCGAAGGATGCCAGTCTGTTCCGATGCCCTCCTTTTCTATATTCAGCCTTCGAAATTCAAAGCAGCCTACCCTTTCATCCCCGGTCATGGCGGTGTAATCCTCTGCCGCCCTGAATACCTCACCGTTAATCGCATCCTCCATAATACCGATACTGCAGATAATGAAGCTGTCGGGATTCATTTCGCGGATATGCTTTAAAAACTTTATATACTCGTTTCTGAAAAATTCCGCACGGTATTCAAGCACCTGCTCACGGGTCATCTCCTTCTCCGCCCCCTCGGTGTTCTCCTCAGTAATACCGCAGTCGGGAAGCAGGTAGCTTTTATCATTAGTTCCGAGATTGACCACAACTATATTGGGTCTGAATGAAAAATCATAGCTGATATCATAGGGGCTGATACCATCCGCGAATTTAGGCATGCTGCAGCCGGCACAGTCATAATTACCGATAAAAATATTATCGGTATTTCTTTTTCCGTCTGCGGTGTAGCCCGAAATAATTCCGGCCCCGCTGGTCGATACTATACTGTAATCATAATCAAGCGTCTCGGCTGTCAGATATGCATACGCCTTCGTGGCATCCTCGGTCGCGGTGGTGTAGAATTCATCAATCGCAAGCCTTCCGTCAACGCCGTAGCCGCAGGTAATAGAATCACCTATAAATTCAATTCTGTTCTGCTTTGGAGCCGTGGCAAGAATCTCACCCTCCAAGGCTCTCACTGATTTTACAAAGATAGAGCTGTCTCTTGATTCAGAAGCCTTTACCAGTCTGTAAGTATGTCTTCCGTCCAGCTCTATTTTCAGTGTTTTTTTCTGTTCTGTAAGTCGTTCGTCAATGCATCTTGTATTATCCACGAAGAGCAGATAACGTGCATAGTGAATATCCGCATCCGCAAATTCCGATACCCTGTCCGCTACAATATCAATCTCACAGCCGCCCTCTGCCTCAAATTCTATTCCCGATGCGGAATAGCTGAGTCCGACAAGTCCCATATATTCAAATGCTCTTCCAAGTAATTTGACGCTGCCATTAGAAAAACTGTAGTCCATTATTTACTCTTCCTTCCTTTTTTCCTTGCTTCCCTTTGCTCTCTCTTTGCTTCCGAATTAACCCTGATAAAGGCCTTATATAATACCTTTAAGGACTCACCCATCAGCTCCTTTGTATCATCATCGATAGAGGTAACATTTTTCAGCATGCTCAGAATGTTTTTAAGGGTAAATAATTCCTCAACCTTCTTCGCACCCGTTTCCATTATGGCACGCCAGTAGCCTTCAACAAGCCTGCCCCTCTGCTCCATCGTACAATTACTGATCCATGTTTTTATCGAGCCGTCAATATTATGACTTATGGCTCTTATTCCTTCCTCCCGCACAAACTGTCCGCGCCGTACCTCCCAGCTGTGAGGCGAATGCTGTGAGAAAAATCCCTTACTGCTGTGCACTACGGTACTTATTTCGTTATGCTCAAGCAGTAATCCAGCGATAGACATCTGGGGCAGATATGTACGAAGCCTGCCGACAATCTTTTTTATATCATTACCTGAAGCAGTCTCACTGTAAAAGCCCGGACCGTCCAGATTAATTATCTCATTTATCAGAGCCTGTGTATCAGAAGAACAGAAGGCAGAGGCATACATCGCCAGATTACCGCCCTTTGAATGACCGCAGACGCACATTCTGCGCTTAAAGGTCTTTGCGACGAGCTCAATATAGCGCACAGCCTCCTTATGCGAAGGAATGGCATAATCAAAGGCCATATGGAAGTCTTCCTTCCAGCCGACCAGGGACCTGTCAGTGCCCCTGTAGAGCACTATAAGCTCATCATTCGGCATTAAAACCGTGATGGCCGCGAACTGCATTTCCTTTTCTTCATCTATTATATTTTCAAAGCCTACAAGCTGAAGCTCGGAAAACCGAGGAGAATCACAAAGTTTTTTTACAAGAGCCTCGTCCTCCTTCAGATGATACTGACGGCCGTCACCCTTAGGGCCGCACAGTGTCAGTATCTTTTCAAAAACCTTAGCCGCACTCACCGGTCTGCAATTCATACCCTTAGCCACCAGCTTGTCATAAGGAAGGTAGGAAATACATCCCAAAATCGCATAATCAGCCTCACAGGGCTTCAAATCGGCAAAGCTTATATCTCCGCGCCATTCCAGATATTCCAATAAATCTGCCATACTAATCCTTTAACAATGCAAAGCGGACTGTCTTCTGAAATCCAGAAAACAGTCCAATATTTAAGCTATTTTTACTTACAATCTGCTACTGATAAAATCACGAACATCATTCTTTTCCATTTTTAACGGAAGACTGAGTTCATTGCACAGACAATTCTCCGCAATATTATAGTATCTTTCATCAATAGCCGTAAGCTTTTTTCCTATTTTATCGCGCATTTCCTTGCGGCTGTTGATTTCCTTCATCAGCTGTACCACTTCACGCAGGTCACAGTGCTGAATTACCTGCTTATAGCGTTCCTCACGCTTTCTGTCATCCTCAACATGTAATCGCTCTATCAGCGCAATCTCATTAATAAGAGCATTAGCTTCTTCTGTATTTATAACTCTTCTGACGGTAACCTTCTTGCCTTCCACCGGAGCAAATATGCATCCATTGCCTGTTTTACCGACAGGAACCAGTGTGTAATAGAGCTTTTCTCTTGATACGCCATCAATATCCAGGCTTCCCACTGCTTCTACCCGGCACACTCCGTCGCTACCGAAAACAACAAAATCCCCAATATCAAACATGCAATACCCCCATCCTCAATTATACCCCAACTACATATAAAGTATAACATATCGGATGGGAAAATGTAAGTGTTTTTTCTTATGCGTTGAACATAATTTTTTCGCTGTTAAAGGCCTTAATCATTGCAACTACACAGATAATTCCGATTAAAAGAGTACCGATAAGTGATGCTCCGAATTTCTCAAGCACAACCTCACTTGTACAGATATCTCTGATTACTAGTGCATTACCGTAGATGGGAATTGCGTACTTCTCAATGGCAATTTCACCGCCTGCACTGAACATTGTGAGCATACCCGCAACTATTACCACGATGTAACAGGGTGAAACATATGTCTGGGCTGTCTTGGTATCCTTTGCATAGGTTGCAAGAAGCGCAATTACTGAAACGAAAAGGAATACAAGTGCAAGCATAATTGCAACAAGTTCAATTACCTGTACGATGCCAAATGACACTCCGCCGAACATAGAACCCATTCCCTCGCCGTTCATCTGTGCCATCATGGGCATTGCAACTATCATGGAACCGGAATAGATGATTGATGAAATACCGGTAAGAATCATAAGTGAGAAAAGCTTGCCCCATACGATATCACTGCGCTTTACAGGACTGATAAGCATGCTTGCGAGTGTTCCCCTCTCCTTCTCACCTGCAATAGCATCTACACCGATACTCATTGCACCCGCAAAAAGAAGCATTACGATCATGTAAGGAAGAAGCTGTGAGATAAACTCTGCATTTGCTTTTGCTTCCTTTACAATATTTTCCTCTTCTGTAGTGAATACATTAAGAAGTTCAATATTTCCGAGACGCTCAGCAAGAAGCTTCTGCTGATAGGGGTTCTTTACCATTTCATTGAAATTGCTGTAGGCTGCACCTGAATAGTTTGATGTCTTGTTATATCCGTACTTCATAACAGGAATTTCATCACCCTGATTCTTATATGCCGCAATCTTTGTCTCCATATCCTTATCGAAGTATACGAAAAGGTCTGCTGTTTCTTCAAGAATCTCGTTATGGATCACATCTGCATTTTTATTAAAATCATCCTCTGTATAGTAGGCGATGTCAGCCACCTTTGAGAAACCGTTAGCATCGATAATCGACTTTACCGAATCACTTGCATTTACGATGTAAACTCTTGATTTATGCTCCTCGATATCAGATGAAACATTGCTTATCATCATACCCATGATTGAGTAAATACCGATAACAAGTATTGCAGGAAGAATAAAGAGACTGAAAATCAGCTTCTTGTCACCAAATACTCTTTTGAGCTCCTTGCCCATTATTATCTTTATATTTTTCATTTATATATCCCAGCCTTTCTGATAATTACTGCTTTTCGCCATGTACACTGTAAAGATTAAAGAAAGCATCCTCAAGATCCGCTGCCTTTGTTTCGGCAAGAATCTCATCAAGTGTGCCCTCACAAACCTTCTTGCCACCGATAATAACACCGATTCTGTCGCAGAGCTTTTCAGCCTCTGACATAATATGAGTGGAAATGATAACTGTCTTTCCTCTCTCCTTCAGTGTTTTGAGATAATCGGTTACGCTTCTTGCGGTAATGATGTCAAGACCGGATGTAGGCTCATCGAAAATAACTACCTTGGGATCATGAACAAGGCTGACTGCAATAGCGGCCTTCTGCTTCATACCTGTTGAGAGCTCCATAATCTTCTTATCCTTGAAAGGAGTAATTCCGAATACCGTGAAAAGTTCGTTCTTTCTGCTTGCGAGCTCGCTTTCACTGAGTCCGTGAAGACGTCCGAAAAAGTCAAACATATATTCAGGTGAGAAGTTCGGGTCAAGCTTGATTTCATTTGTAAGGAAGCAAAGACTGTCTCTTACCTTTGTATCCTCCTTAACCGAATCAAAGCCGCATACCTTAATGCTGCCGTCCGTGGGCTTTAAAAGAGTTGCCACACAACGTAATGTGGTGGTCTTTCCCGCACCGTTAGGTCCGAGCAGGCCGTAAATTTCACCCTCATGTGCTTCAAGTGAAAGTCCGTTAACGGCAATCTTTTTTGATTTCTTTGTCTGAAGCTTCTGCATCTGCTTTGCTGAAAGCTTATAAATTTTTGTGAGATTGTTAATCTGTATCACTGTTATTTCCTCCCTAAATTAATTATTACATCATACCCTTTAATACTTCGAGAAGTTCAAGATCTTCTGCAGTTATACGAAGGTTGGTCTCAAGCTTTGATCCGTCGGGATCTGTAAATGATACTGAAACCAGTGTTCCCTCCTGTACGCCCTTTCTCTTAACCGCATCCATAAAAAGAGGGAATTTCGGATGGTTCTTTGCGAACTTTTCCCATGCTCCCTTTGCCTTAAATGCTGCTCCAATATTCATATTCTACCTCCTGGTAATTATAATCAATATTTATATCCCGGCAGACAACTGTTAATTCATTTAGATATGTCTTCCAGGATTTGTAACTGTTACATCTCTGTTACATCTGTATATATAACACATATACAGTTAGAAGTCAACTGTTATTTTTGCAAAATATAAATAGTATTTTTCTCCCTGACAGCAAAATAGCCTGCAGCATTCGCCGCAGGCTGAAATTCATCATTATCTGATTATTTATTGAATTTATTGATGATACGTAAAATCTCCTCTGTCTCAAAAGGCTTTGTAACAAATTCAGATGCACCGTATTTGATTGCATCAATCATTTTATTCTGCTGACCGGCTGCTGTAACCATAACGATATTTGCATCAGGTGAATCCTTCTTGATAACCTGTAATGCCTCAAGACCATCCATAATAGGCATTGTAATATCAAGGGTTGTAACCTCGGGCTGAAGCTCTCTGAACTTCAGTACGCCGTCCTGTCCGTCTACAGCCTCACCGATAATCTCATGTCCGTTCTGCTCAAGAATTCCGCGAAGAATCTTTCTTGATGTTCTTGAATCATCTACAATTAAAATTTTTGCCATATTAATAACCATACCTTTCTGTCTGCGCATCAAATTTCAGGACACAGGCACAAATTTGTGTGTAAACCTAATTAAAGTGTAATTTCTCCGTCAAACTTTGAAAGAAGAAGGACTTCCTTGCCCTTGACATATATCGGAAGCATCAGCATAGCATCTGAAGCAATCGAATCAACTCCATCCTTGTATGAAGGAGGAAGCATATCTACATTAAGAGAAGGTGCAACCCTGGTGGCATACATTCCGTTGATACAGTTAATAAATTCTGCTACAGCGTCAAGTGCGTCCAGATCAACTGTCTCAAATTCTTCCTTCGCAAAAGGATTAGCGATGGTTAACAGCGCATCCCCCTCACCTGCAAAGCAAAGTGTAGCCTTCTTATCTCCGTCAAGAGACTGTAATGCAACACCGTTTGTCTTTGCCGAAGCTGCTATCGAGCCCTTTCCGATATATGCATCACTGTCAATCAGACGAATGAAAGTACGGAAAGCCATAAGCACATGCTCAAGCTGCATATTATCAATTTCAGGAAGGAACAGAGGGATTATACGGTCCGAATCACCCGACTTAATCGCCTCCATATCGGTAGCGGTGAATTCTAAAGACTTCTGATAATCCGCAAATGCTGCCTCAAACTGCTCAAGTGTCATATAACCGCTTTCAGTGATTGCATTAGCAAATGAGAGATAGGGATTTCCCTGAAGACCAAGAAGTCTGCCAACCTGTTCATCGGTAAGATATCCCTTAGAAACTGCAATGTCACCAAATCTTTTATCCATAACTGACTGCAGTCTGTTCACTTCTTCAGACTGTTCAGTAGTCATAAGCTTCTCAGCAACTGCGATGAGTCCCAGCTTTACACGAACCTTTTTCTGTAATTCAAAAGCCTGCTCAAGCTGCTCAGCTGTGATAATTCCTGCATTTACAAGATAATTTCCAAACAGATGATTAACCATAACTGTCCTCCTATAAATTTACTATACAAATTATACTACATAATTCACAAAAATGGAAGAAATTTTTTCAAAAAATTGTACATTTTTTAAATTTCTGCCACAGCTTCGGCAAGACTTGCAATTATGACTGAATTTCTGTAATATTTATATACAAGCAGTCGGTATTTTAGCAGGCTTCGACTGCATTCAGGATTAAAACAGCAGAACGAAAGGCTCTTATTTTATGAATTTATTGGTTGCAGAGGACCTGAGCAAAGCCTATGGTCTTAAAACACTTTTTGATAAAATCAGCTTCGGTATCAACGAAGGCGACAAAATAGGACTTATCGGTATCAACGGTACCGGAAAATCAACGCTTTTGAAGATTATTGCCGGCCTCGAAGAAGCTGATGAAGGAAGCATTACAAAACGTCGAAATCTCCGTATCTCATATCTTCCGCAGACCCCTGATTTTGACGATTCACTGAGTATTCTCGAAAATGTTGTCAGAGGAAAATCAGCTGCAGAGGAATACAGAAACATTACCGGAGAAGCTATAACCATGCTCGCAGACCTCGGTATAATGGATACAAGCATCTCTCCCTCTGTTTTATCCGGTGGTCAGAGAAAGCGCGCCGCACTTGTCCGCACACTGCTTACAGAATCTGATATTCTGGTTCTGGACGAGCCTACAAACCATTTGGATACAGAAATGATCGAATGGCTTCAGGACACGTTAAAGAGCTACAAAGGCGCCTTTATATGCATTACACATGACCGTTACTTTCTTGATGAGGTAACAAACAAAATATTCGAGCTCGATAAAAGAAAGCTTTATTCCTATGTGGCAAATTATTCCAAATTCATTGAGCTTAAGGCAGAACGCGAGGAAATGGAAATTGCCACAGAACGCAAGGCCCGCACACTTTATAAGCAGGAGCTTGCATGGATGCTGCGCGGTGCGCGCGCCCGTACAACAAAGCAGAAGGCTCATATTCAGCGTTTCAAGGCCTTACGTGACCGAAAGAAACTTGAATTTGACGAGAGCGTAGAAATGTTCTCTGCATTTTCCAGACTTGGCAAAAAAACTATCGAAGCCAAAAACATCAGCAAAAGCTATTCCGCCGACAAATGTCAGGTAAAAGATTTTTCATATATTTTCCTGCAAAATGACCGTATTGGTATTATCGGTCCGAACGGATGCGGAAAAACCACCCTGATTAAGCTTCTGACCGAAGAAATCGCCCCTGACAGCGGTGAAGTTGATTACGGTATAACCGTTAAAATTGGGCTCTTTAAACAGGAATGTGAATTCATGGATCCCGAGCAGCGTGTAATCGACTATATTCGTGATACTGCAGAGGTCATTTATACAAAGGAAGGCGGCATAACCGCTTCAAAAATGTGCGAACGTTTCCTTTTCGGAAGCGATTTACAGTATTCTGCCATCGGAAAGCTTTCCGGCGGCGAAAAACGCAGACTCTATTTGCTAAAAATTCTTATGACTGCACCGAATATTCTCATTCTGGATGAGCCGACCAACGATATGGATATCACTACCCTCACTATTCTCGAGGATTATCTTACAAGCTTCGAGGGAATCGTTATCGCAGTATCACATGACAGATATTTCCTGGATAAGCTGGTAAACAGAATCTTTGTATTCAGAGGAAATGGCGTAATCGAACAGGTAGAGGGAAATTATACTGACTACAAAGAAAAGGAACTAGATAAGTCTACATGCTCAGATAAATTGCAAAAAAATATTAGTCCCACGGATACCGGTTCATCTGAAGTAACAAATACAAAATCATGGAAAAACAATGCTCCCAAAAAGCTTAAGTTCACCTACGCTGAACAAAAGGAATATGACAGCATTGATGATGACATAGCTGCTTTGGAAACCGAAATCGCTGAACTTGATATAAAAATCGCCGCCAGCAGTTCCAATTACGGTGAACTAACAAAGCTCATGGCAGAGAAAGAAGATAAAGAAGCACAACTGGAATACAAAACCGAGAGATGGATATATTTAACAGAATTGGCAGAAAAAATCAATAACCAATGATTTCTTTAGCAGCAAATATAGGTCATATAACCTGCAATATTTGCTGCTATTTATTTTCATCCGGCTCATTAGCAGACTGTTGCTTCGATGCATTGGAGGAAAACTCCCTCGACACCTTATATTCAATCAATTCAAAAACATAATCCGGCATCTTTCTTTTCCCCTGCTCCCAATCACGTACCGTGCCCAGAGGAATATGAAGATAATTCGCAAAATCCTCACGTTTCATTCCGATAGACAAACGCAGATACTTTATCATTCTGCCAAAACGTTGTGCCTCCGACTCAGCACTCATATTTTCAACCAACAATTCACTCATAAAGATCAATACCTACACTATTTTGTCACACTAACAATAATGGCTTTTCTGCATCAATGACTTCTTTTCTACTGAATACGACTCATTAAGTTAAAGATTACACTTACTGCTCAGGATATGTGTATCCTTCAATCAACATATTTCTCTTCAGTTCTTCCACAGTGATACCGAGGCGTTTTGCCCCTTTTTCAAGTGAAAGATCACCTTCACTTACATACTCATACGTTAACTGTTTACGTTCAAGCTCTCTACCACGGGCTTCTCCTCTGACCTCTCCGGTAGCCAGCCCTTGTTCAAACCATATCTCAGTCTGAAGCTTTAATACCTTTCCACCCATTATTTCACGCACCCTTCTTTTTACTGCCTCGCTTTTAATTATGTAATCTCCAACCTTTGTAATCAGCTGACATAGATTACTGTAATACATCGCTTTTTCTTCATCATTAGCACTGTATGCCTCTAATCCTTCCTGAATTTCCCGGAATTCTGTCAGGAATTTAGACAATTTATCTCTGTCAGATTTTTTAGCAGACGGAATTTCTTTATATCGAAGAATGTAATAAGGCAAAAACATTAGCAGCCTTTTCTCAAAGATATCATCCTTCGTGTAGTCCTGAACGCAAATGGTCTTCATTTGATACACAAGTGTCTGATCATCCGGAAATAGCAATTTAAGTCTGGCCTGTCTGGAAACAGATTCACTATCACGCAAATACACTACGCATGATTCCGGTAGCTTTATGATAAAATTTCCAGCCTCATCACGAATTAATTGCTCGAGTGCGATCGAATAATCGTACTCAAACATTCTAACTACCATATATGAGTCGTCATTACTCTGGCATTCAATATGATAAGTATGTCCGCTTATCGATAATACAGAATCGGTAATAAGTGTTCCTCTGAGTTCAAAATATTCATTTCGCAGCTGAATAACGGACTCATTCTCCAAGTATTTCGTTCCAAATGCCTCATTAATAATAGGTATGAGTAATTTGGGCATCTTTTGGCAGATGGTACGAAATACATCATCAAAAACTGTATGTCTTGCTATAACTTTTCCCCTTTCCACCATAACACTGCTGAAAATAAGAAAATACAAGGTGACCCAGCCAATAAAATAATTACAAATATAAATCTGTCATAAATCTCTCTCATGTACATTATACCACAGCATTGCTGTAGTGTCAAATATAATATAAATCAACAAAATATAGAATAATCTGAAGATTCTCCAAAATTCCATAAAATAAGGCGTGTGAAAAAATAAGAAATCTTTTTTCAGGCGCCCTATAATTATTATTTCATTCCTCTTCAGGATATGTGTATCCTTCAAGCAGCATATTTCTCTTCAGTTCTTCCACAGTGATACCAAGGCGTTTAGCCCCTTTTTCCACAGCCATATCACCATCTTTAACTGCTTCATATATAGCTAATTTTCTACCACGGGCTTCTCCTCTGACCTCTCCGGTAGCCAGCCCTTGTTCAAACCATATCTCAGTCTGAAGCTTTAATACCTTTCCACCCATTATTTCACGC
>JAKSRW010000044.1 GCA_024403355.1 Lachnospiraceae bacterium
TGTTCGGGACTTTCACCCGTTAGAGCGCGCCCATGGCGCGCAAACCAAAAAAGCCACCAGTATCTCTACTGATGGCTTTCACACAAATACATTTATTCTTTTTTCGCGTGACAATATAAAACAATAAATTTTGCGACCATTTTGCGACCACGCGTTTCTGAAATGCCCTATTCTTGACAATGGGGAGGACCGCTACGTAGTAGGGGAGGGACCCCATTGTATACAAGGGCTAGAAGGAATAGTAGTCTATTCCATCTCAATCGTTCCGGGTGGCTTACTGGTGAGGTCATAGAATACTCTGTTAACTCCTCTGACCTCTTTTATAATTCTGTTCATTACAATCTGAAGTATATCAAATGGTATGTTTGCTGCCTCAGCGGTCATAAAATCAATTGTTTTTACCGCACGAAGAGCTGCTGCATAATCATAGGTTCTCTCGTCACCCATTACGCCTACTGAACGCATATTGGTGAGGGCTGCATAATACTGGTCAGGCTTCCAGGGAGCGGGCTTTCCGTTCTCAGCCTCGTAAGCCTCCAGAGCCTTATCTACCTCCTGGCGATAGATATAATCCGCATCCTGTACGATTGTGACCTTCTCTGCGGTAACCTCGCCGATGATACGAATACCAAGTCCGGGACCGGGGAAGGGCTGGCGCATAACGAGTGCCTTAGGGATACCGAGCTCAAGTCCTGCCTTACGTACCTCGTCCTTGAAAAGATTTCTTAAAGGCTCTACTATTTCCTTGAAATCAACAAAATCAGGAAGACCACCGACATTATGATGTGACTTGATTACGGCAGATTCACCGCCGAGACCTGACTCAACAACATCGGGATAGATTGTACCCTGCGCAAGGAAATCAACAGAACCGATCTTCTTTGCTTCTTCCTCGAACACACGGATGAATTCTTCACCGATAATCTTTCTCTTACGCTCAGGCTCATTAACACCTGCCAGCTTAGCATAGAATCTGTCCTGTGCATTTACACGAACAAAATTTAAATCAAACTTTCCGCCCTTGCCAAATACAGCCTCAACTTCATCGCCCTCGTTCTTACGAAGAAGACCATGGTCAACGAATACACAGGTGAGCTGCTTTCCGACAGCCCTTGCCAGAAGACCTGCCGCAACAGAAGAATCAACTCCGCCGGAAAGTCCGAGAAGAACCTTGCCGGAACCGATTTTCTCACGAAGTGCAATTACTGTATTTTCTACGAATGAATCCATCTTCCAGTCACCCGCACAGCCACAGATATTGCGAACAAAATTGTAAATCATCTTTGTTCCCTCGGGGGTATGAAGTACCTCGGGATGGAACTGAATTCCGTAAAGTCTGCGTGACACATCCTCAGCCGCAGCTACGGGACAGTCCTTTGTATGTGCAACAGACTTAAATCCGGGACCCATTTTACTGATATAATCAAAATGGCTCATCCAGCATACTGTTTCTGCGGGAACATTGCTAAATAACTCTGAGCCTGTATCAACCGAAATCTCTGTCTTGCCGTATTCCTGAACCGCTGCACGCTCTACCTTGCCGCCAAGAACATGCTGCATCATCTGCGCACCGTAGCAGAGTCCGAGTACCGGAATACCAAGTTCAAAGAGTTCCTTTGAATATGTGGGCGCACCCTCTTCATAGCAGCTGTTAGGTCCGCCGGTAAGGATAATACCCTTAAGATTCATGCCCTTAATTGTCTCAATGTCTGTTCTGTAGGAATAAATCTCACAGTAAACATTGCACTCACGGACACGTCTCGCAACGAGCTGATTGTACTGACCGCCAAAGTCAAGAACCAATACCTTGTCCATATTTCTAATTATTCCTTTCGTATGAAGGCTTTATTTAATAAAAGCCTCTCCTTTTGAAAAACTATTTTCAAACTTTATTACTCGAAAACCTCCGCCTGTTGGCGAAGGTTTCCGTTATAATATTATTTTCTCTCAATGTAAGCGTCTCTCTCGGGTCCTACAGATACATACTTAATGAAGCATCCGATTTCCTTCTCGATATACTCAACATACTTCTTTGCATTCTCAGGAAGATCTTCCCAGGTTCTTACACCGCTGATATCGCTCTTCCAGCCATCCATATATTCGATTACGGGCTTGCAGTCGTTTAATGCAACAGGGAAGGGGAAATCATCTATAAGCTGACCGTTCATCTCATAGCGTGTACATACGGGAATCTTATCCATGTAGCTCATTACATCAAGCTTTGTAAGAGCAATTGCGGTAGCACCCTGACACTCTACACCATAACGTGTAGCTACGATATCAATCGGTCCGACACGACGGGGACGACCGGTCTTTGCACCGTACTCGAAGCCTGCATCTCTGAGCTTCTGAGCTTCCTCACCGAACCACTCACATACGAAGGGGCCTTCGCCTACACATGTAGAATAAGCCTTAACTACACCGACTACCTCATCTATAACGGCTGATGCAAGACCTGAACCTACAGGTGCATAAGCAGCGATTGAATTTGATGAAGTTGTATAAGGATGAATACCGTAATCAAGATCTCTTAATGAACCAAGCTGTGCCTCAAAAAGAATGTTCTTTCCTGCCTTTACCGCATTCTTAAGAACACGTCCTGTGTCACAGATGAACGGCTTAAACTTCTCACCGTACTCCTCAAGCCATGCCATTACTGACTCTACGGTAACAGGCTCAGCACCGTAAACACCTGTAAGTGTAAGATTCTTCCACTCAACGAGGTCCTTTACATGCTCTCTTAAGTGCTCGGGATAGAAGAGCTCGCCTGCAAGAATTGTCTTCTTCTGGAATTTATCTGAATAGAAGGGTGCGATACCCTGCTTTGTTGAACCATACTTCTTATCTGCAAGTCTGGCCTCCTCGAGTCCGTCAAGGTCTCTGTGCCAAGGCAGAACAAGTGATACTCTGTCACTAATCTTAAGATTTTCAGGGGTAAGTGCTACGCCCTGCTCAACAACCTTTTGCATTTCATTCCAGAGATTCTCCATATCAAATGCAACACCGTTGCCAAGAATATTTACAACACCGGGTCTGAAAATACCTGAAGGAAGTAAATGAAGTGCAAACTTACCGAATTCATTCACAACGGTATGTCCTGCATTTCCGCCACCCTGATAACGTACTACAAAATCGTACTTCTCAGTAAGAAGGTCAACCATACGGCCCTTGCCTTCGTCGCCCCAGTTAATTCCTACAATTGCACAATTTGACATAATGCCACCATCCTATTCTAAATGTTTCATTTTGAAACACATTTTCGTACATTTATAATAATACAACATTTTTTCAAATTTGCATATAGCTTTTTTAATAATTATTGCATATTTTTCCATTTTCCCTATTATAACTATAAATCGGCTTTTTATTCAAAAAAAATGTAGCAATTTTACTGTAATCCCCTTCCCACGGCGGATTTTTCGGCTTCATATGCAGCCGTATTATTCGGCAGTGAGAAGTCTGACAATCTTTGAGAACTCCATTCCGTGCGAAGCCTTTACAAGAATCGTATCCTGCGGCATAAATTTAAGCTCAGCTAAATGTTTTGCAAGCTCCTCTGTACTCTCAAAATACAGGGCCTGCGCGTCTGCATTTTCTCTGTCATTTCCGTTCTGATAAGAATCATACATATTGCGTGAAAGCTCTCCCACACAAATCAGAAAATCTATTTTGCCTGCAGCATACTCTCCCACCTCGGCATGGAGAGCCTCCGCATTCCCGCCCAGCTCAAACATATCTCCTAGAATCGCACATTTACGGCCTCTTGCATAGCCCATAAGGTCTATAGCCGCCTTCATGGACTTGGGATTTGCATTGTAGCAGTCATCAACCACCAGGTAGTTATCCGTGCGGATCAGGTTACTTCTGCCGCTTACGGGCTTTACCGCTGCGATACCTGCCGCAATGTCAGTGATTTCCATACCGAGCTCAAGACCGACCGCCGCTGCCGCAAGGGCATTCCACACCATGTGCTTTCCGGGAAGCGGAACCATACATTCAATCTTCTGCCCTGCCGCATTCATAATAAACCGTGAGCCCTCAAGTCCCAGACTTTCAATTTCTTCGGCCGATACATCGCCTGCACTTCCGTAATACAGAATGCTTCTTCGTCCCGCACTCTTAATGGCTGCGAGCTTTTCGTCATCCCTGTTCAGTACAAGGAAGCCATCCTTTGCCATATGCTTTATGCACTCGGTTTTAGCTCTTAAGACACCGTCAAGGTCAATCAGCTTTTCAAGATGGCAGGGGCCGATATTGGTCATAACCACGGCATCAGGCTTTACGATTGCACCAAGCCTGTCCATCTCTCCGAAATCACTGATTCCCATCTCGATGACTGCTGCCTCGTGCTCATCACGAATACTCAGCACAGTCAGCGGAACTCCGACCTCATTATTAAAATTCCCCTCCGTCTTATAGGTTCTGAAATGCTGTGAAAGCACAGAAGCCACCAGCTCCTTTGTACTTGTCTTTCCTACGCTTCCGACAATGCCGACACACTTCACATCCGACATTACGCTTCTGTAATAGGTCGCCAGCTTCTTCAACGCATCAAAGCTGTTCTCAACGATAATATAAGGCATTCCGTTCCCGAAATCCTGAACGGGCTTTCCGTCTTCAAAATCAATACAGCCCCAGTCCGCAGGCCCTTTTTCACAGATTACACCCATTGCGCCCTTTTCAAATACCTGTGCAATAAAGCTGTGTCCGTCAACCTTTGCGCCTACTGTCGCCACAAAAACCGAGTCCTTTTCTATTTTACGGGAATCAATCACAAGTGAACTGCACTCATTGTAATCAATCGCCTCATTGATACCGGTTCCCTCCGGGAAAACAGCCTCACCCATGTAATATCTTTTTCCGTTGATAAATAGCTTTCCGTCAACCGCTTTCGCTATCCGGGGTAATGTCATAGCTCTCATAATCTGATCCTTCCGTCTCAATAATAGAAACAGCAAGCTTCGGGCATCTGCCCAAAGCCTGCATACATTCATCAATATTTTTCAAGTGAAATCTTAATAATCTTCTCGCAAAGTGAAGGGAAATCAATTCCTACCGCCGCTGCCTCCTGGGGAATAAGGCTGGTTACGGTCATTCCCGGAAGGGTATTTGCCTCAAGGCAGTAAACCTTTCCGTTTCCGTCAACCAGGAAATCCATTCTGGCATAGGTCTTAATGCCAAGTGCCCTGTAGGCACGCTTTGCTATATCCTGAATCTCTGCGGTGAGCTCTGCCGGAATCTCTGCCGGGCAGGTCTCCACAGTACTTCCTGCCTGATACTTATTCTTATAATCGTAGAAGCCCTCCTTAGGTGCGATTTCAACGATGGGAAGCGCCTCTCCGTCAACTACGGCATCTGTAAACTCACGGCCCTTAATAAACTGCTCAACGAGTACCTTATTCTCATATTTGAAGGCCTCATCAAGCGCCTTCTCATACTCCTCCTTTGTAGCTGCCATATATACACCTACGGAAGAACCGCCGTTGCATACCTTTACCACAACCGGAAGCTCAGGCTCGTATGCTTCATTTCTGGAAGTCAGTGTATGACTGGCCGGTGTAGGAACACCTTTTTCCACAAATACAAGCTTTGCCAGCGCCTTATCCATCGCAAGTGCTGAACTGAGATAGCCTGTTCCCGTATATTTAATATCAAATAAATCGAAGGCCGCCTGAACCTTTCCGTTCTCACCCGCATCACCGTGAAGTGCCATGAATGCGATATCGGCCTGTCTGCAAAGCTCAATAACATTAGGTCCGAAGAAGCAGTCTGACTTGTCGCTTCTTGATGCCTTTATAGCCTCTAAATCGGGCGCCTTTTCGGATACACCCGCAATATTGGCTGCCCAGTCGATATCCTTTTCAAAGATACCGTCAATGCTGCCCTCGTAGCCTAAATAGATGTCAACCAGAAGAACCTGATGGCCCCTGCCCTTTAATGCCTTATAAACCTGTGAACCCGAAACAAGAGATACATCTCTTTCGGTACTGAGACCACCGCACAAAACTACTATTTTCATATATCCTCCTAATGCAACGAATGGAATGAGTTGCTCATGTAGCAGATTGGTGCGCTCTTTGCACCAACAGTTTATAGTTTATCACAATGTTTTTTATACTGCAATGTTAAAGTACAGCCGATCAGGTCTTTGCCAGTTTTCCGAGTGCATTTTTATAAAGTGTTTTATTAACAGGTTTTTTATAAACCAGCTTTGCCAGAACAAATGCCATTATATAGCCCGCAATCAGAATCGCATAGCTTATAATAATTGTAAGTATACTGTTCTCCGAAGCTATATATACCGACCATCCGTTCAAATTTACCAATGACACAATAATAGGGAGCACAAATATGCATAACAGTGTTACTCCAATCTTATAGAATCTGAAAACCAGCTGCGAATATATTAACATTCCGAATCCGATAACAGCAACAAATATTAATGCAGTGTTGCAGCGGATAACGCTTTCGGCAGACTCTGCTTTTGCACACCAGATTCTGTTGAATACCAGATAGATGCTGTATCCTGTCAACTGTAATGCCGTAGAAAAAATAATACGCAGCTTCGTTTCTATGATCTTTCTTAAAGGTGATGTTATAAACAAAGACGTAATACTGTGACTCATCATTATCTGCTCAATGTAAATATAAAGGAACACGAAGTAAAAACCACCAAGTACAGTGGATTCCAACTCCTCTGCCGGGGCAAAGCAAAACAATACTCCAAAAGCAAAAAACATAAACATACATGCTGTCAGCATTTTTTTCATAAGTCCGGTTTTATAAAGTACCTTTATAATCTTAAGCGATTCATTTAAACCTAATTTCATAACCCGTTCCTCTCATTTATCACAAATAATTTGTCAGAATTCATATCCCTTTCTGAAGGCTGCCTTTGTATTTTTCGCCAATAAAGCTGCCGAAATAACCGCAAGGAGCAGTCCGATAATACCGAAAACTATATCCGGTCCGTATGACTTTTCGGCAACTGCCGTAACAATTTCTTCCGCTCCGTCAAAAATAACTTCGTTCATTTCGTACATCATTTCAGCAGAAATAAAGATTACCAGCATTCCTACCTGTATGATTGCAATGATAATAAGTGTCGCAACCTGCATTGTCAGGGCTGTTCTTCTTATAAGGAGAATTCCGAAATTAAGAACTGAGAACATAATCAGCAGCAGTATAATGTATTCGATTGCAATCATTAACGGCTCCGTCTTTCCCTTAATGACTGCTGCCAACACACACAGAGCCGTCACAAGCATATATTTCAAAAGGCGGGCTAACATTTCACCGCAGACTATATTGTTAAGCAGTCCGGGGCCCTTTTGCGAAACCCTGAAAAATGCCATTGCGTGGATGCGAGGGATAAAAACACCATTGAACACAAAAAAATCAATAAAAGCGTCAATTCCTGATACCACTGTAAATAACAGGCCAATCATAAGTCTGTCATTTGGAAATACTATGAGTCCAAGGTAATAAATAATCGGGACAATAATGACTTCCAGAGCCAGGCACATCTGTATGCTCCTGTTGATGAACATACCGTAAGATTTTATCATTTTCATAATCCTGTACTTTCCTTCACTCATCTTTACTGCAGGTAAGAATTCTTCTTCATTACCGCAACACTAATCTGAAAGAGGCTTGCAATCTCTGTTGAAATATCCATTCCCGCAAGCTTATCAAGATCCTCTGCCAGACAGATTCCTTCAAAGCCGTACTTGCTTTCACTGATTGTGTAAAGAACCTTCTTTGCCGCCAAAGCATCTGCCGCCTCGCCCTTTACAAGGATATATTTCTCCTTCAGATCATCCACATAACCCTGTTCAACCACATTGCCGTGCTCCATTATAACGGCATAATCAGTCACATTTTCCATATCAGAAATGTTATGCGTGGAGAAGAAAATACTTCTTCCCTCTTTTTCACCAAGATACTCTCTCATCAGCTCGCAGAGACGGTCTCTCATAAGAGGGTCAAGAGGCGATGCGGGCTCATCCAAAAGAAGCATATCCGTGTCTCTCGAAAGAACTCCCGCCAGCATGAGCTTGGTTCTTGTACCGTCAGAAAGCTCAGTGACCTTTTTGTTCATGTCAACGGTTGAATTTCCGGAAATCGCAAGCTTGCTGCACCATTGTTCAAAACGTTTTGCATCAAATCCGTCATAGAGCACCTCTGAAAGCTCAGACACCTGTCTGATTGTCCAGTGAGGAAGATAATAGGTATCGGTTCCCGTGTAGCCTATCGCATTCTTCACCTCAGGTCCGTTCTCACGGTCCTCATCATTGTATTTTCCAAAATACTTTATCGAACCCTCATAATCAATTCTGATTCCCGCAATTGCGTTCATCAGGGTTGTTTTACCTGCTCCGTTCTCACCGATAAGTGCGGTTGCCAGACCGGCGGGTATATTCAGTTCAGGAATATTAAGCTCGAATCCCTTGAACTTCTTTACCATATTTTTAATTTCTAAAACACTCTCAAATTTCATAAATTTACAGGCTGTCCATTGACAGCTTCTCCTTTAAAAGATGATTTCTTTTACTCTTTGATTGAAAGAAGTGCGTTCAGCATTTCTATGATTTCTTCATCGCTGATACCCGCTATTCGTGCAGAGGTTATGGCATCCGTCAAAAGCTCCTCGACCTTCCTGATGTGCTGCTCACGAAGCATATCGGAATCCTGCGCATTTACATAAAAGCCCTTGCCCTGCATGGCGGTTACCAGACCCTCCGACTGCAGCTGTTCATATGCCTTCATGGTGGTGATGACGCTTATCTTCAAATCCCTCGCCAGCTCTCTGATGGACGGCAGGAACTCCCCCTGCTTATATTTGCCTGCGAGGATGTCAACTCTGAAGGCATCCGCAATCTGCTGATAAATAGGCACTCCGTTATTTTGATATATTTTCAAATACAGTTTCCTCCCCATTTTTATTTCTGTTCAATATGATTAATCCTCTTTGCAGTCAGCTCATACCAAGTCAAACTCGTGACCGCTTCACTTGTCACTCGTTATAAAATCGCTGCTACCGCAGCTTACGAGGTACGGGGCTTGAACCCCGCACCTCGCGAAAGCTTCACCCCCGCCTAAAGGCAGTGGGTTATCTTTCTATTTTATATATTTGCATACTGTTCGTGGGTCATCTATCTGCTACTACTGTATATATAACACATGAACAGTTGTGTGTCAACAACTTTTATTAATATTTTACAAAGAAATCCCAAATATTATTTTCCCTGACAAGCCGCAATTATCACGCATAAATAGTTTATTTTTTGTGTAGAAATAATCGCAGATATAAATTATAATTCTAATTAGTGGAAAAATATCACACGCAAATTTGCGACTGTATGATATGAATGAAAGCTTGCGATGCAGCTGGAAAGGCAGGATTATTAATATGTCAAACTGGGGTGACGACAGAGATTACGAACTGGAAAAAGAGGAAAGACTGTCATGCGGAATTCTTTTAAGCTTTAAAAGCCAGCTTCAGGCTCTTAACAAAATTTCGGACGAAATCCGCACAAGCGATGAGAACTATCCCAAGGACTGTCTGGACAATATCTGGCTGGGTGTTATGATTATGCTCTCGGTATTTATTTTACTTACCTACAATATTGTAGCCATTGCGACAATTCCTTTTCTGGCTTTTTACGGTTCATCGCTTATTAAGCTTGCAAAAACCTACAAGGAATATCATTATTCAATGACTGCATTCTGGCTTAAGACAATCATTACACTGGTAATCATCATTGCAGGTACCACCGCGCTGAAGATTTTCCTGCTGGGATGATAGTGTGAATGCATTTTTTCACACACAACTTTGTGTCTGACGGCCCAAACTTTGCGGTGCAGGCAAAAGGTATTGTTCCTGAAATAAAATTGTGAAATTACAAAGGGCTGCAGTTCAACCAGTGTTGAACTGCAGTCCTAAATTTTTAAGATGCGAAATTAGTATAGTTTGATTTCAGACACTAATGTATCCTTATACGTGGTGCCTGTGTATACTGATAAAATTTCCATCTTAATAAAAGATGTTTCAATTTTGTTTTTTAAAGCAACCGTTTGTCTTCCGTAATAATCATCAAGCGTATATTCCTGCGAGCTTCCATCAGAAAAACTCAGTCTGATTTTTTTCGGTCTTGAATTCTTATTGTATCTGGTTTTGTCCTTCTGAAATCCGTTATTGATATATAATCCCGACACAATGTACTCATCATCAAATTTAAGAGTTATCGATTCCCCCTCGCCGTAACCCGAGACTCCTTCCGACCAGGCGGTCGATGTTACGCCATCAATCAGATAAGAAGCTGAATAACTGTATCCATTTTCTACAAGTGTTGATGTCGCAGAGACAGTTGATACATTACTCATTTTAATGCTTTTTTTACTTGTGCCCGCATCTGCACCGACTGTTTTTACAGATGAATACGCACCGTAATAATAAGTAGTATACGAATATGCATGTTCATCCCATAAAACATCTGCCAGATAATAAGGTCTTACGCGAATGTAATACTTTTTATTACTGCTAAGCCCTGTAATTGTTCCGTTCTGACCATATCCGTATACCGTAACAGACTTTGTAGCAGAGGCCGAAAACGAACTGTCTGTAGAATAAGATATTTGGTAACCTTTTGCCTTTTCATTTTCCGAGACCGTTACAACTAATTCCGACCCTTTTCTATTTACAGAAGTAATTACAATAGGATCTAGACGCTTTATTGTTTTGCCTGCATAGATATTTTCTTCACCCTGCTTACTAAAGGGAACTACGATGTATGAATAAGTTTCTCCGTTTTCAATATTCTTGTCTGTATATGTAAAAATATTGCTGACCTTTCCAATTAATTCATATGAATGATACCTGTTTTTTCTATAAATTCGGAAACCAGTGCACGTTCCATTATAATTCCATTTAAACTTTATTCCGTCAGCAGTATTTTCCATACCGGTAATGGTAATTTTATTATTAGCCCCGGACTTGTCAATATAGCTAACGTTTATTTCCGGGTATTCCTTTTTTATAAAACGCTCGGCATAAGACCCCTTAACAACATATACTTTTTTTACACTTTCAGTAAATGCTTTTTCCCCAATACTGGTTATGCTACTCGGAATTGTTAGCTCAAAAAGGCTCGCATCTCCGCAAAACGCTTCTCTCTCAATAGTCGTCACTCCCTCCGGTATTACAACTGATTCCAGATACCCGCATCCCTCAAACATTTGTTTTTCTATCGTTTTTAGGTTTTTAGAAAAGACAAAACTTCTTACATCACTCCCTTTAAATGCATCTTCACTAATATTCGTCACACTGTCAGGAATAGTTATTCTCAGCCCTGACCCACTCTCATAAAATGCTTTCTCTCCGATACTTTCCAATCCATTGTTAAAAAGCACTGTTGATAACGAATAACATTTTTCGAATACGTTATCACAAATCTTTTTTACTTCTTTGGGTATAGTTATGCTTTTTAACCTATGACAATCATAGAAAGTATCGTTTTCAATAACCGACAAGCTCTTCGATAAGGTTATTTTTGTTAATGCACTTGCTTCGAATGCCCCTTCGCCAAGCATATATACACTGTCAGGGATAACAATTTCCTGTATGCTGCTATGCGAAAAAGCATATTCGCCTATTCGCGTAACACTGTTCGGTATACTAACATTTGTTACTGCTGCATTGTAAAAAGCATAATCAGCTATTTTAGTTACACTATCCGGAATACTAACTTTGTAATATATTCTGGTCCAGTCTTCTTTTTCTATAGGATTCAAATCTTTAAATGCATTCTCCCCAATACTAATTACCGGCAAACTACCATATTTTTTAGGTATAATTATATCCGTATCTGTACATCTTCCTATTCCTCTGACCTCATATCCGCCATTTATCCGTTCAAATTCAAGTCCATCACTGCATTTTTTTACAGTCACCTTACAGCTATAGCTTGTACCGTTATTCCTTGCTGTAATAGTTGCTGTACCTGCCCTTTTGCCCGTTACTACACCTGCAGAAGATACTTCAGCTACATTCTTATCCGATGAAGACCATGTAATAGTTCCGCTTGCATTATTCAGCTTAAGCCGGTCTGTATAGTCCTCATACGTAGTCAAGCTTGACATATTAAGTCTGACCTTACCGGTTGCCGCATTACTAGCGGTAGCCGGAAATAACATGAGTAAAATAAAAATCACGGTCAGAAGATAACTAAATAATCCCTTTGATTTTTTCATAGCTAAATCCCCCATTTGTTTCCAATATTACTTATCCGATACATTTATCAATTAATATAAATGACCTTCTTCAAGTCTCTTTTGCCTTAATGCAAATTCATAATAGTCATTGTATCTTTCTATTTGCTTTTGAGTTGCTATATCCACTTCTTCAATTCTTTGCAAAATAGCATTTCCTTCACCCAATTTATCATTAAAGCGTTCCATGTTGTTATTAACATAGAGCATAGTATCTACTACCATCTCATTCTGTTTTTTCAATACCTCTATAATACTTTTTGTAGAATTACTAATGGTATAATTGATTTTATTCAAAGCATCAACCACTTCGTATATTTTTCCTCTGATTTCTGTCAGGGTATATATTATTTTATCCATTCTTTGTTCATGTTCATAGAGATTATAGCAGCCGAACGGCCCCTCCAGAGCCTGACATCTTCCTGACATAAAATATTGGATAAAATAAGAGCATGCCTGTAAATTTCTGTATTTCACATACAAAATTCCCATATCAAATAAATATTTCAGTTCCTTTTCTGCTTTTTCATATCGATCAGATAATTCCTTTATATTTTTTTTATTATTCTCTATATCTTCAACCATGCGTTTTTCTTGTAATTTTTTTGTCTCGAGAAATTTTTTCTCTTTTAAATAATAATCCGGAAGATACTCGTTTTTATACTTTTCCATTGAAATGTTAAACACTTCCAAATCATTCTGATAAGTTTTTTCCTTTTTTTTATTCTCCGAAATATCTGCGAAAATACTGAGAATTATAAATAATGCACTTATACCTCCGCAGCTTATTCCAAAAATCACAAGAAACTGACGTCCTGCCCCGCCGCTAATCAAACGATTTAAAACTTTGAGACAATCAAGTATTATTCCGAGTATCACTGCAAAAATAGCACATGGAATAGCAGTCTTCAAAGGACAATAAAACAACCTTACTACAAAACACAAAAAAACATTATTCATGTCTTCACCCGTAAGTTTTCGGGGTGGTATCGGTGCAACAGCAGGCGGATCGAATACGGAATTATGTACTTTTTCTAATTTATTTACATTGGCGGCTATCTGTTTGTCTGCTTTCTCAGTCAGTTCTTTAAAGAATAGTCTTCGTTCTTCTGCTCCAAATATTGCCTGCAGATATTCTATACAGGTATCCCTATCACGCCTGCTTAATTTAGGCAAATCATTTGACTCCCCAAAAGCAGAATCCGTATTAGCGGTCTTTTTTCCGCACTTAGAGCAAAACAAAGAATCATCACTCATTTCATTTCCGCAAAATCTGCAAAACATACATCTGCCCCCATATTTATTAATTCGATAGATATCTTACCCCACATTGTAATAATGCGGGGTAAGATATCCGGTACTCATTATGCTCTTTCATAAATAGAACAATTCTTGTACTCTTCGTCATAGTCAGATTTACAGGTATATTCAACCTTCGGATCATCAACATCCATTTTCTGACCGGTAACTTTACAAATAAACTTATCATTACTGTTTCCGAAAATACTATTACTCTCATAATCGAGATAAGGACATCTTGCCATTTTTGACACCTCCCTTCGCACTTAAATTTCTATATCAATAATACATATTTTTAACCTCATCTGCTTACCCTCAGCAAAATTAGCCCTTAAACATGCAAAAAAAGCCCGGGCATAATTTCCGCCCGGGCTTTTCTATGATAATTTGTTCTATTCTGTTTCTTCCAAAACGATAAAAGCGCTATACTTTTTATCCTTTTCTTCAGCTGTAAACGTTCCGTTATACTGCTTTGCAATATCCTTAAGAATCTCCTGGCCATAGCTTTTTCGGTCACGTTTTTCCTTAACTATAGATTCAGGAACAGGGTTCTCAACCCTCACTGAAAGATATGCACCCTTTTTACCGGCCTTAACGATTATTTTTCTGCTATCAGCCGGACAATTCTTCGTCGCCTTTATCGCGTTATCCAGAAGGTTTGTCATTACACTGCAGATATGAATTGCTTCGATTTTAATATCTTCCGCTACCATTAATTCATAATCAAGCTCTATTCCGTATTTCTCGCACTCACCGCTCTTTTCCAGCATAACCGCATTTATAATACTGTTACTGCTAAACTGCTGTTCCTTTGTTTCGGAAATATTGCTGCCGAGCTTTTGCAGAATCGTTTCCGCCTGACCGGCTTCACCCGCCTTTATCAGCTGCAATACCGTAGCAATCTGATTATTATAATCATGCCTGATTTTAGCAAGCGCTTCACGGCGGCTCTGTATCGTATTGTAATGAAGCTCCTCTGTTCTTCGAAGTGCCTCCGTTTCTCTCAGCTTCTCAGTGAGTGCTTCCTTCTCTCCCTGGGAAACAATCGCATAAAACATAACAATATCAGCGGCAAAGCTTAAAATACCGCCCACAATAGTTGATATTACATTACCGCTGTCAATCATGTAATATTCAACAACATTCCATAAGACGATTGTCTGACTCGCAGGAATCAGAAGAAACATCCAGACCATTTTGGGAATATGCCTTTTCTTTTCAATTCTGTTCCAGATAAATACCGCGATTAGCAGAAGACCAAGCGACACAATACATTCCACGGTCTGTATTACAAACATCTCATATGTTGTAAAATCAGTCGAAAGAACTATTCCCCTTGATTCAAAGAGCGGAACAACTATGCTTTCCGCTACCATGCTGACCACCATCATAATAAAAAATGCCAGCAGCTTTTTCCACCATTTACTCTTGAATGCAGCTATCAGATAAATAAGCAGGATTGCCATTTCGGCATACTCCATAACGGCAAACAGTATTGAATCGTCCGCGCAAAGACTTCTGACCACACCCGGTACAAAGGATACCGCAGTATATATAAAGCATGAAAGCCAGCGCGGAAGCTTCGGCCAGCGCGGCATCAGAAGATAATTCCAAAACAAACCAAGGCAGAACACATAAAGTACTCCGCCCACGAGGGCATTTAACCAGTAATACATACAGCACCTTCCATCACAAGATTTTTCCGATATAAGTAAAAAACAAGTCTTTTATATGCGCATACTGTGCTTTGCTTATCGGTATCTGTGTTTCATTCTTCAAAACAATCATCTTATCACTGATTCTTTTGATATAATTCATATTCACAAGATAGCTTTTATGGCATCGCACAAATTCCTTCGGCAGTCTTTCATTTATCTCATCGAGCTTTTCGTAACAGCTAATCAGACTGTTATCAGTATGTGCAATACACTGATGCGCCGCACTTTCAATGTAGACAATTTCATTATAGTTCAGTGAATGGATAACACCCTTATACTGAAGCAGAAGCTTCCCTGAATATAAGCTTTTGCGATTACGCTCTGCTTTTTCTATAAACTGAAGCAGCAGGCCATCATCAATTGGTTTAGTTAAATATCCGCAAAGATTGGCTTCATTAAGCAAAATTTGCTGTGAAAACAAATCATTATAGCCGGTAATATAGATTATCTGACTCGAAGGGCTTTTCTGGTATAACACGGACGCAAAATCTATCCCTGTCTGCTCCTGCTTCCAGTCTATATCCATAAATACTATATCAAAGCAGCTTCCATCCTCCACACTGTCCCAGAATCTGTGAATATTGTCAAACTCTGTCACCGAGTTTATATACTTAATATTTTTTAGTCTGTCATTTAAATCCTTTAAAGCCGTTATGTTATCATCACATATCGCAACTCTCACAGTATAGACGCTCCTTATTTCTCCTCAATATGCTCCCTGCCGTAGGCAATTATCGAGCTAACATGTTCGTCGGCAAGCATATAAATTATGGATTTACCCTCACGCCTGTTACTGATAAGCTTCGCCTGCTTTAATACCTTCAGCTGATGGGACACCGCAGACTGGGTCATATTAACAGCTTCCGCTATATCACACACGCACATTTCGTGTTCAAAGAGCACAAAAAGAATCTTCATTCTTGTGGGATCGCCGAAGCATTTAAAAAGCTCCGCAAGGTCAGCTAATTCTTCATCATCAGGCATTTCAAGGCTGACTTTTTGAAGAAGCTCATGATGGTGGTGGTGATGCTCACAGCCCTCAACCTCCATGACTTCCGCCTCGATTTCAGAAGGCCCGTCTCCTATATCCACCACATAGAAATCTGCCGCATAGCCGATTTTTTCGAGATATTCTGCTCCGACATTTTTAATAAAGGCGTCCACAGACTCTTCCTTTACAAGACTTACCGTACAGCCACCAAAGCCTGCTCCCGTCATACGGGCACCAATCACGCCCTCCTGCTTCCATGCTGCCTCAACAAGCGCATTCAGCTCTTTTCCCGTTACCTCGTAGTCCTTATCAAGAGAACTGTGTGAGGCATTCATAAGCAGGCCGAATTCATCCAGCTTACCTGCATTTAGAGCTTCTACCGCCTGAATTGTACGGCAGTTTTCAGATACTGCATGGCGGGCTCTTTTTAACCTGATTTCATCAGCGATTGCAGCCTTATACTGTTCAAAGGTCTCATTGTCAAGCTCTCCGAGCGAAGCAATTTTTACCTGCTTTTGAAGCTCTTCAATAGCTGTTTCGCACTCGGTTCTTCGCTCGTTATATTTCGAATCACCAAGACCTCTCTTTTTATTTGTATTACCGATAACGATTTTTATTCCGTCAAGCTTTATGGGCACATACTCGTATTTGAGCGTCGCAGTATCAAGGAAAATGGCATTGTCGCGCTTTCCCATAGCTATTGCAAACTGGTCCATTATACCGCAATTCAAGCCTACAAATTTATTTTCCGCAAGCTGTCCGATAAGGGCAAGAGTGATATTATCACAATCAAAACCGTAAAGACATTTAATTGCATAGCCGGTAAGCACCTCTAAGGAAGCAGAGGAAGAAAGACCCGAACCGTTCGGAATATTACCCATGCATACAAAATCGAAGCCGCTTTTAAGCTCATAGCCCTTCTGCGCCAGAGCCCATATTACGCCAAGGCAGTAATTGGTCCAATTGTTTTCAGGCCTGTTGGTAAGGTCATCGAGTGAAAGCTCAATTATGCCCTTGTCCGCAAAATTATCGGAATAAAAGCGAAGCTTACGGTCATTTCTTACACGGACCGCAGCATATGTTCCGATGGTCAGCGCGCATGGAAAAACATGCCCGCCGTTATAATCAGTGTGCTCTCCTATCAGGTTCACACGGCCGGGTGCAAAGAAGACCCTTGCATCCGAATCATCCCCGAAGGTTCTGTTAAAGAGCTCAAGCATTATATTTCTCATAATAGTAACCATGCCTTTCTATCTTTTCTTTCCAAAAATCTGGTTTCTGAACAGAATAATATTCAGCATTGCAAAAAGTCCGAGCAGAATTCCCCAGACAATAAGCGGCTGATCCGGCGCCATCGCGGCCAGAAGCATTATTGGAAAGCCAAAGACAATTGCAGGGAAATTCTGGTAAACCAGATTCTCCGCAACAGGTGTTTTAAATTCATTATCAATCTCGCGAAGCAGAATAATTCCCGTACTTGCGGTTCCGGTAAGCATTCCGTACATAGCCATGAACTGCTCTTCGGAATACTTTTTGAAAAGTGTTTTTGCGATTACTCTGTTGTAAATATAGGTAACTGCCGCGCCTGCGAGACCCAGAATAAGCATTATCCACCAGTATGACTTAAGAACGCTGATTTTGATTGCCGCAATACCCGCAACAATCATCAAATCAAAGAAAAATCCGCTGATTCGTTTCATCAAAAACGAATTTATGTATTCCTTCTTAATAGCCTTGTGACGTCTGAGTCTGACGAGGATAGCATTGATTGCGGTAGCTATCATTACGCCGAAAAGGAAGTTAAAGCCGTAAAGCACGGACTGAAGTCCCGGTACAAGCTTTCCGACAAAGAACAAACACAGATATGTGATGAAATACGCCATAAAGACAAAGCCAAGCTGAACAGTGAGCTTATCAATACTTCCGTTCATAGGGATTTCGTCACTTTTCTGAACGTCATCCGCATTGTAACGTTCGGCAGCCTCAACATATGAGCGCTTAATTTTTCCCTTACGGCTCATAATATTCATGTGAATGACACCGCCTATGCTGGCGCTTAAGAAGCCCAGTGCAGCAATTGTGAGGCCGAAGCTTTTTCCGCCGATAAAGCCGTAATCAGCTTCGTAAATTCCGCCGTAATTAAGTGCCTGACCGGTTCCCTGACCGTAACCGAAGGGAAGAAGAAGTCCCGATGCGGCAAAGAAATCAGAATTGATTAATGCCCACACAAGAGTAATTCCAAGTCCCACGATGCCCTGCAGAAGATAGGTAGATACCGTAGTTACGCCCGTATTGAAAATATCCCTGGTACGCTCCTTGTTCATCTTCGCACCTTCAGGCTTAAATACCGTTGCTATAAAGCCCAGTGCAAGGCAGTGGTAGGTAAGCGTTTCCGCGGTAGCCGAACCGTTTCCGCCAAAGAATTCTGTGTCAAGAAACGATTCTCCGCCTGTAATCAGCTGATAAACCACAACAATCAGAAGTAATATTATTCCACCCAGAACAGAGGTAGGTATCAGTGATTCTCTCAGATATTTTAACGTTTTCTTGAGTATATTAGCCAAAAGAAGGCTTAACAGAAGCACCCCTACAAGATTTATCGTTCCCCAAACACTAGAGTCCCAAAAATTCTGCATCTGAATTTTCTCCGTTTCCAATATAATGATAATAAAAATTAACGTATTTCAGAGGGTTAAAATGCTTATCAGCCTTAATCTGATATATTCCCTCCGAGGTATAGATATTCAGCTTGTTACGGCCTACAGCTGCTGCCGCCTGTACCTTTGAAAACGGAAGCGCACTGCCGTCAAAGCAGCTGTTTTCGTCAAAATCAGCCGTTGCACCGGCTCCGACGCTGAATTCATACCTGTCTGAATAGAGGCGTATTACTGCCTCTTTATCAAGCATGAGCTTTTTCTTATAGGGTATAACCCTGAGAATACTGACATTTTCCACGTATGCTGGTTCTGTCAGATATGCATCCCTTGAAAGCCTTCTGATATAGTTCTCCTGGTAGTCATACCATTCGCCCTCATTTTTCATTCTACAATCGTAGTTTATACCTTTTAAGGTCTTATTGGGCAGATATTCCGTTATTTTGCCGCATTTTTGACAGCTTATTCTTCTGTCCTTGCTGATAAAAGCTGAAAGTCCGCAATCGGGGCAGACATAAATTGCCCTCTCCAGATATTCCGCAAGATGCCTCGAAGGATACTCCTCTGTTTTCATGTGCTCATCCACATACAGCTCCTTTGAAATCAGACGATATATCTCTTCCTCAGTCATTTTTGCAAGCTCTTCCGGCTCAATAATACGTGTTACTCCGGCAGTCATTTTACCTTTTCTTCGCTTATCGCTCCATCTGGGCTTAATACCGTAGCCACCGTCTATTTTGAAAATCGCCAGAGGCAGCTTCATTTTTTTTGCCAGAACGGCTATCGAATCCTTCATCGCAACCGTTCTCCCGTGATAGGTTCTGTTTCCCTCCGGAAAAATGCAGATTGTACCGCCCTCATGGGCTATACGCATGCAGTTCATTACCGCACCCACATCATTTGTGGATTTTTTGAAGGGTATCGGACCTACCGCCCACGAAAGAAGCTTTGATAATATACCTATCGAAAACATATCCTCGCTGGCCACATAATATACAGGGCCCGAAAAGCTGAGGCCCACAAAGAATTCATCAAATACAGTCTGATGATTACTTACAATCAACAGCTGACGCGCATCCTTCTTTTTGCGCTTATTCAATTTAACACCATATAAGAGCTTTGCCGCGACAAACATTATCGGCCTGAAAAATGCAGTTACAACACGGTGTCTGAACTTTAACCATTTTTTCTTTTTACTCTTCTTTTTCTTTTCTGCCACTTATATAAACAGTGCTTTTGCACCTCTCCTGTTATACTAATCAACAGATATCTCATATCAGCGTTCTGTTGAAAACTCTATATTCTTTCCATCGCTTCGCAGTATTACCGTTCCGTTCAGATCGGTTCTGTAAACTTTGATTCCCCGCTTTTCAAAACGCTTTAAAACACTGTCATGAGGATGACCGTAATCGTTATCCTTACCGCACGAAATAACGGCCGCATCAGGCTTTACAGCCTCAAGAAAAGCCTCCGACGAGGAACTGCTGCTGCCATGATGTCCCGCCAGATACACATCCGCCTTTAAATTGCTTCCTCCGCTCAGCATTTCATTTTCAGAGCTTTCGGGCGCGTCCCCCGTAAAAATAAAGCTTTTATCACCGTAATAAAAAATCAGGCTGAGTGAATACTCATTTTGATCCCTCGACCCCGTCCCCAAGGGACCATCCAAGGGGCCAATAAAGCTGAAGAAGCCTCCGCCCAGCTTGTAGCTGTCACACACCACAGGGTGTACGGGCGTAAGTGATTTTTCCTTTAAGACATCCGCAATATCACGGCTTGCTTTGGTATCATTGCGCAGATAATCGGGAAAGAATACCGTTTCGCAGTCAAATTTGTATATGACCACGTCAAGTCCGCCCACATGGTCTGCGTCATAATGGCTTCCGACCAGATATTTAAGCTTCTTTATGCCCTGATCGTTCAGGTATTTCTGTACAAAAGTACCCTTAGCATCCGGACCGCCGTCTATCAGCATGGCTTCATCGTCACATTTTATCAGTGTACAGGAGCCCTGTCCCACATCTAAATAATGTATTTCAAGGCCTGCCTCGTTTACCGGTGTGCCAACTGCCTTATCAGGAACATTTTTTTCAACAAATATTTCTTCGTTGCTTCCTAAAATCAGCCATAGAGCAACTGCACCAAGCACCAGCGCCACCGCTAACAGCGTAATTATGGTTTTTAAAAATGCAGGATCCTTTTTCTTTTCAACGGCTGTCTGAGCCTTTGGGCTACCGGCCCCGGTATATCGTCCCGAGTGGTACGAATCACCGATTCTACCGGAATTAATTGCCTTTCTGGCTTCTCTTGCCCGTGCCCTGCTTTCTTCTAAATCCTTTTTATCCAAATTCCCTCCTAATGCAACGAGTTGCTCATGGAGTGTTAATCAAATTTTTAAGGTCTGCAAGCGCCGCCGCAATTACCTTATCCATGTCATAATACTTGTACTGACCCAGACGTCCTCCGAACAGTACGCCCTCCGCCTCAGATGCAAGACTTGCATATTCAGCATAAAGCGCATTGTTTTTTTCGTTATTAAGAGGATAATAGGGCTCATCTCCCGGCTTCCACTCCTTCGGATACTCACGGGTAATGATTGTAACCGGCTGCTTTCCGAACTCAAAATGCTTATGCTCTATTATTCTGGTGAACTTTTCATCGTGACTTGTGTAATTCACAACAGCTACACCCTGATAATTTTCCTCTTCGATTCTTTCCTTTTTGAATTCGAGAGACCTGTACTCCAGATGCCCGAGTCTGTAGTCAAAAAACTCGTCCACCATACCTGTAAAAATAACTTTATCAGCTATGCCGCAGCCATAGTAGCCTGTCTCATTCCCAGCGATTCCCGAAGCCCTGCGAAGCTCGAAATAATCGGTATTTAAGCGGGTTTCAACACCGTCCAGCATTCTTTCTACAACAGTAGTGTAGCCTCCGACAGGGATTCCCTGATATTTATCGTTAAAGTAATTATTATCAAATGTAAATCTCAAAGGCAGACGTCTGATAATAAAGGCGGGCAGCTCACTGCAATCACGTCCCCACTGCTTCTCCGTGTATTCTTTAACCAGCTTTTCGTACACATCCCGGCCCACCAGCTTAAGAGCCTGCTCCTCGAGGTTTTTCGGCTCGCCCTCAATCTTCTCGGCCGCAATCTGTTCATCTATCTTCGCACGGGCCTGTGCAGGCGTTACGACACCCCAGAGCTTGCTGAAGGTATTCATATTGAAGGGCAGATTATAAAGCTCGTTGTGAAATCTTGCCACGGGTGAATTTACGAAGTTATTAAATTCCGCAAATCTGTTAATATAATCCCAGACTCTTTTATCAGAAGTATGGAAAATATGCGCACCGTACTCATGCACGTTAATTCCGTCCTCGTTTTTTGTATAAATATTACCCGCAATATGATTTCTTTTATCAATTACGAGACATCTCCTGCCCGCATCTGTCAGCTCACGTGCCATTACAGCGCCGTAAAGTCCGGCACCGACTATCAGATAATCGTATTTCTCAGCCATTTTCTTTCCTTTCATAAATCAAATCACAAAGGCTTCGCCTGCCGCCCGGTAAATACCTCCTCAGGTCATACTTCTAAAGCATTTAGAAAAGCTCTCCGAAGTCCTTCATAAAGGGAGCATCCGTATCCTTTGCCGCAAGAATGGGATTATCAATGCCCCAGTCAATATTCAGTTCAGGGTCGTTAAACCTGATGGTTGCCTCAGAAGCCGGATAATAGTAATTATCACAGCGATAAATGAATTCCACATCATCCGTCAGCGTTACAAAACCGTGCGCAAAGCCGCGGGGGATAAGAAGCTCACGCTTATTTTCCGCAGAAAGCTCGACCTTTATCCACTTGTGATAGGTAGGCGAATCGTGGCGCAAATCTACCGCCACATCCAATATTGCGCCCCTTGTACAGCGTACAAGCTTAGCCTGCGAGTACTCACCCTTTTGAAAATGAAGTCCGCGAAGAGTTCCTTTTTTTGATGAATAGCTCTGGTTATCCTGAACAAAATGATAATGCAGCCCCGCATTTTCGAAATCTCTCTCTGTCCAGCTCTCGTAAAACCAGCCGCGATGGTCACCAAAAACCTTCGGTTCTATAATATATACATCCTTTAATTCAGTAGCAATAAAATCCATATCAGTTATCCATACCCTTTTAATCAAAATAAATCAATGTCAAGCTCGCTGCCATCGCAGCTTACGAGGTACGGGGCCTGAACCCCGCACCTCGCGAAAGCTTCACCCACCGCCTAAAGGCAGTGGGTTATC
>JAKSRW010000045.1 GCA_024403355.1 Lachnospiraceae bacterium
CGGTGGTGTGAGAGGTCGGGAAAATTTATTTAATTTTCCCTCCTACTCGATTAAAAAATACCGAAACTATTGAAAAATTATAATAAATATCATATACTGATTAATAGTATTACTAATCAGTTGTTTAAGAAGAAAGGCGGATAAAATGGATTTTGACAAGATTAAAGAATATCTCAATTCGGTAGTTGAAAGCGGTGTGCCTTCTGTAGATTGTATTATCATGCAGGATCACAAGCAGGTATTCAGATATATGACAGGCTGTACGGATCATGAGAGGACGAAAGAGGTAAAAGAGGACCAGCTTTACCTGATGTTTTCCATGACGAAGGTTCAGACCATGACCGCTGTTATGCAGCTGGTAGAGCAGGGAAAGATTTCGCTGGAGGATGAAATCGGCAATTATCTTCCCGCATATAAGAATATTATGGTTAAGTCTGCAGATGGGGAAGTGAAGCCTGCAGCTACAAGCCTTAAGCTTAAGCATCTGGTATCCATGCAGTCAGGCCTTGATTATGACCTGTCACGTCCCGGAATTCTTCGTGTGCTTAGGGAAAAGGGTGCTAAGGCAGGTACGCAGGAGCTGGTTAATTCCTTTGTTGAATCACCGTTAAAGTTTAATCCGGGAACACATTTTGAGTACAGTCTCAGCCATGATGTAGTAGCGGCCGTAATTGAAGTAGTTAGCGGAATATCATTCGGCGAGTATTTAAAGAAGAATATCTGGGAGCCTGTAGGAATGAATTCCACCTATTTCGCAAAGCCCATGAATTACGATAAAAATCTTGCTGAACAGTATGAGTATGACGGAGAAAAGAACCTGATTAAGCCCATGGAGCCTTCCTGCTGTTATCAGCTTTCGGAAAGCTACGAAAGCGGCGGAGCGGGACTTATCAGCTGTACAGAGGATTATGCCAAGCTTGGTGACACGCTGGCAAACGGCGGTGTGGCAGCTAACGGAAACCGCATTTTAAAGGCTGAGACAATTGAGATAATCAGAACGAATCTTCTTGAGGGAGATTCGCTCGACGAGATTGTAAAAAATATGGGAAGACTCGGCTACGGCTACGGCTGTGGTATGCAGATTCTAATGAAGCCTGAGCTTATAGGTTCCCCTGCACCTGCGGGAATATTTGGCTGGGACGGTGCTGCAGGCAGCTGTGTTATCATGTGCCCCGAGCAGAAAAAAGCTCTTGCCTTCAGTATGCATGTCCGCGGCTACGGACCCGCTTACGGAGTAATTCATCCTATGCTCAGAGATTTGGTATTTGGTGAAGAATAAGCAGTTTCGCAGCTGATTAGCATTTGTTGAATAAAAATGTTGAATTATTGTAAACTATCGTATATAATAAGCAAGTATTTGTCTTTTGGGTATATTATTGTATTCAAATTGTGAGTTTTCTTCTTGAAAATCACTAAAATGAATTGATTTTTACGGAAAATGGAGATAATAATGGACAAAAATTCATTTTACAGACATTTGACTGAAAAAATAATTCCTTTTTGGGAAAAGCTCAGGGATGATGAATTCGGTGGCTATTACGGATACCTGGATTATGACCTTAAGCTGGATAAGAAGGCCGTAAAGGGCTGTATTCTGAACAGCAGAATCATGTGGTTTTTCTCAAATGCATATATGAGTCTCAAGACACCTGAATTACTGGACTATGCGAAGCATGCTTATGATTTTATGTGTAAGTATTGTCTTGATTATGAATACGGCGGAGTGCTCTGGTCTGTAAATTATGACGGTTCAATCGCTGATTCTATCAAGCATACCTATAATCAGGCCTTCAGTATTTATGCACTCAGCTCATATTATGATGCATCAGGCAATAACGAGGCATTTGAAAAAGCCTATGAGCTCGCATGTCTCATTGAGGAAAGATGTACGGATGAGATAGGTTATCTTGAGGCATTTAACAGAGATTTTACGCCTGCCGAGAATGACAAGCTTTCCGAAAACGGTGTAATGGCCGAAAAGACAATGAACACTCTGCTTCATGTATTTGAAGCATATACAGAGCTTCTTCGTGTGATTAAAAAGAGAGAAGCGGCATTTGCTGCAACTGTACCGGAGGACTTAAAGGCCAGGGAAGCAATGATTAGCGGCAGACTTAAGTTTATGATGGATATTGTGGCCGATAAGGTATATAATCCTGAGCTTAAGCGTCAGGAGGTATTCTTTGATAAGAATTATAACAGTATAATAGATCTTCATTCATACGGTCATGATATTGAAGCAGCCTGGCTGATGGACAGGGGCTGTACGGTTCTGGATGATGCGGAATATACTGCAAAGCTCAGACCCATTACTGATGCACTAGGCGTCAGAATCCTTAACAGAGCCTACACAAAGCATTCACTTCTTAATGAATGCGAAAAGGGTGTAGATAATACACATCGTATCTGGTGGGTTCAGGCAGAGGCTGTTATCGGCTTCTATAATGCTTATCAGAAGCTTATTGAAGAAAAATGCGACGCAGAGCTTGCAGAAAGATTCCATGCCGCATCAGAGGATATTTGGGACTTTATTCAGAATAAGCTTACCGACAAACGTGAGGGTTCTGAATGGTTCTGGGAGCTGGACGAGAACGGTGAGCCTTTCGAGGGAAGACCTATAGTAGAGCCCTGGAAGTGTCCTTATCATAACGGCAGAATGTGTCTTGAAATGCTCAGAAGAACAGAAGCTTCTGAAAAATAAGAATATAGTATTCGTTGAGAATATTGTAGATATATTTATACCCAATTAAATGGAGGAAGAAAAAATGAGAAACAATGCAACAGCTAACAATGGTATGAGACGTATGCTTTGCGTTCTTATGGCATTAGTACTCGTACTCACTGTTTGTCCTCTTCTTGCTGAGAAGAAGGCATCTGCAGCATCAGTAATTAAGATTCATAACGTTGATGAACTTAAGAAGATTCAGGAGGCTCCCGATAAGAGCTATAAGCTTGTTAAGAACATCGAGTTCAAGGTTGGTGAGGTTTGGGAGCCTATCGGAACAGCTGATAAGCCCTTTATCGGTGTATTTGATGGTGCCGGTCATACAATTTTCGGCCTTGAGACAAATGAGCAGCTTGAGAGACAGGGCTTATTCGGAACAACAGACGGCGCTGTAATCAAGAACCTTGTTATTGAGGGTGAAGTAGCAGGTACTGCATCTGTCGGTGCTTTCGTAGGATACGCAAAGAATACAAGAGTAGCTAACTGTATCAACCTTGCTTCAGTTAAGGGTATCAATGATATCGGTGGTATTGTTGGTTACATGAATGAAGGTAGAGTATACAACTGCCAGAACGAAGGTAAGATCACATGTGCTGACCGTGCCTGCGGTGGTATCGTTGGTTTCCTTTACACAACAGGAAGCATTTTAAACTGTACAAACGTTGGTGATATCTACGGTGGTAACAAGTACACAGGCGGTATCGTTGGCGGTACAATCTACGGTGATATCAAGAACTGTAACAACCTTGCAAATATCAAGTACAAGGGAACTCTTGTAGGCGGTATCGCAGGTAATGTAAATAAGGCTGATTACGAGGGTGTAAGAGAGAACAATTACTTCTTCCAGACAAATGTTGTAAATGCTAACCTTAAGGTTTCAGGTAAGAACTGTACAACATATGATGCAGACCTTAAGCTTAAGAAGACTGTTACAGTAGGCAAGAAGAGCTTCGCAAATGCTCTTGATGCAATGAACTACTGGGCAAAGAAGAAGTCAGGTTCAATCAAGTACAAGAAGTTCAAGAACATCAATACAAAGATTATTTTCAAATAATTTATTAATCTGATGTCAGTTAAATAATGCATAAATCTTCGCCATCGGGTTATCCGGTGGCGAATTTTTGTAGGATGATTTTTATAAGATAATAAGGGAAGTATGGGGTTATCTATGGGAAAAAAGTTAGTATCTTTTATAATGTCTGTTATATTAATAGCATGTTTAGTGCCTATGAACACTCATGTTTCGGCAGAGGCTGCAGGATACGCAATCAGCATCACCGTTACGGATAAGGCATACGGTGCGCTGGCGGGAAAGGATTCAACAAAGGCTATTCAGAAGGCTCTGGACGAAGCTGCGAAAAAAGGAACCAAGAGCAGCCCGGCTTTAGTAAAGATTCCCGCAGGAACCTATTACATAAGCAGCAGCCTTAATATCGGCTCTAATACGGTTCTTTCACTGGATAAGGCTGCTGTGATGAAGAAGGCCATAAATACCGTTTTATATATGCTTCGTTCAAAGCCCGGAAATAAGGGCGGCTTTTCTGATAATGAGAATATCAGCGTCTGCGGCGGTGTCTGGGATGCTGAATATAAGCTTTATAATTCAAACAGCGGCGGAACCGTGATGTTTTTTACGCACTGCTCAAATCTGACGATTAAGGATACTGAGATTAGGAATAATTACGGTACACATCTTATTGAGCTTGGTGGTGTGGATAATGTCCTTATTTCAGGCTGTAAGCTTCACGGCTTTAAGACAAATGCAGGAGCTACGCAGAAGGAGGCTATTCAGCTAGATGTTGTTCATAATGAAGAGATGATGCCCGCTGCAGGCATATTTGACGATTCACCCTGTAAAAATATTACTGTCACGAAAAATGAGATTTATGATTATCCGAGAGCAGTAGGCTCGCATATGGGTGTAGAGGATATTTATCACAGTAATATAAAAATCACATCAAATAAATTTCATGATATCGAGGGTGCGGCAATTTACGGCTATAATTATGTGAACTGTACAATCAAGAAGAATACCATGAAAAATGTAGGTATGGGTGTGGTTCTGAGAAACTATGATATGGGCGGCAAAAACTCTTATATTCCCAGGCTCAAGGGCGTAAAAGCAATGTCTGTGAAGAACAATAAATATAATTATAGCATTGAGTCCAATACCATCAGCTGTTCCACAGTAAAGGCCGAAAATGTCAAAGCAAAGGATGATTCTTCCTCGGGAGATTCTTCAAAGGCTAAGGGAATTTTTATTACGGGAGAGCAGGAAAGACCTATCGAGGCAGTATCCGTCATAAAAAATAAGATTACTGCGGATACCAGCGGAATCTTTATCCAGTGGGTTAATAATTCGAAGATAAGTTCAAATTATCTCGACAGAACTAAGTCTGCATATGATGTAAATGCTTCGAAATATGTGGAGGACTGCATTAAGCTTAACAGCTGCAGCGGCTGTACTCTGTCAAAAAATAAGATTTCAACCAAGTCTTCGAAGCCCTACGAGAACGGTATCGCTATTCGTTCATCCGAGGAGAGCGGCGAAAGCAGTAAAATATCCGGAGGAAAAGCTAATATTCTCTCTGATAATATTATCAAATACTGTGCCAAAACAGGTGTAGGTATTTACGCTGCTTATGCTGAAATAAAGGGCGGCAGCATCGCACAGATAGCCGGAAACGGCATAACCACAACCCAGGGCGCAAAGGTCAGTCTCAAAGATTTAAAGCTCAGTAAGATTGATAAGATTGCAGTATCTATAAATGGCAAAAGCGAATGCGTGATAAGCGGACTTAGTGTTGAAGACTGCGGCGGTTCCGGCTTTTATGCAAGTAGTTCAGCTTTTGAAATGTCAGACTGCAGCTTTAAAAATATTACGGAAAAAGGAATTATGGCGACCACCGAATCAGAGGGAACGGTTAAAAACTGTACAATTGACGGCTGCCTGACTGATTACGGCCTTTTTGCGAGCGGTGCTTCAAAGCTGTCTGCGGATAAGCTTTTGATTAGTAAATGCGGTAAATCCGGAGTATATAGCGACGGTTCGGAAATTAGTGTAAAGAACAGTGAAATATATAACTGCACTAAGTCGGGCTTTACTCTGAATAATTCAAAGGTTTTGGCGGATAATAACATAATTAAAGGGAATGAACAGCGTTCCTTTACCATTATGGGAAGGACTAAGGCTACAATTACCAATAACTATATGCTCAGTCCCTTTGTAAACAATGAGATAAGCAAAAGCGATGAGAGTACATTTACTCCGTATTTTGAAAGTGCAAACAGAAAAAAGATACAGTCTATGGGCAATGAATATAGCGATGAATGCGGAAATATATATGCAGTCGAATAAATCAGGCATATAAAAAGCAATAAATGATTATCATTATCAGCAATAATTTGATATATTAATTAGTGAACGAATTAGAGTTTAAATCAATTAATCAGATTATTGCTGATTTTATATTTTTTAAGAGGATAGGGATTATGGAAATTAATACAGAAGGATTTGCAGGCGGGTTCGCTGCTGATAATGGCAATGCAAACGGATCAAGAATATTTGAATGCGGAGTGGAGGAGTTTTGTCCCGGGGAGCTTATGGCGGATGTGGATGAAGCAGAGCTTGGAAGGGTTCAGTCAAGAAGCTATTTTTCGACAAGCTGCGGACTCGAGAGAAGGGTGAATGTGCTTCTTCCGGCAAATATGACAGAGGGCAGAAAATACCCGGTTTTATATATGCTTCACGGCATTTTCGGTGATGAAAATTCATTCTTAAACGATAAAAATAATAAACTGCCCGAGATTACGGTAAATATGGTAAAAAAGGGCATATGCGGGGAAACAATCATTGTTTTCCCTAATATGTATGCTTCATTCAGGGCAGACCAGAAGCCGGGGATGAATTCAGAGGATATTAAGCCCTATGACTATTTTATAAATGATCTGGTGAATGATCTGATGCCCTTTATAGAAAGAGAGTTCCCTGTACTGACCGGCAGAGAGAATACCGCGCTTGCAGGCTTTTCAATGGGCGGAAGAGAGACACTTTTCATTGCGCTTAAGCATCCGGAGCTTTTTGCAAATATATGCTCGATTTCTGCAGCACCCGGACTTGTACCCGGCAGGGACTGGGCTATGGAGCATGTGGGACAGCTTAGTGAGGACGAAGTAAGATTTGCGCCCGACGCGCTGCTTCCCGACAGATTTATTGTCTGCTGCGGTACAAAGGATTCGGTTGTTGGCCGTTTCCCGTTAAGCTATCATGAGTTATTTGAAAAGAATGGAATTAAGCATATCTGGTATGAGGTAACTGATGCGGATCACGATAATAATGCAATCAGAAGCGGTTATTACAATGTATTAAAGCAGATGGCAGGTAGCTCGGCTGGTGCTTAAGGTTTATTAGTTATTATTGGGAAGGTAAGTAAAAATATTCAGATTGGGGGAAGCTGCATAAGCAGCGAAATTTTATGGCAAAAACAGCAAAAATTACAGTTAATCCGGCGTTTGAAATCGGAGAGATTTCCGATGAGCTTTTTTCATCATTTTTGGAGCCTATCGGAACCATGGTAAACGGAACCATGTATAATCCCAAGCATCCTACAGCGGATGAGCAGGGCTTTAGAAGAGACTTTATCGATGCATTAAAGGCTACGGGAATTCCTGCGGTCAGAATGCCCGGCGGAAATTTTGTTTCTGCATGGCAGTGGAAGGATTCTATCGGACCCAAGTCAGAGAGAAAGGTACACATCGATCCCGCATGGTATCAGTATATAACAAACGAGGTAGGTCATGACGAGTATCTGCAGTGGGCTGAAAAGGTTGGTACTAAGCCCCTTTATACAGTAAATATGGGTACAGGAAGAATGCAGGATGCCATGGACCTTATTGAGTATACAAACTTTGAGGGCGGTTCATACTGGTCAGACCTTCGTAAGAAGAACGGACATGAGAAGCCCTACGGTGTAAAGACCTGGTATCTCGGAAACGAGATGGATGGCCCCTGGCAGCTCGGAACCTGGGAGAAGGATCCCAGAAGCTACGGTGTAATGGTTAATGAGACCTCAAAGGCTATGAAGTGGATTGATGCTTCGATAAAGACCGGCGTATGCGGTTCATCCGCACCCTTTATGGATCATTTCCCTTCATGGGATGAGGCGGTTCTCGACCAGTGCTATGATGCTGTTGATTACCTTTCGGTACATCATTATCATATTGCAGCACCCGGAGATACTGCAGCGCTTCTCGGCGGCTCCCTTTACTATGAGGATTTCATTAATACAGAGGTTGCCATGTGTGATTTTGTTCAGTCAAAGCACCGTTCACCCAAGAAGATGATGATTTCCTTTGATGAGTTTGGCGGAATGCAGAGGCCCTTCAGCCCCTTAAATCCCGGCTACGGTCTTTATAATATGACCAGAACCCATTACCGTTTTGATCCGACCAGACCTTATATTAAGCATGACCCCGATAATATGAAGCATTTTCAGTTCCCGGGTCATGAAATTGTACATATGCTTTCCATGGCATCTATTCAGCTTGCATTTCTTCGTCATGCTGACAGAGTTAAGATTGGCTGTATGACCGGTGGACTTGGTGCATTATGTGCTTCAGACCACGACCATGTATGGCGTTCTGCATCGCATTATGCATTTATGCAGCTCTTTGAATATGCGAAGGGAACTTCTATGCAGGTGGCAGTGGATTCCGAAAGCTACGATATGCCCGGCTACGCTATTGATGATACTTCACAGTATCCCGGCAAGGAGGGCGTAAATTATATCGACTGTGCTTCTGCCTGGGATAAGGAGAAGGAGCAGCTGGCTGTATTTGTTATCAACAGAAGCGAGAAGGACGAATACCCCGTAGAGATTAATTTAAGCGGAATTAATTACGCTAACTGCACACATTATGCGCTTTATACAGATGACCTCGAGAAGGCATCCGCATTTGGCAATGATGAACTTTATCTTCCTGTTGAGGATAAGCAGACAGTAATTGCTGATGACCTGATTAAGGCACATGTTAAGCCTCTTTCATGGAATGTATTTGTTGTAAAGAAATAATTTGCGAAAATTGGCTTGTGTGCTGACACAGGAGCCGGAAAAGCAGGTGGGAATATGGCTGATAAGGAAATAATGCAGAGTATCAGACTTGGTGATATGTCTCTGATATTTTTAAGGGATAATAAGAGTGGTGCAGTCGGCGTCAGCCTTATTCCGACTGATTTGGAGAGCGAAATATCATTGGAGGGCTGGTGGACAGTCGAGCCGGCCGTAGAGCTTAAAATAGTCGGTGATAACTACCCGGATGCCTTTGTTCACGGGCATACCATGAAGAATTCGCAGTCTGTCAGTGAAATCTGCTTTACAGGGCATAGCGTAGAATATGATGCGGAAAATAAAACTACGCTTATCAGGGCGGATTATGACAGAAAAGGCGTTAAGGCATCAGCCATATTCGAATACAGGGATGAAAGCGATTATATTAAATGCTGCAGCATAGTTAAATCAGAGCGTGAAGAGCCTGTTATGCTTGAAATGCTTTCGTCCTATAATATTACAGCTTTTCCCTGCGTGGGAGAGGGACTTCGTCAGGAGGACCTTGTTCTTCACAGGATGCAGAGTAAGTGGAGCATGGAGGGGAAGCTCGAAAGCAGAGATTTCCTTGATATGGAGCTTGAACCTGCATGGCTCAGAATCGGCGGAAGCTCGATTAGGTTCGGTGAAGTCGGTTCAATGCCTGTCAGACGCTATTTCCCGTGGATGATAGCAGAGGACAGGAAATATAATTATTCCATAGGAGCACAGCTCTGGCATAATGCTTCATGGCAGATGGAGCTTTACAACAGGGATGAGAAAAACTCTCTATCGGGCGGACTTGCAGACAGGGAGTTTGGTCACTGGATGAAGAAGCTTTCAAAGGGTGAGAGCTTTACTACGCCTGCGGCTGTAATAACAGTTGCTCACGGCGATATAGATTATATCAGTCACAGAATGCTTGAGGCGCAGCTGCCTCATTTGGAGGAGCTTCCCGAAAGCGAAAAAAGCCTGCCCATAATATTTAATGAATACTGCACCAGCTGGGGCAATCCTACTGAAGAGGAAATGCTTGATATTGCGGACAAGATAGCGGGACATGATATTATGTATTGCGTAATGGATGCCGGCTGGCATGTTAAGGACGGCAATGACTGGTCGGATATAGGTGACTGGATTACAAATAAAAATAAATTTCCAAACGGTCTGAAAAGAGTGGCGGATTATATTCGCGAAAAGGGTATGATACCTGGTCTCTGGTATGAGATGGAGGTAGCCGGAAAGGATTCCGAGATATTCCAAAATGAGGATATGCTTTTGAAAAGAGACAAAATTCCGATTCAAACCTGCTGTCGCCGCTTCCTCGATATGAGAAAGAAGGAAGTATGGGATTATCTGGATGAGCGTGTTATTGCGAATCTGAAGGATAACGGCTTTGGCTATCTGAAGGTTGATTATAATGATAATCTGGGAATAGGCTGTGAGGGTGCCGAATCGCTTTCGGAGGGCATGAGACAGAGCCTTGAATGCTCACGGGATTATTTTAAGCATATTTCGGAGGAAATCCCCGGAATAGTCATTGAGAACTGTTCCTCTGGCGGACACAGACTTGAACCCACCATGCAGTCTGTTACAAGCATGGCTTCATTTTCGGACGCACATGAATGGAAGACTATACCTGTGATTGCGGCCAATGTCTGCCGTCAGATTCTTCCTGCACAGAGTCAGATATGGGCAGTAATCAGGAAGGATGACGATGATAAAAGAATTTACTATTCACTGACAAACACATTTTTAGGCAGAATGTGCTTATCCGGTGACATGAGCGAAATCAGCGCGCATCAGATGGAAATAGTAGATAAGGCGATTGCTTTTTATAAAAAATGTGCGCCCATAATCAAATACGGACGCAGCTTCCGCTTTGGTCCGATTGTTAAGAGCTATAACAAACCTATGGGCTGGCAGTGTGTATTCAGAAAATCCGAAGGGGCGGCAATGGCTGTAGTAAACAGCTTTGAGGCAGCCGGCGATATGATCGAGATTGATCTGGATAAAACAGGCTTTGATACACGCAATATCAGCTCGGACAGATTTGAAGTATTTGCCCGTTCGGCTGTAAAGTTTTCGCTCGAAAATAATAAGCTTATAATTGACAGGCCTGAGGAATTTGAAGGCTTTGTTATATTAATGAAATAATAAAGGTTGGTAAGTAAAATGAAATTATTCCAAAAGGATAAGCCTTTTTACAAAGAGGTATTTACCCTTGCAATACCGATTGCGCTGCAAAGCTTAATCACAATCGGTGTTAATATGCTTGATACAAAGATGGTTGTATCGCTCAGTGACAATGCACTTTCGGCAACATCGCTTGCAAACTCGTTTATCAGTATTTACCATATTCTGTGTATGGGACTTGGTATGGGTGCTTCGGTATTAATCTCAAGATACTGGGGAATGAAAAAGGCTGAGGATGAGCCGGAAAAGGCCGATCATGCGTTAAAGCAGACAATGTCACTCATGCTGAGGCTTACGGTTATTCTGGCGGCGGTATTTGCACTGGCTACATTTCTGATTCCCGGAAAGATTATTGAAATGTATGTGGATGTATCTAAGCCTGAGGCACCGATTATCGTTGAACTTGGTGAGAAATATCTGAACTGGTCGGTTTTATCGTATTTCTTCCTCGGAACCTCACTTACCACAACGATTGCGCTTAGAAGCGTCGGTCAGGTTAAGCTTCCTCTCTTTGTATCGATTGGAGCATTTTTTGTAAACCTGATTGCCAATTATATGCTGATTTTCGGTAACTGGGGTGCTCCCCGAATGGAGATAGAAGGTGCGGCACTTGCTACACTTATTGCACGTATCTTCGAGGCAACGGTTATTGTAGGATATCTGCTGATTAAGGATAAAAAGATAGGCTTCAGATTAAAGCATCTCTTCCTCAGTACAAGGTCTCTTGTTAAGGAATACTTCAGAATCTGTATACCTGTTCTTATCAGTGACGGACTTCTGGCACTCGGAAATAATGCTGTTACAATGGTTATCGGACATCTGGGAGGTGCCTACACGGCGGCAAACGCGATAGCATCGGTTACCCAGCAGCTTACCTCTGTTGTTATTACCGGTGTAAGTCAGGCGGGTGCGATTGTTACGGGGCGTACACTTGGCTTTGGCGACAGAGAGAAGACCATGAGAAACGGCTGGGCTTTTCTGGGCCTAGGACTTGCACTTGGTGCATTTTCGGGACTTCTGATAATGATTATAAAGAGTCCTATTGTTTATGCTTATGAAGTAACCGGCGATACGGAAGCAGTTACAAGACAGCTCTTAAATGCCATAAGTGTTATTATTGTATTCCAGGCCACTAACAGTATTATGACAAAGGGTGTTCTTCGAGGCGGCGGAGATACAAAGATGCTGATGCTTACGGATAATGTATTTCTCTTTGTACTTTCACTTCCTCTGGGTATGCTGGCAGGCTATGTACTTGAACTGGATGCCTTCTGGATATTTATATGCCTTAAGATGGATCAGATCGTTAAAACAATCTGGTGTGTATTCCGACTTAAGAGTGAGAAGTGGATAAAGAAGATCTCTACAGGAGCCGGTAAATGAAATAATTCAGGTAAATGATTTAAATATTAATTTACAGGATTAATTAAAATTTACGATTAAAAAATTTAAAGACTGTTACGAGGCTTAGTTTTCGTAACAGTCTTTTTATTAATCAAAGTTTAAAATATTTTTATCTGTAAAGTGTAAATTCGAAAAGTGAACCGAATATTCCCGCACTCTCTGAATGAGCCTTGTAGCCGAAACGCTTGTTTTTATTGTAGTCGGATAAAACTGACTGAAGCTCCTGCCAGCAGCTTGAGTTACCGGAATTCTCGATAATCTTCATAGTGATTGATTTTGAACCTGCGGCATTGATTTCATCAGCTGCGGATGAAAGCATGCTGTTTATCTCTTTCTTGAATTCAGTTAAACCGTTTACCTGCTTAATGCCGGCTATTTTGGAATAAATAGGTCCTAAATCGTCCGATACTGCGGAGGGAAGACCTGTGTTATCCCATACATGATTTCTTGCTATATCGGCATCTGTTAAAAGATAGTAGTTTGTCTGGATTTCGCCGGGTTTATCGGGAACGGGATCATCCCAGGTAACATCGATACTGTACCATTTTCCGTTGATTTTTATCTTGTTCCAGCTGTGTGCCTCACTGCCGGATGCACTTATTGCATCACCGTGAACCATAATGACATCTAAGCCTGCGGCTCTGCAGATGAAGTAGAAGGACTTGGCGTATCCGTCACATACACATTCGTGCTTGCTGAGCGCGTATGAAAGCTTATGTGAATTATCGGTGCCGGAATTTTTGTAAACATAATTTACTACCAGTGCATCATGGATATTCCTGACTGTTTCAAGCTCTGTATCACCCTTAAGGTTATTGGCGGAGCCTACAACAGAGCTATAGGTTGCGTACTGGTTCTGGTCCAAAAGAGAAACATCACCGTTTGAAAGAACAACATCTATAATGTATTCATCCGAGTAGAAGGAGCATTCCTTTTCTGCTTTTACATTTACCACATATGCATTGTTATATTTAGTAATGCTTTCATAGCTGAAGCTTGCTATCGAAGGATATTTTGAAAGATATTCTTCGGGAGAAATGAGGTAGCTTAAATCCTTAACTACCACATTGAAGCCCTTGAAGGAGGTGATTTTCTTCAAAATATAGGTGTTTACCTCAGCTGCACTTTTACAGAGGTTGGTTTCCTCTACTTTTCCATTGAGCTCGTAATGGGGAATGTTGTTGAGACTTTCAAGGAATTCCGATTTACTGGGAATTTTGTAGGTTTTCTCTTTATCGAATACATTAATTGTTACGCTTGTTTTGAGCTTGCTGGAGGTCTCGGTAGCGGTAATGGTTACGATTCCGGCTTTTTTGGCCTTGACTGTACCGCTGCTTGTTACAGTAGCGACTGTTTTATCACTGCTTGAGAATTTTACCTTTTCAACGGTGACGCCTATGCCTTTAAGCTTCAGCTTCTGTGTGTCACCAACAAACATTGACGTGACAGGCTCTGTCTTGAATTTTACTGAGGATGGGCTTATTACAACCTTAAAATTTGAACTGTAGACCTTACCGGCCTGTTTTATGCTCGCAGTAATTGTCGCCGTTCCTTCGCCCTTAGGCACAATTTTGCCGTTTTTGATAACTGCGACTGAATTGTCCGAGGATTTATAGCTTACCACGGCATCGGAAGCCAGATTTTTGAAGCTGATTACTTTAGCCGAGGATTTTGTATATAGTGAATAGCTTTTTTTAGCTACCGCAGGGTCATTTGTCGCTGCGTAAGCATTTGACTGATAGGGAATAAGAGCAGCCAGTATAACTGCAATTAATGCCGCAATTAAGGTTCTTTTGAGATTATTATTTATTTTTAACATATAATTAACCATGCCTTTCAAAATCCGCTCATTTTTCAATGAAAAATGGCTACTTTTTCATGTTTTTGCGTGTCATAAAGGCCTTCAATGCTCTTACAAGCAAGCTTGACGAGCATTTTTGACCTTTTGACCCTTGTATCATATTAACAGTATAAATGATAAAATTTATACTTGCAATAAAAAGAAGCAACAAAATAGTAGAAATTTATTTTTTATTGTATATAATGTATATTAGTTTAGTATGCAAAAAATAAGGAAGCAGAGGATATCAATGACAGTAGCCGGTGCAAATGAAAACAGAATAGTTTTGAGCGACAGAAAAATAGGGATTCTTTTATGGCTCTTATTTTTTGGCGTCGGATTAATTTTCGGACTGCAGCTGAATGTTCCGCCTGTTCTGGATGAGGTGGGAATTCTGGCGAATTCTGCTTATATGGACGGCTACGACTGGTCGGAAACTGTATATACCATGGGAGGATACTATTATAAATATGGTATTTCCCTTCTTTTTGCACCATTTTTGAAGCTGATTGATAATCCGTATGCGGTATATAAGGCCATAATGGTATTTAATATGGCGGTGTATGCCTTCATTCCGGTTTTTAGCTACAGAATTCTTAAAAATCATCTCGGGGCATCAAGACTTGCATCCGTTCTTATGGCGCTTGCTTCGGGAATCATTCCTTCCTGCTTTTTATATCAGCTTTATGCTAAGGCGGATTCGATGCTTATTTTTCTGCCCTGGGCTGTGACGCTTATTCTTTTAGAGCTGGAGAAGACCGAGAAGGATAATAAAAGAAAAAGAATCTTATTAAGTATTTTGCTTTCCTTTGTCAGCGTATATGCATTCACAGTACACACCAGGGGTCTGGTAGTAATAATTGCGACCGCAATGACAGTTATTCTCGTTCGGGTTATTGCAAAGAAGAAGCTGGTAAATCTGATTGCATATATCAGCTCGAGCATTGTATTTCTGCTGATTGACAGGCTTTTGTCCGACTTTTTTTATAAGGGTGTTTATTCGATATACGGAACCGGACATGCCAGTGCGGAAAGCTTTGATTTTGAATATCTGAAAAAAATATTCAGTAAAGAAGGCTTTTTATCAATTATTAAGCTTGCGACAGGCTGGCTTTATGACGGATTATCAACAACCTACGGTATAATTGCGATAGCTGTTATTTGCGGCATAATAATTATTTTTAAGAGTAAAAGATCTGAGCAGATTACTTTCGCATTATTTGCGGTGCTGAACTTCCTCGGAGCTTTCGGAATGGGAATTCTGTTCTTTTTCCCTCCCGCGAATAAGTACTATATAGGCGAATCGGTAGTAAGAGCGGACAGACTTATTTATGACAGATACATGGCTGCGGGCTACGGACCGCTGCTTTTGCTGGGACTTTATATTCTGATAGTCAGAAGAGATATTGTTAAAAACTGGATAAAGGCTGTATGCGCTGTAGCCTATGCGATAGTATTTGTGGGCTTTATCGTTAAATGCGCCTCATATCTGGAGGGTGTAACAGGCTGTGCCCGCTACTATATTTCGATGTGTACCTTCCTTGATGTAAACGGTGGCTCGACCTTTGCCGCATTTGAGAATATAAAGGATGCGCTCTTGTATGCGGGTCTGCTGGATGCCGGAATATTTATAGTTCTGCTGGCAGTAAGCAGTCTGGTGAAGAAGGAAAAGCTGAGGGGAATATTGCTGACGGGAGTATTTATTATTGTATCTACGGTGATTACGATTATCTGCTATGAGAAGATTCGTGTGAGCAGAGATGACCTTCTTTACCGTCAGACAAAGGAGCCTGTGGAGCTGATGCTTCAGCTTGAAGACTTTGCGGATGATTATCCTGTGCTTTGGGAGAATTCGGCAAAGGATATTAAGCATTATCAGTTCCTGCTTAAGGAATTTGTGATAGGTTCTTACTGTACGGACAGTTCAAAGGCTGAAAACTGTTTTATTATTTCCAGAAGAAACAGATTTATTAAGGAATATTATAATAAGGACTATTATATTTTTGAGGATTTCGATTATGCGGGAAGCTCGAAGGATATGGTCTATGTTAAGGGTAAGGAGCTTGCGGATAAGCTGACTGCGGCAGGCTTCAAAATGACTAAATACAAGGGTAAATTTAAGGCGATTACACTGCCTTCGGAGAAGCAGGACTTTATTTCTGCGAAGGCCGCAGGCTGATAGTTTAGATAAAATGACAGGTCTGAAGCATTTTTTCGGACATTCAAAGACTAATGAAAAGGTAATAAACGGATATGAAGCTGATTATTCAGATTCCCTGTCTAAATGAGGCAGAGACTCTTACGGTTACTTTAAATGATCTTCCAAAGAAAATAGATGGAATCGATGAAATTGAATATCTGATAATCGATGACGGAAGTACTGACGAAACCATACGTGTGGCGCGCGAATGGGGTGTGCATTATATTGTACATTTCTGCAAAAATAAGGGACTTGCGAAGGGCTTTATGGCAGGACTTGATGCGGCACTTCGTAACGGTGCGGACATAATCGTTAATACCGATGCGGATAACCAGTATTGCGGCGCGGATATTGAAAAGCTGGTAAGACCCGTGCTTGAGGGGAAGGCGGATATTGTTATAGGTGAGAGACCTATTGATGATACCGAACATTTTTCGCCTCTTAAGAAGAAGCTGCAGCACATGGGCAGTAGAACGGTTCGTATTGCTTCAGGTACGGATATTCCGGATGCTCCGAGCGGTTTTCGTGCCTACAGCCGTGAAGCGGCGCTCAGGATGAATGTAATTAATCAGTATACCTATACGCTTGAGACCATTATTCAGGCCGGGCATAACAGGATTCCGATGGTTTCCGTACCGATAAATACAAATCCGGAGCTTCGTAAATCTAGACTTTTCCACAGTATGTTCGGCTATGTTAAAAAGTCTACAATTACGATTTTACGTTCATTTCTGATGTATAAGCCTCTGAAGTTTTTCGGAATTATAGGAAGTATTTTTTCACTTGCGGGACTTGCGCTTGGTATAAGATTTATCGTGTATTTATGCATGGGAGAGGGCTCGGGTCACATTCAGTCCCTTATCCTTGTGGCGATTCTGATGCTGATTGGTGTATTTTCATTTCTTATCGGACTTCAGGCGGATATTATAGCTGCCAACAGGAAGCTTATTGAGGATGTGCAGTATCATGCCAGAAAAACTGACTATGATGTATCCGAAATAAAAAAATTATTGTCTGAAGATAAGGCTTTGGCCGGTGAAAAGGAAAATGACGGTAACAAATAAATTTTACCGGTAGTTTGTGCTTGTATGAGGTGATTTTAATGGAAAAGCAAATAAGGGATGTTAATATCGCGATTACAGCTGCAAGCTACAGTGGTAATAAGGGAGCTGCGGCAATGCTGCAAAGCTCTATAAAGCAGCTAAGGGATATTTACGGTGACAGACTGAATATTAACCTTATGTCGGTATATCCCGGCGAGGACAGAAAACAGAATCCTTATGATTTTCTGAAGGTAATCCCCGCTAAGCCGGCGAGACTGATTTTTCTGGTTTTTCCGCTTGCCTGTCTTTACTGGCTTCTGAAATGGATTCCCGGAATGAAGAAGCTGTTTTCAAAGAATAAGGTTATAAAGGCTTACCAAAATACCGACCTTCTGATAGATGAGGCGGGAGTATCCTTTATTGACAGCCGTGGTTTTGTGATGAATACTTATGCATTTATTACCATGGCTATACCGAAACTGGTCGGTGTGCCGCTGGTAAAGTATTCCCAGGCTATCGGTCCCTTTGATAATTTCTGGAACAGATTCCTTGCAAAATGGATTCTTCCGAAGCTTGAGCTGATAGTCGCAAGAGGCGAAATTACAAAGGATAATTTAGCAAAAATCGGTCTGACTGATAATGTGCGTTTATGTGCGGACGGCGCATTTACCATGAAGGATGATGAAAATTATACTAAAATGGTAGATAAAGCAGCAGCTAAGGACAGCTTTTTTTCTTCTGGTGAAAAGGGTATTATTGGTCTGTCTATTAGCTCAGTCGTGGACAAAAAGTGTAGAAAGCTTTCTATCGATTATAAAGCCAAGACGGTCGAATTTATAGATTATCTGACAAAGAACGGCTACAGGGTTCTGATTATTGCAAATGCTGCCAGAATCAACAGTGAAAAGCCCAGAAATAACGACCTTATTATCGGTGATGAAATATATGATTCGGTAAAGGATAAGGAGCTGGTGCGCTGGTATCACCGCGAGATGGATGCCGAAGAGATTCGCGAATATATTGCGAAATGCAGAATAGTGGTTGCTTCACGTTTCCATTCCATGATAGGTGCTCTTGAGAAGAAGGTGCCCGTGCTTCTGGTAGGCTGGTCACATAAGTATCTTGAAGTACTTAACCAGTTTGAGCTTGGCAAATACTGCATCGATTACAAGGCTATAGGCGATAATACTCTTAAAAATAATGAGAGCTTTTCAAGTTTTAAGGACGGCTTCGAGGCTGTAATCGCGGATGAAGAGCTTATTCGTAAAAATATTGCCGCTCATTATGATGAGGTAATGGAGAGCTCTGCTAAAAATATCGAATATATCAGTGAAATTATAGACAGAATATTGGCTGTTCGACCTAAAAAAGAGAAGCTTATAGAGACACGGCTTCCCGAAAGGTATCTGGGAACTTCTTATATCAAGTGCAGAAAGGGCTATGCTTCTGATGAAAAAATCAGGGCAAATGCAGCTTCAGGTGGTATGATAACCGCTATTTTATGCAGTCTGCTTGAACAGAAAAAAATAGACGGAGCACTGGTTACAAGAACTGTCATAGAAGACGGCAGACTCGGATATAAAACTGTGATTGCGACTGATGCGAAGGAGCTTATGGATTCTTCCTCGAGCATATATATGTATATGCCGCTCCTTAAGGAAATTGAGCAAATCAGAAGCTTTAACGGAAGGGTTGCGGTCGTACTTACTCCCTGCCTGCTTAAGAGTCTTAATTCGATGCTTGAAAAGGATGAGGAGCTAAAAAAGAAGATTGTCCTTAAGCTTGGACTTTTCTGCAGCGGAAATCATACTGAGGATGCTACGCTTTTTTCTATTGAAAAATCAGGAATTTCACTTGAAAACGCCGAAAGGCTCTATTACAGACGCGGACTTTGGCGCGGACAGTCATCGGTTATTTATAAGGACGGTTCAACTAAGAATTTTTCTTACACAAAAAGCATCTGTGCATATAAAAATGCATATTATTTCGAAAAACAGCAGTGTATGCTCTGCCAGGATCAGTTTGCAAATGCTGCAGACATAAGCTTTGGCGATATCTGGCTGAAGGAAATGAAGAAGGAAAATATCAAGCATACGGGCTGTATAATCAGAACGGAAGCCGGACTTGAGATGTATAATGCCGCAGTTGAGGCGAATGCTTTAAAAGAGAGACATATGAGTGTTTCCGAATGCTTAAGAGGTCAGAAGAGAGCTCTTGTGTTTAAGTATAATGCTGCGGCGGCAAAGGTAAAGTATTACAAAAAGCATGGTAAAACCGTCAGTCCGGATACAGGCGCAAGGTGCAAGTGGAATCACTCACTGGCATTTAAAATGGCGGAAAAGGACAGGATTTTTTCGGAAAAGCATCCTGATAAGCTGAAAAAAAGACCATTGTTCTATATTTATCTTAAAATGTGTTTCATCAGAGTATTATTAAGTTTTTAACTATATGAGCTAATCAAAGGGTAGTTGGCATGGAGGTTAAAGGTGGCCGCAGAAAACAGTAAAAAGAAAATAATCATGAAAATAATAAAAATACTGTTCCTGCTGGCTGTAGCCTTTTTCCTGGGTAAGTATTTTTATGACAACTGGGACAGCTTTAAAAATCTCGATATAAGCATTAACTACGGGGTGTTCATCGGCTCGATGTTTCTCTATTTTGCCTATAAGCTGAGTCTGGCATCGCTCTGGCATTATATTACGAAGCTTGATAATGCCGGCATCAGCTTTCGAAACGCAATAACCTCGTATCTTTATTCAATTCTCGGTAAATATATACCGGGAAAGGTTTTCATGCTTGCGGCAAGAATACCTGCATACGAAAGAGAAGGCGTACCGGCGAGAAAGGTGACGGTATGCTTTCTTCTGGAAAATGTCTGTACTTTGCTCGGAGCGGCCTTTCTTTTTCTGATTTCGCTTCTGTTTTTCCCTAATGAACTGCTTTCAGACTTTACATGGGCGGTAGTGGTCTTTTTAATTGTATTTTTTATATGCATTAATCCGAAGATTATTAATTTCTTTTTGAGGTTAGTTGGGAAATTAATTAAAAAGAACGATATTGAAATTCCCTTCAGTTATTTTCAGATGATAAAGGTTATAGTTCTATTTATTCTGAACTGGCTTATTGTCGGATGCGGTTTTTACCTTCTGGCATGCTCGATATATCCTTTGGGAATAGAGCATATGCTTTATGTGGGAGGTGTGTTCGGGCTGGCGGCAATTATAGGAATCATCAGTATTTTTGCACCCTCGGGAATCGGAGTAAGAGAAGGAATTATGGTGCTTGGCCTTACATTAATCATGCCGGAAGAATATGCGGTGATTATAGGAATTGTTTCACGACTTTGGGCGACAGTTGCGGAATTATTGTTGATTTTTGCAGCTTTTATTGCCGATAAGCTAATAAAAAGAAAAAAATATTGATTTTACTATAGATATGGGGTATAATTTACTGTGAATATTACTAATGGGATAATTATGCCCATATGGGATATATTTTTTGAATTAGGCAGGAGAACATGATGGATAACTTAGAGAATCAGAACGTTCAAAATAATGGTGCTAAGTCCGGTAAGTCCTTTGGCGAGCTTTTACGTGCGCTGAATGATTTTCAGGATTCGCTCGGCGAGCTCAAGGATAATAATACCGTACATGAATTTAAGTTTACCCAGGCAGTTACCGTAACAGGTGACGGCTACAAAATCAGTATCCCTGATGGCTTTAAGGTTAATAAGAATACTACAAATCCTAACGGTGATCCCCGTGATTTCCTTGCATGGATGCCTGATGAGTATGAGAAGGCAGACCTGATGATCAACGGTGCGGATGAGGATAAGCCTATTGAGCTTCTTCAGACCGGCATTGAAAAAACGGATCTTGAGGCTGATGTTTTCTTTAAGAAGACATTTCAGGACATGCTGGACGGTGGTGTAAATCCTGCGCGTGTATCTACCAAGGATTATATTAATGGCGAAGTTAAGGGTGGTTACATCAGAAGAGTAATGTCTTCTATGTGCTGCAATTATTATATTATTGTTGGTATGAGCGGAAAGATTTTTAAGTTCCGTGTTATTTTCAATGATAAGTTTTCAACTGAAGATATGGATAAGGCTGTTGATTCATGGCTTACCACATTACGTGTATACGGTAATGATAAGGCTAATGAGGAAGCAGACAGACTTATGGCTGAAAAGCTTGAGGCTGAGCGTCGTGAGGCTGAAAGAATAGCAGCTGAAGAGGCAGCAAAGGCTGAGGCAGAGCGCTTGGCAAAGGAAGCTGAGGAGAAGGCCGAGGCAGAGCGTAAGGCAGCCGAGGAGAAGGCTGAGCGGGAGCGTCTTGAAGCAGAGCGCTTGGCAAAAGAGGCTGAGGAGAAGGCCGAAGCTGAGCGTAAGGCAGCTGAAGAGAAGGCTGAAGCAGAGAAGAAGGCAGCTGAAGAGAAGGCTGAGCAGGAGCGTCTTGAAGCAGAGCGCTTGGCAAAGGAAGCTGAGGAGAAGGCCGAGGCAGAGCGTAAGGCCGCCGAGGAGAAGGCTGAAGCAGAGAAGAAGGCAGCTGAAGAGAAGGCTGAGCAGGAGCGTCTTGAAGCAGAGCGCTTGGCAAAGGAAGCTGAGGAGAAGGCCGAGGCAGAGCGTAAGGCAGC
>JAKSRW010000046.1 GCA_024403355.1 Lachnospiraceae bacterium
CTGCGGTAGCAGCGATTTTATAACGAGTGACAAGCGAAGCGGTCACGAGTTTGAATCTATGCATTAGCTTCCGGTAGGCTAAAGCATTAGTTAATCGCTGCGCTTTTGACATGGAGGTTAAAATGGGTAAGTATAAGGCAATTTTATTTGATATGGACGGAACGCTGCTTCCGATGGATATGCATAAGTTCACAAGCGGATATTTTAAGTTTCTGGCCGTGAAGCTGGCACCCTTTGGAATCAGTGCAGAGAAGCTGGTCCCGGCAATCTGGGACGGAACGGGGGCTATGGTTAAAAATGATGGCTCCGTAACCAATGACGTGATGTTCTGGAAGCGCTTTGAGGAGGTTACCGGAATCCCGGCAGCCACAGGAATCAAGGACGTCTGCGATGATTTTTATTCAAATGAGTTCATGCAGGCAAAGCAGTTTACGGAGGAAAATCCGCTTGCGGTGGAGGCAGTAAGGCTTGCGCATAAGGCTGCACCGATTGTGGCGCTTGCTACAAATCCCATTTTCCCGATGTGCGGACAGCGCTCGAGAATGGGCTGGGTAGGCTTATCAGAGTCGGATTTTGATCTGGTTACCAGCTATGAAACTGACAGCTTCTGTAAGCCTAATCCGAACTATTTTACTTCTGTTTGTGAGAGACTTGGTGTGAAGCCTGAGGAATGTCTGATGGTAGGCAATGATGAGGGCGAGGATATGTATGCCGCCAGTCTTGCCGGAATTAAGGACTGTTACCTTGTAACAGATACTATGATTGAGAACCCGAAGCATCCCTGGAACGGCCCCAGAGGTACATTTGCGGAGCTTATTGAGCTTCTGAAGGGATTAAGTGAATAATTCGCTAAGTAAATAGCTTAGGAATTCCAAAATAAAGGGCGCCTGAAAAAAGATTTCTCATTTTTTCACCCGCCCCTTTTTTAGTTTTCTTTTTTAACTACCCTGATTTCTTCAATACTATAGTGCTTAAATATTTTCAGCATATCTTCAGTAATAATCTCGCCTGATATCGCTATGGGAATGGCGGGCGGACAGCTGACGGTCGGTGTTGCACATATGCGGCCGAGGGCTTCACTGACGGGGATGCTTTCGGCAGGGGAGAAGATTGCATCACGGATGGATATCATATTTTCTGATTTTGTTAAATAAAGCTTATAAGGCTCAGAATATGCCATAGTGTTTATTCCGAGGGCATCAACAAGACGCGCAAAATCAGCCTCAGTTGTTTCTGTGGAGGGCATTAGTACGATATAATCCTCATCAGCATATTCATACTCGATGGAGTTCATACGAAGTATTTGGGCAGGCTGCTTTGGCATCTCGATATCAGAATAAGCTTGTCTGTCTGAACCTTGGGTGTTAGCTGTATTGCTTGTTTTATCGATTGTCTCTGCGAGCCGAGGAAGCCTGATTGTTATTTTCATGGGTTCATCGGTTGCTTCGACAATCCAGTTATTATCAGTCAGCTTTTTCTTGGTTTCATTAACCATGGAGATGGTCTTTTCAAGCCTTTCATGATAGCCTTCTGCGAGATATTTGTTACAATTATCCAGTGAGGCCATTATGAGATATGAAGGGCTTGTGGAGCCGTAGAGGGCCATTGCAGCCTTGGCGTCAGCCTTTGTTATATTTAATGATGAGGCAATGTGCAGGTAGGCGCCGCCTGTTATTACCGGTAGGGTTTTATGGGCAGAGTCACAGCAGATGTCTGCGCCCAGGTCCAGCGGATGCCTGCCGGGGCTTAAGAACTTTAAATATGCGCCGTGGGCATTATCCACCATAAGGGGAAGCCCGTACCTGTGGCAGACCTCGGAGATACCCTTTATGTCAGCGATATTGCCTAAATAGTCGGGCGAAGTGATATAAACTGCCAGCGGAAGAGTAGCGGCTTCTGAAAGGAAGCTGTCTACCTGAGCTGCGCTGATGGGGCAGCTGCAAAGCGAGTTTGAAGCATTCTCCGGATAGAGCCATTCTGCTTCCAAACCTGTTAATGCGAGACCGTATATGAAGGCTTTATGGGCATTTCTGGCCGCCAGGATATAAGGTGAATAGGGCTTAGCGGCTGCGGTCATGGTGCCGGCAGATTTATTGAGTGAAGTCTCGTTGTCGGAAGACTGCTTCGTTTTATATATTGTATGTTTCACATTGCTTCCGCACATCACCAGCTGAAGCATGGCGCGGATGCACTGACTGGAGCCCTCTGTTGAGTAGAGGGTCATGTGACTTTTGAATAAATCGGAGGCGTTGTTCTCACTTTCACCGATGATTCCGTCTGCAACATAGAGCTCGTCAGCGCCTGTTATTTCAGTGATATCGTATTTTTCAAAGCCTAAAAGGGATATACCTTTATGACCCGGCATATGTAGCCGGGTCACATTTTTTTCAATATATGAATTTATAAAATCACAGATGGGTGTGTTCATTCCTCGAGTCCTTTTGCAACCTTCATCATAACCGCACATTCAACACGCTTCCTGAAAAGCTCGCAGCCGGGCTTGTAAACGCCGCGGATAGAGCCTGATGCGTGGAATGCATTTGCTGCACAGCCGCCTGAACAGTAAAGCTTTGCCCAGCAGTCGGCGCATTCGGGACGCGCATATGCGTTGCAGGCACGGAAATCCTCGCGAAGTGCGTCATTTGTTACGCCGTTAAAGATATCTCCGAGCTTGTAGCTTTCCTCGCCAACGAACTGATGGCAGGGATAGAGGTCACCCCAGGGGGTTACAGCCATGTATTCGGTTCCCGAACCGCAGCCTGATATACGCTTGTAAATGCAGGGACCATTGTCCAGGTCAATCATGTAATGGTAGAAGGTGAAACCGTTTCCTTCCTTGTCGCGCTTAAGCATTTCCTTTGCGAGAAGCTCATATTGCTCTTTTACAATCTCGATATCCTCGGGAGTAAGAGCGAGCGGGTCATCGGGTGAGGAAACAACAGGCTCCATGCTGAGCTCCCTGAAACCAAGGTCAGCCATATGAAGCACATCCTTAAGGAAGTCGGGATTGCGGTGAGTGAAGGTTCCACGCATATAGTAGCTTCTGTCACCGCGCGCTGCCACCAGCTTCTGGAATTTGGGAACAATCTTTGAGTAGCTGCCGTTACCTGCATAGTCAACTCGTGTGGCATCATGGATTTCCTGACGACCGTCAAGACTGAGCACCACATTGTTCATTTCTTTATTTGAAAATTCGATTACCTCATCATCGATCAGGACACCGTTGGTGGTGAGTGTGAATCTGAAGTTTTTATTGAAATTTTTCTCGACCGAACGGGCATATTCAACGATTTTCTTGACTACATCCCAGTTCATAAGGGGCTCGCCGCCGAAGAAGTCTACCTCGAGATTGTGACGTGTACCTGAATTTTCAATAAGAAAATCGATGGCGCGCTTACCTACCTCCAGGCTCATAAGGGCACGGTCACCATGATATTTGCCCTGGCTGGCAAAGCAGTAGGAGCAGTTAAGGTTACAGGTGTGCGCTACATGCAGGCAGAGTGCCTTAACTACGTTGCCGGAGCGTTCCTTGAGAGTACCTGCCATATCCTTGAAGGAATCGGGGGTGAACAGCTGGCCTGAAGCCTCAAGTGCTGCAATATCCTCGGCGCAGGCGCGAAGCTCGTCCTCGTTTACGTCCTCGCGGTCGGCATATTTTACAAGCAGCTCAGCGATGATTTCGTCAATGGGCTTTTCTTTGTAGAGCTCAATCATGTCGTAAGCAACATCGTCCACTGCGTGTACTGCGCCTGAGCAGGTGTCCAAAACAATATTGTAACCATTAAGTTTATACTGATGAAGCAAGGTTTTGTCCTCCGGTTTATAAAATGAATCAAGCGGATAAATATCCGCAGACTGATGATTATTTAATACGCGAAAAATAGGCATTAGAAGCGAAAACCGTTCCTAATGCCCCTTAGTCATGATATTCAGCGAAATAATTATCTCTCTGAAGTCTTCTTGTTCTCACAAGACTGGTTTGCAACACCACAGCTTGTCTTGCATGCTGACTGGCATGATGTCTGGCACTCACCACATCCGCCCTTCTTAGCTGTCTCGCAAAGGTTCTTTGTATTAAGAGTCTTAATTCTTTCCATTATTGTACTCCTTTCTTAATCATAAGTAAAATTATATGCAATATTTTATCATAGATTATTATCTCTGGCAAGCGGAAAATTTATAATGCGCCAACAGACCGGTAACAGACCGGCGATAGACTGACAACAGACTGACAATAAATCTTCCAATGAACCCGAGTGAGCCACTGACCCCGTCCCCAAGAGACCAAAAGGCGGCAAGTAAGCATCAGATGCTGAGGCCCGGGTAGTAGCTTCCGAGTACCTTGAGCGATGTGCAGACTTCGTCGAGTTCCTTGAGCATTTTTTCGCCGTTTTCAGAGGAAATTTTGCCTTCTACCTCGGTGTAGAAGTAGTACGCCCAGTTCTCATTTTTTGTAGGACGGCTTCGAATGACGCGCATACTGTAACCGTATTTTCCGAGAACCTCAAGGGCTTTAACGAGTGTTCCGGCGCCGTTTTCTACGGTGAACATAAGAATAAAGCTGCTGAAATCATCATGTTCCCCGGCGCTGATTACCATATTGTCCTTGGAGCAGACAGCGAATTTTGTAACGTTGGTCTCGCTTTCGTTAATGCTTTCGGCAAGAATCTCCAGTCCATAGAGCTCCGCATTTTTTTTGCTTCCGATAGCACCTACAGTCTTATCATTCTTGTCGGCAGCAGTTTTTGCGGCCACTGCGGTATTGTTGCAGGCCATAACTGACATCTTGTGGGCGGAAATGAATTCTGCGCACTGGTCGAGCGCCTGCTGGTGGCTCATAACCATTTTGATATCTTCAATCCTGCTGCCGGGTACGGCGAGCAGACACTGTGAAACCTTTAATTCATATACTCCGTTTATAAAAAGCTTGCCTGCAAAAAGCAGATCGTTAACCTGTCCGACCTCGCCTGCGTAGCTGTTTTCGATAGGAAGCACGGTCATTTCACATTCGCCGTTCTCTACGGCCTGATATGCCTCCTTGAAGCTGGTATAAGAAACTCTTCTATAATCCGGCAGAATAGCCTCGGCCGCAATGCTCGCAAACGAGCCCTCTATTCCGCAATATGCAACTGTATGAGCAGACATAATATCTCCCTTCATTATGACTAATATTCAACTAATAATATTCCTAAATGCTTGAATATGTCAATTAAATTTGCAAAATTAGTAAACCGCAGGTCGAAACCAAATCATCTGAGGATATTGCTGCCCCGGCCGGTATAGAAAACCGGTCACATCATGGCTATGCATCTATTTATCTAATCATTATTGAAAAAAATATATAATCATTGTATAATCATAGTGGATAATACTATAACAACGGAGGAATCCGTATGATAAAAACAAACTTGCTGACCAATACGGAGCATAAGTATATAAAGGAACAGAAGGGCGTATTCACGGTTCTGGAATATATCCGCGACAGGTCAATCGATGCGGACAGGGCGATAAAAGCTTTTTTCGAGTCGAAGATGAATGTGCGAAAAAGGCAGCTGGTCGCAGAGCTGAACGGCGAGAAGGGTGTCTACATTCAGGCCGGGGAAATGCAGATGATGCTCGGAGGACTTGAGGCGGCAACAAATTTAAAGGGCGTCGGAGACCTCTTTAAAAAGCTCATGAGAGGAACGGTAACCGGTGAATCTGCCGTGAAGCCCTACTATTCGGGTGAAGGCACGCTGGTGTTCGAGCCGACCTTCATGCACATACTTCTGCTGGATATGAAGGACTGGGAAGGCGATGCGGTCATAGAGGACGGCATGTTTCTGGCCTGTGAGGATACGGTGGAGCTCGAGCTTGACAGAAGAAAAAACGCTTCCTCATTTATCCTTGGCAATGAAGGAATATTTAATACAAAGCTCACGGGTGAAGGCATTGTGGCACTGGAATGCCCCATTCCTTTAGAAGAAATTCTCGAAATAGAGATGGAGGATGATGTTGTTAAGCTGGACGGAGACATGGCCATGGTATGGTCCTCAACGCTTAACTTTACCGTTGAAAAAACTACCTCTACGGTGCTGGGTTCCGTGGCTTCGGGCGAGGGCTTTGTAAATGTATACAGGGGCACAGGCAAAATACTTGTGGCACCCATCAGAGATAATTACGGTATTGCAACACCGGATGATGAAGAGTAAAAAGGAGATACGACATGAGTTCATTAGGCAGCTTGATTAATGTAATTATTATGGGACTTGCAATTATTACGGTAGGTGGTTTCTGCTATGTCGAATACGGTATCGGCAAAATCAGAAATACACGTGAGGAAAGACATAAAAAGAACAGGACAACCGAGTTCACAAAGGGCGGAATTGTCAGAACTCCGGATGCGGTAACCTGGGAGGAAACTCTTGATGAGAAGGAGGAATTTAACGGAATCCTTGTAAAATACTCGGTATTTTCCCAGTTTATTCCTATTTTCCCTCTGCTTGGTATTCTTGGTACCGTAGCAGGTCTGATTCAGCAGATGGATGCCGGAATCGACCAGATGCGTGATGCTCTCGGTACATCAATGTGGACTACCTTCTGGGGCCTTATCGCAGCTATTTTCCTTAAGCTGGTGGATGCTATTATCGTCAGCAAATCAATCAACAAAATGGACAATTATTTCGAAACCTTCGAGCAGAATTATCAGATGGTTCGTGACAAAATGGAGCAGGAAAACGAGAAGAATTGACAGGAGCGCAGTCTATGAGTACGAAGAAAAAAACGAAGACGCTTGGTCAGTTTCTTATTGACCTGACGCCTTTACTGGATGTTATATTTATTTTTCTGATAGTCGTGCTTACCAGCCAGGATAAGTTCCAGGAGGACACAAAGCAGAACCTGGCGGATTCACAGACCACTATTTCCGAAATGCAGGAAACTGTGAGCAAGGCCGAAGCCCAGCAGGCGACTATCAATGATCAGATGGATACCTATGACCATCTCAGCGAATATCTGGATATTATCACCGTCTATGCCACATATACCGACCCGGCAAAGCGTAAATACAGGGATCTCTATGTACAGGTAAATATGGGTGAGCTTAAGAAATTTGAACTGAATCCCAGCAACAGTGCTGAGCAGTGGGCTGCCTGCAGGGCATACCTCGACAAAATTGTGGAAGAGGATTATAAGAGCGAAAAGCATGTGATTCTTTCGAAGAAGGCTATAAATGAGGACCGTGTGCTCTACAGGGATGACAGCGAAATTAATAAAATATATGAGGAGCTGATTGAGAAATATCAGTATCCGGGTATGTATTTGAAGGGTGAAAAGGGTACTGCCAATGAATAGGACTACAGCAATTGTATGTCTTGTAATCCTTCTTGCTTTTCTGGCCGGAACCATCAAGGTTCTTTTGCCTACCTTTAAAAAGTTCGTCCACAGAATGCCCAAAAGCATATTTATCGTGCTTTTTGTAATGATTGCGGCTGCGATGATATGGCTGATAGTCTTTATCGTGGATGATGTAACGGGCGGAGGCCAGACGGGAGGAAACGAGCAGGACAATAATACCGTCGAGCAGGAAGCAGAAAAGCCTCCGATAGAGAACTGCATTATAGTGCGCGGAACTGATATTATTATCGAAAATATGCAGGCGGATATAGTTTCCGCAGGTAAATATATCGATTACCGCGTGGAAAACAATATTGAACTGACAGTGGTTGATGATTATTCCGTGTCATCGGTTTACCGCGGAATCATTGATTTGTGCAAGAAAAAGGGAGTAAGGTATACTACAGAAAATGAAGCGTGGCTTGAAAAACAATAATAAATTTAAGTTCATAATTTTTCTATGTATCGGTATGCTGTTTTTGACGGGCTTTGCTTTTTGGGAGACTGTTCCCAAACTGATAAATGCAGACAAGCCCTTCATTGAGCTGAGCGATTCGGTGGGACTTTCGGTAAGCAACGCGGAAAGTGCCTATAATCTGTCGAATCCGTCGCCGATTCCTACCATGGCACCGGTGGCTACCCCGGTCCCGCTTGCTCCGCAGAAGCTGGTAGAGGTTCATGTCGGTAACGATGAGTATGATGATGCGGTTAAGCTTCGCTACGGAGACTACAATCATGAGCAGAACTTTGATATGAAGGCAGATAAGCGTGAGCAGTCTCTTGAAAACCTCAAAAAGCAGCTGGAGGTTGCGGTAAAGGACGGAAGAAGGATCAGACTTATTGATAATTATGCTGAGAAGAACGCTTTTCTCACTATTTTACAGCTAAGCAGGGAGATTGATCCTCAGACTGAGATATTTGACGATAACGGAAACAGATATTAATAAGGCTAAAGGAGTATGCGTATGAAAAAGAAAAAATTCCTGATTGCCTTTATATTCCTGATGGCATTCGGGTTTGGAATTGCGGCCTATGCGGTTGACTGGACTGCTCAGCTGAAGACCTTCATGCAGAGCGAAAAAACCTATTATTCGACATCCATTGAGACCTTAAGCAGGCAGCAGAACTCAAACAAGACCGGCTTTAAGAGCAGTTACGGGGACCGATATGTGGTTGTATCCGGAACTATAGCTTCAGATTCGGTGGCATCGACGAAGCGTGAGATGAATATCTACGATTACGGTGTAAAGGCAAAGATTAACTTAACAAAGAGCTCGCTTCAGATATTGGCGGGACGCCTGAATACAGGTGACATTGTGACTGTTTACGGGCAGCTGAAGATAAAGGGCTGGAATGAGGATTCCTTTGAAATTACAGCAGATTACATAGATGTGAACGGCTATTATGTGCCCTATGATTCTTATGTATTTTACGGAAGCAGCAGTATGAACGGCCAGCTAATTAACAGTCTGACTAAGGACGGTCGTATAGAATTTGCCGTGCCGAGAACATGGACGGATGATTATGTTATGTCTTCGTTGACCAATAACGGAATTAACGGCTATCAGTTCTCACTTAATGCTATAAGCCCCCAGAACATCAACTATCCGGAGAATTTTTACATATTCTATTTTGATTACAAGACCTATCTTGATTATCCTCCCTCGAACCCCACAAAGGGTGACAGACACGATATCGAGGAGCTTGTCATCAAGAATATTGTAGACAGTCTCGGCGGTGATTTTGATGTGGATGTGGAGGATTTCAAGGCTTCAAGCGGCAAGGAATACGACTATTATCTCACAAAATATCGTCCTAAGGACGGCAATGATTATCGTCTGGAATTTATATTTGTTCCGGATGCAAATAAGGGCTTCGTGTGCATGCTTTATCTCTATTACCCGAAGGAGGGTGAGTCAGCCCATGTAAATGAGGTTGCGTATGCTATCGAGACTCTTTCTGTAGGAAAATGATATTCCGCAGTCCTTCGTCTGCAGGGATTTATTTAACTAAAAACTTCTGTCTGTGCAAAAAGTCATTGGCGCGGACCGGGAAAGGTAACTTAAAAAAATGACAACTCATGAGAAAAAGGTGCTTGTAATAGGCCATAAGAATCCCGATACGGATTCAATCTGTTCGGCGGTCTGCTATGCTTATCTTAAGCAGCAGCTCACCGGCTACAAGCATGTGGCAAGGTGCTGCGGCGAAATCAGTGCCGAAACCCAGTATGTTCTGGACCGTTTTGGCGTGGAGGCACCGGATTATATTGAATACGTCGGAACACAGATTAAGGATATTGAAATCCGTGAAATGCCGGGCGTAAAAAGCTCTATGTCTTTAAAGCAGGCATGGAACAGAATGAGAGCGGATCACGCTGTTACCCTTTGTGTGACGACCGATGAGGGCATGCTGGAGGGACTTATCACTGTCGGTGATATCGCAAAGACCACACTTGAGCTTTCGAGCAGCGGTATCATGGCTGAGGCAAAGACACCTTATGTGAACATTATCGATACTCTGGACGGTGTGCTTATCGAGGGCGATATCGAGGGCAAATGCTATTCGGAGGGCAAGGTTCTGATTGCTGCGGCAAATCCGGACCTGATGGAGGATTATATAAAAGCCGGGGACCTTGTTATTCTTGGAAACCGATATGAATCGCAGCTTTGCGCGATTGAAATGGGCGCAGCCTGTCTTATTGTCTGTGAGGGTGCGAAGGTATCCATGACCATCAGGCATATGGCGCATGAGCACGGCTGTATCATTATCCAGTCGAAGCATGACGCATTTACCGTTGCGAGATTAATAAATTTAAGTATGCCTATCGGACATTTTATGACCACGGAAAATCTCATTACCTTTAAGACCGATGAGTATGTGGATAGTGTCCGTGAAATTATGGCAAAGAGAAGAAATCGTGATTTCCCTGTTCTTGACCACAAGGGCATCTACCGCGGTACGGTTTCCCGCCGTAATTTGATGGGTATGTGCAGAAAGCAGGTTATTCTTGTGGACCACAATGAGCGTGACCAGGCGGTGGACGGTGTGGAGGAAGCGGAAATCCTTGAAATCATCGACCATCATCGTATTGGCGGCATCAATACTCTGGGACCTGTATATTTCAGAAATCAGCCGCTCGGATGTACCTCCACCATTATTTACCAGCTTTATACAGAGAAGGGAATTGAGATTCCGAAGCAGCTGGCAGGACTTATGTGTTCAGCGATTCTTTCGGATACACTCGCTTTTCATTCACCGACCTGCACGGATACGGACCGCGAGGCCTGCAATGCACTGGCTGCCATCGCTGAGGTGGACTGCACCGAGCTTTCCGAGAAAATGTTTGCGGCAGGCAGCAGGATAGTAGAGAAAACAGCAGAGGAAATCTTCTTCCAGGATTATAAAAAGTTTAAAATCGGCGAGATTACCATCGGTGTAAGCCAGGTTAATTCAATGAGCACCGGAGAACTCAACAGTGTCGAGGAGAAAATCAGTGATTATCTGAAGGATGCTATTCAAAAGCTTGACCTTGACATGATGTTTTTCATGCTTACAAGTATTCCGGAGGAAAGCTCGAAGATTCTCTATGCGGGAAAGAATGCCGATGAGGTTCTCTCGGAGGCCTTTGGTGTGAAGGCTACGGAAGGCTTCTGCGTGGTTCCGAGACTTGTTTCGAGAAAGAAGCAGCTGATTCCGGGACTCTCTGCGGTACTGCAGAACTAGCTTCCTGACTTGAAAATCATTAAAGCTGCGATAACAGCGATTTTATAACGAGTGACAAGCGAAGCGGTCACGAGTTTGATATATGTTTCTGACACTGAAAATTCGTTTTGAGGTGAAAGCTACGGTTCGTAATAATTGTTAATGACCCTTTTCGGGAAGACACACTTTGGAATTGTCCGAGGATGATTTTGAACTGTGCATTAGAAAAGGGTTATTATAGGACTGCATCTTTCACGGATGCAGTTTTTTATTTTAACAGAAAATAAAGTATTCGGAGGAAATATGAAGACAAGAGTAGCGGTTATCTCGATAATAGTTGAGGCACAGGAGAATGTTGCGGAGCTGAACAGGCTTCTTTCAGAGTGCTACGAATATATTATCGGACGAATGGGGATTCCCTACAGAGAGAAAAAAGTGAACCTGATAAGTGTGGCAATTGATGCGCCGGAGGACGTGATTAATGCTCTTTCCGGCAAAATAGGAAGGCTGAAGGGCATCAGTGCCAAAATAAATTATTCAAATATAATAAGTGAAAAATAAAAATGGCCGCAATGCGGTCTGATGGAAAGGTATGGTTTTTATATGAAAAATTTAAAGAAAATCGTTTCAATGATGGTGATGCTGGCAATGCTTTTATCGGTGCTTACAGCCTGCAGCAAGGCGGGAAAGACAGATGTTAATGTCGGAGTTCTTAAGGGCCCCACAGGTATCGGCGCGGTATCTATTATGGATAAGTCGGACAAGGGTGAATATGACAAGTATCATTTTACACTTTCCGCAGAGGCTCCCGATATAGTAGCGAAGCTTTCTAACGGAGACCTTGATATCGGCGCACTGCCCACAAATGTGGCGCTTAATCTTTATAACAAGACAAACGGCGGGGTGAAGATGATTGCCATTAACTGTCTGGGTGTGCTCTACATTCTTGAAAACGGTAATTCCGTTAATTCACTGGCTGATTTAAAGGGAAGGACCATTTATATGAACGGTCAGGGTTCAAATCCTGAATTTGTAATGAATTACCTGTTAAGACAGGCAGGCCTTGAGCCCGGTGAGGATGTGGATGTTCAGTTTAAGGATCCTTCGGAAATCTCTGCAATGATGATTTCAGGCGAGGCTGACCTCTGTATGCTTCCCGTACCTGCGGCAACTGCGATTTTGATGAAGAATCCTGATGTTAGAAAGGCTGTCGATATGACAAAGGCCTATGACGAAGCGGCAAATAACGGTTCAAAGCTTACAATGGGATGTCTTGTTGCCACACAGAAGTTCATTGATGAGCATGAGGCTGAAATCGAGCTTTTCCTTGAGCGTTATCAGAAGTCTATCGAGTTCGTAACAGGCAGTATCGATGAGGCAGCAGCGCTTGTCGCACAGTATGAGATTACCGGTAATGATAAAATTGCAAAGAATGCGATACCTGACTGCAGCATTGTCTGCATAACAGGAAAGGATATGAAGCCTGCAATTGAGGGCTACTACAAGGTGCTTTTTGATGCCGATGCAAAGTCGGTAGGAGGTTCAATGCCCGGAGATGATTTCTACTACAGCAAATAATAAAAAGAAAATATGGAAGCCTCTGGTCTCGGTCGTATTCTGGATCGGGGCCTGGTTCCTGTTGGCCTGCCTGATAAATAAGGAGCTTATTTTCCCTTCTCCTATAGAGGTGCTGAAGCATCTGGCAATGCTGGTTAAGGAAGAAAGCTTCTGGCTGAAGACTGCGGTGTCGCTGCTGCGTGTGCTTTCAGGCTTTATCGCGGGCGTAGTCTGCGGACTGATTCTTGCAGGCTTATCGGTCATAAGTGATATCTGCGATGCTATTATTTCGCCATTTATAAGGCTGGTAAAATCCACACCGGTCACATCCTTTGTAATGCTTGTGATGCTCTGGATAAGCTATGACCTTGTGCCTGTATTTATCGCGGCATTGCTTGTGACGCCTATAATATATGCAAATGTGCGTGAGGGTATTTTGGAGACTCCGCGTTCTCTTGCAGAGGTTACCGAGCTCTATCATTTTTCACGCATGAAGACTCTGAAAATTCTTTATATTCCGTCGGTCAGACCTTATTTTGTATCGGGTGCGATGACTTCGCTCGGACTGGCCTGGAAGGCCGGAATAGCGGCAGAGGTTCTGAGCCTTCCTTCAAAGGCCATAGGACGTGAAATATATTATTCGAAGCTTTATCTTGAAACCGCCGATCTTTTTGCATGGACGGTAGTCGTAATTGCCTTCAGTTATTTGTTTGAAAAACTGCTGGAGCGGGCGGTAAAGAACCGTAGAAAAGCGACAGTAAAGCAGGGTACGGCAGAAGAAATGCAGTATTCTGCAGAGAGTGCAATTCCGGATATGGCGAAAGAATGGACCAAAGAGCCGGAGCAGGCAGATGAAAGGACAAATGAGCCGAAATTGGCCGGGGCAGAGTCCGGTATGAACGGAGCAGAGGAGCAGACTGCGGGTGCGGGAAAAGACTGCACAGGGAAGGCTTTAGTGCAGGAGAAAGTGAAAAATGAACAGACTGCGGAAGCAGAAGAAATCGAGATTGAGATGGGTGGAGGTCCAAAACGACAGCTTATCATAAATAATTTATCCGTAGCCTTTGATGATAAGAAGGTGCTTGACGGTTTATCGGTCAGCTTTAACAGCGGTATTACATGTCTGATGGCGGAGAGCGGTGCAGGTAAAACCACTCTTTTGAGGGTTATTGCGGGGCTTTTGAAGGCTGATGGCGGAACTGTAGACATGCTTCCTGAAAAGCTTTCGTTTATGTTTCAGGAGGACAGGCTTTTTCCCTGGCTTTCGGCAGTTGACAATGTTTCGGTGGTGTGTGATGATAAAAATAAGGCAGAGCGGCTTCTTGCGGCGCTGGAGCTTTGGGAGCATAAAGACAAGCTGCCTTCTGAGCTTTCGGGCGGTATGTGCAGGCGTGTTGCACTGGCAAGGGCGCTGGCATACGGTGGAGAGCTGCTGATTCTGGATGAACCCTTTAAGGGGCTGGATGAGGCTCTTAAAGAGAGAGTCTGTGCAATAGTGAAGGCTGATGCGGCTAAAACCATAATTGTGGCTACGCATGACAGAAGGGATTCACAGCTGCTTGGTGCGAAAATTGTGCAGATATAACCGGCAGCTATCAATTATCACGGAGGAAAGTGCAAATGGAGGATATAACATTACAGGTGTCCGGTATTTGCCGAAAAGACGGCAAAAAATTTGCCTACGTCACCTTCAAGGGGACGATAGACAAACGCGCCGTTTACGCAGAGGGTATCATCCCGGACTGCAAAATCACGAAGCATATAGGCTTTGAGGCGGATGAGCTTACGCAGCTTGAAATCTACCTGAAAATGAATGTGGATGAATTGAAAATTCAGGCTGCCAAAATCAGTCCCATCAAGGCAATTATGGATAATTAAACTACTTATTCGAAAATAATTGTGCCCGGACTATTGATTTCCTGAATTCCGTTTACCCCGTCAGGACTTAATGAAATGGTCCAGAGGCCGTAAGGAAGCTCACAGAAAAACTCGCGGCTTTCCTTGTCGGGAAGCTTCACGTAGGCCCTGTCATAGGTCGGACGTGAATTGAAGTAAATATAGGCATGAAGGTTCTCTTCGCCGGGCATGGTGAGAGTTTTTCCGTCAAATGCAAGCGGACACTCGTGAGCAGTTCCCTCGGGCAGGCTTTCGTCTGCCGTAGTGTAGCTGCGTTTTAAATCAATGTAGCTGAAGCCGTATTCACCATGGTCCTGCATGATTCGGTGTGCATAATCGCAGCTATACTCGCCACCGCCATTTGCGGGCTTGCAGCTGTAGCTTTCCGTGAGGGTAATCTGATAACCCTTAGAGGGCTTTTCATGTCTTTGAATTGCCGAAAACTCATTTGCAGAGATATTATAGGCAACAAGCTTGCCGTCAGCCGCTATTATATCTGAATTATCTGCACAGAAATCCCGGAAAATTCGGGCATCAAAGCTCTCTGTCTTATCTGAATTGTAGTAGATATAAAGAATCCCGGGCTTGCAGATTTCCATATTCTTTTTGACAAATTCGCCGATATTTTCAGCATTAACCGTGCTCGGAAGCATATCCGTCAGTTCAAATTCGGTATCAATTAATTCTTTTTTATACTCAATATTGTGTGATACAAGATTATAAGTCAGGAAGGGACCGCTTACAGCGAATTCACTGCCAAGTCCATAGCTTTCACAGTAGGGGGCAAGCAGCAGCTTATAATAATCGTCAATCAGATAATTATTGAGATTGGTCCAGATCTCACCGTTTTCATTATTTACCAGAATCCTATAGCTTTTATTATTGTAGGCAAAGTCGGCCTCGACAAAATGTGTGGCATAATAGCCCATATATACACTCTGGCCGACCTTGGCACCCGTAACCATATTTATATTTGTTATGGTAGATTCAGGGGCTGCATTTTCAAGGTATTTCAATATGGAATTTCTTCCGGTATTTATTTCATTAGTCGCATCTGAATTCGAGTACTCATTGGGAACGCAGGAACTGAGAAACACTGCAACTGCGATAAGTATAATATATTTAATGAACGTTTTCATTTTTGAATCCTTTCTGAGATTGTCCGCTATCTTTATTTATACTACATTACCCACGGAAATGCATTATACTTTTTTATTATTTTGTTAAGAAACGGCAGTTGAAGGCAGTATTTCTTTGATAAAAATTCGAAAATGTGATATTATTTACAAAAGTCCGGGAAGGCACTGTCTTTGGGCGGTGCAGCCGGCAAAGGCATGGTTATGAAGAGGAAACGGATATGAAACGAGTTTTTTGTGTGATAGCTACAGCGCTACTGCTGGTAGTTCTGATGGCCTGTACAGGTGAAAAAGTTAAGAAAATAGATATTGAGCGTCTGACCCTGGAGGACCTGTCAAAGGAAGAGGGAAATATCTACGTCAGTAAGGATGAGAAATACAGTGAGCTTGCTGAAAAAATTAAGAATACAGTTAAGAGGAAGGAATTCCCGGGTTCATTGCTTGTAGCAACGGACAGCAGGATTATATTTGCTTCGGGCACGGATGCCCTTCAAAAAGACGGTGCGACTGTTTCACCCGATACCGGCTACCAGATCGGTTCGGTATCAAAAACTTATGCAGCCACCTGTGTTTTGAAGCTTATAGAAGAGGGAAAGCTTTCACTTGATGACAGATTGGAAAAGTTTTTGCCTGAATGTGAGAATTTAAAGGATATAACAATTCGTCAGCTTCTGCATATGAATACGGGTCTCGCTGATGTCGTAAATATGATGGAAAAGTCCTTTGGAAGCAGAGGCGAAGAATTCCTGAACGAACTGACAGCCGGCAAAGTTGATTCTGAGAGGCTGGCAGATTATCTGAAGGATATAGTTTTTATATTTAAGCCGGGAGAGAAGATAGAATATTCAAATACGAATTATCTGATTCTGGCAATAGTCATTGAAAAGGTCACAGGCAAAAGCTACGAGGAATATCTTAGACAGCTGATAATTGATCCCCTGGAAATGAGCAGGACGAAAATCGGAGAGCTTGATAGTGTTGATTGTGCATATACGGTTCCTGATTTACCTGTTTTGTTTACAAATTATCCCGCACTTTTAAAGGGCGCAGGAGATGTGACTACAAGCGTACTTGATATGCTGCAGTTTGACCGGGCATTATTTTCAGGTCTTCTGATAAATCAGGCTTCATTGGATACAATGTTCGATTTAAAGGACGGCTACAGCTGCGGCTGGATGCAGGATAATACAAGATCGGAGCTTCATTCTTACGGAAATTATTACTGGAAGGCATCTGATTCTGAGACGGTTTATCATGCGGGCAATATTCCCGGCTTTATGTCTTTTAATATTGTTCTGAATAAAAATGGTGAGCGAATGTATCTGATAATGCTCTTTAGTGCAGAGAATAATGACAGACCTGAAACGAGAAAGGCTGTTTTCGGACGAATGAATGATATTTTAAAGAGTTTAAGTTAGTGCTGAGCTTTCACCAATCTGCTCCATGGGCGACTCATTACATTCGTTGCATTAGGAGGAAGTATGAAATATGGATGAGAAAAAGATTATTAACCGGCTCTCAGCTGTGGGGATAGGCGGAAATATTATATTGGTTATTTTTAAACTGTATGCAGGTATAGCGGGTAAATCCAGTGCGATGGTATCGGATGCGGTGCACTCACTGTCTGATGTATTTGCAAGTTTTGTGGCCTTTATCGGCGTAAAAATGTCAAAAAAGGCCGCGGACAAGGATCATCCCTACGGACACGAAAGAATGGAATGTCTGGCTTCGATGATACTTGGGGTCATACTTCTGGTGACCGGCTTCGGGATAGGCTGGGGCGGTGTTTCCACTATAATTGAGGGCAATTATGAGGAGCTTGCCATTCCTTCCGTTATAGCGCTTGTGGCAGCTGTTGTCTCAATCGTGACGAAGGAAGCAATGTTCTGGTACACAAGATATTATGCAAAAAAACTGAATTCTTCCGCATTCATGGCGGATGCCTGGCATCACCGTTCGGATGCGCTTTCTTCGATAGGTTCGCTGATAGGTATTGGAGGAGCCATGCTCGGCTGGCCGGTTCTCGACAGCGTGGCCTGCGTAATCATCTGCCTTTGCATTTTCAAGGTGGCCTATGATATTTTGAAGGATGCGGTGGATAAAATGCTGGATACCTCCTGCGGAGAAGATTTCGACAAAGAACTGAAGGAATTCATCTGGCTGCAGTCAGGGGTGGACTGTGTCGATATGCTTCATTCGAGACGTTTCGGCAATAAAATCTATCTGGATGCGGAAATCTCCGTAGACGGAACCATGACCCTATGGGAGGCCCATGAAATAAGCGAGCGTGTACACGACGCGGTCGAAAAACAATACCCTGATATCAAGCACATAATGATACACGTGAACCCCACACGAAAGTGAACCTTTGGGGACGGGGTCGTTGGCTCATGGTCTCCAAGAGTTACTTGCTGATTTGCTGTGATTTATTGCTGAATTGGCGAATATTTATTGTAATAATATTAGAAATAGGGTATAAAACTATGAGGCAGCGATAAAAAACAGGTAATAAATACCTGTGCTGTCGAATCAACTGATGGAGATAACAACAATTTTATGACAGAAAAATTCAATCTGAAGAAGTTTATCGGACTTGTGGCAGCGATAGCATTGCCGGTGGCACTGCAGAATCTGCTTTCGACAACCGGCAGTATGGTAGATACCATGATGATTTCTTCGGTGGGAAAGACTCATGTAGCAGCGGTTGGCCAGTGTACACAGTTCGCCTCGCTGCTTTTTTCGAGCTATTGGGGCTTCGTGGGCGGCGGTATGCTTTTCTTCGGCCAGTACTGGGGTGCGAAGGACGAGCATGGCCTGGTGCGTTCCTACGGTATCATGCTCTGTTGTATGATGTTCATGGGCTTTTTGTTCAGTACTGCGGCGCTTGTTTTCCCGGGGGTTGTAATGGATATTTACACCGATAAGGCCGATATCAGGCACATTGGTATCGAGTATTTAAGCATTGTCGGTTTTGCATATCCCATGCAGGTTCTTTCTATCGGTATGAGCTCGCTTCTCAGAACCACGGACCGTGTACGAATCCCTTTGTATGCAGCAATTGCCTCTGTATGTACTAATCTTTTCTTTAACTGGGTGTTCATATTCGGTAATCTCGGCGCCCCTGAAATGGGTGTGCGCGGTGCAGCGGTTGCAACCACCATTGCGGCCTTTGTCAATATGACACTTATCATGCTTCTGGCTAAAGCATCGGGCTACAATTACCTTTTCATGATATCCGGCTTCTTTAAGTGGGATAAGGAATTCATAAAGCTTTTCCTGAAAAAGTGCTTTCCTATAATTGTAAATGAGCTTCTGGCAGGCGTGGGAAATCTGATTATAGCGGTGGTTTTCGGCCGCCAGTCACAGGATGCACAGGCTGCCATGGCGGTATTTCGAACCTTCGAGGGCCTGGTAATCGGATTCTTTGCGGGCTTCTCAAATGCAGCCTCCGTGCTGGTCGGAACCTGTGTCGGTGCGGGAGAAATAGAGGTAGCTTACCAGCGTGCAAAGAGGCTTGTGTTCCTCTGTCAGGGCTGCATTTTTACGGTGGCAGCAATCATGCTCGCAGTACATTCTCCGCTTCTGCACTGGATGAATCTGGACGGAGACTCCTATTATTACGGAACCGGAATGCTGATAATTTACGGAATCTCCGCAGTTATCCGAATGGGCAACTGGACAATGAACGATTCCTACCGTTCGGCGGGCGATGCTACGACGGGCACGGTAATGGAAATCGCCTTCATGTATGTGGTTGTCATCCCTGCGGTATGCATATCGGGACTTCTGCTAAAGGCGCCGGTGCTTGTGATTTTCCTCTGCTGCTATATCGACGAACCGATTCGATACATCTTTATGCAGCGGCATATGTACTCCGGCAAATGGATACGTCCCGTTACGCCTGAGGGACTAAATGGACTTGAAAAATGGAAGGCAGGCCGTTGAAATTTGAAACCGCTGTATTATCCCTATTCAGAGATATTACAGCAATATTCAGGATAAGACCTGCTGGCATGATGCTAAATAATAGTCATATTGATTAATAAAGCGGCCCTGATTATTAAGCTGTGGCCGGATAATACAAAAGATGAAGCAATAGAAATAATAAAAGAGTTTACAAGTGATTGTGAACTAACAAATGAGAGTTCGCTTAAAAGGAGAAGGTTTGAGCAACTCATTGCAATTCGTTGCATTAGGAGGGAAAGGTATGAAGAAAAAAGTAATATCAGCCGGTCATATCTGCATTGATATCACACCGGTTTTCCCGGACCGTAAGGTTACGGACATTGCTTCTGTTTTACAGCCGGGCAAGCTGATAGAAATGGGAAAAGCAGACGTTTCAACGGGCGGTTCTGTAGCCAATACCGGTCTCGGAATGAAAATTCTGGGTGCAGATGTCCGTTTGATGGGTAAAATCGGAGACGATGAATTCGGCAATATGATATGTGGTATTCTGAATAATTATGGTGCGGCAGATGGAATGATTCATTCTCGTAACCAGTCGACTTCGTATTCTGTAGTTCTGGCAGTGCCTGGGATTGACCGTATTTTCCTGCACAATCCGGGAGCCAATAATGCGTTTTATGCCTCGGATATTGATGAAGAAGCACTAAAGGAAGCTGCACATTTTCATTTCGGATATCCGCCGCTGATGAAATCCATGTATGAAAATGAAGGGGCAGAATTACTGGCGCTTTTCCAAAAGGTGAAGTCAGCAGGGCTGTCAACGTCACTGGATCTGGCGGCGGTTGATCCGGATTCCGATGCGGGAAAAGCAGACTGGGAAAAAATTCTGAAAAAAGTGATGCCTTATGTGGACTTCTTTCTACCAAGTGTTGAAGAGCTTTGCTTCATGCTGGACCGTTCCCGTTTTGAAGAATGGCAGCAGAGAGCAATGGGAAGAGACATAACGGAAATCCTGAATCCGGACAACGATATACGTCCGTTGGCACAAAAGTGCATGGATATGGGTGCGAAAGTTCTTGTGTTGAAATGCGGTGCACCGGGACTGTATTATCGTACGGCAACACAGGAGCTTCTGGCTCAGGTTGGAAGAAAGAGTGAGCTTGATATTAAATTATGGGCGGATAAAGAAGGCTTTGAAAGGTCCTATAAAGCGGAACGGGTTCTGTCCGGAACAGGGGCGGGAGATACCAGTATAGCTGCATTTCTGACAGGAATGTTAAACGGTGAAGGTCCGGAGGACTGCCTGCATCTTGCTGCTGCAGCCGGTGCATGCTGCGTATCATCATATGATGCTTTAAGTGGTTTGCTTCCGATGGATAAAATGAAGGAAAAGATTGCAAAGGGGTGGGAAAAATGCTTGTAAATATGAATGATATTCTTTTGCCTGCAAAAGAAAGAGGATATGGTGTAGGTTTTTTTAACGCAGTAAATGTGGAGATGGCACGTGCCATTATTGAAACAGCGGAAGAAATGAATGCACCGGTTATGGTTGGTACAGCGGAAATTCTTCTTCCGGCAATGAGCCTGGAGCGTGTTGCTGAATATTTGATTCCGATGGCAAAAAAGGCTAAAGTACCGGTATGTATTCATTATGACCACGGTTTGACCTTTGAAAAATGTATGGAAGCATTAAAGCTTGGTTTTACATCCGTTATGTATGATTGTTCTACGGCATCCTATGAAGAAAATACAGAAAAGGTTGCGGAAATGGTAAAAATCTGCCATGCCATGGGTGTCACCGTAGAAGGCGAGCTGGGACATGTTGGAGATAACTCAGGAGCCGGAAAGCTGGAGAATCCAAGCGATTATTTCACAAATCCGGATACGGCGGCGGACTTTGTCCGAAAAACCTGTGTTGATTCGCTGGCAGTAGCGGTAGGAAATGCACACGGAGACTATGCATTTCCGCCCAAGCTGGATTTTGACCGTATATCGACTATATCGGAAAAGACAGGGCTTCCGCTGGTACTTCATGGCGGCTCAGGGCTTTCTGATGATGATTTCAAAATTGCAGTAGAGCGCGGCATCTGCAAGGTGAACATCTTCACAGATATTGATAAGGCAGGAAAACGCGGTATTGAAAAGGGACTGGCAGCAGGAGTAAAAACCATGATGGGCCTGATTCCTTACGAAATCGAAGCCATGAAGGAAGTTGTTCGTGAAAAGATCAGTTTGTTTGGCAGCGTGGATAAGGCCTAATAGCTGCGGTAGCAGCGATTTTATAACGAGTGACAAGCGAAGCGGTCACGAGTTT
>JAKSRW010000047.1 GCA_024403355.1 Lachnospiraceae bacterium
CGGCGAAAGCCGCGCGCACCTGATGCTCGGTAATTCTATTGCCGATGTAGTTCACCAAATAATACGCTTTTATTTCGCAGCAGATACACTTGATTGTGATTATATTTTGGGTTATAATCCGTATTGAAATAAATCATGAAAGGAATGATTATTATGGCAGGTTTAACTGATTCAAGAAAAGAAAAAAGACTTCTCCAGTATGTTTCGGAAGGCGAATTAATAGAGCAGAGAGCTTATAATGCGGTTATGTGCGGCGTGGTCGTTTACGGCCTCCTCTTTAACTATCTTTTATGCAAGTTTGTTCATGTGGATTTCGAGGTAGTTAATCCCGTAATTTTCCTGATTGGATATTTTGTTCTTTGTGTGGCGGGAACTATTATGTCTACCAAATCCCAGAATCCTATCATCAGCTTCTGCGGCTATAACCTGGTAGTAGTTCCGGTCGGACTTGTTCTTTCGATTTCCGTTCAGGCCTACGGCGGAGTCGATGCTGATATTGTAGAGAAGGCGTTTCTTTTGACCCTTCTTATTACCGCAGGAATGACAGCCTTCAGTATTTTGAAGCCTGAATTATTCAAAAGCATGGGAAAGGTGCTCTTTATTGCACTGCTTTGTCTGATGCTTGTAGGATTTATTAGCTACTTCTTTATTGGACTTTATACTATTTACCTTTATCTTGGCGTTGCACTTTTCAGTCTTTATATCGGCTATGATATTTATAAGTCTCAGCAGTACGCTCCTACGGTGGACAATGCGATTGACAGTGCGCTTGATATCTATCTCGATATCGTGAACCTTTTCATCCGTATTCTTCAGATTCTCGCCAGATCTTCAAGCCGCGACTGATAGCTGTTGTATAAATGTAAAAGAATCAGTCGGAGGAATGACAGCGGAGTGTTTACATTGCTATTAAAATCCCATAAGCCACGGCTTGTGGGATTATTTTTGATTTTTGATAAAATGATGTGATTGTGAGGTTTTGAAAATGATTTCTGAAAAAAGCAGGGAATTATATAATTATATGATTGAAATCGGTTATTCGGCAGAATTCAGCGGATTGATTGCAAAGAATCTGAATACTGATTTTACTGCAACGAGAATGCTTGGATACCTGGCACATTATGCAAATTATGCAAAGCTTTCCGATGAAGAGGTTGTAGATGAGATGCTGGCGATTCTGTCTGACAGGGACAGCTGGATTAAAAAGAAGCAGTCTCAGGAGGCCCAGCAGGCTATAAATGAGGCTATAATGTATGGGCTCGGAGAAGATGACGAGGAGTAAGGATGCGGAGGCGAACATGTTCCTGCGTTTCTTATTGCGAGTATTACAAGCAGCTGTAATCTTCATTGCGCAGGCTGTTACTCCCGTGCAAATCATGCCTGCAGGATTCTGCACCTGTCAGCCAGCTGACAGATATGGAATGGAAGAAGATATTCGAAGAGGCGAAGGACCTTGATTGGTGACAAGTCAAACTCGTGACCGCTTCGCTTGTCACTCGTTATAAAATCGCTGCTACCGCAGCTTACGAGGTACGGGGCTTGAACCCCGCACCTCGCGAAAGCTTCACCCACCGCCTAAAGGCAGTGGGTTATCTTTCTATTATATATATTGAGCTCTTTAATAAAAACAGGAATCTGATACCTGTGGTCAGCATTGAAGGTCATGAGGACAAAACCGATACACGTCGTGGTGAGGCTGTGCATCTGGCACCCGGTGACAGGGAACGTGAATATCTTACCGCTAAGCTCAGAAGTATTAGGGAGAAGCATCCTGAAATAGTATTTGTATCTTTCCCCGGCGATGAGAAAAGTTCGGGCGGCTTTGAAATCAGGTCTTTTCAGGAAATTACAGGACAGCGGGGCTCTTTTAGAGGACCATGCAGGAGGCTGTGTACTCTTTGAACGCAGGGAGCTTGTAGAAGAGTTTTCCGGCGTGAATGGGGCAGAAATGATGTAGGATTAGCGGAAATAATTCGAGCCGGGCAATAGTGTTTTCACTATAGCCTGGCTCGATATTTAACTTTTATTTACATGACGGGAAATATAGTCATTCAATGTACTGCATCCATGCAATACTATTCAGTATGCCATCTAATCCACCCCTATCGCTATATAATATAGACTCAGTGATTTTTCTGCGGTCATCAGAAACTACACCGTCATATACATAGAACATATCTTCAGCCTCATCATAGTCACTGAGAAGGATACAGTGCTGGCCTCCTGAATAGTTTACCTGAATACATACACCTTCGGGCTTTTTTTCAAGGAGATCAATGTAAAATTTTTTATTATGAATTTGGTTAGCATCTTCGTTTCGTTTCGTTTTGTAAGTATAGCCTTCCACCCAGTATGAACGTTCAGGATATAAGCCGCCATTTGTTTCCCAGTAGTTTTTGCCGTCTTTTACAAATAATACATTTCTGGAGCCATAATTAACTGCATTTACATCGCCAAATGACAGAGCCGTAGAACCATGATCCAGAATTGATCTACGCTTGAGCATAGCGAAGCAGCTCACTATCGTACATAAACCGCCACTTCTGTTTTCCTTGGAGCTGTACCAGTACTGCTGCCATACTCCTTTGACATTTTTCAGTTCGTTTTCAGCTGATGTCAGTGAAAGATTAGCTGAATATATGTAGCTGCCATCATCTAAGAGATACCATGTGTTGCCTGCAGAGTTTGTAAATGAATATTTAACAAAGACTTTCTCGTTCTTTCTCAGAGTTTTTAAAACATAGGATGAAGATGACGCATATGAACGAACGCTAACGTCATTCTGTACAGCGTAGAAATCTTTTGAAATATCAGTTGGTGTTTCGACTGTACTCTTTACAGTTACCTTTATCTTCTGTGAAGTGCCGGAAGCAAATTTGACGGTGATGGTAGCTGTTCCTTTTTTTACCGGCTGCAGTTTGCCGCTAACTACCTTAACTACCTTTTTGTTGCTTGATTTAATTGAGGCAGGGCTTTCTGAGGTGTAGATTTTGACAGGAAGACCATTGGTGTATAAAGTAATCTTCTTGTCGTAAGCGATTTCTTCTTTCTGAATTGTGACTAACGAACTTGACCACTGCTGGTTGGCTCCGCCGGTATATGAAGAAATATATACGTTGCCATCGTTTCTGTTGTCGCATGTCAGATATAAATTACTCTTGTCTGCTGACTGTAAGAAGAATTTGTTATCACTACCGTTTATCGGAACAATTATCCATGCCTGAGTGGTGCTTCCGGTAGGGTTATAAAGATTAACTTTACAGCCGTCATAGGCTTCCATACAGTTGCAATTGACAGCCATTGAACCGCCGTTTACAGGCTTTGTTTCAAGATAATATCCGTGCTGAGATTTCGTGAATTTGAACTGCTGACCTACTGTGTAATCCTGATAAAAAACAGAAACACGATTCAGCATAACATTATTGCGTGAACCTTCTACATTAAGTCTGTATCCGGTAGCACTAATAATCTCGGAATAGTCACTTGTGTTAATCTGACTGCCTGCTGCGTAGAGCTTTTCATTTTTTGAAACAGCTATTATACATGAAATGAGTAAAAGCATGCAAAAAATGAAGATAGAGCGATTTCGTTTCATAGTTCTTTCCCGTATAATCCAATTATCCCTTGGGAATTGGATATACTTTTCCTTTCCTGGATTTTATTTGCTTATAAATAGATGAACCCTCCTTTCTTTACTTTCAATATTCTATAACAATTCCGGGGGAAAATGACGCAACATGCAAAATTGGTCTCTGAATTAGCAAAATTAACCTAATACAATATAAAAACTTTGCGGCAGAAGTTTTTGTATTGACAGATATGATGGTATGTGCTAGTATTAAAATCCACCAATTTGGTGGTTCATTATTCAAGGTCAAATTAGAAAGTGTTTTAGCAATGAAAAAATCATTTTAAGACTGCTGTCTGATCTATAGGAATCTTTCTTTTCTATCTCAGCCGGCATGGTCTATGCTGGCAGAATTCCAGTGAAGAAAACAGAATATTATATCCGTGAGTCCTTTTAACAAAGGCTTTATTTTTGTTGCCTGATGGGAGCGGGAGTTAGTGGAATGCCGGAGAACAGGCTGCTGTAAGGGGTGGTTTGTAATCAGGCTAAAAGAAAAGGCATGGGTAGGGGAAACTGTACCCGAACGGATATAAGCCGCAGTAAGCATGTAAAAAACACATGCTTTATTTCGTGTACCCTTTTTTGAAAAATGACAGGATAGGAGGATGAAAACAGATGAGAAGATTATTTAGAAGAGCGCACAGTATTATTAATTCAGATAATATATGGAACCATTTTTTCTGGGGAATATATCTGTATATTATGTACAAATTATGGATTTTTATCCCTATTGACGGATTCTCTGCTGAATTATCGGCATTGATTCTGTTTTTACTGATGCTGGCAGGAGTTTTGTTTGGTTTGTATCTTAGAAGACGAAGCGAAACAGAATCAGGTGGATTTTTAGACAGCTGCGTAGGAATGGGAATTTATTCCGTTATGGTATATAAGGACTATTATTCAGGAATAATTTCAGCATTAATGCTTACTTTTCTTCTTTTGTCGTTAACTTATGCGGTGTTGATTTTTATGATGAAGAACCGTGGCCGCAGACTGCACAATATATCTGACAGTGTTAAGCGCAGGCATATTATTCTGACGCGTCTGAGAAAAACAGCGACTGCAATGGTCACTATCTTTGGAATTTCAATGGCTGTTTTGATTTTTAATATTTCTTATAACAGCGTCGTACACGGAGGAATAATGGCTGCGAAGACTATTGATGCTTCTTCTGTTACGGAAGATTCTGAAGAGGCTGCAGCCTGGGAGCAGTTCAGCCTGAAGAATAATATTGAGAAAATAGCGAAGATAGGAAGAAAAGAGCTTTGGGATGAATTATCGCTTGATGACAAGCTTGAGGTTCTTAGAAACATCGCCTACTCTGAAGTATATAATCTGGGTCTGTATTCCCCTGTTAATCTTGTACTTTCGTATGAGAATTACTACAAATACGGTTCATACGATAGAGAAAACAATCGTGTTATTTTGAATATAGATCATGTACGTGATGATGAGCCGGGAATAATACTGGACACGCTTTTACATGAAATGTATCACATATATGAGTATGAACTGACCGATTTATTTAATGAAGTATCGGGCCGTTATAAAAGATTAAAACCGTTCAGAAGCTGCGAAAGTTATATGAAGGAAATGCAGAATTATGAGCATGGAGGTTCGGGGGATGCTGAACAGTATATGCGTTATTATACACAGGATATGGAAGAGGACAGTCGCTTCTATGCGGAGTATATGAGTGATATTTACTTAGCGGAAATCAACCGATATTACAGACAGTAAATTTCAAATTACCTATTGACGTTAACGCTTTATCGTGCTAAACTAATAAAAAAATACAGTAGATAAACTTACGATTAAGAGTAGTAGATATTTTAGAAGTTTACAGAGAGTCGTGGAGGGTGAAATCACGATAACGGACAAAGTATTCGAATGGACTTATGAAGGTGGTAGGAACGGCTGCACAGCTCAGTAATGACCAACGGAGGCTCACCGTTAGAGGAGACGATGCATTATAAAGTGCATTATGAGATTATATCTTCAAAGATATAAAAATAAGGTGGTACCGCGATAATTCGCCCTTATAGTCGATGACTATAGGGGCTTTTTTATTACAAAAAAGGAGGAACTATTTATGTACAAGGACATTTTAGGCAAGCTCACAAGAAAGGAAGAGTTAACAAAGGAAGATATCTATGAGATTATCAATGATATCAATGCCGATAAGCTGACAGAGGGCCAGATTTCAGGCTTCCTTGTAGCACTTCTTATGAAGGGCACAACACTCAATGAAACAGCAGAAATCGCAAACGCAATGAGAAGCGTATGTGTACCTCTGCGTCCCAATGTTAGCGCAGAGATGATGGATACCTGCGGTACAGGCGGCGGACTCAGCACCTACAATATTTCTACAGCTACAGCTATCATAGCAGCTGCGGCAGGAATCCCCATTGCAAAGCACGGCAGCCGTTCAATCTCAAGTCTTTCGGGAAGTGCTGACGTACTTGAGGCTCTCGGTGTTAATATTAATCTTACATCCGCTCAGGCAGAGGAACTGATTGAGAAGATTAACATCGCATTCATTTATGCGCCTCTTTTCCACCCTGTAATGTGCAAGGTGCTGCCTCCCGAGTCTGCACTTGGTATCAAGACAATTTTCTATACAATTATCGGTCCCCTTATCAATCCTGCATTTGCACCCCGTCACTTACTCGGTGTATACAAGCCTGAGCTTCTTGATCAGGTGCCTCAGGTTGCCAAGCAGGTTGGCTATACAAAGGCTATGTTCGTACACGGCGTAGACGGACTTGACGAGATTTCACTTCTCGGACCTACACAGATTGTAGAGTTAAATAACGGTGAATTTAAGCGTTATGAGATCACTCCCGAGCAGTTCGGCCTTAAGAGATGTGTGCTTGAGGATATCAAGACAGGTACACCTGATGTAAATGCAGCAACAATCCGCGGAATTTTTGAAGGAAAAATTGACGGACCCAGAAAGGATGCTGTATTATTAAATGCAGCAGGAGCTCTTGTTGTAGGTGACAAGGCTGCTGACTTTGCAGACGGTATCGCAAAGGTTCGCGAAATCATCGACAGCGGCGCTGCACTTAAGAAGCTTGAGGAGCTCATCAAGTACTCAAACGAGTATAAATAAGTTTTTTAGCTGACGGAGATGTAGTGTGAAAAATAAATTTTTCGCACACAAATTTGTGCCTGACGGTAATTCTAATACAAGTATTTGAATGAAAATTTGCGGTACAGCCTGAAAGGCAGGGTTATTAGTATGAAATTTTTAACAGCACTTAAGAATGCAAAAAATGATAAAAAGAATATTGTAATACCTGATATTAAGGTGTATTCTCCGAAGGAAGGCGATTTAATGCACGGAAGAAGCCCTGTCGAATATGCAAAAATATTGCAGGCGGCAGGGGCTCCCGTGATTTCTGTGGTAACTGAAGAAAAGGAGTTTCACGGCTCTCTTGCAATGCTGAGAGCTATAGCGGACGCTGTGGAGCTTCCGATTCTTCGAAAGGATTTCATTCACACAAAAGAGGACCTCATTGCCACAAAGGAGGCCGGTGCCGATGCAATACTTCTGATGTGCTCCTGTCTCGAAAGGGACGAGCTGATTATGCTCTATCACGAGGCTCTGGAGCTTGGCCTCGATCCTTTTGTCGAGACGCATGTTAAGGAGGACTTCGAACTCGTTAATGAGCTTGGAGCAGAGCTTGTCGGAATAAATAACCGTGATATTCTGGTGCTTGAAAGAGATGACGGCGATGTAAGCAATACGCTGTCGCTTGCCTCACTTGCTCCGAAGAATGCTTTTTTGGTGACTGAAAGCTCTATTAAAAATCCGGCACAGGTACGTGCCGCTATTTCTGCGGGAGCGGATGCAGCGCTGGTAGGTACTGCTATATTAAATGCAAAATATACTGATGCATTTTATAAAATGCTTTGCAGAAAGGTAAGCCTGAAAATCTGCGGACTTATGAATGAGCAGGATATTGAGACCTGCGTAAGGCTCGGTGTTGAACGTATAGGAATGGTAGTTGAATATCCTTTGTCCGTTCCGTGGAATCTGTCTGTAGACCGTGCGGCAGAGCTCAGAAAGCATATTCCAGAGGGCTATCAGGCCTGCTTTGTAACAGGCGGAACTACGGAAGAAATTATGAAGCGCTGCGATACGGTAAAGCCTGATCTGATTCAGATTCATTATAAGGAGAATCTGGATGAAACCGCTGAAATCGCAAGGCTTTGCAAGGAGCGCGGTATAGCTGTCATTAAAACCGTACCCCTGTCTGAGGAGGGCTGTCTGGAACAGTTTGGCTGCAGTGATATTACTGAGGCCCTTTCAATGCTCGCCCGGACTGATATCGAGGAGATTCTGGTGGACCCGAGGCAGGGCAGTGTCGTTGCTTCAAAAAAGCTAAAGCTCGATGTTTCACTGGCATCTAAGGTGATTGCGGCTTCAGCCAAAAAGGTAGTGGTAGCAGGTGGCATAACAGCCGATAATCTGGGCGATATTTTGGCTGCGACAGGCTGCGAGGCAGTCGATATAATGAACGGTTCCGAGGATGCTCCCGGTCATAAAAACGAAGAAATAATTAAAAAAATCCTGGAATTACTGTAAATATTTGCAAGAAAGCTGAAAATAATCATGAAAATATCTGAATACATTTCTTATTCTAAAGAGGTTTATGAGGCTCTCAGTCTGAATAAGCCCGTTGTTGCGATTGAAAGTGCAGGAACCTTTGAGGCTTATTCCTATCCGATGAACAGGGATCTGGCGGTTCGGGTTGCGGACTGTATCAGACAAAAGGGGGCAGTGCCGGCTTATATTGCCGTGATTAACGGAATAATCAAGGTCGGACTTGAGCCTGATGAGGTAGAATATCTCGCGAAGCAAACAGGCCTTATAAAGGCGTCCAGACGCGATCTTGCAATCCTTCTCACAAAGAAATATGATGCACTGACTGCAGTGGCAGCGGCTATGACTGTGGCTGCCCTTACAGGGATAAAGGTTGTGACAGGCGGCGGTATAGGCGGTGTTCATCGCGGCGCTGAAACTAGCTTTGATATATCGGCAGACCTTGAGGAGTTCTGCAAAAGTGATGTGGTCGTAGTCTGCTCAGGTGCGAAATCTATTCTTGATTTAAAGCTTACAATGGAATATCTGGAGACTCATGCGGTTACTCTGGCAGGCTATCGTACACATGAGCTTCCAGCTTATATGGCAATCCACAGCGGCTGTAAGCTGGAATATTCATTTGACAGTCCCAGTGAGGTCGCAGACTGCTATAAGCTTAAAAAAGAGCTGGGCGTTCCCGGCGGAATCCTTCTTACAAATCCGGTGGATGAGTCTGTTGCGGTAGATTCCGAAAAAATGAACCGCGCCATCGATAAAGCGGTCAATAAAGCTAAGGAAGAAGGAATTCAGGGAAAAATCATTACAAAATTCATCATGGATATTTTGAAAGAGGAAATGGGCAGTGATTCGGTAGATGCGGGCATTCGCATGAATATTGACAATGCGAGCCTGGCGGCGGAGATTGCTGCGGAAATTTAATCCGCAAATCGGGAAGCTATATGCTCACAAGATATCCGGAATGATTTCGATTAATTATAAGGAGTATCCTTAAAGGTAAGGTGGTAGTTCTATGTTAGCTAACAGAAAAAAAACCGTATCCGGGTTACGCGTATTTGCATTGGTAATGACAGTAGTTCTGATGCTGAGTGGCGCGGCGGGATTAAAACTTAATGAGCAGGCGGTGAATGCGGCCGAGAGATATATCTCACATGATGTTAAGGGGCTTATGAAGGCGCCTGAAGGGCTCAGGGCTCATTATTCGTATGCGGTGATGGATGCTCACAGCGGAAAGCTTCTGATGGGCGAAAATCCGGACGATATTGTATATCCGGCCAGCACTACAAAGCTGATGACCGCGATGACTATTATAGATAATGCGGATTTATCCGAGGTCGTGACTGTCACGGATTCTATGCTTGCATACGCCCCCTACGACCTTTATAAATACGGTATGAAGGCCGGCGAAAAGTATACGATAGATACCCTTTTGAACATGCTTTTGATAGAATCCTCGGGCGATGCCGCGATATGTGCGGGCATAGGCGCCTGCGGCAGCATGAAGGCATTTCTGGCCGCTATGAACGAAAAATGTGAGCAGCTGGGTCTGGTGTATACACGCTTTGACAATCCCGCCGGACTTGATATCGGCAATGACTTTTTCGATAATTACACAACTGCCTATGAGATGGCCGTTATAACAAGATATGCGATGTCTTACCCCGAAATCAGGAAGATTGTAGCGAAGTCGAAATACCGTGTATATCAGGCTGACGGCACAAAGGGCAAAAAGATTGTAAGCTCTAATTTGTTTTACGGCAGTGTATCATACCCTAAGGAGCTCTATAAAATCATCGGTTCAAAGACAGGCAGTACCAGGGCTGCGGGACATGTATTTTCTGCTACAGCCACCGATACGGCCGGCCATGAAATCATCTGCGTCTATATGGGAAAGGGACCCATGAAGGAGACCTTTGAGGACATAGAAAAGCTTCTGACAAAGACCTTTAAGGCTATCAAAGACGGAACTGTAAAGGCAGCGAATAAATCTCTGGCGATTTCTCTGCCGGAAACAGAATATTCCTTTAAGGACAGCTACGGTAAAAAATTCAGCCTGAAGGCAGAGCTTATAGATAAGTCAAGCAAAATAAACGTCAGCGACTCAAGACTTTTTAAAATCAGTTATTCCTCAAGCGACAGTAAGGTGGCGTATGTGGATGTGAACGGTACAGTGACCGTGAAGAATCCCGGAACCGCAGTAATTACCGTGAAATTCGGCGGTAATGCCTACTATAAATCATGCTCAAAGAAAGTAACCGTGACGGTGGCCTGAACAGAAAAAACGCTTGATTTTTAAAATATGCAATGATATAATTACACGATAATTTAGCAGCCCGGATGCAATAAAGGCAGCTAAAGCTATTGAAAGATTAATCAGACAGAAAATGTCTTAGAATAATGAAAAGGGGAAATAACTATGGATTTACTTACAGTAAGAGAAATCTTCAGAAACAGAGATAAGTACATCGGCACAGAGATTGAAATCGGCGGCTGGGTACGAAGCATCCGTGATTCAAAGACCTTTGGATTTATGGTGCTCAATGACGGTACATTTTTTGAAACACTTCAGGTCGTTTTTTCTGATAAACTTGCTAATTTTGATGCCATCTGCAAGCTTAATGTAGGTGCTGCGGTTATCGTAAAGGGTAAGCTTGTTGCTACACCCGAGGCAAAGCAGCCCTTCGAGATTCAGGCTGATGATGTAGCTATTGAGGGTGAGTCTACACCTGATTATCCCCTTCAGAAGAAGCGTCACACACTTGAGTTCCTCAGAACAATTACACATCTTCGTCCCAGAACAAATACCTTCCAGGCAGTGTTCAGAGTACGTTCACTCATTGCCCATGCAATCCACTGCTTCTTCCAGGAGAGAGATTTCGTATATGTTCATACTCCCCTTATTACAGGAAGTGACTGTGAGGGTGCAGGCGAGATGTTCCAGGTTACAACAATGGATCTCAACAATGTTCCCAAAACAGAGGACGGAAAGATTGATTACACTCAGGATTTCTTCGGAAAGCCCACCAATCTTACAGTAAGCGGTCAGCTTAACGGCGAGACCTTTGCATGCGCCTTCAGAAATATTTACACCTTCGGCCCCACATTCCGTGCCGAGAATTCAAACACAACCCGTCATGCGGCTGAGTTCTGGATGATCGAGCCTGAGATTGCTTTTGCGGATCTTGAGGACGATATGGTTCTGGCTGAGAGCATGATTAAGTATATTATTAACTATGTTCTTGAGCATGCACCCGAGGAGATGAACTTCTTCAACAGCTTCATTGACAAGGACCTTCTTACAAGACTTGAGAACGTCAGAACATCAGATTTCGGACGTATCACTTATACAGATGCGGTTAAGCTTCTCGAGGAGCATAACGATGAGTTTGATTACAAGGTATTCTGGGGCTGCGATCTTCAGACAGAGCATGAGAGATATCTCACAGAGAAGATTTTCAAGAAGCCTGTTTTCGTAACAGATTATCCTAAGGAGATTAAGGCCTTCTACATGAAGCTCAATCCCGACGGAAAGACAGTAGCGGCTGTTGACTGCCTTGTTCCCGGTATCGGTGAGATTATCGGTGGCAGCCAGCGTGAGGATGATTATGACAAGCTCGTTACAAGAATGAATGAGCTCGGACTTAAGACAGAGGATTACAAGTTCTACCTTGACCTTCGTAAGTACGGTTCGGTTCGTCATGCAGGCTTTGGTCTCGGCTTCGAGCGTTGCGTAATGTATCTTACAGGTATGGGCAATATTCGTGATGTTGAGCCCTTCCCCAGAACAGTTGGTAACTGTGACCTTTAATTATGATTTTATATTTTTCAGGAACCGGTAACAGTGAATACGTTGCTAAAAGGATAGCGGCAGCAGTAGATGATGAGGCCGTTAATATCTTTGATAAGCTCAGGAAACAGGAGCATTCTTCGTTTACCTCGGAGAAGAGCTATGTGATAGTTGCGCCTGTCTACGCCTACAAGATACCGGCCATTGTGGATGAATGGCTGGTGTCGGCAAAGCTTAACGGCAATAAGGATATGTATTTTATTCTGACCTGCGGCAGTAGTATAGCGGGTGCCGGCTTCTACAACAGGGAAATAGCTTTTAAGAAGAAAATGAATTACATGGGTACGGCCAAGGTCGTCATGCCTGAAAATTATATTGCAATGTTCAAGGCTCCGAAGGAGGATAAGGCTCTTGCAATAATTGATAAGGCGGAGGAGAAAATCGACCGTGTGATAGCATTTATCAAAACACACCGTATTCTTGAGGATGACGGCGGAACGGTAAAGCAGATGTGGTCGTCCTTTATTAATAAGGTTTTCTTCAAGTTCTTTGTAAAGGACAAAAAATTCTATGCGACAGATGCCTGTACAGGCTGCGGCAAGTGTGCGCGTGAGTGCGTAATGAAGAATATTACGGTAAAGGATAAAATGCCCGTATGGCACGGAAAATGCACTCATTGTATGGCGTGTATATGCAAATGTCCGGCTAAGGCTGTCGAGTACGGAAGGTCTACAAAGAAGAAAGTACGTTACACCTGTCCTAAATAATAAAACAGTAATGATTCTTAAAAGAGTACTTGCCAAAACTAATTATTTGTAGTAGTATTATTAGTAACTTTTACCGGTTTTTTGTCAATATTTTTGTGACTAATGACGAAGAAACGATACCGGCAGATAAGAAGGTGGCAGAACGTGAATCATAGCAAACAGAGGGATTTGATAATGGCATTTCTGGGTGAGACAAAGTCACATCCGACGGCGGAAGAGGTCTACAAAGAGGTACGCCGGCAGCTTGCAGGAATAAGTCTCGGAACCGTATACAGAAATCTCAACCAGCTGGCGGATAACGGAATGATCAGACGCCTTCATATGCAGGATGGCATAGACAGATTCGATGCGGATGTAAGTGAGCATTATCATCTTTACTGTAACGGATGCAAAAGGGTATATGACCTGGAGCTTAAGCTTCCCATGCAGGTTTCAAAGCTTGTAAAGGCAGCGGATAAGTCTTCTGAGGGAACGGTTGACGGCTGTGTTATCACCTTTTGGGGCAAATGTGTAAATTGCGGATAAAAATTTAGTAAAGGAGGCTGAGAAAGTCTCCTTTTTTTATTGTTTTTTTATAAGTTTTTTAGGATAACACTTTAATTAATATTAACTTTATGATATAATACATAATAATGGGCAAATATTTGACCCTTGTATCATCATATTAAAAAATGCGAAAGTGAATATATTTATGAGTTTACGAAATAAAAAGAAAATAGCTATTTTTATATGTGATTTACCTAATGAATATCAGCAGAAGCTTGTGGCAGGACTTATGTCCAGAGCCGCAGCCGATGGTTATTATACTGTATGCTACACCTTCTTCAGTGAGTACGGTGAGAACTACGAATATGAAAAAGGTGAGAGAAATCTGGTACTTTTACCCAAATATGACGAATATGACGGTATTTTCATCTGTTTCGACACCTTCAGCGATTCGGTGGTAATAGCAGAGCTTTATGCACGCATAAAGGCTAAGGCAAAGTGCCCTGTTGTAAGTATCAGACGTGAATGCGGAGATTTCAATACAATTCTGATTCAGGATGATGATTCCATGCGAAGCGTTATCTATCATCTGATGGATAAGCATAATATCAGGGATTTCTTCTATGTCAGCGGACCTCAGGACCATCCGGATGCTATCAAGCGTCTGCAGTGCATGCGTAAGGTGCTTTCAGAAAATAATATTGAGCTTAATGATGAGGACATTTATTTCGGTGATTTCTGGCGTAATGTCGGAAAGAAGGCTGTGGATGCAGCCTTGACATCCCGCGGTGGAAATCTTCCTAAGGCCTTTGTCTGTGCGAACGATTACATGGCCATCAGTGTCTGCAACGAGCTCAGTGCCCGCGGTTATGTGGTGCCCAATGATACTATCGTAACAGGCTTTGACGATATAGAGGAGGCACGTCATCTTTTACCTTCGCTTACTTCAGTAAGAGTGGATGTGGATATGATGGCGGTTAAGTCCTGGAACATGCTTCTGGCTATGATGAAGGGCCAGCCTGTTAATAAGAATGAATATGTTTCTACAGAAGTAGAACCCCGTCAGAGCTGCGGTTGCGAGGAAGAGTCACGTTATGAGATGGGCCGTATCGCGAAGCTGCATTATGATGAAATCCTGAGCAGAAGACAGGAAAGCTTCCAGCTTGCTTTCATGAGCGTTGATACAGGACGTGAGCTTAATATCGAGGCGCTGAACGGTATTATTTTCAAATACATTTTCAATAATATAGATTATAAGGACTTCTTCATGGTCTATAATGATTATGACTGGGCCAATATTGATGAAAATTCAATGCATGGCTACAGTGATAAGATGCATGTACGCACCGCAATTATGGATAATGAACTGCTGAAGAATGTGGATGTAGAGATAGCGCTCGGAGACCTTCTCCCCGACAATATGGTCGCTGAGGAGCCCTGCGGTTATTATGTAGTTCCTATGCATTATCTGGACCGTTCTTACGGATATGCAATCATTTCATACGCAAATCAGGGAACAATCACTGATTTTATGAGATACATGATTATTTCCATCAGCAACGCTTTGGAGAGTATCAGGTCTGCCCAGAAGATTAACGGACTGGTTAACAGACTTTCAAAAATGTATGTTACGGATGCGATGACAGCCCTTAAGAACCGTCACGGCTTCGAGGAGGATTCCGTCAGGCTGTTCGGAAAGGCTCAGCGTGAGGGCAGAAGACTGGCCATTATCGGAATAGATATGGATGGTCTGAAGTCCATCAACGATACCTACGGACATGCTGAGGGTGACTCGGCTATCAAGACCCTCGCAAAGGCTATCGAGCATGCATGCTTTGCCGAAGAGCAGGGCTACCGCGTGGGCGGCGATGAGTTCCAGGTACTGGCAATGAATTACTCAGAGGACAATGTGAAGCGTTTCATGGATAAGCTGCTTTCATACCTTGTGGAGTACAATGCGGTATCAAACAAGCCGTATAATGTACGCTGCAGCTACGGTTACGCAATCACTGCACCCGGCTCAGGAAAGAATCTGAATGAATGGATGACCTTAAGCGATAACAATATGTACGCCATGAAGGAAAAGAACAGACCTACAAGAAAGATTCTTCGAAAGTAATAAAGATATCTTAAGCAATTTTGAGACTGTGACCGGTGTGAAGATAAATTTTTACACGCAAATTTGTGCCTGAAGGTAATTCAAATACAGGTATTTGAATGAAGGTTTGCGGTACAGTCTGAAAGACATGGTTATTATTATGAAAATACTTGTTACCGGCGTGAGCGGACAGCTCGGACACGACGTTATGAATGAATTGAATAAACGCGGACACGAGGGTATCGGAACTGCCACAGGACCGGAATACAGGGGAATTCAGGATGGCTCCGCAGTGACGAAAATGCGCTATGTTCAGCTCGATATAACCGATGAAGAGGCAGTGACAAAATGCCTGCAGGACATCAGACCGGACGCAGTAATCCACTGTGCCGCATGGACTGCGGTAGATGCCGCAGAGGAGCCCGAAAATGCCGAAAGAGCATATGCGGTTAATGCAAAGGGCACCGAATATATCGCAAGGGCATGCAAAAGCATAGACGCAAAAATGATATATGTTTCAACGGATTACGTCTTTGACGGACAGGGCAGCACGCCCTGGCAGGCAGACTGCAAAAGAAGAGATCCGGTGAATTTTTACGGAAAAACAAAACGTGACGGTGAGCTGGCGGTTGAGAGCTTACTGGAAAAATATTTTATTGTAAGAATAGCCTGGGGCTTTGGTCTGAACGGTAAGAACTTCGTAAGAACAATGCTGAGGGTAGGTAAAAATCACGACACTGTGCGTGTGGTGAACGACCAGATAGGCAGACCTACATATATGTCCGATCTGGCGGAGCTGCTGGCTGATATGGTGGAAAGCGAGAAATACGGTCCATATAATGTCACAAACGAGGGCGAATATATCAGCTGGTACGATTTTACCAAAGAAATATACAGACAGGCAGGTTATACGACAGAGGTGATAGCTGTCAGTACCGAGGAATATGGGCTTTCGCTTGCGAAGAGACCCTATAATTCCAGAATGGATACGGACTGCCTTAAAAAAGCCGGCTTTAAGCCTCTTCCGGACTGGAAGGATGCACTGGCCGGATATCTTGAAGAATTTAAAAGGCTGGGGCTTGAATAGCAGCAGCCTTTATTATTAACAGGAGACATTACAATGGACAGCTTTATTATGGCATTTGACTCGGGAACTACCAGTAACCGCTGTCTTTTGATTGATAAAAAGGGCGAGATAGCTTCGCTGGCGCAGAAGGAATTCACTCAGATTTTCCCTAAGCCCGGCATGGTAGAGCATGACCCTGAGGAAATATGGAATACCCAGCTTGCGGTGGCAAAGGAGGCTATGGAAAAGCTTTCGGTAACTGCAAAGGACATAGCGGCAATCGGAATAACCAATCAGCGCGAAACCACCATAGTCTGGGACAAGGAAAGCGGAAAGCCTGTGTACAATGCGATTGTATGGCAGTGCAGACGTACCTCGGAATACTGCGACAGCCTGAAAAAGGCCGGCTGGGCACAGAAGATAAAGGATAAAACCGGACTGGTCATAGATGCTTATTTTTCGGCTACAAAGCTGAAATGGATTCTGGATAATGTCGAGGGAGCGCGCAAAAAGGCTCGTGAGGGCAAGCTTTTATTCGGCACGGTGGAGACCTGGCTGATATGGAAGCTGACCGGCGGACGTGTTCATGTGACCGATTATACCAATGCATCCAGAACGATGCTTTTTAATATTCACAGTCTCGAATGGGACCGTGAAATACTGGAGCTTATGGATATACCGGAGGCGATGCTTCCGAAGGTTCGTCCCAGCAGCGAGCGCTACGGTGTGACCGACAGCAGTATCTTTGGCGGTGAAATAGCCATCTGCGGTGCGGCAGGAGACCAGCAGGCGGCGCTCTTCGGTCAGAGCTGTTACAAGCCCGGAGATGCAAAAAATACCTACGGTACAGGCTGCTTTTTATTGATGAATACTGGTGAGACACCTGTAGAATCAAATAACGGACTGGTTACAACCATTGCCTGGGGGCTTGACGGAAAAATAACCTATGCACTGGAGGGCTCGGTATTTGTAGGCGGCGCTTCGGTACAGTGGCTGAGGGATGAACTGGGAATCATAGGCAAAGCTTCGGAGACGGAGGAGCTTGCAAAAAGCGTTCCGGACACGAACGGCTGCTATGTTGTTCCGGCGTTTACGGGACTCGGAGCACCCTACTGGGACCAGTACGCGAGAGGCACCATCGTCGGAATTACCCGTGGTGTGAACCGCTGTCATATTGTAAGGGCAACGCTTGAATCCATCGCATATCAGGTAAATGATGTCCTGGCCGTAATGAATAAGGATTCCGGCATAGACATTCGCTCATTAAAGGTGGACGGCGGTGCATCCGCCAATAATTTCCTGCTGCAGTTTCAGGCCTCGATAACCAATGTAAATGTTGAGAGACCCTGCTGTGTGGAAACAACCGCGCTGGGTGCGGCATACCTGGCAGGCCTTGCCGCAGGCTTTTGGAGCGGTATAGAAGAAATCAGTGCGCTTCGAAGAACAGAGCGTATCTTTGAACCGGAGATGGCTGAAGAGGAGATAGCGGAAAAGCTTCACTACTGGAAGAGAGCCGTTGAACGTACAAAGGGATGGATTTCGGAAAATTAATGAATGAAAAATGGGAAAGGAGCTGCTTTTTGCAGCGAGAATTATGGCTGATACAAATATCGAAAATAAAGAAAATCCGGTAACGGTTTCTGAAGAAGGCTCGACTGAGAACACAATGCAGAATTATCTGCCTGCAGCTAATCAGGGTGAAAGTGGGCAGCCTTCAGGAAAGAAAAAGGGCATGAAAAAGGGCGTAAAGATTGCGATTATTTCGGTGGTTTCACTGCTGGTAATCGCAGGAGCTGCATTCGCTATTCTCTATGCCACCAAAAAAGAATATGTACAGAACTGGTGGGCGATGCTCACAAAATCCGATACCGAATACTATCAGTGGATTGCAGACAGAAGCCTTGAAAGGAACGTGGAGCAGGTCAGAAACAGCGAATTCAAAAAGCCTGTTGATTCGGCAGCGGCTGATGTAAAGCTTGGAGCATCGGTAAGCAAGGAATTCGGTGAGCTTATCGGAATTGACAATTTTGAAGGCTTTAAAAATGTGGGTCTGGAATTTAAGGGCTCGAAGCGCGATAATAACGAGTTTGGCATTTCACTGACTCCCTTCTATAACGGTGAGAACATTCTTCAGCTGGCAAGTAATTTTAAGCTGGACAGCGGCGAAATGTATATCGGAATCCCCGATTATTCCTTAGATTCGATTTCTTTGTCTGATTACTTCGGAAGAAGCTTTGGTGAAATCTTCGGCGGTCAAATCAAAGCGGTAGAGGGCGGACTGTATGACCGTTTTAACTTTTCGGAAAGTGATTCTTTGGCATCCCTCATTAAGGGAATGCTCGAAAAGTCAAGGACTGCAGCAGGTGAACTGAATCCGGAGGAGTATGCGGAGCTTTATAATAAGCTGCTGACTCTTTTAAAGGATTCGGTGGATGAAGCGGTGCTTGCAAAGGACGTGCAGCTGGATGTGCGCGGCATCACCACAGAATGCAACACAGTTACCGCAAAGATAAAGAAGAAGGCGCTGCTTGAGACCATCGAGGGCTACTTTGATATTATCGGTGAAAAAATGCTCGCAAAGGCTGACGAGAAGACCAGGGAGCAGCTGAACGGCTACTTTGCCCTGATTAAGGAGAAGCTTGAGAAGCTGTTCGAGGAAGAGGCAATCGGTGCCGACATTGTATTATATGTTGACGGCAAGGGCGATTTCCTTGGCGGGGAGCTGAAGATAACTTATAACGAAATAAAGGTTAAAATCACTGCACTTACCGAGCAGATTGATGAGAATACTTCAAAGACAGGCATCGAGATTGAACTTAATACGGTACGTGCGTTAAATATCGTTGCGGAATACAAAAAGACTGACAGCGAGACCGTGCTTACGGTAAATGCAAGGCCCGGAGCCATGATTACAAGCTTTATCGGCAAGAAGGACATCTGCCTGCTTTTAGACTGGAAGAGTAAGACTGAATCGGACGGTGACTGTCTGGCTGATTTAGATATCAGAATCAAGGAAAAGGAAGATGCAGCCGAGAACCTTGCAGCTATAGCACTGAATGTTCAGAGCGATACAAAGGGTGCTGACAGCTATGTGACCAATTCCGGAAGCAGGGTATACACCATTGATAAATTCGCGGATACAGAGTACATCGATGTAACAAAGGCCGCTAATTTCGTAATCGACAGAATAGATGCAATCAATGATATAGGCTTTAATAACTTTGTGGCAAATATGCTTGGAAATACACCACTGGGTGTAATCGATCCCAAGGTGCTGCTGGTAAATCTTCGTGATACCGGAGTGACCGATATGCTGACAAATCAGCTGAAGATATTTGCTGATCCGGATGCCGAAGAAGCACCCGCAGAGGAGCCTGCAACTGATGAGAATACAAATACCGAAGACGGTGAAGGTGTAAGCGGTGCGGATGAAAATACCGCTGAAACTGAGCCTGAAGAGCCAGAAGAAGAGATAATACCCGAGCCGGAGGTATTCGTTCCCTACGATTACAGCAGCTCGAAGGCATTTCTGGCTGATTATGTGGAAGAACTGAAATACAGCGGTCTCGAATATGACCCCAAGATTTATATCACCGTAGATGAGGATCCTACCGTGGCCAGAAATTCATTCCTTGAAATTTGTGCCAGGGACAGCTACTTTACCGCACCCGACGGATACGGCGTGCAGATGGGCGATGAATTTTACTTCAGTGCCTGTGCTGTTGTGGCAGGCTTCGTGGTAGACGGTTATTCCTATGATGACTGCTATGCGCTCATGGGCCGCTATGACTACGGTGCAGGAATCGATGATTTAATCGTAGGTATGAAGGTCGGTGAAAGAAAGGACCTCCAGCTCACTTTAGACAGCCGTTTCGGCGCGTTTGAGGGCTATACGGGAACCTTCAGAATCACCTGTACCGATATTAAGAGGCATGTGGAGCCCGAGTGGACGGAGGACTATATAGTAGGCTGTCTGGGCTATGAATCGCTGGATGCATGCGACCTTTCAATCGGAAATACAGGTGAACCTTCTATCGTATTTACCGGTGAATACAAGACCTGGTCCACAGTCTACAGTGAATTAAAGGCAGCAGTATTCGAATCCTTAAAGCTTCGTGATTTCGATTCTGCGGCATATACAAAATACAGAATCATCTATGACCGTGAGAAGCTTAAGGCCGGCGAAATGACTTACTATGAATTCTTCGAAAATGAGGTGCAGCCTACCCTGGCCGAGGGCAGCGACATTTCATCATACAGAGATTCATATTTCAGAGAAATGGTAAATGAGCAGATGATTACAGATACTGTGATGGCTTATATCGCAGTAAACGAGAACATCTATATCCATGCAGAGGACATGGAGGCGCTTGTTTCTTCATACGCAGAGCCCCGCGGATTCACTATGGAGCAGATATTTGAAAAGTACGGTGAGGAAAGCGTAAACAATAATATCGTCAATGAACTGGCAGAGCAGTATATCTACAGTTCAGCCGTGCGCTGTGCGGAATGATAGCAGATTACAAAAAATAGAAAGCTGCGATAGCAGCGAGGTTATAACGAGTGACAAGCAAAACGGTCACGAGTTTGACGGGTTTATAAGCCGCGTCGTGGGTTTCCACGGGGCGGCTTTTTTGGTTTGCGCGCCATGGGCGCGCTCTAACGGGTGAAAGTCCCGAACACGC
>JAKSRW010000048.1 GCA_024403355.1 Lachnospiraceae bacterium
GGGGCTTGAACCCCGCACCTCGCGAAAGCTTCACCCACCGCCTAAAGGCAGTGGATTATCTTTCTATTTTATATATTCTCTTAGATTAGTTGTAATCTGAATATTCTTCTCTATCAACCAGAAACTTCTTCATAAGTCTGGTATGATTAATGAGAAGACCAAGAAAACCGAGAATCAATGTACCAAAGAAAATAAGTCCGTCAATAAGATATCCATCAAATCCAAATCCAAGTAAAGGATAGATAAATACTATATTAAGTGCAACTGCATAAATAGTATATCCTATAGCATGTGCTCTGTTCCATGCTTTAACATCGGATACCTTTTTTCTCATAAGTGTAGGATTGTCTGTATTGAAGGAGCATGCCGAATCTCTGGTAAATGTTTTATAAATGATAATAATCAATACGATATCTATTGCTACCAGGGCAATCTTATCAAAAAAATCACCGACTTCGGAAACACTTTCAATCATTCCGTTTTCCATTTCGTTTTCAATTCCACCTATCATATATATACCCATGCCTTTCCTACTGAATAGTGATAAACAAAACTTCACCATATAAAGTCTATCTGCTTGTATTATAATTATAGAAAAATATTTCTACATATATTATAGAACATTAGTTCTTCATAAAAACTACCAGAACATTTATATCTGCAGGAGATACTCCCGAAATACGAGAAGCCTGACCTATTGAAACAGGCCTGATTTTCTTTAACTTCTGCCTTGCCTCAATACGTAATGAAGGTACAAGATCATAGTCAAAATCATCAGGTATCTTTTTCTTTTCAAGCTTTTTATACTGTTCAACCTGAGAAATCTGACGTGAAATATATCCCTCATATTTCAATTCAATATTAACCTGGTCCGCAGTTTCTTCATCAATTTCCGGACGATGTTTATCAATGGGAGCAATAATCTGATATGAAAGCTCAGGTCTTCTGATAAGCTCGGCAAGTGTGATTCCGGAAGAAATCTCAGTACTGTTATTTTCACGAAGAAGTGAAAGAACCTTTTCACTGGTACCGACACTTGTATTCTTTAATCGCTCAATCTCACTGTTAATAATATTTTGCTTTTCAACTACTCTGTTATATCTCTTCTGACTGAGAAGTCCTACCCTGTAACCATACTTCGAAAGACGAAGATCAGCATTATCCTGTCTGAGAAGAAGTCTGTATTCCGCACGCGAAGTCATCATACGATAAGGCTCCTGAGTTTCCTTGGTTACGAGATCATCTATCAGAACACCTATATATCCGTCGGAACGGTCCAATATAAGAGGCTCCTGTCCTTTAAGCTTCAGTGCAGCATTAATACCTGCAATGATACCCTGTGCCGCAGCTTCCTCATAGCCTGAACTGCCGTTAGCCTGTCCGGCGCTGTAAAAGCCCTTGATTCTTTTGAATTCCAGAGTAGGAAGAATCTGGGTAGCATTGATACAATCATATTCTATAGCATACGCATTACGAACAATCTTAGCATTTTCAAGTCCGGGAACCGAACGGTACATGGCATACTGAACATCCTCCGGAAGACTGCTGGACATACCGGAAATATACATTTCATTCGTATAAAGTCCCTCCGGCTCTATGAAAACCTGATGTCTGTCCTTGTCGGCAAAACGCATGACCTTATCCTCAATGGAAGGGCAGTATCTGGGACCGACTCCTTCGATTGCACCTGAAAAAAGCGGTGAACGGTCTATATTGTCTCTTATAATTTTATGAGTTTCTTCATTTGTGTATGTCAGCCAGCAGGATACCTGCTCACGTGCAATATCTTCAGAGCTGTTTTCAAAGGAAAAAGGAACTACCTTTTCATCTCCAAACTGTTCCTCCATTTTACTGAAGTCAATGGTTCTTTTATCAATACGGGCAGGAGTACCTGTTTTAAATCTTCTTACATCTATACCAAGATTAATCAATGATTCAGTTAAGAGATTTGCTGCAGGAAGTCCGTTGGGACCTGTATATTTACTTACATCACCGTAAATACATCTGGCCTTAAGGTATACTCCGGTACACATGATTGCAGCACGACAGGGATAAATATTACCTGAAGAAGTCTTAACTCCTGTAACCTGTAAAATATCCTCAGCCGAATACTTTATATCAGAACTGTCAAATACAATGTCTGAATCAGAACTATCCGAATCCTCTGTTTTTACGAGAACGGCAGAAACCTCATCCTGTCTGATGGTAAGATTATCGGTATTTTCCAAAATCATTCTCATCTGCGCGGAATAATCCTTCTTATCCGCCTGGGCACGAAGCGAATGAACAGCAGGACCCTTTGAAGTATTCAGCATTTTGGACTGAATATAGGTTCTGTCAATATTTTTACCCATTTCACCGCCAAGTGCATCAAGCTCTTTAACAAGATGTCCCTTCGAGGTTCCACCAATATTAGGATTGCAGGGCATCATTGCGATACTGTCTACGCTCACCGTAAATACAATGGTTTTAAGACCAAGCCTTGCACATGCAAGTGCAGCCTCACATCCGGCATGTCCTGCACCTATTACTGCAACATCATAATTCTCGTACTGCATTAGCATTATGCCAAACGGCATCCTCCTTTTAACTTCAGAATTACGCTAAAAAATCTGATTCCATATTTATAAAAAGATTTACTTTTACCTGTTTATAAGTAGTTTATCCACAAATTATCAACAAAAAACAGCGGTTATCAACAGAAAATCAACCATTTATCAACTTAACAAAAGAAAATTATCAACAATATCCTTATTTACCCATACAAAAATCGCTGAAAATTCTGTCCGCAAGATCGTCCTCTACACTTTCTCCGGTAATAGCTCCAAGAAAAGTATAGGCATCCATCATATCTATTGTAAGAAAATCCTCTGACATTCCGTTTTCTATTCCGGCAATAACATTCTCTATGGAAGCACTTGCTTTTATCAGAAGCTCTTTATGCCTTTCATTTGTAATGATAACATCCTCATCTGAATAAACAGCTCCCGTATAAAACATATCTTTAATTGCTTCCTTCAATTCATCAACACCTTCGCCGGTGAGAGAGGAGAGAAAGATTTCGGAATCAGCAGAAGATTTATCCTCATCATAAGTTGATTTGTCATAAACTGATATATCATCTGCACATAAATCTATTTTATTATGAATTAAAATAAGCTTTTTATTTTTAAGTTCTTCGAGAAGCTTTTTATCCTCCTCAAGAATTCCGTTTTTTGAATCTACAACATATAATATTAAATCAGCTTCATCTGCTTCCTTTTTGGCACGTTCAACACCGATTTTCTCAATAATATTATCTGTTTCACGAATACCGGCCGTATCTATAATGTTCAATGTAACATCACCAAATACAACTGTTTCCTTTAATGTGTCTCGGGTTGTACCCGCAATATCCGTAACGATGGCTCGCTCTTCATTAAGCAGGGCATTTAGAAGAGAAGATTTACCGGCATTCGGAAGACCTAATATACAGGTATTTATTCCTTCGTTAATTAAGCGTCCGTCATCTGCAGAAGCTATAAGCTTCTTAACTTCGACAGCCACTGATTTCATTTCATTTTCAAGTTCGTCAGAAAATCCATCCAGACTTATATGCTCCGGATCATCAAGAGCCGCCTCAATATAAGCGGTTTTACTGAGAATTCTGTCACGAATTAATGAAATTCTGTTTTTTACATTACCCTTCAGCTGCTTTACGGAATTTTTGGCCGCAAGCTCACTTTTAGCATTAATAACATCTATTACAGCTTCGGCCTGGGATAAATCGATTCGGCCGTTCATATATGCACGTTTTGTAAATTCACCGGGTTCGGCAAGTCTGGCACCGTTTTTTAAAATGATATCAAGAATTTTTCTTGTAACAACAATACCGCCATGACAGTCAATTTCTATAACATCCTCTTTTGTATATGAATGGGGAGCTGCCATTTTAAGAAGAAGAACCTCATCTATATTGTCAGCTATAAATCCGTAATTGATTGAAAACTGCCTCATTTCACCAACAGTTTTACCTGAAACAGAATTAAAAATTCTATCTGCGATTTCAAATGCTTTATCTCCGCTGATTCGGATAACACTGATGCCTGAAGAGGTCATTCCGCTGCAGATAGCCGCAATTGTATCGTTGTTACCGTTAATAATCATAAATATGCCTTAACCCTCTGTATGAATTGCCTATAATTAACCCATTATAAGCGATTATATCATATTAACCGAAAAAACTAAACAATAAAATTAAAAAACCTGCATCAGAGAAGCTCTAATGCAGGTAAAACATTTATTATTTTTAATTAGTTATTCTTTTCAGCCTCAGCTGCTGCCTTAGCTGCTGCCTTTGACTCAAGATATGCAGCATAATCCTTTTTGTAATCTGTGCTGTAATCCTTTGTATCAGCACCGTACTTCTTGTGGAATTCACGGCTGCTGCTGATTTTCTTCTTGTTGTTATCATTGAAACGGTTGTTTCCGCGACCATAACGTCTTCTGTTATCATCGAACTGAACACCCTTCTTAAGTGTAATAACAACCTTTCTGTAAGGCTCTTCACCTTCACTGTGAGTCTCTACAAACTTATCATTCTGTAAGCATGAATGAATGATGCGTCTCTCATAGGGATTCATGGGTTCAAGTGAAACATTACGACGTGTCTTCTTAACCTTGATAGCAATATTATGTGCCAGATTCTCAAGTGTTTCCTTACGTCTTTCACGATAATTCTCTGTATCAAGCTTAACCTTGATGTACTTCTCGCTTTCCTTGTTTACAACAAGGCTTACGAGATACTGAAGTGAATCAAGTGTAGCGCCTCTCTTGCCAATGAGAACACCCATATCATCGCCTGCAAGCTCAACATTGATTTCTTCATTCTCAACATTGTAATCAACCTTGATTTCTGCCTTAATATCCATGGCAGTAAGTACCTCATCAAGGAATTTAACTGCTGTATTACAGATATCTGAGTTTGAAATCATAGCTTCTGCAATTTCTGCAGGCTCATTGACTTCTACTGTCTTTACTCTGACATTTATACGAGCAGGTTTACTGTGGAAGCCGAGAAAACCGCTGCTTTCTCTCTCTAATACTTCGATTTCAACCTGGTCAATTGTTAAATTTAATTCAGCAAGGGCTGCTTCTGTAGCCTCATCAACAGTCTTGGCTGAATATTCCTTCCAACCTTCCATTTTATCTCCATTCTGTTAATAATTAGCTGAACTGTTCCAGTTCACTGAATTATTTTTGAAAAATTATTCTTTAACCTTAAGCTTTGAATCCGTATCTGCATTATCATCTGAAGGAGCAGGAAGAACAGGAGCTGACTCAGCCTTGTTCTCGGGTCTGTTAGCCTTCTTTGAAGAATTATTCATAAGAAGATTTGCATTTGCGGAAATACTCTTTGCACTGTATGAAACATTACTTCTTCTATAATCTGAACCGGCTCTGTTTGAACCACCGTTTCTGTTCTTCTTATAGCTTGTATTATCATAATCTGCAGTTGAGTTATCAAAATTATTCTTTGACTGTGTTCTTGCAACACCTGCCATCTTGTTATCATGGGTAATACCCATCTTTTCCTGACGCTTTTCAGCCTTAGCCTTGTTCTTTTCGATCATTGCATCAATATCTGTCTTATCAAGATACTTATTGATGAAGATTGTCTGAACAATTGTAAATACAGCAGAAGCAATCCAGTAAATACCAACACCGATAGGAAGCATTAAACAGAAAACACCTGACATGATAGGCATGATTGTCATCATTGTCTTAGATGTGGTAGCTGCTGTATCTCCGGGCTTTGCATTGGGATTTTTTGAGCTCTGAAGCTTACCCTGAAGGAACTGTGTAACAAACGCCAAAATAGGGATAATTACCGAAATACCGTTCCAAACAGGTGTATCAAGAATGCTCAGACCAAACATATTGTTTACTGAGATAATCTTGTCAACTGTTGTTGTAAGACCATCCTTTAATGCTGCAAACTCAGGTAATGCGAAAAAGTCATTCCAGTTGGTAGGATTGAACTTTGCAAGAATATCAATCAGACCATTATTATGAGCAATTGTACCTACCTCTGTACTGGTAAGTGTATTTGCAATGACAATGTTGTTTGACTGAATGAAATTACCGATTGCATCAATAGCGGGACCGGATGAAGTAATCTGTGATACACCTTCAACAATCGCTGAAGTACTTGCACCGTAAGCATCACCAAGACCTGTGATTGATGTAGCAACTGTTCTGTAAAGATCACCGATATCGGTAACATATGCGGGAATTGCATAAATAACCTTATACAGAGCGAACAAAATAGGTAATGAAATCAGAAGAGGAAGACAGCCGCTCATGGGGCTTGCACCGTACTTCTTGTAAACAGCCTGTGTTTCAGCCTGCTGACGACGCATTGAATCCTCATCTTTTCTTCCCTTGTACTTTTCCTGAATCTTCTGAAGCTCAGGATTCATTTTTGAAGAAAGCTTTGTAAATTTCTGCTGCTTAATTGTAAGAGGCAGCATAAGCATTTTTACAACAAAAGTAAAAAGAATAATACATAATGCAAGATTTTCAATTCCAATTAATGCACAGAAATTGTAAATTCCATTAAGTATTTCACCTAAAATGAAGGCAAAAGGCTTAAGAATACCTGTTACCTCCGTCAAAAATACCATTTGCAAAATAACCTCACAATCTGTCGCGCGGACGAACCGAAATCGACATAAACCAAATTATGGTACAGGATCATATCCGCCTTTGGCGAATGGGTGACAACGAAGTATTCTTTTTACTGCGAGGTAAGTTCCTTTGAATGCTCCGTGCTTTTTTATTGCTTCAATTGCATACTGACTGCAGGTTGGTATATAAATACACGTCTGCGAGCTTCCGGTAGGAGAGAATAATCCCTTGATAGGTGACAGAAATTTTCTGTAAAATTTTATAAGTCCTATTAAAATGAACTTCATTATTTTACCTAACCATACCTTTCCAAATAAAACAATAATCAGTTATCAACAATTTTATGAAGTTTGCCTAAATGCAAAATTTCTTTTCTGGCCTGTTCCAGACCAATACCCACTGCTCCTGTCCTTGCTATTACCACTATGTCCAAACCACTATTGAACACGGCGCCGTAAAGTCTGAAAACCTCACGAACAACACGGGTAATTCTGTGTCTGACGACACTGTTTCCTACTTTTTTGCTGACAGATATTCCGACTCTTATTTCGGATTCTTCTTTTTTAATAACGTACATTACAAAACATCTGTTGGCAAACGACCTTCCTTTTTTAAATACATTACGAAAGTCTTCATTTCTTTTTAAATGACTGATGTTCATTATTTCTCCTAATGCAACGAATGTAATGAGTTGCTCATGGAGTTGATTGGTGCGATTTTAGCACCAATCTCTCAGTTTGAAAATTTATTTTCAAACTTTAACCTCATGCTAATAGCATAGCGTTAGCTACATTTTTGAACATGTTAAAAAAGGTCACATTGACATGCGACCTAAGCTGTTAATTAAGCTGTTAATTTATGTCTTCCTTTAGCTCTTCTAGCTGCTAAAACCTTTCTTCCGTTCTTAGTAGCCATTCTCTTTCTGAAACCGTGCTCAACTGCTCTCTGTCTCTTTTTAGGCTGGAATGTCATCTTCATAGATCTATACACCTCCTTGAACAATGTATTTTTATCCGAAATAAACAGCCATTACATTATATTATCTAATAAATCAATTGTCAATCTTTTTTTTATAATAAGGAATATAGCCGTAATTCATACAATAAAAAAATTGACTAAAAAACCTTCATAAATAAAGGCTAATATTTAGTTGAAAAAATTGAAATATTGTTATAAAATAAAATATAGGTGTATTTTGCCGTTTTATGTTAAAAATTGAAAAATGTCTAAAAAAGATTAAAAAGCCAAATATGGGCAAAATAAAACAATTTACATTAATTTTAAGAAAGGGTCCGCTTTTTTAGCGAGTTTATGTCATGGCTAATCCTGTTGAAAAAAAATGGGAAGAAATTCTCGAATTTTTAAAAACAGAATATAATATAACCGGTGTTTCCTTTAAGACCTGGCTTAAGGACCTTATGGTTACAAAGGTTGAAGACGGTGTGGTATATATATCTTCCAAGGATGAAACTTTTACTTCAAATTTAAAATTCATTCAAAATAAATACGGAAAATATATTAAAACAGCTATTGAAGAAATTACAGAAGAAGAATATGACATAAAATTCGAATCAACCGAGGGTGTTGTTGAAAACAGGCAGACCGAAAAGAAGACCGATTCTTCTTACAGTGTAGGTCTTTCACTTAATCCTGACTATACCTTTGATAATTTCGTAGTCAGCAAAAATAATCAGCTTGCTCATGCCACAGCTCTTAAAGCTGCTGAAGAACCGGGTGATATTTACAATCCTCTCTTTATTTACGGCGATTCGGGACTTGGAAAAACTCACCTTATGCAGTCAATCGGCCATTTCATTCTTGAAAATAATCCCGAGAAAAAGGTTCTTTATGTTACAAGCGATATTTTTACAAACGAACTTATTGCTTCATTAAGACAGGGTAATCTTGCTCCCGCAGCCTTCCGTGAAAAATACAGAAACATTGATGTACTTCTCATAGATGATATCCAGTTTATAATAGGAAAGGCCAGCACACAGGAGGAATTCTTCTATACCTTTAATGCTCTTTATGAAGCTAAAAAGCAGATAGTAATTACCTCGGATAAGCCCCCGAGAGATTTTACCACACTGGATGAAAGATGGCGTTCACGTTTCGGCTGGGGTCTTCTTGTAGATTTAACCTCACCCGATTATGAAACAAAAATAGCCATTCTTCAGAAAAAGCTTGATATTAAAAGAAATGAAGGCACAGATATTGAGATATCTGATGATGTTCTCTCTTATATGGCTGAAAATATCAATTCAAATATCAGAACACTTGAAGGTGCCCTTACAAAGGTTATTGCTCTTTCAAAGCTGCACAGAACTCCGGTTACAAAAGAGTTCGCTGAATACGCACTTCGCGATATTCTTACACCCAACCAGAAAAAGAGCATCACTCCTTCCTTTATTATAGAAGTAGTTTCAGAGCATTATCATCTTACAACAAGTGATATTCTTTCGACGAAGCGTGATAAGCAGACCTCTGTTCCCAGACAGATTGCAATGTATCTTTCAAAGGAATATACGGATAACACAACTTCTAATATAGGAAAGGTATTCGGTAAGGATCATTCGACAGTTATCCACAATATCGATGCCATCAAAAAGAGAATAAAAACAGACACAGAGCTTGCTGAAGATATAAGAATCCTTACAAATAAGCTCAATCCTGATAAAAAATGATAACTTATCAACCATTGTTGATTTGATGATGTTGATAAATGTTGATAGCCTTGATAAATAAAAGTTATGTTTATTAATTAGCTTTTCAAATAAGAATAGATAATTTTTATCATATTCTTAAGTTTTAAAATTTATCAACATTATTAACATTTTGCATAGCTTAAAAAAGCCTTGTTTTATCGGGCTTTGAAGCAGTTAGCAACAAATTCACAGCACCTAATAATACTAAATATTATATAAATATATTTTATAAAAACGGAGGATGTAACCATGAAACTGATTTGTTCAAAAACAGACCTTCTTAATGGTGTAAATATTGTATTAAAAGCTGTTCCCGCTAAATCTACTCTTGATATTCTGGAATGTATCGTTATCCGAGCTTATGATAATAAGATTAAGCTTATCGGAAATGATATGGCACTCGGAATTGAGACAGTTGTTGCAGGTGAAATCGTTGACGAGGGAACAGTTGCTATCAATGCAAAGATTTTCTCTGATATTGTAAGAAAGCTTCCCGATAATGAGATTGCCATTATAGCAGAAGATAACAATATTAAGATTAAATGTGAAAAGGTTAATTTCAATATTACAGGAAGAGATGCGGCAGATTTTCCCGCACTTCCTCAGATTGAAAAGAATAACAGTGCCAGAATTTCACAGCTTATCCTTCGTGATATTATCCGCCAGACAGTTTTCTCTATAGGAAGTGAGAATGAGAGTTCAAAGATTATGTCAGGTGAGCTTCTTGAGATTAAGGGAAAGAATCTTCGTTTAGTAGCTCTTGACGGACACAGAATTGCGGTAAGAAATGTTGAATTAAAGGATGATTACGGAAATCAGAGCGTTATTGTTCCAGGAAAGACTCTTACCGAAATTATGAAGATACTTTCAGGTGAGCTTGAGGATGAGGTAAATATTTACTTCAGTACAAATAATATTATGTTTGAAATGAAGGATACCATTGTACTTTCACGTCTTATCGAAGGCAGATATTACATGGTAGACCAGATGCTTTCGGGCGATTATGAGACAAGAGTTACTGTCAATAACCGTGAATTTGTAGGATGTATTGACAGAGCGATGCTTCTTTTAAAGGAATCTGATAAAAAGCCTCTCGTTATCGGTGTAAAGGATGATGAGATGGAAGTTAAGATGAATACACAGATGGGACGTTTCGATGAGAAGCTTTCCATTGAAAAAACAGGTGATGATATTCTTATAGCCTTCAATCCTAAGTTTATGCTGGATGCAATGAGAGCTATTGATGATGAGGATATCGATATTTATATGATGAATGTTAAATCTCCCTGCATTATCAAGGATAAGGAAGAAAGCTATATGTATCTCATCCTTCCCGTAAACTTTAATCCCGCAGAATAATTATTAAGAGTTAATTACAGATAGTAAAATAAGTTTGCGGTGCAGCCGGAAAGGAATATTTGTTAATATGGAAATTACAATCAGAGATGAATTTATTAAGCTTGGTCAGGCAATGAAGCTTGCCGGACTTGTTGATACAGGCGTAGATGCAAAGATTGTTATTGAAGAAGGAAAGGTTACAGTGAACGGAGCTGTTGATACCAGACGTGGAAAAAAGCTCTATAACGGAGACAGCTTTACCTTCAACGGACAGACAGTTACTGTAATTGCCAAATCATGATAATTAAAACACTTGAATTAAGTAATTTTAGAAATTATGAGCAGCTTAATGTGAGTCTGAGTCCAAATGTAAGCATTTTGTACGGTGAAAATGCCCAGGGAAAGACTAATATTCTGGAGGCTATTTATCTTGCCAGTACGACAAAGTCACAAAAGGGCAGTCGTGACAAAGATATGATAAAGCTTGGAGAATCGGAAGCTCATATAATGATGGTCATTGAAAATAACGGAGTAGACCGGGTTATTGATATGCACCTCAGGTCAAATAAGCCTAAAGGTGTCGCTATTGATAAAATTCCGATTAAAAAAGCATCAGAGCTTTACGGAATGATGAATATTATTTCCTTTTCACCGGATGATCTGAGTATAGTTAAGGCCGGACCGGCGGAGAGGCGTCATTTCTGTGATATGGAATTATGTCAGCTTGATAAGCTTTATATGCATAATCTCTCCGGATATTTAAGATCGCTTGACCAGAGAAATAATCTTTTAAAACAGGTAAGCATGAATCCCGAGCTTAAGGAAACGCTTAATATATGGGATGAGCAGCTGGTAAGCTTTGGAAATTATATTATTGAAAGCAGAGATAAATTTATAAAGGAATTATCCGAAATTGCTTCAAAAATACATAAAAAGCTTACAAATGATAAGGAAAATCTGGAAATTAAGTATATTCCCAGCAGTTCTTCAGAAAGCTTTAAAAATGAGCTTTCTGAAAGCCGTGAGAGGGATATATATTTAAAAATGACTAATGTTGGTCCTCATCGTGATGATATGGAATTCATTATTAACGGTGAAGACGGTAAAAAATTCGGCTCGCAGGGGCAGCAGAGAACCATCTGTCTCACATTGAAGCTTGCCGAAATAGAGCTTGTTAAGGCAAAAACAGGCGCAAATCCCGTTCTTTTACTGGATGATGTACTTTCAGAGCTGGATGAAAACAGACAGACAAAGCTTTTAGACAGTATAAACGGAATTCAGACAATTATAACCTGTACGGGTCTGGACGGTTTTGTTAAAAACAGAATCAGCTATGACAGGGTATTAAGGGTTAAAAACGGAACGGTAACAGTTGAATAGTAAGCAGATAATAGATTTTGAGACAATATTTGAAAATGGAGGTAAATGAATGAGCGAAGATGTTCAGAACTCAGAGGTTCAGAATTATGGAGCTGACCAGATTCAGATTTTGGAAGGTCTTGAAGCAGTAAGAAAAAGACCCGGTATGTACATCGGAAGTACCTCTATAAGAGGCCTTCATCATCTTGTATACGAAATTGTGGATAATGCGGTTGATGAGGCGCTTGCAGGTGTATGTAAGGTTATTGATGTTTCAATAAATGAAGATAATTCAATCACGGTAATTGACGACGGACGTGGTATTCCTGTCGAAATAAATAAGAAAAAGGGTATTTCCTCTGTTGAGGTTGTATTTACCATTCTTCATGCCGGAGGAAAGTTCGGCGGTGGAGGATACAAGGTATCAGGTGGTCTCCACGGCGTAGGTGCATCTGTAGTAAATGCCCTTTCGGAGTGGCTGGAGGTTATCGTTGAAAAGGACGGTAAAATGTACAAGCAGAGATATGAGCGCGGTAAGCCTCTTGACCGTCTGCAGGAAATTGGTACAAGTGACCGTCACGGATCGACAGTTACCTTCCTTCCCGATAAAGAGATTTTTGAGGAAACAATATTTGATTTTGATACCTTAAAGCAGAGACTTCGTGAAATGGCCTTTCTTACAAAGGGTCTGAAGATTGTTCTTCGTGATAAGCGTGAGGGCAAGGAGAAGGAGCGAACCTTCCATTATGAGGGTGGTATCAGCGAGTATGTTGAGTATCTTAACAAGGGCTACAATACTCTTTATCCCGAAATTATTTACTGTGAGGGACAAAAGGGTGATGTATATGTTGAGGTTGCGATGCAGCATAATGACGGCTACAACGAGAACTGCAACAGCTTTGTTAATAATATTACCACTCCGGAAGGCGGAACACATTATACAGGTTTTAAGAATGCAATTACAAAAACCTTTAATGATTATGCCAGAAATATGAAGATTCTCAGGGATAGTGAGGAGAATCTGACAGGTGAGGATTTAAGAGAAGGTCTTTCGGCAATTATCAGTATTAAGCTCCCTGAACCTCAGTTTGAGGGTCAGACAAAGCAGAAGCTTGGTAATTCTGAGGCCAGAGGTGCAGTTGATGCAATTGTAAGTGAGAAGCTTACATATTTCCTTGAGCAGAATCCGACAACCGCCAAAATTATTGTAGAAAAGGCAGTTCTTGCGCAGCGCGCAAGAGATGCGGCAAGAAAGGCAAGAGAGCTTACCAGAAGAAAAACCGCACTTGAAGGAATGAGTCTTCCTGGAAAGCTTGCAGACTGTTCGGATAAGAATCCGGCAAACTGTGAGATTTTCATAGTCGAGGGAGATTCCGCGGGCGGTTCGGCAAAAACAGCAAGAGACAGAGCTACACAGGCTATTCTTCCACTTCGCGGTAAGATTCTGAATGTAGAAAAGGCCAGACTTGACAGAATTCTCGGAAATGAAGAAATCAGAGCGATGATTACAGCCTTCGGTACAGGTATTTCAGAGGATTTCGATATCAGCAAGCTGCGTTATGATAAAATTATTATCATGACCGATGCCGACGTTGACGGTGCGCATATCAGTACGCTTATGCTCACCTTCCTTTACAGATTTATGCCGGAGCTTATCAAGCAGGGCCACGTATATCTGGCTCAGCCGCCTCTTTACAAAATTGAGAAAAACAAGAATGTATGGTATGCATACAGTGATGAACAGTTAAACAGCATAATGCTTGAAATCGGACGTGACAATAACAACAAGGTCCAGCGTTACAAGGGTCTTGGTGAGATGGATGCGGACCAGCTTTGGGACACAACAATGGATCCCCAGTCACGTGTTCTTCGTAAGGTAGAGATGGACGATGATAATATTGCAGAGCTTAACGTTACATTCAATACACTTATGGGTGACAATGTAGAACCCAGACGTGAATTCATCGAAGCCAACGCCAAATTTGTTCAAAACTTAGATATCACATAAAGCAACGAGGTTACAGTTAAAAAAAGCAGCGCAAGCTTGCTTGCAGATGTTTTTTTACTGTGACCGACTGCAGGTAGATGAGCATAAAAGCCATGCGAAGCGGGGCGATATGCGAATCTGCCTGCGGATTGCGAGAATGCGAAGCATGAAGCAATCCGTTGCTTTAAACAACATAAAAATAAGGAGACCTAATGGACGAAATTAATTACGATAAAGTCAAAGGTGTCGATTTAAAAGACACAATGGAGACTTCTTATATAGACTATGCGATGTCAGTTATTGCATCACGTGCTCTTCCTGATGTACGTGATGGTCTCAAGCCTGTTCAGCGTCGAATTCTTTTCGCAATGGCTGAACTCGCAAACTGGCCTGATAAGCCTCATCGTAAGTGTGCACGTATCGTCGGTGATACAATGGGTAAGTATCATCCTCACGGTGACAGTTCAATTTACGGTGCGCTGGTAAATCTCGCACAGGAGTGGTCTACCAGATATCCTCTTGTTGACGGACACGGAAACTTTGGTTCTGTCGACGGTGACGGCGCTGCCGCTATGCGATATACAGAGGCAAGACTCAGTAAAATTGCGGTAGAAATGCTTTCTGACATCAATAAAGATACCGTTGATATGGTACCCAACTTTGATGAGACAGAAAAAGAGCCTACAATTCTGCCCTCACGAGTACCCAATCTTCTGATTAACGGTACAACCGGTATTGCGGTAGGTATGGCAACAAATATCCCTCCTCACAATCTTGGTGAAGTAGTTGATGCTGTTGCTTATATTATTAATAAAAAAATTACCGAAGACGGTGAAACCACCGTTGAGGAAATAATGCAGATTATCAAGGGACCTGATTTCCCTACAGGTGCGATGATTCTCGGAACAAAGGGAATCGAGGAAGCCTACAGAACAGGTCGCGGTAAGGTAAGAGTACGTGCGGTGACAGACGTTGAGCCCATGGCAAACGGCAAAAACCGTATCGTTGTAACAGAGCTTCCTTACCTTGTAAACAAGGCCAGACTCATTCAGAAGATTGCTGAGCTTGTAAAGGATAAAAAGGTTGACGGAATCACTGAAATCCGTGATGAATCAAGCCGTGAGGGTATGCGTATCTGTATCGAGCTTCGTCGTGATGCGAATCCTACGGTTATTCTCAATACCTTATACAAGCATACTCAGCTTCAGGACAGCTTTGGTGTAAATATGCTGGCGCTCGTTGACGGAGAGCCCAAGGTCCTTTCAATTCTTCAAATTCTTAACCTTTATATCAAGCATCAGGAAGAGGTTGTTACCAGAAGGACAAAGTTCGATCTCGCAAAGGCTGAGGAGCAGGCCCACATCAAGGAAGGTCTGCTGAAGGCACTTGATATAATTGATGAAATTATAGCCCTCATCAGAGCATCAAAGAGTACAAACGATGCAAAAGAAGGCTTAATGGTTAAATTTGGTTTTGATGATATTCAGGCACAGGCTATCGTGGACATGAGACTGCGTCAGCTGACAGGCTTGGAAAGAGAAAAGCTTGAGGCAGAATATGCAGAACTGATGGACAGAATTAAGGAATATAAGAGAATTCTCGGCGATGAGAAGGTTCTTCTTGAGGTTGTTCGTGATGAAATTACCGTAATCGGCGGAAAATACCGTGACGAGAGAAGAACCAGCATCGGATTTGATGAATTTGATATCACAATGGAAGACCTTATCCCTGACGAGGATACAGTAATCGCCATGACAAAGAGAGGTTATATCAAGAGAATGACCCTTGATAACTTCAAGAATCAGCATCGCGGCGGCAAGGGTATCAAGGGTATGCAGACAGTCGAGGATGATTACATTGAGGATCTCTTCATGACCACGAACCACCATTATATTATGTTCTTTACAAATAAGGGACGTGTATACAGGCTCAAGGCATATGAGATTCCCGAGGTATCCAGAACCTCAAGAGGTACTGCGATTGTTAACCTTATCCAGATGTCGGGTGATGAAAAGATTACAGCGACGATTACTGTGCGAGGATACGATTTCGAAAGCTATCTGCTCATGGCCACAAAGAACGGTATTATCAAGAAAACACGACTTACCGAATATGCAAATATCAGAAAGAAGGGACTTATCGCAATCACTCTTCGTGATGATGACGAGCTTATCGGCGTAAAATGTACCGATGACAAGAGCAATGTATTCCTTGTTTCAAAGTATGGTCAGTGTATCCGTTTCTATGAGAAGGATGTGCGTATTACAGGCCGTCAGTCAATCGGTGTAATCGGTATGAACCTCGAGGATACCGACGAGGTTGTTGCAATGCAGCTCGATAACCAGGGCGATTATCTGCTTTCTGTATCTGAATTCGGTTACGGAAAGATGACTTCCATCAGTGAATTCGGTGTTCAGCATCGTGGCGGTAAGGGTGTACGCTGCTATAAGATTGTAGAAAAGAGCGGAAGTCTCATTGCAGGCAAGGTAATGAACCGTGAGGGCGAAATCATTATGATGACAAGCTCAGGTATCACAATCCGTCTCAGTGTTTCAGACATTAATGTAATCGGCAGAAATACAACCGGTGTCAAGCTTATCAGTATTGATGCGGAAAAGGGTATTTTTGTAGCCAGTGTTTCACGAGTAAGAGAAACAGAGGCTGATGCAGAGACAAATTCGGGAAATGCCGGTGAAATCGCAGGTCCTAATGAAAATATGGACATAGACGATGAAGATGATGAGAATATTATCGATGCAGAGTTTATATTAGAGGAAGCAGAGGAAGCTGATAATAACGAAGATAGTTCAGATGACAGCCAGTAATAAATAATTAATTATAGCGCCGGGGAAACCGGTATTTAGGGCCGATGTCGGATTTCTGACATCGGCTGTTTTTGAAATCAGCGGTAAGCTTTTGAAAATTTTCCTTGACATTTTTACAGTTATTTGATATATTAATTTTTGCGTTGGGAATTTATATTGGTCAGCGCCATCATAAATATGGACTTTTGTTTATGGTGAATTGAATACAGAACTTATGAAGTTCGACATCTGGAGAAATACTCAAGAGGCCGAAGAGGCGCCCCTGCTAAGGGTGTAGGTCGTTCACGCGGCGCGAGGGTTCAAATCCCTCTTTCTCCGTTAAACTGAAATCTAATAAGGTTTCAGTTTTTTTTTTGCCCAAAATCAGCAAAAAAGGATATATTTCATTGTATTTAACGGATAATTTGTGATACTATAAAATTGGGGTAAAAGAAAATAGTCTGTGGTGGAAGGACAGGTATTTGGGATGAAAATTAACAAAAAACGTTTGAAGCTGCCGATAATGACATTCATAGCCATGCTGCTACTGAGCTCGACTATTCTGGGTTATGTGAATAATCAGCTTAAAAAAGAACAGAATAACAGAATGAATGCTTATATAAGAACTATGGCTGATGATATGGAGCTGGCTATTCTCAGCAGAATTAATATTTTGCGTACCGCGGAGTCATTAATCATTCATTCGGGCTACGAGAATTTTGATGATGTATTTGGCAATATTACGATGCTTCCGTATATTGACGGAATAGTATTTGCACCGAACGATATTATAGATTCTGTATATGCGGCCGGTAATTTGTCAGATATGATCGGAAAAAATATCAGGGGTGACGAGTTCGGCGGCAACATAGAAAATACAAATCCAATGGGCTATGGACTGTATTTGTCGGGTCCTTTTGATTACAAGGACGGCAAGCAGGTTCTTGTTGGCCGTCTTCCCGTATATTTAATGGATGAAAACGGAAAAAACAGCTATTGGGGAATGATAGCAATGGGCCTGACTTATCCGGATGTTCTTAACGAAATAGATTTTGATGCCGCAATTTCACAGGGATATTCATTCCGCGTATCTAATGAAATTCCTGCAAAAAATGAAAAGCACATTATCTACGAATCGGAGAAAAAAATACCGGAAGATTCAAAGCCTATTGTGTTTGTACAGGATATTATGAATACCAAATGGAAAATCGAGATTGCACCGGTATCCAATACCCGTACAAGATTAGTTGGTCTGGTACTCATTATCGGAGGTGTTGTAATTTCCTTCCTTTGTGCCTTTGCCTTATACAGATATTTATGTAAAAGAGATAAAAAATACTATGAGCGCAAGGCTGAATTTGACAGACAGTACCTTGGAGTAATGACACTTCTTTCCTCGGAATATTCCTCAGTATACTATGTTTATCCGGACCTGGATACGCTTATTCCCTACGGAATGAGTGCACGTATTAAAAATTTGTTCGGTGACAGCTTTAAAACATTAAAATACAGCGAAGCCATAGAAAGCTATGTTGAGAAGGCTGTAAAGGAAGAAGATAAAGACACGGTTCGTCTGATTTTGTCGGAAAAATATATAAAAGAGCAGCTGAAAAATCAGAATACCTTTTTCCGTTATTATCTGAATAATGAGGATAAATACTGTGAGCTTAAGTGTGTAAGAGTTGAGGACCAGTTAGAGGCCTTTGCCGTGGTACTTGGTTTTGCGGAGAAGGACAAGGAGATAAGGGCAGAGCTTGAGGCGAAGGAGCAGCTGAAGGAGGCCCGCCAGAAGGCAGAGGCTGCCAGTGTCGCTAAATCGACCTTCCTCTTCAATATGAGCCACGATATCAGAACGCCCATGAATGCTATTATGGGCTACACACAGATGGCTCTTAAGCATAGCGACGATGCGAACATAGTGGAGGATTGCCTTGAAAAGGTAAATATTTCCGGTGATCATCTGCGTCGTCTGATAAACGATATTCTGGATGTTGCACGTATTGAAAACGGAAAAATTATCATAAATGAATCCGTAATTGATATAAGAGAAATGTGCAGGGAGCTTCATGCCATTATCAGTGAAAATGCAAATGAGAAGAATATCAGCTTTAATTTCACCAACGATATAAAATATCATTATATCTATATTGACAGACTGCGTGTAAGCCAGATTATCTTAAATATTGTTTCAAATGCCATAAAATTTACCTCTGAAGGCGGAAGAGTTGACTGTATACTGTCTCAAGGCGAGCTTGATTCGGAAGGAAAAACAGTGCTGACCCTTCTGGTAAAGGATAACGGCTGCGGTATGTCCGAGGAATTTCTTTCACATATTTACGAGGCCTTTGTGCGTGAAAAATCAAGTACTGTTTCAGGCGTACAGGGTTCGGGACTGGGCATGGCTATTACAAAGCAGCTCATTGATATAATGGGCGGCGATATTAATATTGAGAGTAAGGTCGGAGAAGGCACGAGTGTTACGGTAAAAATTAGATGCAGGATTTCCGGAAACGGTCAGAATCTTTCAGAAAAGCCTGCCGAAAATATTAATGATCTTTTTGCGGATACGGACAGGATTAATGACGAGAAATTTAAAAATCTTTTCACCGCTATCAGTGATGCAGCGGAAAACGCCGAAGAGGAAAATACACTTAGCGGCAAGCATGTACTTGTGGTTGAAGATACGAAGCTTAATATGGAGATAACAGAGTGTATCCTTGTGGATGAGGGAATCATTGTTGATAAGGCTTATGACGGTGAGGAAGCGATTGAAATGGTGAAGAGCCATCCGTCAGATTATTACAATATCATTCTGATGGATGTTCAGATGCCCGTAATGAACGGCTATGAAGCTACCCGAAGAATAAAGAGCATCTCCGGCTATGAGGATATTCCGATTGTGGCGATGACCGCGAATGTATTTGAGGAGGATAAGAAGGCGGCCTTTGAATCCGGAATGTGCGGACATTTGTCCAAGCCTATTGATATTTTTGAAATGATAGAGACACTGAAAGAGAAAATGAGATAAAATACTTGATTTTTTCTTTTGTATCATTTATAATAACGACAAATTTAAGGCGATGAAGGAAAAGAGTAGGTTTGATGAAGCTTTCAGAGAGTATCCGGCCGGTGTGAGGATACAGGGGATTCATTCTGAATACGTTCCGGAGCTGCTTCCCGAAATGTCATTAGACACGGTAGGCGAAGACGGGTGCGCCCGATAGCGCGCGGATGTGTGTTTGCACATTATGAGGAGTACTTTGTGAGAAGTACTTAAATAGAGGTGGTACCACGAATAATTCGTCCTCTGTTCCTTTGGGAACAGGGGCTTATTTTTTAGTTTCCAAACCATGCAATGGTTTGAAAACTAAAAAAATATATTTTCAAACTATGAGATAGTTTGAAAATAAAAAAGGTTTCAACTGAATGCAATGGTTTGAAAGTAAAAAAATAGGAGGATTTTATGAACATTTATGAAGAACTTGTTGAGCGTGGACTTATCGCTCAGGTAACGGATGAGAAGGAGATTAAGGAACTTATTAATAACGGCGGTGCAAGATTTTATATCGGTTTTGACCCCACCGCAGATTCACTTCATGTAGGTCATTTCATGACTCTTTGTCTTATGAAGAGACTTCAGATGGCCGGAAATAGGCCGGTTGTTCTTATCGGTGGAGGTACAGGCTATATCGGTGATCCTACCGGCCGTTCAGACATGAGAACTATGATGACACCTGAAACCATTCAGCATAACTGCGACTGCTTCAAGAAGCAGATGGAGCGTTTTATTGAGTTTGGTGAGGACAAGGCCATCATGGTAAATAACGCCGACTGGCTTCTTAAGCTTAACTACATTGACCTTCTTCGTGATGTAGGAGCCTGCTTCTCAGTAAATAACATGCTTCGTGCAGAGTGCTACAAGCAGCGTATGGAGAAGGGTCTTTCCTTCCTTGAGTTTAACTACATGATCATGCAGTCCTACGACTTCTATTATCTGAATCAGCACTACGGCTGCAATATGCAGTTCGGTGGTGATGACCAGTGGTCAAATATGCT
>JAKSRW010000049.1 GCA_024403355.1 Lachnospiraceae bacterium
GTAAGCTGCGGTAGCAGCGATTTTATAACGAGTGACAAGCGAAGCGGTCACGAGCAATGCTTTTGACCCCGACGTCATAATATTGAGATATGCTGGAGGAAATCGAAGAAAGACTATGCTTTTACAGAAAATGACGGATTTTGATGAGGTTAGCAGGGCATATAAGTATATTATTGATAATACGCCTGACATTTACGAGCTGGTAAGGTGGGAATATGGTTATCACCCCTCGGATGAAATGCTGAGGAAATATATAAATGAGGGTGCTGTATATGCACTGAAGGAGGGCACTGATATTGCCGGTATTATGGTGGTTACGATGTATCAGGGCGAGGACTATCGGGATACCGACTGGGCAGTGGAGGCAGAGCCTGATGAGGTGGCTGTGGTGCATCTTCTGGGCGTAAATCCGAACTTCAAACGTCAGGGAGTAGGTACAAGGCTGACACGGGAAGCGCTGGAAATTGCCAAAAGTCATGGTAAGAAGGCATTAAGGCTTGATGCTATTGAACCTAACATTCCCGCACAGAAGCTTTATTCGGGACTGGGCTTTGATTTCAGGGGAATCAGAAGTCTGCCTGTGGAGGGCTTCGGAGTTCTTGTGTTTTATTATTATGAGATGAATCTGACAGAGCCCTAAAAGGCAGACCGGGCTTTTGAAAAGAGTGGAGACGCCGCACCGGAAGGCAGAACGATAAGCTGTCGATTCTGCGGAAGGCTTTTTGCAGATGAGAAAAGGGAGATAAAAATGCGTATATTACATAGTTCAGACTGGCATTTGGGAGCCGGTGAGAGAAACAGATCCTTAAAAGAGGATCAGCTTTTCTTTTTGAAGGAAATATACCGGGTAATTGAGGAAGAGAATATAGATCTGCTGCTTATAGCGGGAGATGTTTTTGACAGGGCGGTTTCATCTGCCGAGGCTATCAGTCTCTACGATGATGCCATGACACATATCTGTAATGATTTAGGGAAAAAGGTATTGATTATTGCAGGAAATCACGACAGCGCCGAGCGTCTTTCAAGCTGCAGCAGTCTGCTGAAAAAGGCGGGACTCTATGTTACGGGTGCTATCACTGCAGAGCCTGCCGTAGTCAGTATCGAGGATGTGGATTTTTATATGCTGCCCTGGTTCACGGAGGACAAGGTAAAGTCCCTGTATCCCGACAGGATTGAGGAAATTCACGGTATGAATGATGCTTACAGGATTGTCTGTGATAAGTGCCGTGAGACATTTGAAAAAGACAGAAAGCACATTGCAATTTCACATGCCTTTATTACGGGTGCCGAGCTTTCGGAAAGTGACCGGGCCGCCGGGCTTGCGGTTGTGGGACTTGCCACACAGGTAAGTGCACAGGTATTTGAGGGCTTTGACTATGTGGCGCTCGGACATATTCATAAGCCGCAGAATGTTAAGGAAAATATCCGTTACAGCGGCACGCCCATGCCTTATTCCTTTGGTGTTGAGGAGCAGCAGGTAAAGAGTGTAACAATAATCGATACTGCGGATATGTCGCAAAAGATTGTGCCCTTGAAGCTCCTTCATAAAAGAACCACGCTAAAGGACTGCTGGGAAAAAATCAGTGAGGCGGATTACCCTGAAGAGGTCAAAAAAGGCTATCTGAAGGTTGTTGTTACCGATGAATATGTCGGATACGAGAAGGCGTCAATTATCAACAGTCTTTATGAAAATGTAATTGATATGACCGGCAAAGACCTTGATGACGGCAATGCGGCCATCAGCCTGTCAATGGAGGAATTTGTTAAGCTGGAAAATGACCCGATGCAGATATTTAAGGCCTTTTACAGGGAGAGCTACGGGGAAGAGACACCGGAGCATTATATTAAATTATTTGAGCAGTGTATGGATGATCTGGCGAATGGAAGATTTATGAACGAGGATTAGTCTGCATAGACCAGCGGTTCACTATACACGAAAGGAAGGGTGGTTTATTGAAGCCGTTAAGATTGGAATTTCAGGCATTTGGACCCTATAAGAATAGGGAGACTATAGATTTTGAAGACCTTGCAAAATATGGTCTGTTTCTTGTGAAAGGACCTACGGGCAGCGGTAAAACAAGTATATTTGATGCAATGACCTTTGCGTTATACGGAGGAAGCAGCGGAACTGACAGTAAAACGAAGAACTTTCGTAATGACCTTGAGGCCTGGCGCTGTAATCAGGCGGACAAGAACACCGATACGGAGGTCGTTTTCATTCTTGAGGTGCAGGACGAAGTATATCGTTTTTCAAGAAGGCTTGAAATGAAAAGAAAGCTGCTTTCTGCATCATATGATTTGTCACGTAAGGATGAAAACGGTAATTTTATTACTATGCTGGAGAATCCGAAGGCTGATGATTTAAACGGAATGGCAGAGAAGCTGATAGGCCTTAATAAGGACCAGTTCAGGCAGGTTGTGCTTCTTCCGCAGGGACAGTTTGAAAGATTTCTTACGGCGGATTCGGATAAAAAGGCCGCTATTCTTCAAAAAATATTCGGAACGGAAATCTGGATGAGCTATGCGAAGGTTCTTTTTAACAGAGCTGCTGCATATAAAAAGACACTTGATGATGCCAAAAATCAGGTGGAGGCCTCGATAAAGGAAGAGGGCGAGTATTCTTCAATAGAAGAGCTGGAAGAATATATGAAAGAACTGATGGCAGCAGGAGAAGAGCTGGAACGAAGCTTTAAGGCATTTGATACGGACAGAAAACGCAAAAAGCTGAATGAGGACAGAGTTCTTGCATCTAAGTTTGATAATCTTCATAAGCTGGAGACTTTGCTTGTAAGGCTTGAAAAAAGGCAGGAGGAAATGCAGCAAAAAGCTGAAAAAGCAGATGCGGCCGAGCAGGTGGAGGACTTCAGGGAGCTAATTAAAAACTGTGACACAACGAATGCTGACTACAGGAGTAGAACTAAGCAATATTCGGATATTCTGAATAGCAGACAAGTCGCTGAGCAAAAGGCAAAGGAGGCAGATGCGGCACTGATAAATCTGGAAAAATCTTCACCTGTGGAGGAGTATCAGAAGAAAACAGGTGAGTTGATTTCCAAGAGGCCAATCTATGAACAGATAGATAATTTAAGACTGATTGCTGCCAAGGCTGAAAATGAATGGAAACGAATGGCAGATGCAGCCAAAAAGGCAGGAATGCTTGCAGAAAAGGCTTCTGATGCGGCAAAGACTGCATATTTGCTTTTTGAGAATAAGGATAAATATGCAAAAGAAACAAGAGAAAAGTATTATGCAGGTATTTACGGGGAAATTGCTTCAGAGCTGATTGAAGGTGAAAAGTGCCCTGTCTGCGGCAGCACCAAACATCCTTTTCCTGCTGAAAAATCAGAGGATTCCGTATCAAAAGAGCAGATGGAAGCTGCGGAGGATGCCAGAAATGTTGCATCAGATGAGCTGAAGAAGGCTGATGAGATAAAAGGTCAGACGGATGCTGCTAAAAAGGCTGCCGATGAGCAGGAGCGTGATGCGCATGTGAAATATATGCAGGCAAAGAGTGAGCTTGAAAGCTCGCAGAACGGTATGCTTGAGGGGATAGCGGATATTGCGGCACTTAATAATGCAATCAAGGCAAATGAATCGGCTATTGAGAGCTATAATCTAAAGCTTGAATACTGTCGCAGCGCCTCAAGGGCTGCATCGGAGAAGCTGACGGAGATTATCACTGCTATAAATAATGCTGATAAGGAGCAGAAGGCAGCAGGCGAGCGCTATCAAGCGGCTGAGGCAGTTTTAAAGTCTGAACTTGAGAAGAGGAAATTTGAGTCTCTTGAAACGGTTCGTCAGGCAATGCTTCCGCAGGCTGAACAGAAAAAGCTTCGCGAAGAAATTGTTTCATATAGAACGGACCTTAAAAATACCCGCGAAAGTGTAGAGGCTGCTGCCAAAGAGCTGCGCGGGTCTGAGGAGCCGGACAAGACCTTATTTGCCGAGCGTGAGAAGGAAATAGAGAATATAATTGCCGATTACAGCAAAAAGAAGGCTGAAAACGGGCAGACCTACAGCAGATTAAAGGATAAGATTGCAAGACTTAGAATTCTTGAAAAAGAGTATAAGGGAAAGCTTGATGAGGCTGAAGCAGACGTGAAGTTTGCAAAGCAGCTTCGAGGCGATACGGGTATCGGCCTTTCACGATATGTTCTCGGAATAATGTTCAACCAGGTTATTACAGAGGCGAACAAGATGCTTCAGCGAGTTCATAACGGTCGTTATCAGATTATGAGAACCAATGACAAGGGCAACGGGAATAAGCGCGGTTTGGACCTTATCGCTCATGACAACCGTATGCCGGAAGATAAAGGTCGTGCTGTAGCCATGCTGTCGGGCGGTGAAAAATTCCTTGTTTCACTTGCACTTTCCATTGGAATGTCTTCGGTGGCGCAGAAATCAGGTATTAAAATAGAGGCACTATTTATTGATGAAGGTTTTGGTACGCTTGATGATGAGTCAATCCGCGATGCTATGGATGTACTTTCATGTGTACAGAAGAATAACAGCCTTATCGGAATTATAAGTCATGTGCAGCTTCTCGAGCCTGCCATCAATAAGCATATTGAGGTCTGCAAGACTGAGCAGGGAAGCTATATAAAATAGACGGACAAAAGGGTTTCTTATGAAGCCCTTTTTTTATTTTACTCCAATCCACCCCATGAACAACTCATTGTATTCGTTGCATTAGGGGGAAAAATGGTATATTATGTATAATAGGGTTTAATCGAATGAAAGGTATGGTTATTATATGTTAAGACTGAGACAATATAAGAGCTGTGATGCTGAAAAAATAGTAAGCTGGCTACAGGATAAGGATGTTTTTGAAAAGTGGGGCGGTAGCAGATTTGATGGTTTTCCCATTACGGCCGAGCAGCTTGATGACAAGTATATGAAGAATAACGGTGATTGCGTGGAGGCAGACAATTTTTATCCGATGACTGCCTGTGATGGGGACGAGGTTATAGGTCATTTTATTATGCGTTATTTAAACGGTGACCCGAAAATCCTGCGTTTTGGCTGGGTAGTGCTTGATGATAAAAAACGCGGCAAGGGCTACGGAAAGGCTATGCTTAAGCTGGGACTGACTTATGCTTTTGAAATATTGCAGGCGGAGAAGGTAACAATAGGCGTATTTGCCAATAATCCTCCCGCATATCACTGCTACAAGTCACTGGGCTTTAAGGAAGCCGCCGGACAGACAGAGGACGATAATCCCCGGAGAGTAATTGAACTTGAAATAACTAAATAAGCTGCCGGGCATCGTCCTTACAGGGTAAACAACTCATTAAATTTGTTGCATATAACATTAGCTATTTGCTTCACTCTTAGTATGAGGTTATATATGAGAAGAAAAAATAACGCAAAAAAAGTAAAAACAGGAAAAAAATGTCTACTGGCAGCCCTTGCTATGGCTATGCTTTTTGTATTATCTGCCTGCAGTAAATATTATGTAGTGGATGAAAATACCCCTTTTCCGGTGGAGGAGAGCGGTGAAAAGGTTAGTCAGAGCAGTTTAAACAGCGGTGCAGGTACAGCTTCTGAGAATAAAAGTGACCTGACCGGTCCGGCTGAGGAAACTGTCCCGGGAAAAGATTCCGACAGCAAGGCGGAGACAGATTTACAGCCCGGCTCGGATGGCGGCGAGGCTACAGATAAGCCTGCTATAGAGGATATAGCTGAAGAAAAGCAGGATGTCACTATTCTTTATACAAATGATGTTCATACCTATATTGCAAATACGGGCAAGGATGAAGAGGGCAATACCTTCCGGCTTTTGAATTATTCTTCAGTTGCAGCCTATAAGCAGGAGCTTATCGCAGAAGGGGAAAATGTGCTTCTCGTAGATGCAGGTGATTTCTCTCAGGGAAGCGCCTACGGAGCAATGGACGAGGGGGCTACTATCGTCGAGCTTATGAATAATGCAGGCTATAATCTTGCAACCTTCGGAAATCACGAGTTCGATTATGGTCAGTTCAGGGCACTTTCCATTATGAATGAGCTTGCTTTTCCTGTTATTTCCTGCAACTTTTATAATACCTCGGACCAAAGCCCTGTATTAAAGCCCTACGAGATTGTAGAAATCGCAGGAAATAAAATAGCTTTTATCGGTATTTCAACTCCCGAAACAATTACCAAGTCCACACCCGTATATTTCCAAAATGAGAAGGGCGAATACATTTATAATTTCTTTGCAGGTACGGACGGGCAGGAGCTTTATGACTGTGTGCAACAGACCATAGACGAGGTAAGAGGTCAGGTGGACTACGTAATCGCACTTGGACACCTGGGTGTAGATACCTCCTCTGAGCCCTATACCAGCAGGCTTGTTATTGCGAATACCACCGGTCTTGACGCCTTTATTGACGGTCATTCTCATACTACTATCGAGGGGGAGCTTGTGACCGATAAGAGTGGCAGAAATGTTGTGCTTACTCAGACCGGCAGCTATTTTGCGGCTATAGGAAGAATGACCATATCAAACGGCAGCATCAAAACGGAGCTTGTAAAGGATTATGATAAGCATGATGAGGCTGTAGCGGCGATAGAGGATGCCTGGATAGCTTCTGTGGATGAAAGACTGGGCGAGCAGATTGCGGTGCTTGATCAGCCGATGTATATAACCGATCCCGATGATCCGGCTATTAGAATAGTGCGTAATCATGAGACAAATCTTGGCGACTTTAATGCTGATTCAATTTACTATTATTTTAATGAGCTTGCGGGACTTGACTGTGATTTTGCTATAGTAAACGGCGGTGGAATCCGCGCTACGGTTGAAGCCGGTGAATACAGCTATCTTAGTTCAAAAATGATTTCTCCCTTTGGCAATGTAATATGCCTTGTGGAAATCACGGGTCAGCAGCTGCTTGATGTACTTGAAAAAACCTCAATGTCAATCGGACTTATTGATTCCAATACAGGCAAGGCAGCCGAAAGCGGAGGCTTTATGCAGGTGGCAGGACTTAGCTACACAATTGATTGTTCTGTCGAATCAACTGTAGCTGTAGACGAGAATGATCTCTGGCTTGCGCCTCCCACGGGAGAGTACAAAGTAAAGGATGTTATGGTTTACAACCGTGAGACAGGCTCATATGAGCCCCTTGAGCTTGAAAAAACCTACAGCATAGGTGGCAGTAACTATCTTCTTAGAAATCAGGGCAGCGGACTTACGATGCTTTCGGACCTGAGGCTTATTCAGGATTATGTGGGTGAGGATTATATGGTTCTTTCTGATTATGCAAAGAGCTTTGCCGGGGCAGAGGACGGATATGCACATATTTCGACTGCGACCTGTCCCCTTGCTTCCTACGAGGGCTATCTGCTTGATTACGAGAATCCCTACGGCTCAGGAAGAATCACCATAAAATAAGCGGAAAAGGCAAAAATATTAAAAGGGGGGAATCACTTTCATTATGAGAAAATGCAAAACTATCGGTAAAATAGCAGCAGTATTACTGGTGATGGGGATTCTTTTTCCCTTTTTCAAAAGAGAAAATGCAGGGGCAGCCTTTGAACAGCTGGTTAGAGTGGGTTACTATGAATCGGAGGGCCTGCAAAAGGGTGACAGCGATGCGGACCCGAAAAGCGGATATGCCTACGAGTATATGCGCAGAATTGCGTCCTATACCGGATGGAGGTATGAGTACGAATATGGCAGCTTCGAGGAGCTTCGCCATAAGCTTGAGAGCGGCGAAATTGACCTTCTCATGGTACCCGAAAGCGACGGCCTGATTGACCAGAAAAGTATAGAGCACTCTGATAGCAGCTTCTTTTCGGATACAATAAATATTTATAAAAAACGTGGGAACAGTGATATCCTTAACGGATATATTTCAAGCCTTTACAGCCGAAATATAGGAGTTCTTGAGGATAGTCTCTACTATACAAGGCTGATGAATTTTATTACACAATACGGCTTTACATGTCGTGTTCAGCTCTTTAATGATAATGCTTCCATGTATGAGGCCTTAATGAACGATCAGATAGAGCTGCTGGTAGTTCCGGAGCATGGAGATATTGATTTTTCGAAAATAAGCCCGGTTCTTGAAATAGGTGATGAGGAGTACTATTTCTGTGTTTCTAATAAGCAGCGTCTTCTGGCACGTGAAATGAACAGGGCGATGGTTTCCATTGATAATGAGACACCGTATTTTACACGAGAACTGACTGCAAAATATTCGCTGAAAAATAAGTCCGGATTTGAGCATTCCGAGGATGAGATAAAGTGGTTTTCGAACCATAAAAGCATCCGCATAGGTTTTTTGGATGATTATATGCCGTATTCTTCCTATGAGGATGAGAAAAAGCAAAGAGTTACCGGTCTTATTAAGGACATTGTTGAAAGAATATCCGCAAGTACCGCAGATTATAATCTGAAAATCGAGACTCTTGGCTATGCAGATCTCTTATCTATGATTACAGCCTTGAAAAATGGAGACATAGATGCCATTTTCCCAATTTACCAAAATGAATGGTATTCCGAATTAAACGGGTTCCGTATCAGCAACGCGGTTGTGGAGCCGAACGTTGTCATGCTCTTCAGCGGACGTTATGAGGAGGATAAGCTTAAAAGAGTAGCAGTTGCCGGAGATAATCCTCTCCAGGATCCTATTTCGGTTCTGTATTATCCTGAAAGTGAACGCGTATCCTTCAGCAGTCTGGATGAATGTGCAGAGGCAATAGGGAAGAATGATATGTTCACCCTTATGGACAGATATAAGGCGAACGAGTATATCAAGTTATACGGCGAGCGTAATATTTCACTTATTCCGATAAATGAAGATATTTTCTTCAGCTTTGCGGTAAGAAACAGCGAAACAGGTCTTCTGTCCGTTCTGAATCATATAATAAGGGACCTTAATGTTTCTGATGTGAACCTTGCACTTCAGTCATACTCATATGTGGAGAAAAGGGCAAGCTTTAAGGACCTGGTTCAGGACAATTCCCTGACCTTCGTAATAATTGCATTTGCTGTAATTACACTGATTTCGGCAGGTTTTATTCTCTATATCGTTTCTAATGTAAAACGACGTAAGGAAATGGAGGCTTCGCAGCGTGCCATCTCAGAGGCTAAGCAGCAGGTAGAGGATGCTCTTTCACTGGCGCAGCAGGCGAGTGAGGCAAAATCATCCTTCCTTTTCAATATGTCACATGACATTCGTACTCCCATGAATGCCATCATAGGCTTTGCGGAGCTGATTGAACGTAAAAAGCTGAGTGCAGAAAAGAGTGCCGAGTATATTACAAATATTAAAAAAGCAGGAAAATATCTTCTTGAACTGATAAATGAGGTTCTGGAAATGGCCCGTATTGAAAACGGCAAAATGGTCCTTGATGAGAGTGTTTCAGACCTGGTAAGCCTTTCTGAGGATGTCAGAATGATTATTGAGAGCCGCTACAGGGAGAAGGAGCTTACCGTAACGCGTGATATCAAAATAAAAAATAAAAACTGTTATTGTGATGAAGTAAAGCTTAAGGCAATTATTATCAATATTCTGGGAAATGCAATTAAATATACTCCCAAGGGTGGCTCGATTGATATTAAGGTTCATGAGCTGGAGGCTGCAAAGGAAGGCTATGCAAAGCTGGAGCTTTGTATCAGCGATACAGGAATCGGCATGAGCAAGGAATTTGTTCCACATATTTTTGAGAGCTTTTCACGAGAGAGAAATGCGACTGAGAGTAAGATTGTCGGTACCGGTCTTGGTATGGGAATTGTTAAAAAATATGTTGACCTTATGCAGGGCTCGATTGATGTTGACAGTGAGCTGGGCAAGGGAACGGCGGTTACGCTTACACTTGAACTGAGGCTTGCCGAGGAAGAAAAGGCTGACGATAATTCAGAAGCTATCATCGAAGGAAAAGCCTTTGCGGGAATGAGGATTCTTCTGGCAGAGGACAATGAGATGAACCGTGAGATTGCTGAGGAAATTTTGTCGGAGTATGGATTCCTGGTAGAAACTGCAGTGGACGGTGTTGAGTGTATTTCGAAGATAATGCAGAAACCGTCCGATTATTATCAGCTGATTCTGATGGATGTACAGATGCCCAATATGAACGGCTGGGATACCACCAGGGCCATAAGAAAGCTTGATGATAAGGTCAAGGCGGGAATACCTGTTATTGCGTTAACCGCAAACGTTTTTGATTCTGACAGAAAGCAGGCATTTGAGATAGGTATGAACGGATTTATCGGAAAGCCGATAGTAATTCCTTCTCTTGTTGAGGAAATTGCGAGAGTAAAGGCGGCTGAAAATTAACCGTCCGTTTTATGGTTTGCTATGTCTGTCGTTATAGTATTTAATGATGTCTTCCGGGCTATCCTGGGGACAAAGGATATTATTGATTATTGCGGCGATAACTGAATTTCTGGAAGCATTCACCGGCATGGGTATTCCGACACCGATGATAACCCACTGAAGACGGCCTGTTTCAAAGTCAAGAGCGGATTCGTTCAGAATACCGGCTATCTTCTGATTATTGTCATAAATATCGGTTACGTTTCGGATGACGGGCTTAGCTGCTGTCAGCTGTGACAGTGCTTTGACTACTGCGTAGGCGCTGAATTTAGATATATCGGACGGCTTCTCAAAAGGAAGTCTGTCGGGTATGAGAATAAGGCTCATATATATTCCTCCGCTAGGGGAGGAGAAGCTTTCGTTATTATGCGCCTTGCCGCGGGTCTGATAATCTGCTACGATTACAGTGCCGTGTTTTGCAGAATTAATGGCAAACTCCTTGGCTGTTTTATTTGTGGACTCAAGTGAATCATAAACCAGGATAAGCGCTGAGGCTTTATCCGTAAGTCCGGCAGATATGCCCTGAGAGGAAATGATATCGCTGTCGGAGGACAAAAGGTAGCCTTTGTTTCTTACGGCATCTATCCTGTAGCCGAGGGCTCGAAGTTCATTGATTGCTTTCCAGACTGCGTTTCTTGAAATAGAAAGAGAACGGGCCATTTCTTCGCCCGAAAGAAAATGATCTTTGTTATATTCAAGTAATTCAAGTATGCAATCCTTAGAACTCATGGTATCCCTCGCGTCGCATCGGTATTTGTCAGTTATTTGAAACCGATGATATTGATTATTTTTACTGATTATACAACAGCTGATTTGAAAAAGATATAATATTTTATGAATTCAGATATATTTGGGGAGGTAAGCGTTGAATATACAGATTTTTGGGACAAAAAAGTGCTTTGATACAAAGAAAGCCGAGCGATATTTTAAGGAGCGCGGAATAAAGGCACAGTTTATCGATTTAAAGGAAAAAGGGATGAGCAAGGGCGAGCTGGCCTCAGTTCTGCAGGCTGTTAAGGGACTTGATAATCTGCTGGATCCGGACTGTAAGGACCGGGATACACTGGCACTTGTAAACTATCTAGCGGAAGAAGATAAAATGGAAAAGGTGCTTGAAAATCAGCAGCTTTTAAAGACTCCCGTTGTAAGAAACGGAAAGCTTGCCACAGTGGGTTACCGGCCCGATATATGGAAGACCTGGAGCTGACAGATGTAAGGGCACTGTACTGCTTCTGCAAAAAGCTGTGGGACGGTTTATAAATATATATTAAATAACTGAAAGACTGGGGCCAAAACGCACCAATCTACTTTGTGAGCAAATCATTACATTCATTGCATGAGGAGGAAAAATGAAAAGAAAGTCAAAAGTATTTGTCTGGATACTGCTTATTGCGGCAGTAATTATGGCTATGCCGTCAGCTGATTTATTTGCTGCGACAGGCATATCGATGAGTCAGAAGAGCGCAACGGTAAATAAGGGTGAATCAATTACCCTTAAGGTAATGAAGGGTGACAAGGCTGTTTCGGGAGCTGTCTGGGGCAGCAGTGATTCTTCGGTTGCAACGGTAAATTCCAAGGGACAGGTTACCGGAAAGAAAAAGGGATCGGCAGTAATTTCTGCCATGTACGACGGTTCGGTTGTAGAGTGTGTGGTTTCTGTCGTAAATAAGACAAGCGACAGTATTGTCCGATATAATGTGCTTATGCTGGACTGCTCCGGAAGTATGAAGGGCTCGCCCATGAAGCTTGCAAAGGAAGCCGCATCCCGCTTTGCTGAAACCGTTATGAATGCAGACGGTACAAACTATGTAGCCGTAATTGCCTTTGGTAATGATTCAGAGGTCGCATGCGGCTTTACAACTGATTTAAAGAAGGTAAAGAAGGCTATTTCCGGTCTTGAGATTACCGAAAATACAAATATCAAGGCTGCCTTTGATGATGCGGAGGCGCTGCTTAACAGTGTAAAGGAGAGCGGTTCGAATGTAATTAAGAACGTAATTCTCTGCTCTGATGGTCTTCCCAGAACAGGTGATAAGCTTGAAAAGGGTGAATATACAAAGAAGGACCATAAATATTACCAGTATGCAAATGCGGTAGTTAAGGTTGATAAGGCACTTAAGAAGAAGGACTATTTCATATATGCTCTCGGATTCTTCCATAATTCAAAGGGTGACAGTCTCTTATTCGGCAAGCAGTTCATGAAGGATCTTGCATCGGAGGATAAGTGCTATATCATTGAAAAAACCAAGGATCTTAATGCAGCTTTCGAATCAATTGCCCAGCAGATTACATCGCTGACTCTCAGTGAGCAGCCGGTAGTGGTTGAAAAGGGTGCAAGCAAGACTCTTAAGGTTTATAAAAACGGTGTTGCAACCACAGGCAAGTGGTCGACCAGCAAGAGCTCTGTCGCAAAGATTACCGAAAACGGTGTAATAACCGGTGTAGAAATCGGAAGCACCGTTGTTACGGTAAATGTTAACGGAACAATGCTTAAGAGTAAGGTAGAGGTTGTGGCTCCCGCTACAACAATTAAGCTCGATAAGAGCTCTATAAGCCTGACTGATAAAAAGCCCAGCCAGACCCTTAAGGCAACCGTAACAGGTGAAGTTAAGGATGTGAGCTGGACAAGCAGCAAGAAATCTATTGCTACAGTTGATGCAAACGGCAAGGTCACAGCAAAGAAGACAGGTAAATGTACAATTACCGCAACATGCAACGGTGTATCTGCAAGCTGCAGCGTAAATGTAAAGGTGGCTGACGATATTACCGACGATTTTGTCCTCTATAAAAATGCGGCGAGAGAAGCGGACGGCGGAATTGTTCTTACAGAGTGCAGTACCTGGAAGTCAGGCAGTGCCTGGTATTCAGACCCTATTTCAACAAAGAAGGGTCTCACAATCATGTTTGAATACTGGGCAGGCGGCGGTCGTAATAATAGTTACGGCGGTGCTGACGGAATAGTTCTCAATCTTGCCGAAAACACCGGTATCGGTGCGGATGGCGGCGGTCTGGGCTTCAGCGGATATTACGGAGTAGAGTTCGATTCATACCCTAGAAATTCAGGTGATCCCGGTAAGAAACATATTGCGATTGTTTCACAGTCTATCTCAAGGCATCTTGCTTATGTTGCAGATGACCGTGTAGATGACAGCGAGTGGCACAAGGTTAAGATTGTATACAAGAACGATACATTAACCGTATATCTTGATTCTGAAAAGGTTCTCAGCCAGTCGGATATTACACTTAAGGACGAGGTTTACCTCGGTTTATCAGCGTCTACGGGTTCAGGCTATAACAAGCATATGTTCAGAAATTTCAAGTATTCAACAAAATGATTGACGAAAGATTAAGATAGTCATATATAACGAGTGACAAGCGAAGCGGTCACGAGTTTGACTTACCGCATCGTATATTGTTCGAAAGGATAATTACGGTGCGGTTTTTATTATGAAAAAAATATTTAAGAAAAACGTATTTTGACTATTGACATTTTTAACAGGGGTGTTATAATAAATACAACATATGAACAATCATTCATATGTTAAAACGAAATGTAAAGCATATTAATCAAAAAGAAAGGTTTGGTATTTATTATGAAGAAGAGTTATAAGATTGAAGTTGATTGTGCGAACTGTGCGGATAAGATGGAGCAGGCTGCTGCAAAGACAGAGGGCGTAAAGAGTGCGGTTGTTAATTTCATGACACTTAAAATGAATGTGGAATTCGAAGAGGGAGCTGACTGTAAGGCAGTTATGCAGCAGGTATTGAAGAACTGCAAAAAGGTTGAGGATGATTGTGAGATTTATATCTGATTTATCAGATGAACATATAGAGCGGGAAGAACGTTAATGTAAATTCGGGATAGCATAATAACAGCATATTAAGTGAAGCGGAAGGACGGAACAGGTTTATGAACAAAAAGCAGAAGAAGGTTCTGATCAGAATAATCATTGCTGCGGCGCTCATTATTATTTTGAAATTTCTCCCTATTGAGGGCCTTTTGGGAGGCTGGTTGGAATTTGGCTTATATCTTATCCCTTACTTTGTTATAGGCTATGATATTTTATTAAAGGCCTGCAAGGGAATAAAGAAAGGACAGGTTTTTGATGAGAATTTTCTTATGGCCGTAGCTACCGTAGGTGCCATTTGTCTGGGTGATTATGTTGAGGGCTCGGCAGTTATGCTTTTTTATCAGATTGGAGAGCTTTTCCAGAGCTACGCAGTCGGCAAGAGCAGAAAAAACATCAGCGAGCTTATGGACATCAGGCCCGATTATGCAAATATTGAGGGCGAGGACGGAAGGCTTGAACAGGTGGATCCGGATGAGGTTGAAATCGGCAGTATTATAGTGGTTGCGCCCGGTGAGAAGGTGCCCATTGACGGTGTTATAGTTGAAGGAAAGACTTCGTTAAATACAAGTGCCCTTACGGGTGAGAGCGTTCCCCGTACGGCAGGCGAAAATGATGAGGTTATCAGCGGCTGTATCAATCTGGACGGGCTTATAAAGATTAAAACCACCAAGGAATTTGGCGAGTCTACCGTTTCGAAGATTCTTGAACTTGTAGAAAATGCAAGCTCAAGAAAGAGTAAGTCAGAGAATTTCATTTCAAAGTTTGCAAGAATTTACACGCCTGCGGTATGTATTGGTGCGCTGGCGCTGGCGGTTATTCCTCCTGTTGTACTGCTTATTACGGGTTCGTCAGCCGAATGGACAGTGTGGATTATGAGAGCGCTGACCTTCCTTGTTATCAGCTGCCCCTGCGCACTCGTTATCAGTATTCCTTTATCGTTTTTCGCCGGTATCGGCGGAGCGAGTAGAGAGGGTGTTCTTATAAAGGGTTCAAATTATCTTGAGACACTTTCTGATGCAAAATATGTTGTATTTGATAAGACCGGCACAATGACGCAGGGCGTTTTCGAGGTAAAGAAAACGGTAGTTGCACCCGGTGCAAAGCTTTCTGAGGAAAAGCTTCTTGAGTATGCGGCTCATGCGGAGAGCTATTCATCACATCCGATAAGCAAGAGTCTGAAGAAGGCTTACGGACGTGAGATTGCGGCGGACAGAGTATCCGAAGTCAGTGAAATCAGCGGACACGGTGTTACGGCAAGGGTGGACGGAGTTGAAGTTGCCGCAGGTAATGCAAAGCTTATGACACGCATGTCCCTTGAGAGTATGTCATCCGATGAAATCGGAACCATAGTGCATCTGGCAATTGACGGAAAATATTCAGGATACATAGTTATTTCGGATATTGTAAAGCCTACTGCACAGCAGGCGATTGCGGCACTGAAAAAGACGGGAATTAAGAAGAGTGTAATGCTTACCGGTGACCGTAAGAAGGTCGCTGATTCGGTAGCGGCAGAGCTTGGAATTGATGAGGTTCACAGTGAACTTCTTCCTGCGGACAAGGTTTCAAAGGTTGAGGAAATCCTGGCTTCCAAGAGTGAAAAGGAGAAGCTTTGCTTTGTTGGTGACGGAATTAATGATGCCCCTGTATTAACCAGAGCAGACATCGGTATCGCTATGGGTGCCCTTGGTTCGGACGCGGCAATTGAGGCAGCAGATGTTGTACTTATGGATGATGACCCTGCAAAAATTGCAAAGGCTATCAGAATTTCAAAGAAATGTATCAGAATCGTTTATGAAAATATATACTTTGCAATAGGCATCAAGCTTATCTGTCTCGGCCTTGGGGCAGTGGGTATAGCAAATATGTGGACGGCGATTTTTGCGGATGTCGGAGTTATGATTATTGCTGTATTAAATGCGATTAGGGCACTGAAGGTTAAAAATCTCTAAGATAATTTTTAAAATAGGGCGGACCGTGTAAAATCGGTCCGTTTTTTATTGAACAGAATTGCCGGTTATGGTATTATGTTCGATGCAGACTGTAAAGAAATTAATGGCAAAGTCTGTAAAAACAAAATAATAGAAATAAGTGAGTTTATCATGAAAAAGGCATTAATTGCGATGAGCGGAGGCGTTGATTCTTCGCTGGCGGCAAAGTTAATAAAGGATGCGGGCTATGAGTGCATGGGATGTACCATGAAGCTCTATGACAATGAGGATATCGGAATCAGCAAGGGGCATACCTGCTGCAGTCTGGATGATGTCGAGGATGCGAGAAGTGTGGCAAACAGGCTGGGCATACCCTATTATGTATTCAATTTTAAGGATGATTTTCGTGAGAAGGTTATTGCACGTTTTGTTGATTCTTACGAAAACGGACTTACTCCGAATCCCTGCATTGAATGCAACAGGTTTTTGAAGTTTGACAAGCTCTTTGAGCGTGCAAGAGTTCTTGGCTGTGACTATGTGGTTACCGGACATTATGTGCGTATAGAGGAAAAGAACGGAGAATATTTCCTGAAGAAGGCTCTGGATGAAACAAAGGATCAGAGCTATGTTCTGTATTCAATGACTCAGGAGCAGCTTGCACATACTCTTTTCCCTCTCGGAGGCATGAAAAAGACAGAGGTCAGAGAACTGGCGGAGGCGAACAGCTTTATTAATGCTGCAAAGCCGGACAGTCAGGATATCTGCTTTGTACCCGATGGCGATTATGCTGCATTTCTGGAACGCTATACCGGAAAAACATATGCCCCCGGCAATTTTATCGATTACGAAGGCAATGTCCTCGGAACTCACAAGGGCACCGTACGTTATACGATAGGACAGCGAAAGGGGCTCGGAATCGCAGCCGGAAAGCCCATATATGTAAGTGAGATAAATGTTAAAGACAATACTGTTACACTTACGGATGAGGATAAGCTGTTTTCGGATACGCTTACTGCGGTTGATTTTAACTGGATCAGCGGAAGGGTACCCGAATCGGAAATAAGCTGCAGTGCAAAAATCCGTTATCGTCATAAGGAACAGCCGGCTACGGCTTATCCGCAGGCGGACGGAAGCGTGAAGCTTGTGTTTGAACAGCCACAGAGGGCAATCACACCCGGGCAGGCGGTTGTCCTGTATGACGGGGACACCGTGCTTGGCGGAGGCAGAATCCTTTGCTGATGTATAAGTAAGTCAAATTTTTATATTGCTTTGAAAAAATATAACACTGTGCAGTATCAGTTAAGGCTGAATCTGCACAGTTTTTTTTTACGATGACCAAGCGAAAAAGTCACAGCTTAGGCTTCCCGGCTATAATTCACAGCCCCAAATACAAAATGAAGAAATGTTTGGAAATACTTGAAGGGTTATAAATATTCATTGACGCATCTTGTGCAATATGATATAATATCGAAGATATTTGATTCGAAAAATATAAGTAATGCACAATAAGCATACATATTTTAAATGAAAATCAAAAATTTAATTCTATGGAGGAACAAATCAATGGCTAATTATTTCCAGCCGGAAATCGAGACTGCTTCAAGAGAGCAGATTCAGCAGTGGCAGGACGAGAGACTCGTTAAGCAGGTTAAAAATGTGTGGGACAATGTTCCCTTCTATCGTAAGAGAATGGAAGAGGCAGGTCTTACACCCGAAGACATTAAGTCAACAGCAGACCTTCATAAGCTTCCCTTTGTAACAAAGGATGACCTTAGAGACAATTATCCTGACGGCTTCCGTGCAAGACCTCTTGCAGACTGTGTTAGAATCCAGTCAACAAGTGGTACAACAGGAAAGAGAGTTATCGCATATTATACACAGCATGATATTGATTTATGGGATGAGTGCTGCGCAAGAGCACTTGTTGCCGTAGGTGCAACAAATGAGGATGTAGTTCATGTAAGCTACGGATATGGTCTTTTCACTGGCGGCCCCGGACTTAACGGCGGTTCACACAAGCTCGGTTCACTTACACTTCCCATGTCTTCAGGAAATACAGACCGTCAGATTCAGTTCATGACTGACCTTGGTTCTACAGTTCTTTGCTGTACTCCTTCATATGCCGCATATCTTGCAGAGAGCATCAATGAGAGAGGCTTAAGAGACCAGATTAAGCTTAAGGCAGGTATCTTCGGTGCAGAAGCATGGACAGAGGAAATGAGAAGAGATATCGAGAATAACCTTGGAATCAAGGCTTACGATATTTACGGTCTTACAGAGATTTCAGGTCCCGGTGTATCATTTGAGTGTTCAGAGCAGACAGGTATGCATATTAACGAGGACCATTTCATTGCAGAGGTTATTAACCCTAAGACAGGTGAGGTTCTTCCCGATGGTGAGAAGGGCGAGCTTGTATTTACATGTATCACAAAGGAGGCATTCCCTCTTCTCAGATACAGAACAAGAGATATTTGTATTCTCAGCCACAAGAAGTGCTCATGCGGCAGAACACATGTAAAGATGACAAAGCCTCTCGGAAGAAGTGATGATATGCTTATCGTAAAGGGCGTAAATGTATTCCCTTCACAGATTGAGGCAGTTCTTCTTAACCAGGGCTATCCCGCAAACTATCAGATTATCGTTGACCGTGTAAATAACTCAGATACTATTGAGGTCATGGTTGAGATGACTCCTGAGATGTTCAGTGATAATGTCGGAGACATCAGCAACAGAGAGAAGGAGATTGTTGCAGGACTTAAGGCTATGCTTGGTATTGCAGTTAAGGTTAAGCTTGTTGATCCTAAGACAATCCAGAGAAGTGAGGGTAAGGCTGTCAGAATTATTGACAAGCGTAACCTTTATCAGGGTTAATTCTGTAGGGTTTTAATTTGGCTTTTATGCGGTATGGGGTGCCGCAGCAAAAAAAGAAAGGATGGAGAAGGGTATGACAGTTAAACAGATTTCAGTTTTTTTGGAGAACAGCTATGGTAAGCTTGCAGACATCGTTGATGTTCTGTCTGGCGAGGGCATTAATTTAAGAGCAATGTCACTTGCTGAGTCACAGGATTTCGGTATTGTCAGAATTATTGTTGATGACTATGAGAAAACCTCAAAGATTCTGGCTGAAAAGAGCTATGTTTTCTCTGTTAAGGATGTTGTTGCAATTACAATTGACGATAAGCCCGGAAGCCTTGCAAAGGTATTAAGAGTGCTTAATGATGCGCAGATTAATATGGAATATATGTATGCGTTCACTGCTCCGGCCAATGGTGCGGCAAGCCTTATTTTAAAGACAGCTGATACAGAGAGTACAGCAGATGTACTTTCAAAGAATGGAGTATGTCTTTTAACTCAGAAGGACCTTTCAGAATAATCCTCTGAGCAAGGGCTGATTTAAGAATTAAATCAAAGGTGCTGTCTGTTATATCCCGAATCTGTTTGAGACAATCATGTGAAGGCGGTTATAAAGACAGCACTGTTTTTATTGCATTAAAATATAAAAAAGGAGGATTTCTAATATGAGTATGATTGATATGATAAAGGATAAGGCACGTAAAAACGTGAAGACCATCGTTCTTCCGGAGGGTGACGAGGTTCGTACGGTTGAAGCTTCCGTTATCATTAAAAAGGAGGGACTTGCAGAGCCCATTCTTATCGGTAACGCAGAGAAGATTGCCGCAGTAGCAAAGGAAATCGGTGTTGATATTACCGGTGTAAAGATTGAGGATCCTGAAAACAGCGCAAAGAATGAAGAATATACAAAGCAGCTTTACGAGCTTCGTAAGGCTAAGGGACTTACCGAGGAGGATGCTGCAAAGCTCGTTCTTGACCCTATGTATTACGGTATAATGATGGTAAAGCTGGGTGATGCCGACGGACTTGTATCGGGTGCTGTTCATACAACGGGAGACATGCTTCGTCCCGCACTTCAGATTATCAAGACAAAGCCCGGTATGAAGATTGTTTCTTCGAGCTTCCTTATGGATTGTCCCAACAAGAGCCTGGGAGAAAACGGACTTCTGGTTTATGCGGATTGTGTGGTTGTTCCCTGTCCTACAGCTGAGGAGCTTGCAAGTATCGCGATTGCAGCTGCTGATACAGCGAAGGTGCTTTGCGGTATTGAAGAGCCCCGTGTTGCGCTTCTTTCATTCTCTACAAAGGGCAGTGCTAAGCATGAGCTTGTAACAAAGGTTCAGCAGGCAGTTGAAATTGCACATCAGCAGGCACCCGACCTTCTTCTTGACGGTGAGATGCAGTTTGATGCAGCGCTCGTCCCTGAGGTTGGCGCCAGCAAGGCAAAGGGAAGCCCTGTCGCAGGTCGCGCAAATGTACTCGTATTCCCTGACCTTCAGGCAGGTAATATCGGTTACAAGATTACACAGCGTATCGGTGGTGCAGACTGCTTCGCAGTACTTCAGGGTCTCGCAAAGCCCTGTAATGACCTTTCACGCGGCTGCTCTGTAGCAGATATCGTAAATACAGTAGCTTGTACAGCAGTACAGGCTCAGTAATTGAGCTGACTTGCAGTTGACATACTTAGGGATAAAGAATAATCTAAATAATCATTGAAAAACGGATGGGCCGGGGCTCGTCCGTTTTTTTGGTTTGCGCGCCATGGGCGCGCTCTAACGGGTGAAAGTCCCGAACAC